>CAVSSK010000020.1:0-180595 GCA_963730395.1 uncultured Acidimicrobiaceae bacterium | reverse complement strand
AGCCCTGCTGATCGACTTCAACTACGACACCGAGCCACTGCCGGGCCACTACCCGACCGCGTTGGTCTGCCGTTGCTGGCGGAGTACCGATGGCCGACTCAACCACCTCGGGAAGCTCATGTTCCAATGGTTCTACTGGCACGGCCTCCTACCCGGCCGAGACATCCCCGGGATCAGCTCGACCATGCCCGACTCCGGAAAGATCCCCGCCGAACTCAGTCGGCGCGAGAAAGGACTGACCAATGTCGACACTGTGACCATTGCCGCGACCGATGTGGAGCTCAACGACGAAGGCTTCTTCGTCCGACCCGAACAGTGGACCGAGGAGATGGTCCCCGAGCTGGCCCGGCGTGAGGGTATCGACGAACTCACAGACGCACATTGGCAGGTCATCCGCTTCATGCGATCTGAGTTCCTGTCCAAGGGGACCGGGCCCACGGTGCGGGTCCTGGGGAAGACCTCCGGTGTGTCTATCGAGGAGCTGTACCAGCTCATCCCCAAGGGACCAGCGAAGCTGGCCGCCAAGATCGCCGGCATTCCGAAGCCACGCGGCTGCATTTGAAAGGAGTGACCATGAGCGACACGATCGAAAAGGTCTCGATGATCATCTCCAAGGGGTCCCTCGAAGGGATCTATCCGGGACTGATAATGACCAACGGTGCCCGGGCGGAGGGTATAGAGGCGAATCTCTTCTTCACCTTCTTCGGCCTTGACGCCATCCACAAGGCCCGCAATGAGCACATCAAGCTGGCAACGGTCGGCAACCCCGGTCTGCATTTCGCGACCATCGTGGGAGGACTTCCGGGCGTGTCCTCGGCCATGACCCATTACATGAACCACAAGATGGAGAAGCTCGACATCCCCTCCATTCCTGAGTTCGTTGAGATGATCGCCGATACCGGTGCCGGGATGTATGCGTGCAAGGCGTCGGTCGACTTGTTCGGGTTGGAGAAGAACGACTTCATCGACCAGGTGCAGGACATCATCACCGTGGGCGAGTTCTACGAGAAGGCCGCCGGAGGCCACATTATCTTCACCTGACCGTGGCGACTTGACGGAACCGCGAGAAGCCCGAAGCTCCGACGACGGCAACGTCGGAGCAACGGTTCATCGCGTAGTTTCCGCTGCCAGTTCGACGAAGCGGGATGCGGCCGGGGAGAGCGGTCCAAGTCGGTGCACCAGGACCAGATCCCGGACCACCGGCGGTGTCGGTCGCGCCACGACTGCCCCAAGCCTCTCCGCAATCAGCGCCATTGCTTCCGGGACGAGGGCGGCGCCGGCACCCGCCACCACAAGGGGAAGGATGGCCTCACGTTGGGCGGAGACGACGGCAAGAGTCGGTTGGCGGCCGAGTGCGCCAAGCTGCTGGTCCAGCAACCGACGGGTTGATGTGCCCAATGGAGCCACCACGAGCGGAATTTCCCCAAGATCCAAAGCCTCGAAGGTATCGCCTTCTGTGGTTGCAAAGCCTGGGGGAAGGATGAACACGAGCGCTTGAGTGCTCAAGGTGACCGCCGCCAGGGTCTGGGGCACATCAGCGGCGTCGGTGAGACCGAGCTCACTGGCGCCGGACTCGACCAGGCTGAACAGGTCGTCGCTATCCTCAGGCGCTGCAAGGTCGACTCGGACTCCCTGGTGGTGACGCCGGAACTCGCCCACCATGCTGGCCATTGGATCAGCGGCAAGCGTCGGCAGGCTGGCCAGTGACAGCGACCCCGACAGCAGTCCGGCGACAGCCTTCACGGCGGCTCGTCCCGTCTCAATGTCGCGCAAGACCTGCCGGGCCGGCTCGAGCAGGGCTGACCCAGCTGCGGTCAGCCGGACCCGGTGGCCGATCCGGGTGAAGAGCTGCGCTCCGACCTCAACTTCGAGGTCTTTGATCGCCAGCGACAAGGCAGGCTGGGAGACGAAGACCGCCTTGGCGGCGGCCGTGAATCCTCCGTGCTCGACCACTGCCACGAAGTAGGCGAGCTTGCGGCTATCCATTTGCTTAGCTTATCGACATACCCAGAAATCTCTATATGACTTCTGGAGTGATGTAGCTCACCATCGAGGGTGTGGAGACCCTCGATGACCTGAAACCCGGTGGCTGGCACCGGCTCCTCATCGAACCCCGTCGTCCCGAATCCATTCGGAACCGGAAGAACGCGTACTGGCTGGCCGTCGGGGCCGTGTGCATCGGGGCATTCATGGGCCAGCTCGACGCCAGCATCGTGACAGTGGCCCTACCCACATTGCAGCGGACCTTCCACACCAGCGTGGGGGCCGTCACGTGGGTAGGGCTGAGCTACCTGTTGGTGCTCGTGGCAACCGTGACCGCCGTAGGTCGCTTCGCCGACATGTGGGGTCGCAAGCTCCTCTACGTCTACGGATTTGGCGTGTTCGTGATCGGCTCGGCGCTCTGTGGCCTGGCTCCGAGCCTCGGTGCCCTCATCGCCTTCCGAGCCCTCCAGGCGGTTGGCGCCGCCATGCTGCAGGCCAACAGCGTGGCCATCATCGTGATTGCGGTGCCTCGGGCGTCGCTGGGCAAGGCGATCGGGATCCAGGGGGCCGCGCAAGCCGTTGGGCTCGCCCTCGGCCCGTCGGTCGGCGGGCTGCTCCTGGCTGCCGGGGGTTGGCGCCTCATCTTCTTGGTCAACGTGCCGTTCGGACTGCTCGGCATGATCGCGGGACTGCTGCTGATCCCACGAAGCCTTCATCTGCTCGAGCGGGTGCCATTCGATTGGAAGGGGCTGTCGTTGTTCTTCCCGGCCGTTGTGGCCGTGCTCTCGGCCATCTCGTTCGGGAACTCGTACGGCTGGACGTCGCCCGTGATCATCGGACTCTTCGTCATCGTACTCGCGCTGGCGACGGCGTTCGTGATGCGCGAACGAAGCGCTGCCGATCCGATGCTGGATCTCACACTGTTCCGACGCGCCCGCTTCCGGTCGGGTATTACGAGCGGACTGCTTTCTTACCTGGTTATGTTCGGCGTCCTCTTGCTCGTTCCCTTCTACCTCGAGGGAGGGCTGGGAGTCGGCGCCGCCCGGGCCGGACTCGAGCTGATGATGATGCCGTTGGCTTTTGGAGTGATCGCTCCTTTCGCCGGCCGCCTGGCCGATCGCCTCGGGGCGCGCCCACTCACCGTTGGGGGAATGTCGCTGGTGGCGACCGGTCTGTTCGCTCTGGGCGCGTTGCGACCCGCCACGCCCGGCTTCCTCTCGCTTCTCGCACTCATCGGCATCGGACTGGGCTGTTTCACCCCGCCGAACACTGCCTCCATCATGGGATCGGTGCCCGAGCAGCAATCTGGCCTGGCGTCCGGCGTACTGAACATGACCCGCGGCATGGGCACGGCTCTCGGGCTGGCCCTGACTGGCCTCGTGTTCGATCTCGCAGGTGGCACGTCGCGGATACCCGTTACTGTGGACCACGCCTTTTCTTTGACCGCATGCTTCTTGGCAGCCGCGGCCCTGGTCGCAGGCCTGCTCTCAGTCGGACCGCAAATTACTGGGACGGGCGAGGCCAACGATTTCCCACTTCAAAACTGCGTCTACGGACCAGGTGGAACGCAGCGGACTGCTTACTCCTGGTTCGTAGTGAAGACCCGGAATAGGCCCCCGAACCGGGTGTGCTCGATCGTTGGCGTCAGGTCAGAGGTGGGATACCGACCATCTCGCGGAACTCGTCCGTCGAGTTCGTGACGGGGAATGGCTCTGCGGGAACCTGCAGCCCGAGCCGTTCACAAATCGGATCCCAGCCGTCGCCGAGATTCCATTCGAGCAGTTGGGCCGCGGGCACCTCGACACGCACGGCGTCGTTGTGGCGGATATAGGCATCGATCATTGCCGTCGGGTCGTCGAAGCGGTCACTGAATCGGTCCCGCAGGAGCTTGCGCACCGCGTCCATCCAGGGAGCGATCTCCGGTGGCATGTTGTCGAAGGTCAAGAAGATCGTGTTCGAGGCGCTGCGGTACCACTCCTCGGGATCGCGAACCGACAGCAACACGAGCGCATCCGGGTTGGCCTCAGACAGCTCTCTCCAAAACGCGCCACCCGGCCAGTCCACGATCGCCCGATAGCGTGCCAGCATCGCTGACCAGTCGACCGGGCGACCTTCAATGGCGTCGATCCAGGCCGGGATTTGATCAGGATCTCCGAGAATCTCGAGCATGTGGTGACACGGGGAATCGAGGAGTCGCTCGAGCGCCAGCTTGAGTGAGTGCGTCCCCGTTCGGCCGACGCCAGCACCAACGACTTTGAGTTCCACAAGTCCCACCTCCTGACGTAACAAACACCGGAGGCCGACCACTGACCGCCAGATGCAGATCGAGCAACCCTTGCGCCGGCAGATCCTGTCATAGATCTACGGCTCAGGTGCTCTCTGGATTTGATCCGGTCGCCGATATCGCCCTGGCGGACTGCCGCTCCACCCGGTGCCAACGCTGTGCCGAACTGTGCCATAGTCACTCGGCGATATTGGGCACCGTGCGTCCTCGGTCTCGGCACATACAAGATGGTCAACCGCAATGACCCCAGTGAGTAGCAATGATGAGAGGAGACTGCCGCACGGCGGACGCAGCCGCGAAGGGAGGAGCCGTCAGGATGTTTCCGTCCGAGCCAAAGAAGCAGACGCAGTAGTCGAGTCCCGAGGGAGGCCAGTCCAACTTGGCCTTCTCCAACGCTTCCCAGCTCTTGTCATACTGTTCGGTAGTCACGGACGACGCGGGCCTAAAACGGAGGACGATGCTCATGGTGGACGCCTCCTCTTAGGATCGTCCTGAACTCTATAGAACGCCTGTAGCGGTGTTCTGGTGAGCAGGCTGGTCGGCGAGGGGCCAACTGTGGCTCACAGCTGATGCGATGAAGGGGCGGGGCCTCCGCCTCTTGTGAGATCCGAGCATGCTCGGTCTTGCAAAAGAAAACCTCGAAAGAGGAGGAGGCCCCTATGGGACAGTACGTCGGAATCGACCTGCATCGACGCAGCACCACCATCGTTCGGATGGCAGAAGACGGCGAGGTGCTCGGCACCGAACGCTTCGTCAGCCAGCCCTTCGAACTCGCCCAGGCCATGGCCGCCGCCGGGCCCGAGCCCGAGGTGGTCCTCGAGTCCACCTACGGCTGGTACTGGGCGGCCGATGTGCTCAAAGACCTCGGCGCCCACGTGCACCTCGCCCATGCGCTCGGCAACAACTGGGGGAACCGACGCGTCAAGAACGACGTGCGCGACGCCCAGGACCTGGCCGCCATGTTGGCTCTCGGGCGTCTGGCCGAGGGCTGGATCGCACCGCCAGAGGTCCGAGAGCTGCGCGAGCTGGTGCGTTATCGCTATTCGCTCATCCGGCACCGGACCAGTGCCAAGGCCCAGATCCACGGGGTCATGGCCAAGAACGGGATCCTGCCCGTGGTCGGCGAGCTGTGGGGACCGACCGGTCAGGCCCAACTCGACCGGCTCGAACTCCCCGAGGCCTATGCGATGCGCCTCGACTCGTTGCGCAACCTGCTCGACGTCTACGAGCGGGCCATCGCCGAGCTCGACGCGCACATCCATGCCCAGCTCAAGGCCGACCCCGGCTATCGGGCCCTCATGACCCTGCCCGGGGTGGGCAAAGTCATCGGCGCCATCTTCGTGGCCGAGATCGGCGACATCAGCCGTTTCGACTCGGCCAAGAAGCTCTGCAGCTGGGCCGGGCTCACCCCCAAGCACCGCGAGTCCGACGAGGTCGTGCGCCGCGGGGCGATCACCAAACAGGGCTCACCGCTGGTCCGCTGGGCCGCCATCGAGGCTGTCGGCAACTACCGGGCCAAGGGCAACGAGAAGCTACGGGCCGACTACAAACGCATCGCCGAGCACGCCGGCAAGTACAAGGCCCGCGTCGCGGTGGCCCGCAAGCTCTTGGTCCTTGTCTTCTACGCCCTGCGCGACGGGGAGGTCCGATGCCTCGAGTCCGCCGCCTGAGTCTCGGCCACGGACCGACGCGTGCTCGACTAACGCCGTGGCCCACCGACTCCGGTGTGGCCGTCGTTTCTGATTGAGCCCGTCGGGACGTGGCCGAACCCCATCATGTGCGGAGATCGACGAATGAATGGCTGGCTGCCCACGGGAGCGTGACAGAACCCAAGCAGTGATGGGAACTCGCAGCACCACATAGGCGTCCTCGAAGAGGATGCGCCGCTCGCCGCCGGCGTCAACGCCAAGCCTTCGGCGGGCATCGCCCGACGTTGACCCCGACGTCTCGCTGGCGCGCGCTCTCGTGCAGGGACGCCGATGCGTGAATCAGGAACGATCGATAGAAAAAGGCTCTTGATCCGGCCCCGCCCCTTCATGTACGGCGTTAGGTGGCAGGCCCACTCCAGGCGGGCGGCGATGACGACGTGCTGGTGACCGCCACGACGGCGACGCTGACTCAATCGCGAACGAGTTTCAGTGCCAGCCTGGGAACGATGAAGGATGCCAGAAAGATCGGCAAGAACCTCTTCCCGGTGCATCGGAAGGCGACGACCCCGCCCTCGGCGGCGTCGAAGGTTTCAGTACTGCTCGACTTTCGGCCATTGCGGACCTGCAGGGTATGACGTCCAGACTCGACTGGTATTTCGATCGTGTCGTTCATTTCGATCGACCCGACCCTCTCACCGTCGACCACGACATCGTACGTGCCACGACGTACCTCCGCTCCGATTGCCTTATGCGTCAACTTAAGCGTTGCCAACATCTGTTGATCTCCTCTTGTTTCCGAACGGCCGTTGTCTGGGTGCTCGGCGACGAACGCAGCGTACCGGCGACCGTCATCCACGCCGACCGGTCCCCGAGCCCTCGCCGTCGAACATTGCGGCCCGGTCACAGGGTGCTGCCCGTACGGACTCAACGGCTCCCAGTCGGCCCGGAAGAACCAGAGCAGCGCCAACGCCGTCGCCACGTGCAGGGCCACGATGTAGGCCAGATAGAACGACGACTCGCTCGACGCCTCTGACGATTAGGTCACGAGGGTCTGCCAACTACCGTCCAGCCATGCTGGTAGCAGCACTGAGTGCCCGAGACTCGAGACCGGGAACAGTTCGGTGACGCCCTAGAAGAGCGCAATGGCGATGGCTTGCAGGTAGGGCACGGGTCATCCTTGTGGATTCGGGAGCACACCCGCCTTGGCCCCTGTCGGTGAGACTCGTGACTTCGCTTTGAGAGAGAACTTGTAGCACCCGCACGTTTCCCCGGCCGTGATACGAGATGGCCGCCTGTGACACGACCGAGGCTAGCGGCCACCGACGGCGCCGAGGTCGGGACACCACCATGAGCCTACAGATGCCGATCATCGTGACCTTCGCCTCTAGGCGACCGGGCGCCCCCGGTCGATGCTCGATCTGGCAGCGCTAGTCGGCGAAAGGAACACTTGGGTGATGCACGATCCCTACTACTACCCGAACAACGGAACCCACTGGGGCCTGTGGATCGTCATGATCGTCGCCATGTTGGCGTTCTTCGGCATCCTGGCCTGGGCGGTCGTCAGCATCATTCGTCAGCGAGATGCTCAACGCCTCGGAGGAGCCCAATCACCGCCTGTCGGTGGCAACGGCAGCCCGGAACCGCTGCAGATCCTCGACGAACGCCTCGCCCGCGGTGAAATCGAGATTGACGAGTACGCCCGTCGCCGAGACCTCCTCCGGGGAGCCGGTCCAGCCACGCCGTCGGGATGACGCGGCGATCTGCGATCATCGGGTCGATTGGGGCAGTGCTGGCCTTGGCTGTCGGGGTATCTGCGCTCGTTGCCCTGATGAACGGTTCCTCCGGCCCAACCATCAACAACGCGGTGGGCTCCCCTTCGTGTTCGGTTCCACGACTCGATGGCGTGAAGGTGGATGTCACGCTCAGCGATGCCGGTGACGCCATAATGAGCCAAGAACCGATGATGGCGACCATCACGAGCGACCCGACGAGTGTGGTCGCTGGAAGGGTCTCCTTCGTTGCCTTCAACAACGGAGCCCTCGCGCACGAGTTGGTTGTGTTCCCCCTTCCCTCGGACGGTCCAGGGACGAGGCCGACGGGAGCAGAGGGCAAGATCAACGAGGCCCATAGTCTTGGAGAGGCGTCGCGATCTTGCGCCGCTGGTGTCGGCGATGGCATCGCCCCAGGCAGTATCGGCTGGACGACGATGACCCTCAAGCCCGGTCGCTACGAGCTGCTTTGTGATGAACCGTGGCACTACGCCGCAGGGATGTTCACTGTCTTGACCGTGCGGTAGGTCGCGGCATGGCGTGCGTTGAGCCCTGCCCCCCGTTGTGCGTTCGTGAGCAGGCAACTTCGCGAGCAAATGAGCTGGCAGACCACCAAACCTCCCTGAGGTCCGTGGAGCCCAACGTCATCAAGCTCCCCAGTTCTACGCGAAGAGCCACTAATCCCAACCCACGATCGGTCCGTCGGCGGAGCGGATTCGTCGTGCCACAATCTATGGCGGGAAGCGCTGTCAGGAAGCCACCGACGGCTTGTCCTTCGAATCTAGGAGCGAACCAAGCAAATCCGCCGCCTGGTGATCCTGGACGGGAAGAGCGTGCTGGTACACGTTGAGCGTGGTGGCCTTGTCCCTATTGAATCGCCCTGGGTCTGATGGAGACTCTCGCTATTGGTTTCCAAGCCCCGGTAGGGCAGGTTGGTGGCCAGCGTAGAACGCTGCTTCGAACTCCGCGGGTGGGATGTCGCCGCAGTAGCCGTGGAGGCGCTCCTCGTTGAACCAGTGCACCCACGACAGCGTGGCCAGCTCGAGGTGGCTGACGTCGTCCCAGCCGTTGGTGTCGGGCCCGTAGACGCACTCGGTCTTGTAGAGGCCGTTGATCGCCTCGGCGAGGGCGTTGTCGAACGAATCGGCGACGGTGCCGATGCTCGGTGTCGCTCCGATCTCATCGAGGCGTTCGGTGAAGCGCACGGACGTGAATTGCGATCCCGCGTCCGAATGGGCCACCAAGACCGACGAGGCGACCGGCCCGACGCGAGTGGCGGGCCATCTCCAACGCGTCGAGGACCATGTCGGTGCGCATGTGGGCCGCCACCCGCCAGCCCACGATCATGCGGGAGAAGGCGTCGGTGATGAAGCAGACGTAGGCCATCCCCGTCCTCGTCGGCACGTAGGTGAGGTCGGTCACCCACAAGCCGTTGGGATGCGCCGCGTTGAAGTCGCGCTTGACCAGGTCTGGCGGCCGGCCGGCGTCGGGATCGGACCGGGTGGTGAACACCCGCTTGCGGCACTGGCTCACCCCGCGAATGCCCAGCTCACGCATGAGGCGGGCCACCTGGTCCCGGCCGATGTCGTGGCCGGCGCGGCGGGCCGCCTTCCAGAGCTTGTGGGCCCCGTAGACCTTGCGGTTGGTGCTCCAGAGCACGAAGAGGACGTCTTCAACACGGCGTCTCGCATGGCCCGGGCCGAGGGCTGGCGCTACTTGGCCGCGTAGTAGGTGCTCGGGGCCACCTGCAGCGCCGTGCAGATGGGCTCGACCCCGAGCTCGTCCCGGTTCTCGTCGATGAACGACACCATCACCGCGGTGGGCGGTCGAGCTCCGCCTGGGCGAAATACGCGGAGGCCTTGCGCAAGATCTCGTTGGCCCGCCTCAGCTCTTTGACCTCCTGTTCGAGCTCCTTGATCCGGCCGGCGTCCTCGGTGCTCGTGCCCGGCCTTCAGGCCACCGTCGATGTCGGCCTGGTTGACCCAGGCCCGCACCGACTCGACGCCGTAGCCGAGCTGCTTGGCCACGCGGGCGACGGTCCCCTGGTCGGTCCCGAGCTCCTTGCGCAGCTGGCGGACCAGACGGACGGCTTGTTCTCTCTCAGCGGGTGTGTAGCGCCGCGTGGACGGCTTCCCCGGGATCCTCTCTGTTGGCATGACTCCATCTTCCTTTCCAAGGTATGGAGTCTCCAAGGAACCCAGGGCGATTCAGACCACGGGTCCCAGTTCACCTCGTGGGCCTTCACCGAAAACGTGCGGCGCCTGGGCCTCATCAGCTCAATGGGCACCGTCGGCGACTGCTACGACAATGCCCCAATGGAGTCGTTCTGGGGCTCCATGCAAATCGAGCTGCTCAATCGACAACGGTGGCGAACCAACCTTCAGCTCTGCGTCGGCATGGCGGACTACATCGAGAACTTCTACAACACAGCCCGGCGCCACAGCGCCCTGAACTACCTGACCCCGATCGAATTCGAAGACCTACACTCAACCCACGACAAGCAGGCCGTTTTGTCATAAGGCCTGTCCACCGGATGGGGGAAAGGCCTCTTGGCGCGCTCGGAGGGATTCGAACCCCCAACCTTCTGATCCGTAGTGACCTCCGGCCCGTCCACACCGTCTTCCCCAGCTACATACTCCCAGTTCAGATTGGGTGCGATGTCCACTGGGTAAAGCGCCGTCAACCCGATTACGCCCCAAAAGATTGCCAAAGAGATTGCCAGAATGACGTCCAGAAGGTTGCCCGGTTCGCGTTCACGACTCGGTCCACGCGCCGAAATGGCGGTCCCACACTCCTACCGCGGTGCCGCCGAGCAACGGGTCGACGAACCCGCCGACAACGGCGATCGCCTCGTCCAAAGTGCGAGCGGTGTCGAGGAGAGAGCGGCGTGCCTCCGCGGTATACCCCTGCTCCCAGAGGCTTCGATCTGGCACGTCGAATTGGTCAGGCAGCGTGAGTTCCCGTCGCTCGAATTCTGAGCGAACTGCGAGCGACTGTGCCGAGGCAGAAACTGATGCACTGGTGACGATCGCCACCAGGTCCACCAGGTCCCGGTAGCGGGTCGATGGTCGTCCGTCCCCGCCGTGACGCTCGTAGATCGCAGCGACCTTGTCAGCAATGTGGTCGACAAGTGGATAAGCCCGATACCCGCGTTGCTCGACCTCGGGGATCACCCCACGAGCCAGCGGCGGTACGTCCTCGGGCTGGCCGGTCATCCGAAGATTGGACCCGACGAGGTCAACGCGAAACTCCACCCATGTCGTGGCCCCGATCACGGAATTGACCGGAAGCCGGACGGCATCATCGGCGATCGGCGTCCCACCGCCGACTTCGAAACGGAACCAATCGCCAAGGTCAAGGGCTGCCGCTCGTCGCAATTCGTCCTCCGCCACCTCCCTCGAGACAGCGCGATAGAGGTCAATGTCGAGACTTCCACGGACGCCGATATCTCGGGCGAGGAGCGCGGTGGCACCCTTGACGATCCATCCATCGTCAACGAAGTAGAGCCGCTCGATGAGGCGGTCATAAGCAACCTGCCGTTGAAGCTGTTGCAACGACCATCGACCGTCTTTGGCTGCTCGCTTGAGCCGGTCCGTCAGGGCACGCCGGAAAGCGACCGGTGTCGCGTATCGGTCCCCCGCGGTCATATCGCCACCGGTGTGGGGCCAGTGACGTGAGCGCGTGCCTCTTGCATCCACCGATTCCTCTCGGGGTCAGCGGTCATTTCGAGGAACCATCGCAGCAGCGCCAGGCCGTCACCTTTGCGCAGACCGAACCGGGCGGCGTGGGGTGCGAGGCTGTCGGCGAAAGTGCCTGGGTAGTCGTAGGCAGGCCGGATCGCATCGGTGATGAGGCGAGCGACGGCCTCTGGATCCTCGCGGTCCCACAGGAGGTCCGACGCAGTCCGCGAGGGCCTGGTCACTGGGAGACCCCGCAGGAAGATCCACTCCCGGTCCTCGAGTGGCCTCACATGGATGCGGACGTCGGGTCGTCGGCTCTGCTTCCGCCTCGCCACGGTGAACTCGTGTCGATCGGCCGGCAGGTGCCCCAGTCCGTACACCGATGCCGCCGACCGGTGCGAGACGACCCCGTCTTTCGCGGTGCGCTCCCACGCGGGGACTGCCGGGTCGAGCTGGAGCCAGGCGGCCCGCAGGTCGAGGTGGTCGGGAATCGGTGCACCCACCAGCCGGTAGACCCCGGTTGCGACCCGTTCGAGGCCGCCACCGGGCGACGCCAGGCGTTCGAGCGTCGTCGAGCCGATTCCTCCGTTCTTGATCTGCCGACGGGTGAGGAGACCCCACTGTTCCTGGGCCAGTTCCTGGAGCCGCGGCAGTGCTGACGGTCTAGGCATAGCTTCACTATACCCCTTATAAGGGGTGAATTGAAGCCTGACTCGTGATTACAACTTCGTAACACCCCTTATACGGGGGATTTTGCAGGAGCCGCCCGAGGATGGACGCCGCACGGCCAGCCAGGTCTCCCCGCACGACGCCGCGCCCTACCCCGCCAGCCTCTCCATCACGAGATCGATTGGACGTTGGTAGTCCCGAGCACTGTTGATGTTGCGCCGGAGCCGGCGGTTGAGTGCGCGATCGTCCAGCCCAGCCAGCCCACCGCTCTCGCCAACGGCCAGTTCGCAGACGAAGGCCATGTCGTTCATACAACCGAGCACGCGGCGATCAGCGGTCTTTGCGATGACCAAGGCCTCGCGCCTCAAATCGCCGAAGGTGCCAGCCGGACAACCCTCCTCTCGCAGGTCACGGCCCATCAGCGCGGTGACGAACTCTCGGGTCGACCGGAGGTCGCCTACTCGCACGCCTGGCTCGAAAATGCTGAACAAGGTTGCAGCGTGGGTCAGCAGGAGGCACTTGCGGCGGTCGAGGACCAGCACATTCGCATACCAGTCTTCGTCACACGGCGCGACAGCCGGCCCCGGATCAAGACGGAGAAGGTCGAGGAGCTTCTTCGTGCAACGCAGGACCACCAACAAATCGTAGGGGAGTCCAGACCCGAGCCCGTCGGTGGTCGACAGCTCGTAGTCCGCTGGTGGACATGCTCACGAGCGGGACGGCGTCGACTCCTCACCGAATGCCAACGCGACGGCATTGGAAGTGATGCACTCGTAAAGCGGACGGAGCTCGTCAATGACGCCGGCAGCGTCGCCGAGCGGCGATGGGTCGAGCTGTCGAAGGACCAGGTCGGCTGCGACGGCCACACGCGGTCGGACCTCGATGGTCGACACGTCGTCCGGCGCCGCCCCAGAATGACACCGCTTCTGCTGACCGAGTGGCGTCCCTGCGTTCCTGATCGAACGTAGGCCATCCGACATTTCCCGGTCTCGAGACTGTCGCCCGACCTTTCCGTCTCGGACTCACCCGCGCCGGACCTCGTCCGTCGCGCCCTCAGGTCGGCGAGCAACCGCTCCTTGTCTCGGCCGCGCCAGGCGAAGATGAGAAAGGGATCGTCATCGAAGGCTTCCGCCATCAGGTAGAAGACCGCGGCCACGTGCTTGCACGGGTTCTCCCAATCGGGGCACGAACACGCGGAGACGAGGTCGTCGTCCGAGTCCGGGAACAGCGTGGTCGAGGATTCGACGAAGGCCTCCTCGATCTCCTCGGGCATCTCTCCGGACAAGAGTTTGGCCAAGAAGACAGCCCGCGAGGCCATGACGTCCTCGATGCTGCCCCACTCCGAATCGGTCAAGATCTCGGTCTCGATGAACACCCGGTACGGCTTGGACCGCGAGCCCTGGACCGAAGCGCGGACCTGACCGGGGACGATCTCCAGACTCAGCACCTGACCGGCGCGGGCATACCGCCTGCCCCTCTGTAGACGGCTCCCGATGCCAAACGACTCCAGCACGGCGATGAAGCGCCGCGACCACCAGGTGTCACCGATCTGTCCGCGCTTGCTGCGGGCCTTGACCCCCCCTTCGACCGCGATCGGCTTCGAGGCCGGTGGCCACCAGCCATCGGCCGGTCGACCGGATCGGCCCGATGGACGACGTGCGGGCATCAGTCGTCTCCCACGGCGTCGGTCGACAGTGCGATCACCTCGCGAAGCTGATCGGTCGACAGCTCGGTGAGCCAGCCCTCGCCAGCTCCGACGATGCGCTCAGCTAATGCTCGCTTCGCCTCGATCATGGCATCGATACGCTCCTCCAGAGTTCCCCCGCAGACGAACTTGCGAACCTGCACATTGTGCTTCTGACCGATCCGATAGGCCCGGTCGGTCGCCTGGTCCTCCACCGCCGGGTTCCACCATCGATCGAAGTGCACGACCTGGGTTGCCGCCGTCAGGTTGAGGCCCGTTCCGCCGGCCTTCAACGAAAGGAGGAACACTGGTGGCTCCGTCGGCGTCCTGGAAACGCTCGACCATCGAGTCGCGCTTCCGCTTGCTCACCCCGCCGTGCAGCCACAGGACATCGCATTGCAGTCGATGACGCAGGTGCCGCTCGAGCATGCTGCCCATCTCCGTGAACTGCGTGAAGACGAGTGATCGGTCACCCTCGGCCATCGCTTCGCCGAGGACTTCGACCAGGCGCGTCAGCTTGCCCGAGCGGCCCGACAGGGACGAACCGTCGGCCAAGAAATGAGCCGGATGGTTGCAGACCTGCTTGAGCTTCATCATGGTGGCCAGAACCAGGCCTCGGCGCTCGATTCCTTCCGCTTCGTCGATCCGGGCCAGCATGTCGTCGACGACTGCCTGGTAGAGAGTGGCCTGCTCGCGGGTCAGGTTGCAGAACTCCTTCATCTCGAGCTTCTCGGGAAGGTCGGCGATGATCGTCCGATCGGTCTTGAGGCGGCGGAGGACGAACGGCCCGGTGATCTGGCGCAGCTTGGTCGCCATCTCGTCGTCACCCCCGCGCTCGATCGGATCGGCGAAGCGCTCTCGGAAGCTCCGCTCGGACCCGAGGATGCCGGGATTGAGGAACTCCATGATCGACCAGAGCTCGCTCAGTCGGTTCTCGACCGGGGTACCCGTCATGGCTATCCGCCGCTCGGCCGGAATCGACCGGACGCTTTGCGTCGTGCGGGCTGCACTGTTCTTGATCTGTTGTGCCTCGTCGAGAACCATGCGGCGCCAGCGGACGCTGGCCAGCAACTCCACGTCGCGCGTCGCGAGGCCGTAGGTCGACAAGACCAGGTCCACCTTGCCAGCGTGTCGGGTGAACGCTTTTCCTGCGAGTCGGCCCGGCCCGTGGTGGACGTACACGGCCAATTTCGGAGCGAAGCGAGCGGCTTCGCGCTGCCAGTTTCCCACCAGCGACATCGGGCACAGCGACCAGCGTCGGGCCCAGTCTGGGTCGCGCCGTTCGACGAGCCGCGCCGGAGGTGCCCGACTGGCGCCGTGCCCATCGGTGTGAGAGCGCGTCGGGCACGCTCGTCGACCAGCAGCGCGAGAAGCTGCGCCGTCTTCCCCAGTCCCATGTCGTCGGCCAGGCACGCCCCGAGACCGAGCTCGCCCAAAAAGGTGAGCCACCCGAGTCCACGTTCTTGATACGGGCGGAGCTCGCCGGCGAATCCGTCGGGGGTCGGAGTGGGCTCGAGCCTCCGGTCTTCGGCCCCGGAGAGCAGGTCGCCAAGCCAGCCGTCTGCCGCCACTTCGACGACCGGCAGTTCGCCCGGGCCCTGCTCGAATCCGAGCGCGGATCGCAGGACCGTCTCCGGCCGACATGACGTCGCCGGTGGCTCCCCGCTTCCCAACCGCTGTGATGGCGGCAGAGAGCTCCTCGAGATGCAGTTCCACCCACTGGCCGCGAACACGCACGAGCGGCTGCTTCAGTCGAGCCAGTTGACGGAGCTCGGTCAGCCCCAGCGTGTCATCGCCCAGGACTGCTTCCCAGCGGATGTCACACAGCCCGTCGAGACCGATGGCGCCGGAGGAGGTCCCACCCTTCGAACTGGTCCGTGCCTTGAGCCGTAGTCCGAGCCTGCTCCTCGACGAGCGCCACCACGGGGGGGCGAACACCCCGAATCCGGCTTCTTCCAAGAGGGGCGCACCGTCGCGAAGAAACGTCAAGATGCCCGCAGCGTCGATCGTGTATTCGCAGGGAGCCGCCGAGGCGAGTGCACGTCCGAGCGTGGGGACAAGTCGGGCAGCCTGACCGAGTCCGCGGAGGAGGTGCTCGTCGGGGTGCGCGACATGGCGCCCGATGGCGGTCAGCTCGGGACCGTCGGACCAGACATCCTCCGCGGAGACCACCAGGCTGGGATCGTCGACCGCCTGGAGGGCGAATTCGATGTGCCAGCTCTGCTCCGAACCAGCCGAGCCGTCCTTCTTCCGTCTCCGGGGTCGAGGGGGCGCGCTCGCCGTGTCGAGCGGCCGCTCTTCGCCGTCGTCCGAGGGTGGGACGATCCGAAAGCAGGTCCGTACCGCTTCGACATCCGCGCTCCTCGTCGCGTGCCACACAGCAAGCCGTCCGGCCAGTTGCACACACTCGTCCTCGTCGCACTCACCCATGGCACCGTCGGGTGAGGCCGAGAGCGCGCACCCAGGCATCGACGACGTTCGCCTTGGCACCCCGCCGCCTGGCCGGTGTCGTTGCCGGGGCTGCCAGGTCCCGGGCGAGAGCGTCCGTCACGGCCCACATCAGCGAGCGCAGGACCTCGTCGCTGGGCTCCGGTCCCTGCTCACGCGGCAGCTTGTCCGTGTTCGACTCAGGCTCACGCACGGCCATGAATGAGGCCGGAAGGGCCCACACCAGCGCCTCGATCCGACCGCGGTCATGCCCGTCGATGAGCGGGCGCCAGCACGCCCTCCAGCGCTCAGCGACGAACTCGAGATCGGGCAGCAGCCGGCCCCGGGCGAGGAGCTCCACCACCATTGCGACCGCGTGGGCAGCGAAGCGGATATCGGGCCCGAGAGCGACGCCCGAGGGGCCCGCGTCTGTGAAGGACTGATCGCCGCCTCGCGCCGACGTCAGCGTCCAGAGGAACCTCGCTGCAGCGGGCGGGTCGAGGACGTACCCCGGGGCTGTCCACGGCGGGAGGTGCTCCTCGGCACTCGAGAGCGGGCGGGTTCCGGCGGGTGCCTCGGCCGGAGGCTCGTCGTCGAGCGGGGAGCCGATCGGACCTCCGCCGGCGTCTGGGAGTCGCAGCGTGAGCTGGACGTGTCCGTCCCCGAGCAGGTCCGCCGCCGCCATCCCCGCAATCTCCGCTACGGCCAGTCGCAGACCGTCGGGACCCGAGCGCGAACGGGTGGGGCTTTGGCCGACGCGCCGGACGCCCTCGGCGAGTTGGCGTTGACCGAGGCCGGTTCCCGTCCTCCGCCCAAAGCGCCAGACGGCCTGAAGCGCTCAGCCAGGCGGCGTGCAGGACGATCACCTGCCAATACTGGCGCGGCGCAGTGACCGCGCCCAGATCAGCGTCAGAACGGTGCCGACCTGATCGAGGGCGCACTTGGTATCTGGGGATCCCTGGCCTCCGCGGCGACGACCAACGCTGCGTCTATCGGCGGGCACCTCAAATCGCCAGCCGGTCGAGGATCTCCTTGCCTCGATCCGTGGCGGAGGCCGGCACACGGGCCGTCGCCGCGATCAGCAGCCGCCAGCCGGCGGTTCGAGAGAGGGAGATCAAGACGCCTCAAGGAATCGGGCGTAGCGATGCTCGAGGCGCTCAGGGTCCGGCTTGGCCGAACGGCTGCGCGGCACGGTGATGGTCGCACCGTGCATCTCTTGGAGCCCGTGTTTGAGCATCGGGCCATCAACTTCGTCGAGCAATCGCTGATTGATTCGGACCACGAGGCTCGGGGTGATCCCCAGGAAGTTCCGGTCGAAGGCGGCGTGGTGATCTTGCACAGGGCCATTCCATCGGGTACGACGGGGTCGCCACCTTCCTCGCCGTGATGATGTGGGCGGCGTCGAGCAATTCGACGTGTCGAAGTCGGCACACGGCACAACTCGACGCGTAGGCGTGAAGGACTCGCTCTCGAAACAGGGGCTGATGAAGACGTTGCTTGGTCATCCTCGCGGCGTACACCTTCTCGGGTGCGCTCAGCGTCGAGAAGTCGAGTCCAACGTCCGAGCGCGGGAAGCTCAGGATGAATTCCTGGTGAGCGGCATCCTCCCCGGCTACGTAGACGGGATAGACGGGCTTGTACACGGCACGACGGATGCCGACGAAGTAAGCCAGCGGAAGCGCGAACTCCATGGCCATCCGCAGGGCCCTATTTGTCGCCAGGTTGGGGTCGTCGCCCTCGTACTTGTAGCGCGGATAGCCGTCCTCGCCGATGGAGTCCCGGTAGCGGGGCTCGCGCCCGAAACCGGTGAAGGCAGTGGTGATCGATAGTGCGCATCGAGCTGGCGTGGCTTGTGGATACCGCGCCCTCTCGTCTGGCGCAGCACGATTGTCTCGCCCGCACAGGGGAACTGAGCCGTCTGCTCCCAGGTGAGACCACCATCGGCGGATTGGGCCACGAGGGAGTCGAGATGGGCGAACATCGCCTCTCGCACGGCGAGCTCCCGCAGATGGTCCACTTCGACAGCCTGCCAGCGCAGAGAACCCATGGGAAGGACTTGCCGGATCACACCGTGTCCGTCGAACGACCCCGATCTGAGCTCTGAACCGAAGTCCCGAGCATCTCGTCGATGTCGTCGGCGACCGCTTCGTCCTCGAGCGGCAGGGCGTGCGCGTAGTTGCGGAGGGTGGTCGAAGGGTCCCGATGTCCGAGGCGCTGCTGAGCCCGCAGCAGCTCACCTCGTCCGACGAGGAATGTGGCCACGCTGTGGCGCAGTCGGTGCAGCGTGGCCCCGGGGACCTCGGCGGCGCGGGCGAGCTCGGCGAACCAGTGCCCGAGGGCGCCCGCCGTCAGCCGGATGTGGTGGGTGGGCTCGGGCGAGAAGAGCCAGGGGCCGAGGGCGTCGTCGTCAGGGAGACGATCGGCCCAAGTCACGGCGCTCGATCGCCATAGCTCGGCCGTCCGCCGGCCGAGGGTGAGCCGCCGGGTGCGCCCCGTCTTGGTGGGTCCGAGCACGTCGGCCGAGACGCCGCGCTCGATAGTGAGCACCCGGCCCTCGAGGTCGTCGAAACGCAGCGCCACCAGCTCGCCGCGGCGCGCCCCCGAGTCCGCCGCGAGGCGGATGAGCAGGCGGATCTGTTCGGCCTTGTGCAAGCGCTCGGCGTCCCTACCCGCACTGGCGGCGACCAGGGCGTCGGCGGCCTCGAGCAGGCGGAGCACTTCTTCGGCATTTAGATGCAGCCGCGTGCCGGGCCGCTGGGGTCCCCGCATGCCGCTGAGCGGATTGACGTCGATGATGCGCTCCACATGCGCCCACCCGATCGCCGAGCGCAGGACACGGAAGCGCCCAGAGACGACCGCCACCGAGGCGCCGGCAGCACTCCATGCCGCCATGGCCGCCCGCACGTGCTCGGGTTTGAGCGTGGAGACCCGGCGGGGGCCAAGCCGTCGGCCGGGAGGGCCTTGGCGTTGGAGCGGGCCGAGATCCACGTGGCCGGCCGCCAGTCGTGGTGCGCGGCGAGCCAACGCTCAAGCAGTTCGCCGACATTCAGGAAGGGCGCGGCCCGCCGGACGGCGCGCCGCTCGGCCCACTCGGCGGCGAGTTCCTTGCGGTGAAGCTCGGCCTCTTCGGCGCGGCCGTGGAAGGCGAAGGAGCGCTGCACCGTGCGCCCCGACACGGGATCGACCCCGACGGCGACGCGGATCTCCCATGTGCCGGGGCTGCGCTCGCGCATGGTGCCGGTCCCCCACGCCATACGCGCAAAAGTAGGGACGAATGTAGGGACAGGGCGCGGATCCCTCGTCCGCGACCGAACGCGATCTATATCGTTACGCTGGGCCTACGCGGCGCGCGCTCGGAGGGATTCGAACCCCCAACCTTCTGATCCGTAGTCAGATGCTCTAGTCCGTTGAGCTACGAGCGCTGGGTGAGTCACACAGTGTACCGGACGGGCCGAAGGGATCCCGGTGGCACCGACGGCCTGGTCAGACGACGATCGGCAGCTTCGAGTAGCCCCGCACGGTGCTCGTATAGAGGGGGACCGCCCCGTCCATGTCGACGGTCCACTCCGGGAAACGCTTGAAGGTCTCCTCGAGGGCGATTCGCCCCTCCGTCCGGGCCAGGGCCGCCCCCAGACAGAAGTGGATGCCGTAGCCGAAGGACAGGTGGTGGTCCATCTTGCGGTGGATGTCGAAGCGGTCCGCGTCGGGAAAAGCTCGCTCATCCCGCCCTGCCGAACCGGTGATCATCACCACCTTCGAGTTGGCCGGAATGGTCTGGCCATACACCTCGACGTCGGACGTGCACCAGCGGCTCTGCACGGGTGACGGCGCCTCGTAACGGAGAAGCTCCTCGACCGCGTTCGGGATGAGGGAGAAGTCGCCCACCAGCTCGCCGCGTTGGTCCGGATTGTTGTTCAGGGTCAACGCCGCCCAACCGAGGAGGCGAGCGACCGTCTCGGTACCCGCGCTGCCGATGAGATTGGCGAAGTTGAGCGCTTGTTCCATCGTGAGACGCCGGGGTTGGCCGTCCTCGTCCACAACCTCACCGTTGAGGAGGTCCGTGAACATGTCGTCGCGGGGATTCTTCTGGCGGTCGGTCAGCACAGCCCGCATGTAGTCGTGCAGTTTCTCCATGGCGGCGAACGAGATGTCGTTGTACATGCCCTTTTCGGGGTCGAGGTGAAAGGTCTCGTCGATGAGGCCACGCACCATGTCGCGGTCGTCAGGGTCCACACCCAACAGGGCAGCGATCACGTAGGCGGGCACCTTGGCCCCGAAGTCCTGCACGTAGTCGAACGTGCTCCTCCCGTTCAGGCCGTCGAGCAGTCCGGCGCAGAGTGAACGGATCTCCTCTTCGAGGAGGGCCATGCGCCGAGGCGTGAAGGCCTTCGATACGAGTCGGCGGTAGCGCGTGTGCTCCGGCGGGTCCATGAAGATCATGATCTCCATCTCGGTCGGCTCGGGACCAAGCATCTCCATGACAGTGCCGTGCGAGGAGCAGAAGGTCTTCGGGTCGCGGCTGAAGGCATCGACGTCGGCGAAGCGGCTCACGGCATAGAAATCGTGCTGCTCGTTGTAATACAGCGGCGCCTCGTCGCGCAGACGCTTCCAGATGGCGTGCGGGTCCGCCTTGTACGTCTCGTTCAGTGGATCCCAGGCCAGTGGCTGGGTGTCGGCGGCGGTCATGTACGTTCCCTCCTTCGAGGCGAAATCGTGAGGGTCAGACGGCGATGTGCTGCTCTTCCCACAGCTTGATCCCGCCGAGGATGCCCGCCGAGTTGTCGACCACGGTGATGCGCTCCAGCACCTCCCCAAGGTCACGGCGATTGATGCGCGGCGCATTGCCACCGCCGATGAAGAGGTGGTCGAAGAATGTCAGCGCATCGAAGTAGGCGACAGCCTTCTGGACCCGTTTGTTCCAGCGCTTGTCCCCGATCTTCTTCCGCACCGGCTCACCCAGCTGCTCGTTGAACGTCTCACCCTTGCGGAACTCCAGATGGGCGAACTCGAGGTGGGGCAGCAGCCGCCCGTCCATGAAGAAGGCCGTGCCGAATCCGGTTCCCAGCGTGATGACGGCCTCGAAGCCCTTCCCTTGCACGACTGCGGCGCCCTGGACGTCGGCGTCGTTGGCGACCCGGCACGGCTTGCCGATGGACGCGGCGAGCGCGGAGGCGAGGTCGAAATCTGACCAGGCCTTCACGAGCTCGGGGGCGATCTCGGTGCCGGGCCCGTTCTTGGTCACGAAGTGCGGCGCGCTCAGCACGTGCCCGCTGCGAACCATCCCCGGGAAACCGCAGGAGGTGCGGTCGGCCGACGGGAGCTTCTGGGCCAGATCGGTGAGCTTCTCCACCAGCAGCTCCGGCGGCATCGGGTAGGTCGTCGCGACCCTGGCCCGTTCGGCCACGACAGTCCCGGCCGCTCCGAGCACGTTCGCCTTCAACCCTGTGCCCCCGACGTCGATCGACAACGTGTAGGGATGTTCATGGGCGGTGGCGCTCGTCGTGTCCTCCACGGAGGGGACTGTAGCGAACGCAGGTTCTGCACTGTCCGGCGGAACCGATCCCGTCATCCCCGGAGGACGCCTCGGATGGTGTCGCGGAGCATCCCACCCAGTTCGTCGTTGGACGAGTCGGCGAACGCGTCGCCCGCCAGGAACAGCCCCGAGAACAAGATGCCGGCCGAGGCGGCCATCTTCACGCGGTCACGCAGCGGCACCCGTGAGTCCGCCAGCACGCGGCGGAACTGGTTCTGAATGTCCTCGTGCTCGGCATCGTGATCCTTGCGATGCAGCTTCTCGAGGGCGGCCTGGTTCCGCTCGTGCATGAGGAAGAGTTGGCGCTGGCCCAGCATCTGGTCGACGACCGAGTCGAGCAGCACGCCCCACTGCTCGAGGGTGACCGGCTCGTCCCCCATCTGCACGAGGGCCTCCCGGCCGGCCTCGTGCAGGCGCATGTGCAGTGCCAGCAAGATGTCGTCCTTCGAGGTGAAGTGGTAGTAGAGCGCCGCCTTGGTCACGCCGAGCTGCTCGGCGATCTGACGCAGGCTGGTGCCGTCGAAACCCTGCTCGGTGAAGAGGTCGAGGGCCACATCGAGGATGCGCTCGCGCGTGTTGGCCGAGGCGCCCTCGGGCGGGGCCGGGTCCTCCGTGGCGGCGGGTGCGGTCTGGGTCATCGGGTTGAGTACTCTACTTGACGGCCGGTTAGTACGGCCGTACTGTGACGCTCCATTGCGGAGTTTACTGACCGACCGGTAAGGACGCAGGGCCATGGCTGACGAACTGATGATCCAGGCCGAGGGGCTCGAGAAGCACTACGGCGCGACGCACGCGCTGGCGGGCGTGGACTTCGCCGTCCCGGCCGGCACGATCCTGGGACTGCTCGGTCCCAACGGGGCCGGCAAGACGACCGCCGTCCGGATCCTGACCACGCTCGCCCTGCCCGACGCCGGCCGGGGCACGGTCGCCGGGTTCGACGTGGTGAAGCACCCCGGCGAGGTGCGCCGCCACATCGGAGTGGCCGCGCAGGATGCCACGCTCGACCCGCTGCTGACCGGGCGCCAGAACCTCGTCTTGATCGGTGAGCTGTCCGATCTGGGCCGGGCGCCGTCGCGAGCCCGGGCAGCTGAGCTCCTCGCCCAGTTCGAGCTCACCGACGCGGCCGACCGGGTCCTCAAGGGTTACTCGGGCGGCATGCGCCGGCGCCTGGACCTGGCGGCGTCGCTGATGACGCGGCCGCCGGTGCTGTTCCTCGACGAGCCGACGACCGGTTTGGATCCCACCAGCCGCCAGCGTGTGTGGGAGGCCATCCGCGAGCTGCTCGGCGAGGGGGTCACCGTGCTGCTGACGACGCAGTATCTCGAGGAGGCGGACGCGCTGGCTCACCGCATCGTCGTGGTCGACCATGGCCGGGTCATCGCCGACGGGACGCCCCAGGAACTGAAGGAGGCCAGCCGGAGCGCCCACCTGGAGGTGACGCTGGCGGAGGCCCATCCCGCCGCGGTGGGCGCCATCGCGCCGTTGGCGGCGGGACAGGTGCACGTGCTCGACGACGGACGCCGGTTGAGCGCGGCCGTGGACGCCGCGCCCGGGTTGGCGACCTCGGTGGTGCGGGCGCTCGATGCGGCCGGGGTGCTGGTGGACAACATCGAGGTGCGCCAGCCGTCACTCGACGACGTCTTCTTCTCCCTGACCGGCGGGCACATCGAGACTGACGACGAGGTGGAGGACGTGGCGGTCGACGCGGGCGACGTCGTCGAGGCGGTCGGAGGCGGAGGCGGGGACGGGTCCGGCGACGGCGGCCACGAGCTGGAGGGAGCGCGCGCATGACGACGACCACGCTGACGCGGGTGGGCAGGGTGGCCGACCCGCAATCGTCGGGACGGCTGTTCGGACCGCTGGCGGACATCTGGGCGATGACCCGGCGCAATCTCGTGCACATCTCTCGCGAGCCGATGCAGCTGTCCGACGTGACGATCCAACCGCTGCTGTTCACGGTGCTCTTCGTCTTCATCTTCGGCGGCGCCATCCCCATTCCCGGTGGCGGCAGCTACGTGGACTTCCTCCTGGCGGGCATCCTGGCGCTGAACCTCGTCACCTCGACGATGGGTACGGCGGTCGGGCTCAGCACCGACCTGCACGAGGGCATGATCGACCGCTTCCGTACGCTGCCCATGTGGCGCTCTGCGGTACTGGTGGGCCGATCGATGGCGGACCTCTTGACGTCGTTCTTGTGCGCCCTCATCGTGGGCATCACCGGCCTCGCCGTCGGGTGGCGACCCGGCGCCAACTACGTGTCCATCGTCGGCGGCTTCGCGTTGGTCCTGTTCTTCGCCTACGCCGTGTCGTGGGTGGCCGCCTGCGTGGGGATGAACTCGAAAAGCCCCGAGTCCGCCGCCTCGTTCGGCTTCATCGTGCTGTTCCCGATGACCTTCGTGTCCAACGCCATGGTGCCGACCCAGCACATGCCGGGGTGGTTGCAGGCGATCGCGACCTGGAATCCCGTCAGTGCCGTCGTCGCCGGCACCCGCGTCCTGTGGGGCAACCCGAACCCGTCCGGCACGATCCACGCCTGGCCGATGCAGCACCCGGTCGAGGCGGCGCTGATCTGGTCGGTCCTGATCCTCGCCGTGGCGGGATCACTGGCGGCGCACCTCTTCAAGCGGCGGACGACGGAGTAGGAGGCCCGGAGGGTTGGGTCACCCGGCAGGTTCCTCTTCTGTGACGGGAGAACCATGGTTGGGAGACGCCTGCTCGCTGGTTGACGCTTTCCGGGCGGGGACGATCTCCCCGACCGAGGCGCTGGAGGGCAGCTTGGCGGCGATCGCATCGTCGAAGCTGAACGCGGTCTGCTTCGTCGACGAGGAGCGGGCGCGGGAAGCCGCCGCGTCGGCCGACGTGATGCTGCCCTTCGGCGGCGTACCGATGGGCGTCAAGGAGCTCGACCCCGTCCGGGGCTGGCCCCTGACCGAGGCGTCGCTCGTCTTCAAGGACCGCGTCTCGACCTACGACGGGACCATGACGACGCGGCTGCGGGGGGCCGGCGCCGTGCTGGTCGGTCAGACGACGGCCTCGGAGTTCGGCGGCATCAACTGCACCTCCACGCGCCTGCACGGCGCGACGTCGAACCCCTACGACCTGGAGCGCACACCGGGCGGGTCCTCCGGAGGATCGGCGGCGTCGGTGGCCGGCGGGATCTTCCCCATCTGCACCGGCGGCGACGGCGGGGGATCCATCCGGATCCCGGCCGGCTTCACGGGGCTGTTCGGGCTGAAGTCGACGTTCGGGCGCATCCCCAAGGGCCCGCACACCGAGATCGAGCCCCTGACCGCCGTGATCGGCTGTCTTTCCCGCTCGGTGCGCGACACCGCCCGCTGGTACGACGTGTGCAACGGGTCCGACGAGTACGACCCGTTCTCCCTGCCCCGCGTCGAGGGCTGGGAGGCCGGACTGGGCACACAGGACGTCCGCGGCAAGCGGGTGGCCGTCGTCCCCGACCTCGGCGCCGCGGTGATCGCGTCCAGGGTGCGCGAGAAGGTCGAGGAGGCGGCCGACCTCCTGATCAAGGACGCCGAGCTCGAGCGGGTCGACGTACCGATCGCGCTGCCGAAGGGGGGCCTGGAGTGGGCGCTCGCCGGGACCGCCAGCCTGCTGGTGGGGCTGGGGGATCTCTACCCCGCGTGCGAGTCGGAGCTCACGCCCGAGATCATGCTGGCGGCGAACATCGCCAGCAATCATTTCGACGTCGACACCGCGAAGAACATCGAGGCGTTCCGGCGTTCCCTCATCGTGCAGATGGCACGGGTCTTCGAGCAGGTGGACTTCGTCGTCTGCGCCACCAACCCCGATGTCGCCTTCGGCGCGCGGGGCCCGATGCCGACCACCGTCGACGGCGTCGACCTCGTCTCCGAGCACGGTTTCGAGTCGGCCGTGGGGAACAACGGTGCGCTCACCATCCCGGCGAACACGACGGGACATCCGGCCGCCGCCATCCCGGTCGGGCTCGTCGACGGCCTGCCGGTCTCGATGCAGATCATCGGACGCCGACACGCCGAGCAGTTCCTGTTGGAGCTGGCCCGGATCGTCGAGCTCGAGCGGCCCTGGCCGCTGGTGGCGCCGGGCGCGCCCGCCTGAGAGACAGGACGCCGACGACCGGCGACGGAGACGGAAGCTCGCTCCCCACCGACACGTTCCCCCGGCGGCGACCACGTCCACTCGGCCGGCGTCGCCGCGCGGTCAGCCCCGGACAACCCATCCCCATGGACACGGAACAGGGCTGAGCGGACAACCAGTCGGCAAATCATCCCGGACCTGACCACGGTTTTTGGGTTTCCGTTGAGAATTTCTGTGACTTTCGGTTCCTGCGTCTCAACGACCGTTTGACCTATCTTGAATCGACAAATGGCGGAAGAGATGCTGTTTACGGTGGCCGGCTCTGTTGCCATGCCGGCCCAGATGATCTCGCTCGAGGAAGCGGGCCTCGAGGAGCGCGCCGATCTCCAGGAGTGGGTCCTGTCCAACCCGGCCATCCTCGGATCCGCCGTCAAGGTCATCACCTTCGAGTTCGAGGGCCTGCCGGCGGCGGCCGGCGTGGGTCGGGACCGGATCTCGGTGCTCGGGCTGGGTGCGGACGGCCGCCTCGTCGTCGCCGAGCTCAAGAGCGGGCGGGCACCCGACACCGAGGTCGCGGCGATCAAGTACGCCGCCACGGCCAGCCGGATCCTCCCCGAGTCCCTGGCCGACCTCTTCGCCCGCTCCCAGTCGAGGCGGCAATCCCCCATGTCCGCCGACGAGGCGCTGGCCGAGCTCCAGGCCCATGCCCCGGATCTGTCGCAGGAGACGATGCGGCGTCCCCGCATCGTCCTGCTGGCCAGGGATTTCTCGCCCGTCCTCACCGCCAGCGTGGTCTGGCTGAGCGAGATGGGCCTGGACATCTCGCTCGTGCAGATCAGTGCCTTCCGGTCCTATGTCTACGGGCAGCTCGGCAGCGGCAACGTGCCGATGATCTCGGTCAGCCAGATGTACCCGGTGCGCGAGGTCGAGGAGTTCACCATCAGCCCGGAGCGCCAGCTCGCCAAGGAGATGGCCGAGTCCAAGCGCCGCGTCCAGGACGCCAGCACCGTCCGTCGCCTGGTCACCTCCGAGTCGGTGGTCGAAGGGACCATCTTCACCTTCGCCCCCCGCAACGACCTCAGCTTCGAGATGCGCACCCAGCTCGAAGAGTGGCTCAACGTCGACCCGGCCCGGCGGACCGCCTACTGGCAGAACAACGTGAGCGCGCCGCTCGTCTGGGACGCCGACAAGGCCGCGTACACACCCGCCGGGCTGGTGCGCACCATCGTCGAACTGGCCACCGGCGTCAGCCGCGACTTCTTCGGCTCGCAGTGGTGGCGCGACCCGGCGGGGTGGACCATGGCGGAGCTGGCCGGACCGCTGAGCGGTGGCAAGGGCGCCCTCTACCGCGAGTTCTGGTCACGCTGGCTCGATCGGGTCCGTATCGACCACGGCGACTGGACCCAGATGACGACCCTTCCGGCCCAGAACTTCGTCACCCTGCCCTCACCGATCAAGGGCACGCACTACGGGCTCGCCTTCGCCGCCGGCGGCCGGTTGCGCTCGGAGCTCTCCATCGACCTGGGATCCCCGGAGGCGAGCGCGGCACAGTTCGAGATGCTGCAGACGCAGCGGGGGATGATCGAATCGAACTACGGCGCCGCGCTCTCGTGGGAGCGGTTGCCCGACCGCGGCGCCTACCGGATCGCCGACTACAGCGAGGGGGACGTCACGGCGGTCGAGGACCATGCCTTCTACATCGACTGGATGATCGACGCCCAAGAGCGGCTGCGCGACGCCATCGACGCCGTCCTGCGCGGCGGGCCGCCGTGGCCCGAGGACTACGACCGGCGCTGACGCCGACCGCGATCCTGGCCCCGTGCATTACGTCCGCTTGAGCTTCCACACGGCGAGCGGCGCGAACACACGCGATCAGGCCCGCCGTCCACAGGAGCGACGGCACCAGGTAGTACGACACCGTGTGGCCGAGGAGCTGCTGCGCCGCCGGGCCACCCGTGAGCAGCCGGACCGTGTTGACCATCTGCGTCATCGGCTGGTTGGTGGCGAAGCCCTGCATCCACCCCGGCATCGTGGCGACCGGCACGTAGGCCGAGGAGACGAAGCTCAGCGGGAAGACGAGGAACGAGAGTCCCTGGGCCGCCTGCGGGCTGCCCGCCGCGAGCCCCATGAAGATGAACATCCAGACGAACGCGAACCCGTAGAGGATGGTCAGGCCGAGCGCAGCCAGCGCGTCGGCGGTGCTGCCGCCGATGCGGAAGCCGACCGCGAAGCCGACGGCGGTCATGACGAGCACGCCCCAGGCGACGAGCGCCGAGTCGGCACCCACCCGCCCCGTGATGATCGACAGCAACCGGATGGGCAGGCTGCGCAGCCGGTCGAAGAGGCCGCCCTCGAGGTCGTCGGCCACGCCGCTGGCCGCGCCCATGCCCTGGAAGAGCACGCCCGTCACGACGAACCCCGGCACGAGGAAGTCCACGTAGGAGAGGTTCCCCGTGTGGGCCACGGCGCCGCCGAAGACGTAGCGGAAGATGAGGAGGAAGAGCACCCCCTGGGCCGTGCCGGCAACGATCAGGGCGGGTGTACGGACGAACTTCTTGAGCGTCCGCGCCGCCACCTGGCCCGAGGCGACGAGATACGACGCCCCCCGGTTCGTCACCGCACCCTTCGGGAGTGTCGACGGGCGCGGCGGGTCGAGTGTGATGTCCATGGTCATGCTGCGTCCTCCTTCGGACCGGTCGGATCGGTGTCGGTGGTCGTGACGGTCGTCGCCGCGGTGCGCCCCGTGAGGGCGAGGAACACCTCGTCGAGCGTCGGCCGGCGGAGGGCGATGTCCTCCACGGGAACCTGTGCCTCGTCGAGCGCCCGCACGACGACGGGCAGCAGGCGGGGGCCGGCGGGCGCCGCGATCGAGCACCGGCGCGTCGAGGGGTCGGTGGCCGGCTCAGCCATGCCGAGCGACCCGAGCACCTCCGCTGCCCGCCGCATGGTGGGGACGTCGATCGTGTGCAGCTCGACCATGTCGGCGCCCACCCGCGACTTGAGCTCGTCAGGCGTGCCCTGCGCGATGACCCGGCCCCCGTCGATGATGACGACGTACGCCGCCAGATGGTCGGCCTCGTCGAGGTACTGGGTGGTCAACAGGATGTCGGTGCCGGCCCAGCTCATCTCCCGAATGCCGTCCCACACCTCGTTTCGGCTGCCTGGGTCGAGCCCCGTCGTCGGCTCGTCGAGCAGCAGGAGACGGGGACTGCCCACGAGGCTGGCGCCGAGGTCGAGGCGCCGGCGCATGCCCCCCGAGTACGTCTTGACGCGGCGGTCGGCGGCATCGACGAGATCCATCTGCTCGAGGATCCGCTCCGCCGAGGCCACCGCCTCGTTCCGGCCCTGGCCGTACAGGCGGGCCACCATCACCAGGTTCTCGCGCCCGGTCATCATCTCCTCGACCGCGGCCGATTGGCCGGCCAGGCCGATCATGCGGCGGACCGCCATGGGGTCGTGGACCACGTCGTGCCCCGAGACGCGCAGCTTCCCGCGGTCGGGTTGGATGAGCGTGGCCACCATGCGGATGAAGGTGGTCTTGCCGGCGCCGTTCGGGCCGAGGATGGCGACCGGTTGGCCGGCGGGCAGGGTGAGGGTCAGCTCGGTGAGGGCCTGGACCTTCCCGAACGTCTTGGAGAGGCCGTCGGCCTCGATGAGGGCGTGCATGGGCGCGCCTCCTTTCGTCGTGCGGTGCAGTGCGGCGCACTGCCTGCATGGTGGCTCTCGGTGAGCCCGTCCGACGGAGGTCGCCTACGCTTCGGAGTGCTGCCTCGGGCGAAGGTCCCTCGTGGATCGAGCTCGTGGTCGTATGGGCCCGGGGCCGCGTGGTGCAACACGCGGCCCCGGGTCATTCAGGGTTCGTGTCGAAGCTGAAGGTCACCTCCTCGGCGTTGAAGTCCTCGGTGTGGAAGAGCCGCCACATGTCGAGTCCCTCGAGCTTCCCGGACGTCATCTCCTCCACCAGGGCGCTGACGAACCTCAGCTCGGCGACGATCTGCTGCTCCTCGTACTCGGTCTCCAGCTCGAACAGGCGCGGCAGCCCTGCGGTCTTCGCCGCCTCCATGGCGCCGCGCAGGCCGGCCAGCTTGACGGTGAGCGCCTCCCGCCGGGACCGCAGCGCGGCCAGGGCGTCGTCGGGATCGAGCGCCGGGATGAAGGAGAGCCCGGCCATGAACGCGGGGTACTCCTTGGCCGGCACGCCGATGAGCTCGGTCAACCAGTCGTCCATCTCCCGGGCGCCGTCGTGGGTGATCTCGTAGACCGTCCGCTCGGGGCGCTTCCCCTCCCGGACCGTGCCCGTGGCCTTGATGAAGCCCCTCTTCTCCAACACGTCGACCACGGCGTAGAGCGAGCCGTAGTTGAGGCGAACGCTCTCCTGCTTGGCGCGCTGGCGCAGCGTCTGCGCCACTTCGTAGGGGTGCATCGGCCGCTCGTAGAGGCAGACCAGCACCGCCAGAGCCAGCGGGTTGGATCGGGACCATCTCGCCATTCGGCCATAATATTCTATTCAGAGTAATCTGTAAAGAGTGCTCTACGAAATCTCCAGGCTGGAGACCCGGGGCCGGGCGTAGTCTTCGCCCTGGTGGCACCTACTGTCCTGCACGTCGCGCCCCACCCCGATGACGAAGCGGTCGGCTGCCCCGGCGCGCTCCTCCACCTGCGCGACCGGGGCTGGAGGGTGGTCAGCGTCATCGCCAGCCTGGGTTTCGAGGAGCAGTGGAGCCGCCGGCGCGCCGAGGCGGAGGAGGCATCGAGGCGGGCCGGCTTCGTCCCGGTCTTCCTCGACCCGCCGCTGCGCATCGACCTCGACGCGGACCTTCCCCAGGCCGTCCGCCGTGTCGCGACCGAGCTCCCGGCCATCGTGCAGGAGCACGACGCGTCCATCGTCGTCTCCCCCTCGCCCCATGACGTGCACCACGGTCACGAGACCGTCGGGCGCGGGGTCCAGCGGGCGATGGCGGTCCTGCCCCCCACGCTGCGCTGGTGGATGTGGGGCGTGTGGGGCGACCTCCCGGCGCCCAATCTGTTCCATGCCTTCAGCGCCAACGTCCTGGCGCGGGCTTCGCACGTCCTCGACGCGTACGCGGGTGAGCTCGAGCGCAACGACTACCAGCGCCTGCTCTCCGGCCGCGCCGCCGCCAACGCGGTCCTGGGGTCCGAGCGCGTCTTCGGTTTCGGCTCCCCCGCCGCCAGCTCCCATCCCTACGCCGAGGTGCTCACCGAGGTGCGCCTGATCGACGGTCGCTTCATGGCGTCCGAGCCCCACACCCTCGACGAGGGGCCGTTCCCCGACTCGGGGTTCAAGATCGACCTGACCGCGTGGCTCGACTCACCGAGCGTCCACGAGATGGTGGGCTACATCCGGGAGGTGCACGGGGGGCGCGCGACGTGACGGCGCCGACCGCACTCGCGCCGGAGCTGGTCAACGATTTCAGGCGGGACGGCTTCGTGGTGGTGCCCGACATGTTGGGGGCTGACGAGCTCGCCCGGTTCGGGGCGGCGGTGGACGAGGGCGTGGCGCGGCGAAGCCGGCACGACACCCGTGTCCTGGCCGAGAAGTCACGCTACGAGCAGAGCTTCATCCAGTGCCAGAACCTCTGGGAGGACATTCCCGGCGTCCGTCCGTTGACGTTCCATCCGCGGGTCACCGAGACGGCGGCGCGCCTGCTCGGTGTCGACGCCATCCGGATCTGGCACGACCAGGCGCTGTACAAGGAGGCCGGCGGGCGCGACACGGATCCGCACCAGGATCATCCCTACTGGCCGATCGTCGAGACGGACACCATCACGGCGTGGATCCCGCTGGACGGCTCGACCCTGGACAACGGCGCCATGGGGTACCTGCCGGGGAGCCACCGGCTCGGCCTGCGCGAGTTCGTCGACATCTTCACCGGGACGGGCGAGGACCCACTGGCCCGGCCAGAGCTCGAGGACGTGGCGCCGGTCTGGGTCGAGGTGCCGGCCGGCTCGGTCGCCTTCCACCACGGTCTCACCTTCCACTTGGCCAAGCCGAACACGACGGGTACGGTCCGTCGGGTGCACACGGCCATCTACTTCGCGGACGGATCGACCCGGGGCGAAGGCCGCTACCCCCACCCTTCGGTGGAGCGGGCGGGAATTGAGCTGGGAGCGGTCATCGCGAGCGACGTGACGCCCCTGGCCTGGCCGCTCCCCGGTGGCGCGCTGCCGGATCCGCCGGCCGATCCGATCGGATGAGCCCGTGTTGACCGCGGAGCAACGCGCGTCATGGGACGAACGGGGCTTCTTCCGCATCGCGGGCTTCGCCGAGCATGCCGTGTGCGAGGCCATGCTGGACCGAGTGACGCGCATCGTGCGACAACCGGAGCTGGCGAATGCGCTCGGAGTGAAGCTGGTGCCGGAGAGCAACAAGGCGGGCATGGCGGTGGCCAACCCCGAGGACGCCATGTCCAAGATCTTCAAACTGCACCGGGACGGTGTCTTCGCGGACTTCGCCCACTCCGGCACGGTCGTCGACACGGTGTCCGAGCTGATCGCACCCGACATCGACGTGTTCTTGTCCCAGTTCATCTTCAAGACGGCCGGTGCCTGGGGGCAGCCCTGGCACCAGGACTCCTTCTACTTCCCCTTCGAGCCGGCGCGACCCGTCGTCGGCGTGTGGCTGGCCGTGACCGCGGCGACGCTGGACGAACGGCTGCCTGCACGTGCTGCCCGGATCGCAGACCGAGCCCGTGCACACCCACGTGCCCGACCGCCGGCCCGGGGCGAACTACGGCTACTTCGAGATCGTCGACCACGACATGACGGCGTCGGAGCCCGTGCTGATGGAGCCTGGCGACCTCTTGGTCTTCGACAGCCACCTCATGCACTGCTCGACGGACAACGAGTCCGACGGCATCCGCGCCGCCATGGTGTACCACTACGCCGCCGCGGGCACGGTCGACCACACCGAGGAGTACTTCCCGAGCGTCAACGACTGGGTGCCGGCACGGAGAGCCGGAAGGCCGACCGCACCGCAGGCGGCGTGACGTGGCGCTGAAGTTCGACGCCATGTTGCCGGCGCAACCGCTGCGCCAGGCGGGCGACCTCGGGGCGCGGGCGGCCGCGGTCGGGCTGTCCGGGCTCGTGGTCACGGAGGCGGGCCGGACGGCGTACCTGACATGTGGCGCGCTGGCGGTGGCCGCCGACATCGACGTCCTGACCGGCATCGCGGTCGCGTTCCCCGCAGCCCGATGGTGACCGCGGCGGCGGCGTGGGAACTGGCCGAGGCGAGTCACGGCCGGTTCCGCCTGGGCCTGGGCGCCCAAGTGCGCGCCCACATCACGCGGCGCTACGGAGCCGACTTCGACCCGCCGGGCCCGCGCATGCGCGAGTACGTCCTGGCGGTCAAGCAGATATTCGAGTCCTTCCGTACCGGGGAACCGCTGGCCGTCGAGGGCGAGTTCTACGCGCTGTCCCTGCTGCCGCCGATGTGGGCGCCGGGGCCGATCGACTTCCCTGACCCTCCCATCGACGTCGCCGCGGTCAACCCCTGGATGCTGCGCATGGTCGGGCAGGTGGCCGACGGCGTCCACGTGCACCCGCTCAACCACACGACCTACCTGCGCGAGACGGTGCTACCCGAGCTGGGCGCGGGAGCCGCCCGCTCGGGACGCAGCGTCGACGACCTCGAGGTGATCGTTCCCGCGTTCCTCTGCGTGGGCGACACCGAGGAGGAGCAGCACGCCTGGCGGGAGAGGGCGCGGATCCAGATCGCCTTCTACGGGTCCACGCCCAACTACGCCTTCATCTTCGAACAACTGGACCGGGAGGGGACGACCGAGCGGATCCGTGAACGCCAGCAGGCGGGTGACGTCGCCGGCATGGCGGCGGTCATCGACGACGACCTGCTCGAGCAGTTCACGACGACGGGCACCTGGGACGACATGGCGGACGAGATCGTGGCGAAGTACGGCGGCATGGCCACGCGGGTGGTCAGCTACTTCACCGGTTCGGACGTCGTGAGCGATCCCGAGGCATTCGAACGCTGGGGCGAGCTCGCCCGCCAGGTCACCGCCTTCGGCTGACCGATCCGTCAGGGGCGGCGGCGGAACAGCCCGCGCTTGGCGCGTCGTCGGGCTCGTCGGGCTCCTCGGATGCCAGGGCGGCGTTGAGCTCCGCGAACGCCTCGGCGTCACCGCCGTCCTCGTCGGAGGGATCCGCCCATTCCGTCACCGGCTGCGTGCCCTGGACGTGGTCGTCGCTCAGGTTGACCTCCGCCGCTGCTTCCGAATCGGCGTCGGCGTAGACGTCCCGGTCCTCGCGTGGTCGGCGCGCCGGCGCGGCGGAGGGCCTCGCCGGCGGCGCAGCGCCGTCGGTGCGATCGAACATGGTCGAGAGCCGATCCTCCACCGCGTCGATGTCGGCGGTTGAGGCAGCGAGAGCCCGCTGGAGCTCGGGGACGTGGTCAGGCAGGCGCAGCGAGCGGGACCTCCCGACCGGGCGCACACGGTCGGTCCAGGTGGAGCCGTTCCAGTAGCGCTCCTGGGCCGCGTCCTCGGGGTCTGCAAACCACCCCGGGACCGTTGTCCATAGGTCCTCCCTCCGATCCACGTGGGATCCCCCGGGCACCAGTTTCGCACGCGAAGTTCGCTCGGTGTGCGGCGGCCCCCCGGGCGGCAGTAGAAATGGCCGTCCGCCGGTGTCGTGAGGGGCAGGAGACGGCGGCCGATAACCTGGATTGCCCCCAATCGGGGGACGAGAGAGCGAGGAAGGACTGCGGTGGCGATGCAATTGAAGGCAGGGACGAGGCTGCGCAGCGCAACCGACGCCTGCGAGGTCGTGGTGGTCCGGGCACCCGCCGAGCCCGTCGACCTGCGCTGTGGCGGGCACGCCTTTCTGGCGGTCGACGCCGAGGTGGTGACGCAGAGCACCGAGGCAGGCTTCGACCAGGGGACCCAATTGGGCAAGCGGTACAGCAACGACGAGCTCGGCCTCGAGGTCCTGTGCACCAAGGCCGGCGAGGGATCGATCTCGGTGGGCGAGACGCTCCTGGACGTCAAGGGCGCCAAGCCGCTTCCCGCCTCGGACTGACGCATGAACATCGCCATGCTGCTCGAGATGGCGGCTGAGGGAGACCCGGACCGCGTCGTCCTCGGTTCCGCGTGACGGCGGCATCGGCGCGGCGGAGCTCCTCGAGCGCGCCAGGCGGGCCGCCGTCTACTTCGAGAAGAGCGGGGCCGACGTCGTCGGGTACTTCGGGGTCAACTCCGACGTGCTGCCCGTGGCGCTGTTCGGGGCGGCGCTGGCGGGGGTTCCGTTCACGCCGGTCAACTATCGAGCGCCCGACGAGCAGCTGAAGGGCATTCTCGGGCGCGTCGCCGGCGGGCTCATGATCGCCGACGACGACGAAGTGGAACGGCTTCGGGATTGCGGCGCCGCCAACGTCGTGACGAAGGGTGAGTTCGCGTCGGCGACCGCCGAGCCGGTGACCGGGGACCATCCCTTCGTCGACCCCGAAGAGATCGCGGTGCTGTTGTTCACGAGCGGGACGACGTCGGAGCCCAAGGCGGCGGTGCTGCGCCATCGGCATCTCGTGTCCTACATCATCTCCAGCGTCGAGTTCCTGGGCTGTTCGCCCGAGGAGGCGCAGCTGATCTGCGTGCCGCCCTACCACATCGCCGGGATCGCGGCCGTGTTGAGCTCCCTCTACGCGGGGCGTCGCATCATGTACCTGCCGTCCTTCGACGCGGCGTCATGGGTACGGTTGGCAGTGGACGAGCGGATCACGCACGCCATGGTGGTGCCGACGATGCTGGGGCGGATACTGGCCGCAGTCGAGGACGCTGGTGTGGAGCCGCCGGCGCTGCGACACCTGTCGTACGGGGGCGGGCGGATGCCGCTCGAGCTCGTCGAGCGAACGCTGCGCGACATGCCCCACGTCGACCTCGTCAACGCCTACGGGTTGACCGAGACGAGCTCGACGATCGCCATGCTGACCCCGGACGACCACCGCGAGGCCTTCGCCAGCGACGACCCCTCTGGTGCGGGCGCGGCTGGGATCGGTGGGACGCCCGCTTCCTTCGTTGGAGGTCGAGGTGCGCGGAGCCGACGATGCCGTGCTGCCACCGGGCGAGAAGGGCGAGATCTGGGTGCGCGGCGAGCAGGTGGCCGGCGAGTACGTCGGGAACAACGTGCTGACCGAGGACGGGTGGTTCCGCACGCGAGATGCAGGCTGGTTCGATGCCGAGGGCTTCTTGTACATCGACGGGCGGTTGGACGACGTGATCGTGCGGGGGGCGGAGAACATCTCGCCCGGTGAGGTGGAAGAGGTGCTCATGACGCACGAGGCCGTGTCCGAGGCCGCCGTCATCGGCATCCCCGACGCCGAGTGGGGCGAGGCGGTGGCGGCCGTCGTGGTGCTGCACCCTGGCGCGGCGGCCACGGAGGCCGAGTTGCAGGACTGGGTACGTACTCGGTTGCGCTCGACCAAGATGCCCTGCGTCGTGGAGTTCCGCGACGAGCTGCCGTACTCGCCGACCGGGAAGTTGCTGCGGCGAGTGCTGCGGGACGAGCTCGCGGAGGCGGTAGGCGGGACTTCGTAGGGTGGAGCGGTTACCTGGGGGCACGCCGGGTGGCGCGCTCGCTCCCCGACGTTGGATCGCCACCCCCGGCTGGGTCACTCAGTGCCCGGTCGGAGCCTCGACGTCGTGCTTCTGGTTGAGGGAGATCCAGATTTGAGTATCCTAAATCCGTGACCTGCTCCGGGGGAGCCGCGTGACGGGCGGCCCAGGACGATGAGCCGGCAGGGCCCGGCACGGTGAGCACCTACTTCCAATTCCTCTTCCTCGGACTCGGCAACGGCGGCGTGTTCGCCGCCCTGGCCATGGCGCTCGTCGTCACCTACCGCTCGTCGGGGGTCCTCAACTTCGCCACGGGCGCCCAGGCCCTGTACGCGGCGTACACCTACTCGCTGCTGCGCAACGGGCAGCTGCTGCAGCCCATCCCCGGGCTGAGCCCGACCATCAGCCTCGGGATCGAACCTCGGCTTCTGGCCGGCGCTGCTCATCACGCTGGCCATTCAGGCGGTGCTCGGCGCGCTGGCCTACCTGCTCGATCTTCCGCCCGCTGCGCAACCACCGGCCCGTGGCCAAGGCGGTCGCCTCCATCGGTCTCATGGGCCTGCTGACCGCGGTCGTCACCTACCAGGTCGGCACGCAGGTGATCCTGGTCAACCCGATCTTCCCCCAGAACCACGTCAGCTTCCTCGGCGTCGACATCTCCGTCGACCGCCTCCTGCTGGCCGGCCACCATCATCGGCCTCGGCATCGTGCTGACCGTCCTGTTCCGCTTCACCCGCTTCGGCCTGGCCACGCGGGCCTCGGCCGAGACCGAGGTGGGCGCCCTGGTGAGCGGCCTCTCGCCCGACCGCATCGCACTCGTCAACTGGATCATCAGCTTCGTCGTCTGCGGGCATCGCCGGCATCCTGATCGCCCCGCTCGTCCCGCTCCAACCGGGCACCTACACGCTGTTCATCGTGCCGGCGCTGGCTGCGGCCGTCGTGGGGCGCTTCCATTCGCTGGGATGGGCCATCACAGCCGGCCTCGGCATCGGCGCGCTCGAGTCGCTCTCCGTCTACCTCAATGGCGTCCATCCCGGGTTCCCTGCCGGAGCCGGCGAGCTCATCCCGCTGGTCCTGGTGCTGGCCGTCCTCGCCTTCCGGGGTCAGACCATGCCGAGCCGCGGCACCCTGGTGCAGGTCACGCTCGGCCGTGCCCCGCGGCCCGCACTGGCGGCTCCCGACCGCGGTGGTCGGCACCGCCGTCGGGACTCGGCGCCATCTACTTCTTCACCGGCAACGACCGGGCGGCGCTGTACTCCAGCATGATCACCGGCGGTCATCACGCTGTCGCTCGTCGTGGTCACCGGGTACACCGGGCAGATCTCGCTGGCGCAGCTCACCTTCGCCGGCGTGTCGGCCTACATCCTGAGCACGTTCGCCTCCTCGTGGGGCATCCCCTTCCCGATCGCGCCCATCCTGGCCGCACTGGTTGCCGCCGCGGCAGGCGTGCTGATCGGCATCCCGGCCCTGCGGGTGCGCGGTCTGATGCTGGGCGTGGTGACGCTGACCTTCGCCGCCGGGGTCGAGGCCATCTGGTTCAACAACAACTCCATCGACGGCGGTGCGAGCGGGCTGGCCATCCCGACGCCGCGGCTGTTCGGCATGGACCTGAGCATCGGGTCGGGCAAGGACTTCCCGCGGCCGGCCTTCGGGATCCTGTGCCTGGTCGTCCTCGTGCTGGTGGCGCTCGGGGTGAGCTGGCTGCGCACCAGCCGGCTGGGCTCGGCCATGCTGGCGGTGCGGGCGGACGAGCGATCGGCGGCGGCAGCCGGGATCAACGTGGTCCGGGTCAAGCTGATCGGCTTCGCCATCGCCGCCTTCATCGCCGGGTTGGGCGGGTCCCTGCTCGCCTACCAGCTGGGCAACGTGACCTTCCAGGACTTCGACGCCTACCTCGGGCTCGTCGACGTTCTCCGTCGTCGTCGTGGCCGGCATCACCTCGGTCAGCGGCGGCATCCTCGCCGGCATCATCTCGGCCGGCGGCATCCTGGTGGCGCTGATCTCCTCCGGTGTCGGGAGCGGCGGGGTCGACAACTGGTACGGCATCGTCGCCGGCATCGGCGTGATCCTCACGGTGATCTTCAACCCCGACGGCATCGTCGGGCCGACCCACCTCTTCCTGGAGCAGCGCCGGGTGCGCGGCGTCATGGCCCGACCCGACGGCGCACTCGTGCCGTCGTTGCGTACGGCGTCCGAGACGCACGTGGCCGAGCCGACCACGGCCGGGCCCCGCCACCGCGCCGACCCTGGCACCGGTGGCGGCCGAACCCGGCGAGCTGGTGGGGAGCGGAGCGGGCGTCGGGACCAACGGGCACACGCAGGTGTCCGGCAGCGACGGAGCCGGACCGCTCCTCGACGTCAAGAACCTGACGGTCCGCTACGGCGGCGTCGTCGCCGTGGACAACGTGAGCTTCAGCGTCGAGGAGGGCCAGATCGTCGGACTGATCGGTCCCAACGGCGCCGGCAAGACGACCACGATCGACGCCCTCTGCGGATTCCACGACTACGAGGGCTCCGTTGCGCTCGCCGGACAGGACGTCGACGGGCTACTCGCCGCACCGTCGGGCGGCGCTCGGCCTCGCCCGCACCTTCCAGCTGGCCGGGGTCTCCGACGATCTCACCGTCGAGGAGAACGTCCAGGTGGGCCAACACCGGGCGACCACCCACGACCCCGAAGCACTGACGCGAATCCTCGACGAGCTCGGCCTGGTGGAGATGCGCGACCTGCAGGTGTCCATGCTCTCGCAGGGGCAGCGGCAACTCGTCTCGGTGGCCCGCGCGCTGGCTGGCGAGCCCCGCCTCCTCCTGCTCGACGAGCCGGCGGCCGGGCTCGACAGCACCGAGAGCCTGTGGCTGGCCGAGCGGCTGCGGGGCGTGCGCGACACGGGCGTCACCATCCTGCTGGTCGACCACGACATGAGCCTCGTGCTGAACCTGTGCGACGCGATCGACGTCCTCGACTTCGGCGCGCTGATCGCCACTGGGACTCCGGATCAGATCCGGGAGAACGAGCAGGTGTCCACCGCGTACCTCGGTGTCACCCATCAGCGCCTGGTGGCCTCGTGACCGACGCCGCCGAGATCGCCAGCGGAGCGCCGAGCGGGGGCGCACCTGCGATCGGCGCTCCCGTACTCGAGTGTGACGGTCTCGGGGTCGGCTACGGGAAGTTGACGGTCGGCCCGCGACATCACGTTCACGCTCCGGCACAAGAAGGTGCTCGCCGTCCTCGGGCCCAACGGCGCCGGCAAGACCACCCTGCTGATGACGCTGGCGGGCTTCCTGCCGCCTCGAGCCGGCACGATCACCTTGAACGGCGAGCCCGTGAAGGGGTCGTCGCCGCGCCGCATGAACCAGGCGGGCATGGTCCTGATCCCCGACTTCCGTGCCCTGTTCACCGAGCTGACCCCATCTGCAGAACCTGAAGCTGGCCGCTCCCCGCGGCGCCGATCTGGACCCTGTGCTCGACCTGTTCCCCGCGCTGAAGCGGCGGGAGAGACTGAGGGTCGGTGATCTCTCGGGAGGCGAGCAGCAGATGCTGGCCATCGCACGGGCGCTCGTGCAGTCGCCGAGGTTGTTGTTGATCGACGAGATGTCGATGGGCCTGGCACCGGTCGCGGTGGAATCGCTCATGCCGATCATCCGGCAGGTGGCCGACGAGCACGGGGCCTCGGTGATCATGGTGGAGCAGCACGTCCAGCTCGCACTGGAGGTGGCCGACGAGGCCATGGTGATCGTGCACGGCAGCGTCGTGTTGTCGGGGTCGGCCAAGGATCTCCGTGACGACACGAGTGCCGTCGAGTCCGCCTACATGAGCGGGTCGGTGACGTCGGGCTGACTCCTGGTGGCGGACCATCCGACCAGGGACGCCACGTCGAAGAGAAGGATTTCGGCGAAGTCTGTGTGACGGTACTGGACGTATTTTCGGCGCAGTGCGTTCTCGCTCTGCTCGAGCAACGTCAGGCTCCATTCATTGCCCGATCGACGGACGAGATGCGCCCGCACCCACCACAGCTGTGACCAGTCGTCCAGGTTCCAGTGCTCGCAGAGCAGGGTGGCCCTCGCATCACGATCGAGATTCCTGACCCGGCCCAGCTCGGTCGTCTCCTTTGGCTTGACCTGGTCGATCGGTGTCGCGATCGCCCCGGAGGCGACGACGAAGCAGACCGGCACCGCGTCGATCCTCTGCCCGGGTCCCGCCGTGCACAGGACGCCGTGCTCTGCCGAGCGCAAGAGGCTCCAACAGTCCTCGATTGGGAGCCGCACTCGATGAGTCTCCCAGCCTCCCAGGCCGTGTCACTACTCCGCCCGCTCTGAACCGCTCTTCCGCCCCAGTCGGGCATGACAGTCATCTGTCGCCTGTGACGCGCCACGGGGGCGGCCCTCCGGAGAGGACCACCCCCGTGACAACTGCGTCGGGAGCCGGCTGACCGGCTCCCCGGAGCCCTCCTCCTAGAACAGCGGCGTCGGGTTGTACACCTTGACGCCCGTGATCTTGCCGGACTTGCCGCTCTGGATGACACCGATCGCCGCGGCCGACGAGCAGACCGACTTGAGCAACGGAATGGCGGTGCCGTTGCAGGTGAAGGTCAGTCCACCCGACAGCGGGATGACCACGTTCTGTGCCGTCTGCGTCTGCGTCTTGACGCCGGCCGCCGTCACGGGCTGCGTCGATCCCTTCATGATTGCACCAAGCGCCAGAACGGGCGTCACCCCGGAAGCCTGGTTGCTACTGACGTTGGGGTTCGGGTTCACTTTCGGCGCGTACTTCTTCACGATGGCGGCGTACAGCGCGAGGTCGGAGGGGGACGACTTCGTGGTCGTGGTGATGTAGGAGCCGGCCAATGCCTTGTCGAGTGTCGCCGAGTTCAGGATGCTCGGGTCCTGGCACGTCGAGAGCACGTACTTGGGCAGCTTGAGATTGAGCGTGTTGTAGGCCTGGAGGAAGGAGCTGCACAGTGTCACGTCGCCCACCATGCCCACGGCGTCCGCGCCACCCGAGACGGCCGACTGCATCTGTGGAGAGATGTCGGCCGTTCCCGGGTTGATCGGGATGACGGTGAACCCGACGCCCGCCGCCTTGTAGACCAAGCCGCCGAGCACTTGCGCGCCCTGAATGGCGGCCGGCACGTTCTCGACCAGGAAGGCGACATGCTTCACGTTGTGTGCCTTGGCGCTCAGGGCCATGGCACCCAGGTAGGCCGGGAACCCGCCCTCCAGGGCGAAGGCGCCCGGCGACGTGAGCTCCGCCGTGGAGGCCCCGCTGACCGTGATGTAGGGGATGCCGGCGCCGACGATGGTCGGCACCTCGGTCTGACCCTGGCCGGTGAACGGCTCGACGACGGCGACGACGCCGTGCTGGACCATGTCGTTGGCACAGGTCTGGCCGCCGGCCGGGGTCGACTGGTTCTCGCAGATGTACAGGCTGATCTTGTGGCCCTCGAGGCCTCCGCCGTAGCCGTTGAGGTACGCCACCGCCGCCTTGGCCCCCTGCTCGACGAGCGCGGCGGTGCCGATGGAACTGCTGCCGCCACCGTCGCTGATGAGGCCGATCGTGACGGGTGACAGCGTGGCTGCGTGCGGGGTGCCGAGCGCGCCGCTCGCGCCGGCCGTGCCGGCACCGGCGACCGCTGCCGACAGGGAGGCGGCCGCCAGGACGCCTGCCGCCAGCATGCCCCTGTTGAAGGCCCTCGCCGATCGTCCGCCGTACCGCCTCATCGCACCTGATGTGAGCACTGTTTCCTCCTTGGGATCATGGGGCGACGTCGGTGCTCATGACCAGCCGCAACAGCCCCCCGGCTACGGTTGGAAAAGAGGATACCATTTAGCGGCTCCCCGGGCCAACGTATCGCAACACTTCTGAAATGTTCCGTCACCCCCGTTTGTCCCTGCGACCTGGGCATGTTCCGTGGGCGCTAGAAGAGCGGTGTCGGGTCGTAGACCTTGACGTGGCTCTAGCGGTAGCCGCTGCCGATGCACGCCGATCGCCGCCGTCGACGAGCACACCGACTTGAGCAGCGGGATCGCTGCACCGTTGCAGGTGAAGGTGACGCCACCGAACATCGGCAGGACCACATCCTTGGCCGCCTCGGTCTGCTTCAGGATCCCGGACGCGGTCACCGGCTCCGTCGAACCCTTCATGATGGCGGCCAGCGAGAGCACGGGCAGCATGCCGGCGAGGTCGTTGGCGCTGGCGTTGGGGTTGGCGTTCACCTTCGGCGCGTACTTGTGCACGATCGCCGCATAGAGCGCGTCGTCGCTCGGACTGGCGGTCCCGGCGCCGGCCAGCCACGAGCCTCGCATCACCTTGTCCAGTGACGGGGAGTTCAAGATGCTGGGGTCGAGGCAGGTCGCGACCACGTACCTGGGTACGTGCAGATTCAAGGATGAATAGGCCCGCAGGAACGATGCGCAGAACGTCACGTCGCCCGCCTCCCCGACGGCCGACGCCCCGCCGTTCACCGCGGCTTCGAGTTGCGGTGACATGTCCGCCGTCCCGGAGTTCACCGGCACCACCTCGAAGCCGACCCCGGCGGCCTTGAAGACGAGGCCACCGAGCCCCTGTGTGGCCTGCACGACGGACGGGACATTGGCGACCAAGAAGGCGACCTTCTTGTAGCCCTGCTGCTTGGCGTGCAGCGCCGCGGCGCCGAGGATCGCCGGGAACCCGCCCTGCAGAGCGAAGGCTCCTGGTGTCGTGAGCTCCGCCGTAGAACCACCCGACATCGTGATGTAGGGGATGCCCGCCTTCACGACGGTCGGCACCTCCGTCTGACCCTGACCGGTGAAGGGCTCGACCACTGCGGCGACCCCACGCTGCACCATGTCGTTGGCACAGGCCTGACCACCCGCCGGCGTCTCTTCGTTCTCGCAGATGTGGAGCTCGATCCGGTGTCCCTCGAGACCGTCGCCATAGGTGTTCTCGTAGGCGACCGCCATCCGCGCACCCTGTTCGACCAACGGCGCCGTGCCCACCGTCCCGGAGCCGCCGTCGCTGATCAGGCCGATCGTGACGGGAGACAGGGTGGCGGGATGGGCGGCGCCGAGCGGGCTTTGAGCGCCGGCCGCGGCGTCGAGCGTGGCGACACCGAGCACTCCGGCCAGGACCCCGGCGAGCGCCGTCGCCCCGAGACGACTGCCTCGAGCCTGTGCGCGCACCCTTACCTCCTCAGGATCGGGGTCGACACCGGCGCAGGTGTCCGACCCGACGGCGGCCATCAAAGAGGGCACCATTTACCGTTCGGCGACAAGGTATCGCAACGCATCTGTCATAGATGGGCGCCTTCTCCCCAGAGGGGGACCGACCCGAGGGCACGCTCCGGGCACCCGAGCGCCCGCACATTTGCCCGCCCATTTGATTGTCAGCCCAGGGCTCGTGCGTCCTCGAGGGCGCGGACCAGGTTGCGCTGGGAGCGGAAGTGGGCGTCGAGCCCCGAGTGGGCAGTGACGAGGTCGCGCTTGGCGCCCGTGCGGAAGAGGTGGCCTCCCGTCCGGCTGGACATGCAGGCGCCGAGGGCGAAGAAGACGCGGTAGTAGGTGACGGCGCCGGTCGTCGGTCGCTTCCGACGGACCGCCCGCCTCCACGTAGGCCTCGACGAACTCGGGCCAGCCAGTCAGCGCGGTGGCGGCCGGCCAGGCGGCCGCCAGCTCGCGGGCCGGAGGCCCGACGATCGCCGCTTCCCAGTCGACCAGCGCGGTGATCTCGTCGCCCTCGACCAGCATGTTGTGCAGGCCGACGTCGCCCTGCAGGAGGCACAGCCGGCCAGGGGGCACCACATCATCCAGGTGGTCGAGCAGCCACTGGCGGGCCAGCGGGACGGCCGCGATGGGTGGACCGCTGAGCTCACCGATGCGGGAGGACATGCCCTCCACCGCCGCGGTGATGGTCGCCGCGGTCACCTCCGCCTCGACGTCGAGGCTCGTCTTCCCGAGGGCCTCCAGCGGCACGGCGTGCAGGTGGGCCAACGCCGTGGCGAGCTGGCGGCCGAGCGCGCGCCGGTGCTCGCTCGGAGCGGCCAGGTCCGGGAAGTACTCGCCGGCCTTGCTCCCGCTGACCCGCTCCATCACGAGCAGGGTGCCGGGGCCCAGGTCGTCGTCCCCTTCGTCCGCGAAGAAGGGTCGCGGGACCGGGATGCCGCCGTGGGCGTGCACGGCCTCCAGCACGGCGAACTCCTCGGCGGCGCGCGTCTGGAGCACACCGACGGGGCGGTCCTTGCGGACGATGACCGCGGCCGGGATCTCGGTGGTGCCGGCGAGCGAGACCAGGATGGTCTCCTTGGAACGACCCCCGGGCACCACCTCCAGAGCGGTGACGACCAGCTCCGGCGACCCGGGGAGCTTGCGGCGCAGGTACCCGGTCAGCTGCTCGGCAGAGAGCGAGCACCGGGTCGACGGCGTTTCGGCGTCGGCCGTCGCCGTCGCCGGCGTCTTCGGAGAGCACCGCTCGCCGGATCTCGTCGACCCGCTCGAGGAATCGTCGCTCGACGTCGACGAGCCGCCGGCAACGCTCGCGGGTCGCGGCGTCCTCGCTCACCGCGTCGAGCGCCACGACCTCGGCGGCCCGCCGGCGGAGCTCGACGAAGCGCTCGGGGCTGACGGTGTCGCCGCTCACGCCACCCCGGATCCGCCAGCAGCGTCTCGAAGGCGGCACCGAACTCGTCGCTCAGCGTCTCGGCCCACTCCTCCTCGACGATGAGCTCGGCCAGAATCCGGTCGACCAACCCTGCAGCGTCCCTGGCCGAGGCGCTCGTCAGCTCCGGCAGGAACGTGCTCGACACCGTGGCGCGCACCTGCCGGAGGTACAGGGCACGGTCGTCGGCGGGCTGTCTCACCGTCTCACCGTCTCACCCCACTGGTCTGCGTCACGGGGCCGGCCGCGTGACGCCGTTGGTGAGGGCGTCGGCGAGCACGAAGGCGGGCGGGCTCTGCCCGTTGCGAGCGTTGAGGTTCGTCTCGAGGAAGCCCCACCCCCCCGGTTCGCCGTCCACGGTGACGTCGCCCACCGACTCCCAGCCGTAGCGCTGGGCCGTGGCGCCGATCATGCCCCCGATGGTCTGAATCCGCACGCAGGTCGTCCCGCCGTCCTCCAGCCGGTACCGCACCTCCGCCGAGGGGCAGCGCACGGAGTCGTCGTCGACGTGGACGAGCATCTCGGCGCCGGCGACCGGCACCGTCTCCCCGTGCCTCTCCAAGGAGCCGAAGCGGAAGAAGCTGCCGTTCACGCCGACCATCGAGGCGAACCGGAACCGGAGGGCGCCGTCACCCCGGCCGTGAGTCCCTCCGAAGCTCCGGCTCGAGATGAAGCTGTCCCAGCGCCGCACCCCCCACGAGTGGTCCCGCCAGCCCGGCGCATCGACCGTCGCCTCCACGCCGTCGAGATCCACCGTGCCCCGGACCCGGCAGAAGACGTGGAAGTTGTTGGAGAAGATGGTCCCCGCCGTCCCCGCCGTCCCGGAGAACGACTGGGCATTGGCAAAGGACCGCGACCCCTCGTCGGTGATCTCGAGATCGGCACGACACCCGTCGCCGTCGAGGACGAAACGCATCCGCCCGCCGTCGTGGAAGAGGCGCTGCGGCCCGGCGCACAGGCCGGCCTGCTCGAGGCGGGCCAGTGGCAGCGCCTCGCCGTTGCAGCGGAACCGTGTCCCGCCCTCGTGGTAGACGCCGCACCACAGGTTGGCCGTCCCCCGGTTCAGCTCGTTGCCGATGCGGTGGTTCCCCCCCAGTCCACTGCCCGGGTCGCGCCACGCCAGGTAGACGCTCTCCTGCCAGTCGGGGTCGTCACCCGCCGGGTGCAGCCCCTCGTCCTCGTCGGTTCTGTCCGCGGGCACCGGCGCTCAGAATAGGGACGTCACGCGTCGCTGACCTTCTCCGTCCCTTCGGAGGCGGGGATGTCGGGGTTGCAGATGTAGCGGACGTTGGCGATCGTCATGTCGCAGGCGGCGAAGCTGGCCGAGACCGGGATGTCGGGCACGAGGCGGGCGTCGCCCCAGGCCCCGGGATCGAAGCTGGTCAGCTCCGGCCGGCCGCGGTCGGCTCGGCGGAACTCGTACTCGGAGTCCACCTGCACGATGCGCGGCTTGCTCACGCCGTCCCGAGTCACGCGGGCCAGATGCATGCCCGGCGGGTACTGCACGTCGTGCCCCGTCACCGGCACGGGGTCGACGAGCGACGCCTGCAGGATCACCCCGCCGTCCTCCTCACGCACCGTGCAGTCCACCCGGTCGTGGAAGCGGCGCAGCGCGACGTCCCCCGGCGCGAGACGGAACCCCCACGAGCCCGCCAGCACCGCGGACAGGGACGGGTTGTCGCAGCGGGCCGAGATGAGGAACGCCCGGGGGCGCACGCCGGATCGGGCCGTCAGGCGCACCTGGGCCAGGGCGAAGGGGCCGAAGGCACTGTCCTGCGCCCGGTAGACGAGGAAGCTGACCACCGGAGGGATGGTGGGGTTGAGGGCGGGCGGGACGAGGGCCTCACGGTCGGCCACCCGCACCTCGTAGAGGATCTGGAGGATGTCGACGTCGTCGACCTTGAGCTGACGGTCGTCCAGGACGACCTCGGGAGCGGCACCCAGCAGGGGGCGGATGTCGAGGGAGCCGGCGAGCGGCATCAGGCCACCCCCGCCGCAACCGGCCGCCGGGCCGCCGACCGCGCCGTCTTGAACCGGGGCATGACCTCCTCGGCGAAGAGCCGCATGCTGTCGAGCACGAATTGTTGAGGCAAGACCTCCATGAACTGGTGGATGAAGTTGATGCCGTCGAACCCGACGTTCTCCCAGGCCGCGATCGCGTCCGCCACGTCGTCCGGGGTGCCCATCGTCACGCCCTTGAACGACTTGGCGGCGTCGCCCGGGCTCCCCGACTCCCGCCGCAACGCCGGCAGCAGGCCCTCGGAGGGGTAGGAGTGCGTGGGCAGGACCTCCTTGGCCGAGAGCAGCTGCGCCGCCATGTAGCTGAAGATGGACGCCACCTTCAGCCCGTTGCGCCGCCCCAGGTCGCCGTCCTCGTGGCACGACAGGAAGTTCACCGTCAGCACCTTGTCGTTGACGAACGCCCCCACCGGGTCGCACACCTCGATACGCCGCCGATAGTTCTGCACCTTCTTCTCCGAGTCCGCGAACCCGCCCGGCGAAAGCCCCAGGCAGCCGAGCCCGCGGTCCGCCGCGTCGAGCTCGGTCCCCGGCGACGTCACCGCCACCCACATCGGCGGGTGCGGCTTCTGGAGCGGCTTGGGCAGGATGGCCCGTTCGGGCATCGAGAACATGCGGCCGTTCCAGGAGAAGCGCTCCTGCATCCACATCTTGGGGATGACCCGCACGAATTCGTCCCAGGTCTTCTTGGTCTCGTCGGGGTTGGCACCGAAGCCGCTCAGCTCGGGCCACGTGGCGGACCGCCCGGTCCCCAGCTCCAAGCGCCCGCCCGAGATGATGTCGAGCACCGCCGCCCGCTCAGCCACCCGGATGGGGCTCTGGTACTGCGGCACACAGGCCACCACCCCGTGGCCGACCCGGATGCGGCTCGTCTGGGCGGCGCAGGCGGAGAGGAAGATGTCGGGCCCCGAGCAGTGCGAGTACTCCTCGAGGAAGTGGTGCTCCACCGCCCACACGTAGTCGAAGCCGAGCTCGTCGGCGAGGCGGACCTGCTCCAGCGCGTTCTCGTAGACCTGCCGCTCGGAGTCCGCCGTCCACGGGCGCGGCACCGACAGCTCCATGAACAACCCGAACTCCATGAGCGTCCCTCCCCGGCCTTGCACTGTCACGGCCTTGCACTTTTGTTAATCAGCATTAAAATCTAAGCATGGGTCCGGCCCGGAGTCAACGAGATCCGGCTCCTTTTGTGACCCGTGGCTAACATCCAGTCCCATATGGACGAGGCCACGCCGCCTTCCCGCCAGACCGGTGCCGGGCGGCGGACCAAGGGCGAGCGCACGCGGGAGGCGATCATGACGGCCGCCACCGAGCTCTTCAGAACCCGTGGGTTCCGCGAGACGAGCCTGGGTGACATCGGCGCCGCCGCCGGGGTGAGCGGTCCGGCCATCTACCGCTACTTCAAGAGCAAGGGCGAGCTCCTCTCGGTCCTGATCGAGGAGGCGGCCATCACGTGGCGCGAGACGGTCGACGACGTGCTCAACGAGGACACGCCACCGATGGTCACCCTCGAGCGGCTGATCGACGCCGCCATCGTGCTGCAGCTCGAGAACGGCAACCTGCGCGACGTCTTCGTCAAGGAGTACCGATCGCTCGACGACGACGCGCGCCGGCGCGTGGCCCGGATCGAGCGGGTGCGCATGGCCGAGTGGGTGCACCTGCTCACCGAAGTTCGCCCCAGCCTCACGGATGAGGAGGCGCGGGCCGCCGTGACCATGGTCGACGGCATGCTGCGCTCCATCACCGCGCTCGGCGGCGTGGACCAGGAGCAGCTGGCGCGGGTGATGAAGGACATGGTCTTCGGCGGGCTGCTCTCCGTCGGTACCGCATGACCGACGTGCCCGGGGAGGAGGCCTTCCGACAGGAGGTGCTGGACTTCCTCCGTGCGGCGCTGCCGCCGAAGGGCACGACGACCGAAGCCGACGGCGGAGCGAGCGGCCTGGCGCGCGCCGTTTCTTTCCAGCGCGCGCTGGCCGAGGCGGGCCTGGCCGGCATCACCTGGCCGACCGAGTACGGCGGGCGCGGGCTGCCCGGCCGGTTCCAGCGCATCTTCGACCGCGAGGCCAAGGCCTTCCAGGTCCCACCCCGCGCCCTCGAGATCGGGCTCGGGATGTGCGGTCCCACCCTCCTGGTGCACGCCAGCGAGGAGCAGAAGCACGCGCTGGTCCCACCGTTGCTGCGCGGCGAGCACGTCTGGTGCGAGCTCTTCAGCGAGCCCGGAGCCGGCTCGGACCTCTCGAGCGTGCAGACGCGGGCCCGTCTCGATGGCAGCGAGTTCGTCGTCGACGGACAGAAGGTGTGGACCTCGGGCGCGCAGCACAGCGACTTCGCCGCCTGCCTCACCCGGACCGACCCGGCGCGCCCCAAGCGCGAGGGCATCACGATGCTGATCGTCGACATGCACGCGCCCGGCATCACGGTGCGCCCGCTGCGCCAGATGACGGGCGACGCCCACTTCAACGAGGTGTTCCTCGAGGGCGTGCGTGTGCCGTCGACCAACGTCCTGGGCGAGGTGCACGACGGCTGGCGCGTGGCGAGGACGATGCTGGCCTTCGAGCGCCAGGCGCTGGGCGGCCTGGGCTCGGGTGGAGGTGGCAAGGGTGGCTTCGCCGCTCTGGCGGCCGAGGCCAGGCGCCGCGACCTCTCGTCCCGTCCCGTCCTGCGCGACCGCCTCGTCCGGCTGCGCATCCGCCAGATGGTGCTGCGGCACCTGGGTGGCTACCTGCGGTCCAAGGCGAGGGAAGGCGACGCCGCCGCTGCGTCGGTGCTGAAGCTGGCGATGGCCCAGCTCGTCCAGGAGTCCGCGCTGGTCGCGGTCGAGACCGCAGGGATGCACGCCGTGGCCTGGGAGCCCGAGGACCCCGAGGGCGGGCGATGGTGCAACCAGCTGCTCAGCTCGCGCTCCGCGTCCATCGGCGGAGGCACCAACGAGGTCGTGCGCAACGTCATCGCAGAGCGGGTGCTCGGCCTGCCCAGAGATCTCGAAGGCGACCACATGCCCGGGTCAGAGGTAGACCGTGGCCGCTGACCGCGTCCTCCAAGGCTTGAAGGTCGTCGAGATCGGCCAGTACGTCGCCGCGCCGCTGGCGGCCACCATCTTCGCCGACCTCGGCGCCCAGGTGGTCAAGGTCGAGCGGCCGGGCGGTGAGCCGCTGCGGTCCGATCCGGCCCGCTTCGCGGCCTGGAACCGGGGCAAGCGCACGGTCGAGCTCGACCTGGCCACCGAGGCTGGCCACCGGGAGGCACTGGGCTTGTTGGACGAGGCCGACCTGTTGGTGGAGAACCTGCGGCCGGGCGCGTTGGAGCGGCTCGGCCTCGGCCCGGCCGTGCTGCGGGCGACGCGGCCGGGCCTCGTCACGTGCTCCATCAGTGCCTGGGGCAGCACGGGACCGTCGAGGGACGAGCCGGGATGGGAGCCCCTCGTGCACGCCCGGGCCGGCGCGCAGCAGGGCCTCTTCACCGGGGACGACCCCATCTGGCTGCCCTTCCCTTTGGCCAGCGTGGCCGCCGCGCTGCTGGCGGTCCTGGGTGCCGGCGCGGCGCTGGTCAAACGGACCTCGACCGGTTACGGCCAGCACGTCGAAACGTCTCTGTTCGACGGCCTGCTCTTCCTCAACGCGGCACCGATCTTCCACCGCGAGGGGCACCGGCCCCGCATCGTGCGCCAGACGAAGTCCCCCATCCTGCGCGTGTTCGAAACCGCCGACGGGCGCGCCGTGATGGTGAACCTGAGCGGCACGGAGCGCTGGCGCGAGCTGTGCCGCCTGCTCGACATGGACGACGGTGGGCTCGACTACTCGAGCCCGGAGGGCCTGGCGAAACTGTCCGACCGGGAGTGGAACAAGGTGGTGCTGCAGCGGGTCATCGACGGGTTCGCCGGCAGGACGGCCGACGAGTGGGAGGCGGCGCTGTTGCGAGCAACCGGCCGCGGTCGCCAAGTGCAACACCCTGGCCGAGTGGCTCGCTCACGATCAGGCGCGCATCGAGGAGCTGGTGGTCGGGACGAGTCGCGGTGCCGCTGGTCGGACCACCGGTACGCATCGGGACGGTTCCGGGGGAGCGACGGTCCGGCCGCCGGCACGGCTCGGAGCAGGGCGCGCTCGGCGGCCACCGCATCGTCGACCTCTCGAGCTTCTGGGCCGGTCCGCTGGCGGCGCGCCTGCTGGCCGAGCTCGGGGCCGACGTCGTGAAGGTGGAGCCGCCCGGCGGCGAGGGCGGGTTCCAGCTCATGCCCGTGCTGCCCAACATCTACGTCGACGGGAACCGGTCCAAGCGTGGGCTCGTCCTCGACCTCAAGGCCGCCGGGGACCGGGCGCGGCTGCTCGACCTCGTGGCCGCGTCCGACGTCGTGGTCGAGAACGCGATGGCGGGGGCGTGGGAGCGCCTCGGGCTCGACGAGGCGCAGCTGCGGGCGGTGAACCCCTCGCTCGTCTACGCCCGGGCCAAGGGCTTCGGGGTGGCGGGGCCGCTCGCGACGCGGCCCAGTTTCGATTACGTGGTCCAGGCGGCGACGGGCATGGAGATGGCCCAGGGCGGCGGGGCCCGGCCGGTGCCCGTCAACTTCACGGCCAACGACTACGGGACCGGGCTGCTGCTGGCGGCCGGGATCGTGCTGGCCCTGCTGGGTCGGGCCCGGGGGGCAGCGGTGACGACGGTGGAGGCCTCGTTGGCCTTGATGGCGACCGTGTTCCAGTCCGAGGACGTGGCGTCGCTCGGGTTTCGCGGGTCGGTGCCGGACCTGGTGGGCGACGACCTCCTGGGGCCGGAAGCGGGGTGCCGGCTGTATCGAGCCAAGGACGGGTGGGTGACCGTGTGCTGCGTGACGGAGGCGCAGCGGACGGCGCTGGGTCGGGCGCTGACTGGGACGGCGACGGCGGCGACAACACTGGCGGCGTCCCGGCGCGAGGACCCGACGTCCTGGCGGAGGTGGCCGGGTTGCTGGCGGCGGAGGAGATGCTGTCGCTGTTGCGGAGCGCGGGCGTCCCCGCGGCGCTGAGCGTGCACCCCTCGGCCGTTCCCGACGACCCGCAGGTGGTGGCACGGGATCTGCTGCGGCACTACCGCCACCCCGCGGCCGGGCGCTTCGTGCAGGTCGGGATCCCGCTCTCGCTCTCGGTGGACGCGCCGGCGGTGAAGGGGCCGGCCCCGACGCCCGCGCCGGTGCGGCGACGGGCGAAGCCGGCGGGGGCGGGGGCGGGGCGGCGGGGCGGGGCACGGTGAAGATCGACAGCGGCCTGGGTGCCGACCTGCCCAAGGTCGCCTCGCGGGTCGGTGCCGCCGAGGCGGCCGGGCTCGACTGCCTGTGGGCCGCCGAGACGACCAACGATCCCTTCTTGTCCCTGACGCTGGCGGCCGAGCACTCGGCTCGGGTGGCCTTGGGCACGGGCGTGGCCATCGCCTTCGCCCGCAACCCGATGAGCCTGGCCTACACGACGAACCAGCTGCAGGAGTACTCGGGCGGGCGCGTCGTGTTGGGGTTGGGGTCGCAGGTGCGGCGTCATATCGAGCGGCGCTTCAGCTCGACGTGGTCGCATCCGGCGGCACGCATGCGGGAGTTCGTGCTGGCCCTGCGGGCGATCTGGTCCTCGTGGAACGACGGCGTCGACTGGTCGGGCTTCGAAGGCGAGTTCTACACCCACACCCTCATGACGCCCGTCTTCGCCCCCCGGCCTCATGCGTTCGGTCCGCCCCGGGTGTTCCTGGCCGCCGTGGGGCCCCTGATGAACGAGGTGGCCGGCGAGGTGGCCGACGGCGTGCTGACGCACGGGATCTGCACGGCGCGCTACCTGCGCGAGGTGATCCTGCCCGCGGTGGACCGCGGCCTGGCGACCTCGGGCCGTTCGCGAGGGGGTGGGTTCGAAGTGACGTGCCCCGGCTTCATCTCCGTGGTCGAGGACGAGTCGAAGCTGTACTCCGCCCGCGATGCGATGCGGCGCCAGGTCGGGTACTACGCGTCCACCCCCGCCTACCGGCCCGTGCTGGACCTGCACGGTTGGGGGGACCTGCAACGTGACCTCTACCTGTGCTCGAAGAACGGTCGGTGGGACGACATGGCCCGCCTCGTCGATGACGAGGTGCTCGACACGCTGACCATCGTCTGCACCCCCGACAAGCTGGCCGGTGAGGTCGGGGTGCGCTACGGAGGCCTCGTCGACCGCATCAACGTCTCGTGGTGGCGCAAGGAATGGTGGCCCGACGTCGAGAAGGAGCTGCGGGCCCTGTGAGCAACCTCGACGTCTCGGGGTACGTGGCGCCCGGCTTCGATCGGGTGGCGAAGGTCCTCGCCGAAGGTGCGTCGGTGACGGTGGGCGAACGTGAGCGACGAGCAGATCTCGGGACTGGGGGTGGCGCGTTCTGCGCCTTCGTCGAGGGCGAGTGCGTGGTGGACGTGTGGGCCGGTCAGTCAGCGCCTGGACGCACATGGGAGAGGGACACCCGGGCGGTGATCATGTCGTCGACGAAGGGCCTGACGACGCTGTGCGCCCACCTGCTCGAGGACCGCGGCCGGCTCGACCTCGATGCGCCGGTCGTGCGGTACTGGCCCGAGTTCGGCTGCCTCGGCAAGGAGACGACCACCGTCCGCCAGCTGCTCAGCCACCAGTCGGGAGCCATCGGCCTGCCCGGGTCCGACCAGCTGCTGTCGTGGGACGGCCGCGGCTGGAGCGACACGGTGGCCATCGCGGCGGGGGTGGCAGCGGGAGCGCCGGCCTGGGCGCCGGGAACGCGCCACGGCTATCACGGGGTGACGTTCGGGTGGCTGGTCGGCGAGCTCGTCCGGCGCATCAGCGGGGCCAGCCTCGGGACCTTCTTCGACGCCGAGGTGGCGCGGCCCCTCGATATCGCCGGCTCCATCTCCATCGGGACGCCGGCTCCGTTCCTCGAGTCGGTGGCCACGGTCATGGAGTTCCCGGTCAAGCCGGGTCAGGAGAGCGCCCTCCGAACGATCGACCCTCAGTCCAAGTCCGGGCGCTCGGTCCTCGCCGGAGCGCACGGGAACCTGTTCGCCGACGAGGAGGGACGACCCCGCTTCGCCGACTTCATGAACACCCCGGCCGTCCTGGAGGCCGAGATCGGCGCGCTGGGCGCCACGTCGACGGCGAGGGCGCTGGCCCGCGTGTACAGCGCCCTGGCGTCGGGCGAGGAGCTGGTGTCGCGTGCCTCGGTGGAGCGCTTCGGGACTGAGCAGGTCTGCGGCCGCGACGCCGTCATGGCGGTGCCCACGAGATGGGCCGTCGGCTACTCCCTCGAGCCGCCCGCGCTGGTCCCCGGCGTCCCACCGATGCACGGCCCCAACGACGGGGCTTTCGGGCACATGGGCGCCGGCGGGCAGATCGGCTTGGCCGACCCAACCGCCCGGGTCTCCTGCGGCTTCGTCCGCAACCACCTCGAGAACCAGGCGCTCCCGCTCATGGGCGCCTGCCTGGTGGACGTGCTGTACTCGTGCCTGGGGACGGGGTCGGACAGAGGGAGCGACGGTGTACGCAGCTGAACACGCAGCCGAGCATCCGGACCAGCCGGCGATCGTGATGGCGCCCTCGGGCCGGGTGCTGACCTTCGCCGAGTACGAAGGCTCTGCGAACCAGGTGGCGCACCTTCTGCGCGAGACGGGCCTGCGCCGACAGGACCACATGGCGATCTTCATGGAGAACAACCCGGCCATGCTCCTCACCGAAGCGGGCGCCGAGCGCACCGGGCTCTACTTCACTCCGGTCAACTCGTACCTCTCGGCCGAGGAGGTGGCGTACGTCGTCAACGATTCGCAGTCCCGCGTCGTCGTCACGTCGGCGGCCAAGGCCGAGGTGGCACAGCAGCTCCCCGCACTGTGCCCTGAGGTCGACCGCTGGATCATGGTGGGAGCCGAGGGCAGCCCGGGCGGCCCGTTCGAGTCCTGGGAGGAGGCGGTGGGAGGGCAACCCACCGGCGCGGTGGCCGACGAGCAGCTCGGCGCGCCCATGATGTACTCGTCAGGTACCACCGGGCGGCCGAAGGGCATCCTGCGCCCGATGTACGACATCCACCCGTCGGAGACGAGCATCGCCGTCCTCGGCATCGCGACGTTGTGGAACTTCCGCGAGCACATGGTGTACCTGTCGCCGGCTCCCCTGTACCACACCGCTCCGCAGGTCAGCGTTGCCATCGCGCTGCGCATGAAGTCGACGGTCGTCGTCATGGAGCACTTCGACCCGGCGCTGTACCTCGAGCTCGTCGGGAGCTACGGCGTCACGCACTCCCAGGTCGTTCCGACCATGTTCAGCCGCATGCTCAAGCTCCCCGACGAGGTGCGGGCGGCGGCCGACCTGTCCTCGCTCGAGGTCATCGTCCACGCCGCCGCGCCGTGCCCGGTGCCCGTCAAGCAGCAGATGATCGAGTGGTTCGGACCGATCCTGCTCGAGTACTACGCCGCCACCGAGGGCAACGGCTGCACCTTCATCACGTCCGATGACTGGCTGGCGCACCCGGGCAGCGTGGGCCGGGCGGTCCTCAGCGACATCCACATCCTCGACGACGACGGGAACGAGTGCCCCACCGGCACGTCGGGGACCGTCTGGTTCGCCGGCGCCACCGACTTCGAGTACTTCGGCGATCCCGAGAAGACGGCGAGCTCGCGTCGCGACGGTGGCAGGACCAGCACGGTCGGTGACGTGGGCTATCTGGACGGGGACGGCTACCTGTTCCTCACCGACCGCAAGGCCCACATGATCATCTCGGGCGGCGTGAACATCTACCCCCAAGAGACCGAGAACCTCCTCGTCACACATCCCAAGGTGCTCGATGCTGCCGTCATCGGCGTCCCCAACGAGGACCTCGGGGAGGAGGTCAAGGCGGTCGTGCAGCCCGTCGAGGGCGTGGCTGACGACCACGCGCTCGAACGAGAGCTGATCGCGTTCTGCCGCGAGCACCTGGCCCACTTCAAGTGCCCACGCAGCATCGACTTCGTCGAGGAGCTGCCCCGCCTGCCCACCGGAAAGCTCTACAAGGGCGTCCTACGGGAGCGCTACTGGGCTGATCACGCCACCCGCATCGTGTGACCGCGCTGCCCGACGACCTGGTCTCCTGGGTCGAGGATGTCGGCGGCGGCCGCCTGACGGTGGCCGACCGCAAGCAGGGGGGTGCACGAAAGGAAGCGTGGTACGTGGACCTCGAGCGTCCAGACGGCACCGTGGGCCACCTCTTCCTGCGCTACGACCGCTCCGACCCTGCTCTCACGAAGGACCCTTGGACGCTGCACCGCGAGGCCACCGTCTACCTGGCTCTCCAAGACAGCCCGGTGCCCGTTCCCCGTGTCGTCGGCGTCCACCCCGTGCACCAGGCCATGCTGTCGGAGCGGGTGGCCGGCGAGAACTGGTTCTCCCGCATCGCCGACCCCGCCGAGCAGGAGGAGACGGCGCGCGACTTCATGGTCCAGCTCGCCGCCTTGCACTCACTCGATCCGGGTTCGCTGGACCTGCCCGCCTTCCCTCCCGTAAAGACCGTCACCGATGCCGTCCACGCCGAGCTCGACGAGTGGGACCGTGTGCTCGTCGAGCGAGGTGGGGCCGTCGATCCCGCTCTCGCCTTCTCGCTGCGCTGGCTGCGACGGAACGTCCCGGGCTACGACGGCCCTCCCGTCCTCGTGCAGGGTGACACCGGGCCGGGGAACTTCATGTACCTGGGAGGTCGGGTCACGGCCGTGGTCGACTGGGAGCTGGCGCACCTCGGCGACCCCATGGACGACATCGCCTGGCTGTCGTTGCGGGCGACCCAGGAGCCCTTCACCGACTTCCCGACGCGCCTGCGCGAGTACGAGGCGCTCTCCGGGAACCCGATCGACGAGGCGCGGGTGCACTACTACCAGGTGATGGCCGAGACCAAGCTCCAGGTGATGGGTCACCGACCGGATGCCGCCGGAACCGGTGGAGGCGGGAACCGCTCGGCGGCCACCGGAGGCGGAGGCGACGTCGGCAACGGCTTCATCTATCAGATGCTGCACCGGCGCCTGTGGCTCGAGGCGCTCGCGGCTGCCACCGGAATGGCCCTGACGCCGGCCGAGGCGCCGCTGGCCCGGGACCGGGGCGAACACGACTGGATGTACGACGCGGTGCTCTCCCAGCTGCGCGACGTGATCGTCCCGCGCATCTCCGACCCCCTGGCAGCTGCTCGGGGTAAGGGGATCGCCCGCATCATCAAGTACCTGGCGCAGGTGGACCTCTACGGTTCCAGTTATGAGACGTACGAGCTCGACGACCTCGAGGCGCTGCTGGGCCGCCGACCCGAATCAGTCGCGGCCGGGCGGGCCGCGGCCGCCGACGCAGTCGATGCGGGCGCCGTCAGCGACGAGCACTACCTGCACCTCCTGTGGCGCCGGGTGGCCCGGGAGACGGAGCTGGCCCGGCCATCCATGGGAGTGCTGGCCGACCGACACTGGCCCGAGCTGACATGAGCGAGCTGTTCGGTGTCGACCTCGACCGACGGCGCGCCGAGCGCACCTATCGGACGTTCGGCCCCGAGGACGACGATTTTCACGACGAGGAGATGACGGATCGATGGTGGGAGACCGAGACCAACTGGTTCTCGTGGAACGTCCCCGAGCTCAGTCTCGGCGGGTGGACGTACTGCCAGGCCCGACCCAACGCCGATCTCTGCAACGGCGGAGCCTGGGTGTGGGACGACGGCGCGGCCTACCCGTGGGAGTTGGCCTACCGAGCCGAGTATTCGGGCCTGCAGTTGCCGCCGCGTTCGGAGCGCGACATGCGCGACCTCGAGTGGCCCAACGGTGTGCACGTGCGGGTGGTGGAGCCCCTTCGGCGCTACGACGTGTCGTACTCGGATCCGGGCGCGCTCGAATTGGACCTCGAGTTCGAGGCCATCATGGCGCCCAACCCGCACCCGACGGGCGTGATCCCTTTCTTGAGGGGTGTCCATTTCGACCAGGCCGGCCATGTCACCGGGAGAATGGTCTTGCACGGGGAGACGATTCCCATCGACTGTTACTCGGTGCGCGACCGCTCGTGGGGGCCGCGGCCGCAAGGTCGACCGAAGCGTCGTACGGGCGCCGCCGCATCGCAGGCGGGGAATTTCGGCGGCGTGGGCTATTCCTTCTGTGCGGCCGGCCCGGGAGAGGCCTGGCTGGTGTACGCCGTCCCCGGTCCCGAAGTTGACCCGGTCACGTGCGGATTCTTGCTCCGTGATGCCCAGTACGGACACATCCTGGCCGGCGAACGGCGCCTCACGTTCGACCCGGGGACGGGGTGGCCGCTGACATTCGAGATCGAGGCGGTGGATGATCTCGATCGCCGGCTCTCGGTGCGCGGCACCGCGGTGAGCCGGCACTGGCGCGGACACGGTGGGGACTCTCTTGTCCATTGGCTGTGGGACGACCAGGAGGGCTGGGGCGAGGACCAGAGCTACTACAGCGGGAGTCAGTGGGAGGCCAACCGACTACGGGCCGGGACAGCAGGTGGAGGGCCAGGCGGCTGAAGCCGTTGGGGTACACGTCGCCATCACGCGAGACCGTTCCTCTCCCGATGGCAGACGCTCCGACCTCAACCGTCTTCTGCGAACCGGGGCCGTCGGTGGCCTCGACGCTGGCCGCTCTGTCCACCGAGGAGCTCTTTGAGGCTGCCGCCGAGACGGCTCACCGTGTGGGAGCCCTGCTCGGCCGCTTCGTCGAATTGGTCGGTGAGCTCGATCGACGCCAGGGCTGGCGCGACGAGGGGGCAACCTCGCTCGAAGCCTGGATCGTCGAGCGGTGCGGCGTCTCGGTGTCCACTGCCCGCGCCTGGGCGCACGTGGCCGGGCGGCTCTTTGACCTGCCCCAGCTGGCGAGTGCGCTGTGCGCCGGCGAGATCTCCTTCGACAAGGTGCGAGCCGTGGTCGACGTGGCGACGCCCGAGACCGACGGCGCATTGGTCGAGAAGGCCGCCGAATGCTCGGTGCGCCAGCTCGCGGAGCTGGCCCGTTCGACCACGGGGACGGGCGCTGAACGGGCGCGATCCGAAGACGACCGCCGGTCCCTGCGTTTCAACGACACGTTCCGCACTCTGTGCGTCCAGCTCCCTCCGGAGTCCTACGCCGAGGCCAAGAGTTCACTGGAGACGAGGGCCCGACGAATGCCCTCCGACGGCGAGACGCCCTGGGACCAGCGCCTCTGTGACGGCTTCTTGCAGCTGCTGCGCTCCGGTGGTCCGAGCGGCTCGAGCCCCTACTTCGTCGTGGCCCACGTACCCTTGGCGGCTCTCGTCGAGGTGGACTCCACGCTGTCGGGCGAGCTCGAGGAGGCCGGGCTGATCAACACCGAGACGGTGCGGCGAATCGCATGCGACGCCACCCTCGCCATCGCAGTCGATGACGACGTCGGCCACACCATGTACGAGGGCCGAGCCCGGCGTCTCCCGAGCGATGCTCAGCGCCGAGAGGTCAAACGAAGGGACCGCCATTGCCGCTTCCCGGGCTGCACGAACGCCACCTTCACCAATGCACATCACATCAAACCCTGGAAACCGGACGGGCGTACCGACCTCGACAATTTGGCATTGCTGTGCGAGTACCACCACCGACGCGTGCACACCAAGGAATGGACGATGTCGGGGGACGCCAACGGTGAACTGAGCTTCGTCGGCCCGACCGGCCGGGCCATGACATCGCGGCCGTCGCCGATCTGGACCGCCGTGACCGACCGCGTCCGGACGTCAGGCGGTCGCCGGCCGATCTAGCGGAGCCGCAGCGGCAGGCTCCGGAAGCCGCGCAACGCCTGGACCGGCTTGTAACGGAGCTCCTCCCGCGGTACCGCCAGCCGCATGTCGGGGAAGCGTCGCACCAGCTCGCCGATGGCGATCTGTCCCTCCAGCCGCGCCAGCTGGTTGCCCAAGCAGAAGTGCTTCCCGAAGGCAAAGGTCAGGTGCCGGTTGGGGTCGCGCCCGAGGTCGAGGTCGTCGGGTCGATCGAAGACGGACTCGTCCCGGTTGGCCGAGATGATCATGCCCAACACCTTGCTCCCTCTTGGCATCGTCGTGCCGTCGACCTCTACGTCATCGAGCAGGGTGCGTGCGGCGCCACAGGGGACCGGCGTCGTGTAACGGAGGAGCTCCTCGACGGCGGTCGGCATCAGGCCGGGCTCACCACGCAGCCGCTCTGCCTCTTCGGGGTGCTCGATCAGCGCCACTGCGGAGCTGCCGATCAAGTTGGCGGTCGTATCGTGCCCGGCCAGCATGAGGAGGAAGATCATCGCGATGACCTCGTCGGGGCTGAGCGAGTCGCCGTCCTCGCTGGATGCAAGGAGGGCGGAGATCAACCCGTCGTCGGGCTCGGCGCGGCGCTGCTCGGCCAGCCGCTCCAGGACCGCGTAGAGCTTGCGTGCCGTGGGGACGGCCCTCATTGCATCTGCGGCCGAGCCACTGCCCAGTCGGACGACGAATCGCTCCACGAGCACGTGGAATTGGTCCCGGTCCTCGTCGCTGACGCCCAGCATCGTCGAGATGACCGACAGCGGCAGAGGGACAGCCACGTCGTCGACCAGGTCGATCGTCTCGCTGCCCCGCTGTTCCACCTTGTCCAGCAGCTCGGCCACGATGCGCTCGATCTCGCCGGTCATCTGCTGCACCCGGCGCGGAGTGAACGCCTTGTTCACCAGCCGGCGAAGCCGGGCATGGTCGGGATCGTCCTTGTAGACCATGCTGCTCATGAGCAGCCGGAACATGCGGGGCAGGTGTCGCATCAAGAAGCTGGAGCCCTGGCGGGTGGGATCGCTCGAGAACCGCACGTCGTTGTGCAGCAGCATGACGTGCTCGTGCCGCGTCAGCATGTAGCCGGCACCGCCCAGCAACTGCTTGGAGTAGGCGCGGGACACCGCCGCCGTACGTCGCAGCTCCGCGTAGCGCGGGTAGGGGTCAGAGAACATGACGGGGTCGGCGAGGTCGGTCGCGTCGAGCTGCCCGGCCGCGGTGGTGTCGGTCACCGTTTCCCCGGTCGCTCGCTCACCAGGGGTTCCAGGCTACTGACATCGAATTCAGTCTATTCAATTCGACCGCCACCGGTCGGCTCGGGGCGACGTCCGATCGGCACCCAGCGGCCAGCTCAGGTGGTCGAGAACACCTTCCGCGAGTAGTACCAGACGGCGAACGCACTCAACACGGCGGCGAAGACGGCAAGCGCGCCAATCTGGGGCAGCGTGTCGGTGAACGTGGCGTGGTCGGAGATCAGCTTGATGAAGGCATCCATGGCCCAGGCTTGGGGAACGATGTGCCCGACGTTCTTGACCGTCGTGCTGACGGTGTCGAGCTGGTAGACGCAGCCGCCGAGCATGCCGGCGATGATGGCGACGATCACGGCCGTGGCGATGGCCTGTTCCTGTGAGCGCGACCAGGTGCCAATGATCACCGCCAGGGCGGCGACGCTGATACCGAGCAAGGAGACGACGAGGAACACGCTCAGCGGGTTGCCCCAGTGCACGTTGAAGAGCACGATGCCAACGAAGACCAGGCCGATCGCCATGGCGATCGCGGTGACCATCATGCTCGCCATCTGCCCGAAGACGATGTCCCGTTTGTGCACGGGCGCCGCGGAGAGGCGTTGGAGAACACCGAGACGCCGAGTCTCGACCATACCGGCCGAGAGGACGAGCACGGCGATCCCCATGAACAGGACGAGGTTTGCCGGAGCGACGTACCAGAACGGGCTGAGCGGCGCCTCGGTCTGCGTCACCTTCAATGTCGCGTCCGTGAACTTGGTGTTCGGCCCCTCCGCCGCCATCAAGTCCATCAGCGCGACGACGTCCGTCCGCGCTTGCACGGCGTCTGTCGTTGCCGATTCAACCAGGAAGTCAGCCTTCACGTGATTGCCCTGCGACGGCAACTGCACGATCCCGGCGACGACGCGTCCGCGCAGGATGTCGTCGGTGAGATCGGTCCGGTTGCTCTCCACCCGAACCTTGATCCCATCGGTGGTCTGGGCCAGGTGCAAAAGGCGGGGCGAAGGGTGCAGGAGCCCGATCGGCTCCTTCGGGCTGCCCTCCAGGAGACCGGTGATGAGGATGATGACGACGGGCACGAGGGTGCCGATGACGAGTAGCCGGCGGTCGCCCATGGCCCGACGCAGGTTGACCCAGATGACCGCGATCACAGCTCCACCATCTTTCGCACCCGGGTCATGGCCAGGGCCCCCGCGACGAGGGCGATCGCCAGCAGCACGAGGAACGGGCCGACGATGCTGCTCGCCGGCTCACGGAGCTGATCGAGCCGGCCGAACCCGACCAAGGCCCACCCGTTCGGGGTGCCCAGGGCCAGTACCTGGAACACGTCGGGCAGCGAGCCCGACGGGAGCAGGTTGCCTCCCAACAGAGCGAGGAACAGGCCGACGAGCAACGTGATGCCGAACGCCTGCTGCTCGGTCTTGGCCAGCGAGGTCAGGAACACCCCGATGCCACACATCGCGGCCGTCGCTCCGATGCACATAAGCAGAACGCCGAGAGGATTGCCCCAGTTCGCTCCGAAGGCGAAGGTGGTCACGGCCCAGATGACGAAGATCGTGGCCAGACCGGTCACGAAGATGGCGAGCAGCTTGCCGAGGACGATCTGGGTCGGCCGTAGTGGTGCTGCTGTGATCCTCGCCAGCGTGCCCGCGGAGCGCTCCATCAGCAGCGAACGCATACCCAGCCCGCTCCCGATGAAGAGGAACACGACCGCGATGTTGGGTGCGAAGAAGTTGAGGTTGACCTTGCCACCATGACCCACGCTCTGCGTCGTGATCGTGACTGTCGCGGGGTCGATCGTGACACCGTGTGCCACCTTGCCCGCATAGAGGACACTGGAGATGCCCGCGGCAACCGACTCGGCGTACTCGTGACCGAGCTGTGATGTGCCCTTCGTCACCACGTCATAGCCGGGGGTGTGGGTGGCACCCGGGTCGACGATCGGGATGAGCAGGTTGGAGAGCCGCAGTTGACCCGGCAGCACTGCCACCCCGCTGTCGAGGTTCCCGTCTGCGACGGCGTTCTTCACGGCCTGCTCGCTCGGCATGGTGACGACGGTGACGCCGGGTGGCAGTTGACTGGCCTCAACGGCGGCGGCCATCAGCTGGGGGGACGCGCCGGCCACGCCGACCCGTACAGCCACCGCACTGCTGCTGCCGGCGAAGGACAGTCCGAGAACGGCCGCCATGAGGAGTGGCGCCGCCAGGCAGCCGATCAGGACGGAGCGATCGCGCAGTCGGCGTCGGAGCTCGTTGAGCGCGATGACGCGGATCAATCGCGCAGTTCTTTCCCCGTCAGGCTCAAGAAGACATCCTCCAGGTTCGGCGACCGCACTTCGACGCTGCTGAGGTCGACGCCGATACGTGCGGCGGCGGCCACGACGGCCGGCAGGACGGCCGGGCCGTGGTCGGTGGCAAGCTCGAGATTGCCGCCCACCTCGTGCACGTCATGGACGTTGTCGAGCTCTCGGCAGGCGGCCGCCAACTCTGCCAGGTAGGCGCCGTCGCAGGACAGATGGACCTTGTCCAGGCCGCCATGCGCACCGATCAGGGAGTCGGCCGTCCCCTCCGCGATGAGGTGGCCGTCATCGATGATACCGATGCGGTCGCACAGCTTGGCCGCCTCCTCCATGTAGTGGGTCGTGTAGAGCACGGCGATGCCCAGCCTTCCGACCGTCTCGAGGATGGCGTTGCGGCTCTGGGGGTCGACGCCCACGGTGGGCTCGTCAAGGACCAGGAGCTTCGGCCGATGGAGGAGCCCAGCCGCCATGTTGGCCCGACGCTTCATGCCCCCGGAGTAGGTGCCGATGCGGTCCTTCCCTCGGTCCGCCAATCCGACCAGCTCGAGCGTCTCCCCGATCCGCGCCTGGAGCTCCTTGCCCTTCAGCCCGTAGAGCTGACCGAAGAAGGTGAGGTTCTCCACCGCCGAGAGGTCCGGGTACAGAGCGAGATCCTGGGGGACGTACCCAATGGCAGCCTTCGCTTCGAGCGTGCCTCCCACGAAGCCGTCGACCGTGATCTCGCCCTCGTCACACTCGGCGAGTCCACACAGCATGGAGATGGTGGTGGTCTTCCCGGCGCCGTTGGGGCCGAGCAGCCCGTAGCACTCGCACTCGGCTATGAGGAAGGAGACCCCGTCGACGGCGAGGCGGTCGCCATAGCTCTTGCGGAGGCCCTCGCAGCGCAGCATGGGGGACGACGGCAACCCCGTGGCGAGCGCCACGTCGTTGCCGACCACCTGTTGCATTGCACCCTCCCCAGGAAAAAGAGGACCCTCTTTTTCGGCAACTTAGCAGACCACGGGGATTGCGACCGGACGGCTACCACGCTTCCGGTGGGCTCGGGCGTCGAGGTGGGGAAACTCTGGTTCTGGCGGAACTTCTGTCCAGCCGCGTTGCGCGTCAGGACCCGACAACGACCAGTGGATAGGAGGCCGCGGCCACCTCGAGGATCTCTGCCCGGTCCTCCTCGAGGAGGAACCCGTCCGCAATGACCGTGTCGAGAGCCACCTCGAACCGCTTCATGTACTCCGACTTGCCGCCGGGGTACAGCGACGAGAGCGCGGCGTCGTCGAAGGGTTCGGTACGTCCGAACAGCAGGGCGAACACCTCTCCGGTTTGGCCGAGGCCGGAGAGGACCGCCGTGGGCACCTCGACCCACGGCGTACGGATGCCTCCGAGCGCATTGCCGTGTGCGTTGAGGCGGAAACCGGTGCGCTCCTCGTTCTGGGCGAGCCGGGAACTCCGAGGCGGCGGCGTCCCGTCCGCCACCCACCGGACCAGCTGCGCCAGGGCGGCCTGGCCGACGTAGTGCTGCTGGGGGCCGGCATTGATCGGCGAGCCGGTCTTCCCGATCATCAGGTCCGACGTCGGGCGCAGGAGCTCCGCCAGCCGGGCGCCGCTCAAAGTTCCGTCGTCATGACGTCCAGCGCTGACTATGTAGGTGTCTGCGTGGGCCGCGCCGGCCAGCTCCCAGACGCGGACCCGGTCGGTGTCGCGCTGAGCGGCCTTGCCGCCTCCGAGGAGTATGACGTCGGTCTCGCTCTGGAAGACCAGGACGGGCACCCGGACGTCGTCCCGAATCTGCTCGCCGCCATCCGATATCGCACGGGTCAGCTCGGACATCTCCAGGTTCCGGGCCGTCGGCGTGAACACGCCGTTGATCGTGACGCCGAGGCCGGGACGTCCGTGCACGAAGAAGCCGTCGAAGACACGGGCGAGCGGATCGACCGCGTTGATGTACGTCACGAGGCAGGCGGCGGACTGTGACTCGCCCGCCGCGACGACATGCCGGGGTTCGAGGCCGCCGAGAGGGTTCTCCCCGGCGGGGCGCCGCATCAGCTCGCCGGCCTGGCTGAAGATGTCGAACGACCAGGCGTCGCCGGGGTGCACCAGCGTCTCGTAGCGGTCCGGTGCCAAGAGCTTGAGGTGGATGCCCTCGACGAATCCACCCCCGTCGATCCCCACCTTCTGCGCCGACACCCCGACCCAGGCGTGGCCCTGGGCGGCGAGGTACCGGTGGAAGAGGCTCCACTCGGGTGAGCCGTCGATGCCGGCCGACACGTTGTTCCATTCCACGAAGACGGTGCCGCTGAATCGTCGCGGGTCCGACGGCCGTCGCACCACGAACCGGGTCCGGAAGTCCGCCTCGGCGGCCGGGGTGACGTCCCATTTGCCGTCTTCGCCCCGTTCGCCCTGCAACTCGAACGACACGGCGCGGCCATCGAGCAGGAACTCCCTCTCCTCGTAGCCGAGCACCGTGACGTCGAACTCCGTCATGAGATCCGGCGCCTTGCCGGGCACCTCCTCAAACGATGTGTCCCGTGTGGTCACCCTCACGCCTCCTTGTCGGGGCCTCGGGACCCGACTCGACTCGACTCGATCGACATGCCCCTTTTAGGATACTTTTTTGACGGCCGGCCCAAGGGGCCAGCACACTGCATACCGACGACGTACAGGATCGAGGATAGGACGTGACCGAGGCTTGGATCATCGACGCATGCCGGACCCCGCGGGGCATCGGGAAGGTCGGCAAGGGGGCACTCGCCGTGTTGCACCCGCAGGTGCTCGGCGCCACGGTGCTCCGGGCCCTCGCCGAGCGCAACGGGCTCGACACCGCCGATGTCGACGACATCGTCTGGGGCACCTCCATGCAGGTGGGATCCCAGGGCGGTGACCTCGGTCGCATGGCCGCCCTCGATGCCGGCTACGCCACCACCGCCAGCGGCGTCACGCTGGACCGCTTCTGCGGGTCCGGCATCTCCTCCGTGAACTTCGCCGCCGCCTCCATCCTGGCGGGCATGGAGGACGTCGTCATCGCAGGAGGGACGGAGATGATGTCGTCCTACGCCGCCAACGTGTCGAAGTCGCGCTCGCCCTTCCTCGACAGTGGCAACGACCATCTGCGCGCCATCCACCCGCAGACCAACCAGGGCGTCGCCGCCGACGCCATCGCCACGCTCGAGAAGATCGACCGCCGTGCCGTCGACGAGCTGGCCGCGGAGTCACAGCGCCGGGCCGAGATCGCCATCAAGGAGGGCCGCTTCGACAAGTCGCTCGTCACGGTGCACCACCTCGACGGAACGGTCGCGCTGGACCGGGAGGAGTACCCACGACCGGGCACGACCGCCGACTCGCTGGCGGCGCTCCCGTCCTCCTTCGAGGCGCTGGCCGACATCCCGCTCAACGAGCAGGGGACCACCTACCGGTCCCTGGTCCTGCAGAAGTTCCCCGGCCTCGAGATCGACCACGTCCACCACGCCGGAAACTCGTCGGGCGTCGTCGATGGAGCGGCCGCCATTCTCATGACGAGCCCCGAGTACGCCACCGCCCACGGTTTGCGGCCCCGGGCCAGGATCGTGGCGACGGCGAACATCGGCGACGACCCGACGCTGATGCTGAACGCCCCGGTCCCGGCGACCCGGAAGGTCCTCGCCAAAGCGGGCATGTCACTCGGGGACATCGACCTGTTCGAGGTCAACGAGGCGTTCGCCGTCGTACCGGAGAAATTCATCCGCGACCTCGACATCGACCGCGAGAAGATCAACGTCAACGGAGGCGCCATCGCCCTGGGCCACCCCATCGGGGCCACCGGCTCGCTCCTGGTCGGCACTGCGCTCGATGAGCTCGAGCGCCAGGACAAGCAGGTCGCCCTGATCACCATGTGCGCCGGAGGTGGCATGGCGCCCGCAGTCATCATCGAGCGGGTCTAGGCCCACAGCCTCGGCGGCGCGCTGATCGTGCTATCGCTGCAGGACACCCTCGACTCGGACGACTACGACGAGTTCGGTCTGCTGCACGAGAACGCGGCCGAGTGGGACATACCGTTCGAGCGCCAGCCGGTCGTCTCCCGCACCTCGTACACGCTCCCCACGGGCCAGGAGCTGTCGTACCTGCGCTGGGGCGAGGCCGATCCCGAGCTGGTGTTCCTCCACGGTGGTGCGCAGAACGCCCACACCTGGGACACCGTGATGCTGGCCCTCGGCCGCCCCGCGGTGGCGATCGACCTGCCGGGGCACGGGCACTCGGACCGGCGCGTCGACCGCGACTACGGGCCGTGGCAGAACGCCCAGGCAGTGGCCGCGGTGATGGAGTCGGTGGCGCCCGCCGCCCGGTGCGTCATCGGCATGTCACTCGGCGGGGCCACGACCATCCGCCTGGCCGCCCAGCGCCCGGACCTGTGCCGCCGGGCCGTGTTGGTCGACGTCACGCCGCAGATCAACGACCCTTCGCGCCAATTGACCACGGCCGAGCGGGGCACCGTCTCGCTGATCGCCGGGCCTCCCGTCTACGACAGCTTCGAGGAGATGGCCGACGCCACCGTGGCGCTCAGCCCGTACCGGACCGCCTCGGGCGTACGCCGCGGGGTGCGTCACAACGCCCGCCGGTTGGAGGACGGCCGCTGGACGTGGCGCTACGACCTCTTCGGTCCCCCGCCCGGTGCCGAGACGAGCGGCTCGGGTTGGGTCGACTTCACCCCCCTGTGGGAGGACGTGAGCTCCATGACGATCCCCGTGCTGTTCGTGCGAGGCGGCCTGTCGCCCTTCGTGCTCGACGAGGACATCGCCGAGATGAAGCAGCGACTGCCCTCCCTCGAGGTGGTCGTCGTCGACGGAGCGGGCCACGCCGTGCAGAGCGACCGGCCCCTCGTGTTGGCCGAGCTCATCCGCGCCTTCGCAGTGTGAGGGCCGCAGACGAACGGCGTGCCCGCGACGGTCTCAGGGCGGCGTGGCGTGCGGCCGGCGTCTACCCCGACCTCACGGTCGGCCAGGCGATCGTGGCCGGCGGCGTGGCGCATGGCAGTGATCGCCTCGTGTTCGCCCGGGTGGACGGAGACACCACGGCCGTGACGTTGGCCGAACTGCTCGAGCGAGCAGAGGCGTGCGCCCAACGGCTCGCCGGGGCCGGGGTGAGGGCCGGCGACACGGTGGTGGTCCAGACTCCGGCCGACCTGTCGGGCACAGAGGCCCTCACGGCCGTCTGGTTGCTGGGCGCGGTTGTCGTGCCGATGGCCACGACCGCGACGGCCGGCGAGGTCGACCACGCAGTGCGCCAGACCGGCGCAGCCTGGGCGGTCGTCGCGCCAGAGTGGCGCGGGCGCGACCTGGTGACGCCCCTCGTCACCGAGGCCGACGCGCTCGGGCACCGCCGTGTGGTCGTCCTCGGCCACGAGGCGGTCGACGGCGCCACTGCGCTCGGCACCATCGAGCCCGTCCCCGTGCCAGGCGGGCACCGACCGCACCCGTCGTCGGTCGCCTGTGTCCTCTACACCTCGGGCTCGACCGCCGAGCCCAAGGGCGTGCAGCACAGCCACGAGACCTTGCTGTGCGGCCTCACCGCCGTGCCGGTGGAGGCCTCGACCAGGATGCTCGGCACCTTCCCCGCCGGCCACGTGGCCGCGCTCCTCGGCTTGCTCCGCCCGCTGACCGCAGGCGGGACGACCGTGATGATGGACCGCTGGAGCGCCCGTGCCGCGGCGGCGCTCATTGAGGAGCACCGCATCACCGCCAGCGCGGGCACGCCGTTCTTCCTCTCCACCCTGCTCGACGAGGCGGAGCGCTCGGGACGCGACATCTCGTCTCTCGAGCGCTTCCTCTGCGGCGCGGCGGCGGTGCCGCCCGAACTGGTCGCCCGCAGCGAGGCGGCCGGCATCGTGACCTGGCGCACCTACGGCTCGACCGAGCATCCAGCCATCAGCTCCGGCGGTCCGGCCGACCCGCCGGACAAGCGGCGCCTGACCGACGGCCGGGTGACCCCGGGCAACGAGGTGCGCCTGCTCGACGAGGCGGGGGTCGACGTGGCACCCGGGGAGGAGGGTGAGATCGTGGCCCGCGGCCCCAAGCAGTTCCTCGGTTACCAGGACCAGGCAGCCGACGCCGACGCCTTCGTCCATGCCACCTGGTTCCGCACCGGCGATCTCGCCCGCTTCGACGGGGACGGCTACCTCGTGGTCACCGATCGGGTCAAGGACATCATCATCCGGGGCGGCGAGAACATCTCGGCCCGCGAGGTCGAGGAGGTGCTGTCCCGGCATCCCGCGCTGGCCGAGGTGGCGGTCTGCGCGGCGCCCGACGAGGTGTGGGGCGAGGCGGTCTGCGCCGTGGTGGTCGCACGGGATGACGCGAGGGCACCGACGGTTCAGGAGCTCCAGGAGGCGGTGTCGGCGGCCGGGCTGGCGGCTCACAAGGCGCCCACGAAGGTCGTGCTCACCAACGCACTCCCCCGGACCGCGGCCGGCAAGGTCCGCAAGCGTGACCTCCGCTCCTTGTTCTGAGGTTCTGAGCGGGCCTGCGGACCGCATTTGAGCGGGCCGCTCGGCAGGTGTCACCATCGGCCATGTTCCTGATGCGATTCGCCATGCGGTCGGACACGACGGATCCCGACATGCGCGCCGCGCTCTACGCCGGAGCCATCGAGATGTGCGCCTGGGCCGAGGGCCGCGGTGCGGTCGCGGCCGTGTTCAGCCAGCATCATGCAGCCGACGACGGCTACCTCCCCTCGCCCATCCCGCTCGCCGCCGCGGTCGCCTCGAGGACGAAAGAGCTCCCGATCTCGGTGGCCGCGCTGCTGCTCGCTCTCTATGAGCCGGTGAAGCTGGCCGAGGACATGGCCGTCGTCGACCTGATCAGCCGGGGGCGCGTCTCCTACGTGGTCGGTATCGGGTACCGGCCAGAGGAATTCGACATGTTCGGCGTCGATCGCCGTCGGCGGGCGGCGATCGTCGAGGACCGCATCTCCCTCTTGCAGCGCCTGTGGCGCGGCGAGACAGTCGACGTCGACGGGCGGCTCGTCCGCATCACACCGCCCCCGTTCACCCCGGGTGGGCCCATGCTCGCCTACGGCGGGGGCAGCGAGGCGGCCGCACGACGTGCCGGTCGACTCGGGCTGATGTTCCTGGCCGAGACGCACGACTCGACACTCGAGGAGGCCTACCGGGCCGAGGGAGGGTCGTCGGCTCCGGGCTGCTTCTTCCCACCCTCGGGCACGCCGCTCACCCTCTTCGTCGCCGACGACCCCGAACGGGCGTGGGCGGACATCGGGGAGTACCTGCTGCTCGATGCGGTGAGCTACGCCCACTGGAATGTCGGTCGCGGTGGTGTCGCGTCACTGTCGCAGGCGTCGACGGTGGCCGAGCTCGGCGCCGAGAAGGGCGCCTACCAGATCGTCACGCCGGACGAGGCCCGCGAGCTGATCCACAGCGGGTTTCCCCTCAACCTGCAGCCGCTCGTCGGGGGGTTGCCGCCGGACCTGGCGTGGCCGTATCTCGAGGCCGCCGCCGCGGTGTCGACCAGCTTGCTCTAACTGCTGTCTGCGCTGAGCGGATCACGGCCTGGGCACTCGCTCCCGGAGCACTTCACCGAACGGACGGTCACGGTCGGGGCCGGGCTCGCGCAGGCAGCCCGAGGGTCCGCTCCGCAATGATGTTGTGCTGGATCTCGTCAGTGCCGCCGTAAATGGAGGACGCCGGGGAGAAGACCATGGCCTTGCTCATCGCGCCGCCCTCCGGCGCGGCTTCGCCCCAGAGCAGGCCGGATGGCCCCGCGATCTCGGTCGCGAGGCCGGCGGCCAGCTTGACGATGCGGGTCTGGCTCACCTTGCCGATGCTGGCGACGGCCTCCCCACTCCCGCTGCACCTCGGCCCTGCCCCGCTGCGCATTCCACGGACCGGTATCGCTGACGCGTACAGACGGGGCCAGTTGCTGGCGGATCAACGGGTCGGCCGTGCGGCCGAGCTTCCGGCCCAACTCGTAGCCGAGGGTGAGCTTCCCGTTGGACGCCTCCTCGAGTGCAGCAGCGCCGGCTCGCTTCCGAGCATGACCGTTCGCCCCGTTCCGGGAAGCCGGCGTGCGAACCGCCGGCCCCGATGCCGGTGCGCTCGAAGTGGAACGTGGTCTGCGTCACGGCCCAGCCGTGCCCCTCGCCGCCATGCCCGGCATGAGCGCTCCGTCCACGAGCACGTCGATGCCCGACACGAACGAGGCGTCATCCGACAGCAGGAAGGCCGCCGCTGCCGCGACCTCGTCCGCTCCTCCGAGACGCCCGAGCGGGACCTGCTCGAGCATGGTCCGCATCACCGGCTGCTGCTCGAGCTCCTGCCTGCCCATCGGTGTGTCGATGATCCCGGGCGCCAGGGAGTTCACCCGCCCACCTCTGCGCCCCCATCGCACGGCAGCACGGGCCGCGGCTCGGACGACTCCGCGTTTGGCCAGCCCGTAGGCGTACCCGCTGTCGGTGACCAGGCCGGCGATCCGATCCAGGAAGTCGGCAGCCAACGGCTCGTCGATCAGGGCGTCGAGGGTCGGATCGGCGAACGGTGCGATCTGGTAGGCAGCGAGCGAGGAGAAGCAGACGGCGGCGGAGCCGGACACCACCAGTGGTTCGAAGGCATCGAGCATCCTCTGCGTCCCGACCAGGTCGACGTCGAAGATGCGCCGGGGGTCCGCCATGGTCGGCGAGATCCCGGCGGCGTGGGCGAGTGCCCGGAACGGGCCCAGCGTGCCCACGTGCTCGACCAGGGCAGCGATCGCAGCCGGGTCCGAGACGTCGCAGGCCAGGCCGATGGTGCCCTCGATCTCGGGTGCGACGAGGTCGACGGCAACCAGATGCTCCACGCTGCCTTTGAGCCTCTCTGCGCAGCTACGACCCATCCCCCGGGCGGCGCCGGTGACCACGGTTACCGTCATTGGGCCGCCTCACGTTGATGCGAATATCCGGCCGGGGACAATGCGTGACCGGATCGCACCATGGAGCAGACCGGTTCTTGCGCCTTCGGGGTCATAGGTGATCCAACCTTTCTGTGTCGAAATTGTCTCAGCCGCGTGCCGGAACCCCCTCAGACTCCAGAAGTCTCTGGAGGGCAGTCTTGTCCACCTTCCCGGACGCCAGCATCGGCACCAAACCTGCGGTTCCGGGGTCGCCAGTCACCGGGTCGGCACCTTGAACGCGCTCAGACTGGTACGCCGCCGGCTCGACGACGTGGTCAACGTCAAGGGCGCAACGGTCGAGACCGCACTGCGTGAAGCAACTGCGGCAGGCGTGCGCGATGCGCAGCTGGAACCCCTGAGACGCATCGCCGCTCTCGGGCCCGGCCAGGCCGGTCTCGGACGTGATCAGTGCGACGGTGATCGGACTCTTCGACGCCGCAAGCGACGAACTCGAGCTGAGCACGACGAGCGACGCGGTCGCTGACATGGCGCACGTCGCCCACGATGGAGCGCCTCCCAAAAGGCGTGACGCATGTGATGCGCCAGTTTCTTTGGTTCAGAGTCCGACGCCAAGCCTCCGAACGGTATCGGCCGAAATACATCGGGGCGATCGATCAGCGGCTGACCACGGCGGCGGACCTCTAGCGGTACTGCGTGTCCTTCTTGTCCCGCGGCTTGGGCGGCGCGATCGGGAAGTTCCCGATCTGCGTGTAGGACAGGCCGTTGTGGAGGGCGGTCGTGCGCGGCATCTCCAAGGACTCCCAGATGGCCCGGATGGTGCCCTGGATCGCCTTGGGATTGCGCTGGGCGATGGAGAGGGCGATCTCTCGGGCCCGGTCCCGCAGCTGGTCGCGGGGAACGACCTCGGTCACCAAGCCCAGCCGCAGGGCCGTCTCCGCCCTGATCCGCTCCTCGTTCCCCATGAGGGCCCAGCGCAGGACGTCGCCCAGCGGCACGCCGCGGTGGAGCATTCCCATCGGCTCGAGCGCCGACACGATCCCCACATTGGCATGCGGGTCGAAGAACACCGCGTCCTCGGAACAGATGATGATGTCGGACTCGTTGAGGAAGTACTGCCCTCCACCGGCGCACATCCCGTGGACAGCGGCCACCACGGGCTTCCACACCCGGTGCTGGGTCTTGGGGGCCAGTGTGAGACCAGGGTCGAAGCTGTTCCACACGTTGTCCTTCTCGAACCAGTGGCTCTCGCCTTTGATGTCGACGCCCGTGCAGAACGCCCGTTCGCCGTTGGCCTGGAGCACCACGCAGTAGATGTCGTCGGTGTCCCGGATGGTCTCCCATGCCCAGGTCATGTCCGCTGCCATGGCGTTGTTGAACGAGTTCAACTGGTCGGGACGATTGAGCGTGATGGTCGCCACGTTGTCGGCAACGTCGAACAAGATGGATTCGCGTTCCATGCTTCCTCCTGGGCGGTGCGAGGTAGGGGGCGAAATGGTACACTCTTTTCCCAGTTTGCGGCTGGGCTCGCGAGCCAGCCAGCATCACACAACCCAGTCGTTCGTATGAAGACAGAGAGAGGAACACGCCGTGGAGATCAAGGGGAAGAAGGCCGTCATCGTCGGTGGAGCGTCGGGCATGGCCAAGGCCTCCGCAGAGCTGCTGCGCCAGAAGGGTGCGGACGTCGCCATCCTCGACTTGCCGAACTCAGCGGGAGCCGAGGTCGCCGCAGACCTCGACGGCACGTTCCATGAGGTCAACGTGCTCGACGACGCCCAGGTCGAGACCGCCCTGGCTGATGCGGTCGCCGCGCTTGGCGGCCTTCACATCGCGGTGAACACCGCTGGCGGTGGTGCCGCCAAGCGGACCTTGACCAAGGAGGGGCCGCACCCCATCGACGAGTTCCGCCGCACGATTGAGCTGAACCTGGTGGGCACGTTCAACCTGAACCGTCTGCAGGCCTTCCACATGTCGAGCAACGAGCCCGAGGACGGCGAGCGCGGCGTCATCATCGACACCGCCTCCATCGCCGCCTTCGAGGGCCAGATCGGGCAGGTCGCGTACTCCGCGGCGAAGGCCGGCATCGCCGGCATGACCCTGACGATGGCCCGCGACCTCGGCAGCCTCGGCATCCGGGTGCTCGCCATCGCCCCGAGCCTCTTCAGCACCGGCATCACGAAGGGGATCCCCGAAGAATTCGCCGAGGTGCTCACCAAGGACGCCGCATTCCCGAAGCGCATGGGCCGGGCCGAGGAATACGGCAAGCTGGCCGTGGCCATCGTGGAGAACCCCATGCTCAACGGCTGCTGCATCCGTCTCGACGCCGGCACGCGCTTCGCACCCAAGTAGACGACGGGTCAGAAGGAACAGGGCACACCAGAGGGCTGCCGCCGGTGCGGTCGGTCGATCTCGAGGTCGACGTCACCGAGGCTGCCGGTCTCGGTGAAGCTGCACACGTCGCCCTCACCGTCACCCTGCCCGACGAGGTCCCGCCGGATCCCGTCGTCTGCTTCGGCAAGCCGGGCGGCGGCTACGCGCGGGGCTACTACACCGAGGACCTGCCCGGCCCGGCCAAGGGCGCACAGGCGACCTGGCACGCGGAGCGTGGCTGGGTCTTCGTCTCCGTCGACCACCTCGGTGTCGGGCACAGTTCGCTGCACGATCCTGAGCGCCTGTCCTACACGCCGGTGGTGGCGGCCAGTCAGGCCGCCGAAGCCGACGTGCTGCAGAAGCTGGCGGCGTGCACCCTGATCGACGGGTTGGCGAAGATCGAGGACCCCTTGACCATCGGTATCGGGCAGTCGATGGGGGGCTGCCTCACCGTCGTGCAGCAGGGGCGCTTCCACTGCTACGACGGCATCGGGGTGCTGGGCTACAGCGCGCTGCACACGCACCCCCCGACGGCACCGGGTGCGCCGCCGATCGTGATGCCGTGGGTGCCACGCGATACGAAGCCGTCCGACGGAGTATTCACCAACGGGCCGGCGCTGGCGGCGCCCGGCTCCGCCGAGCCCGCGGTGTCGAATGCAGAGGCCATGGCCTGGGGCTTCCACTACGACGACGTCGACCCGGCCGTCGTGGCGCGCGACCTCGGGGACTTCCCGACGCGGCACGGCGACGTGCCACCCTGGGGCTCGGCCACGGTGCCGGCGACCGTGGCCATGTGGTGCCTCGCTCCGGGCGCGGTGCTGGCCGAGGCGGCGGCCATCACGAGCCCCGTGCTGGTGGCGCTCGGTGAGCGTGACGTGCTGGTCGACCCGCGGGGCGAGCCGCGCGCCTACGAGTCGTCCCGCAGCGTGGACCTCTTCGTCTGCCCCAAGATGGGCCATATGCACAACTTCGCCGGAACCCGCGAGCTCTTCTGGCGCCGCATCGAGACGTGGGCGGCCTGGGTGCGGGCCGTACGCGACGCACCGGCGGGCCAGGGGTTCTGATGGACCTCGAGATGGCCGACGACCTGGCGACGCTGCTGACCCTCGAACGCGTCGACCGCGACCTCTTCCGCGGGCACAACGCCAGCTACGGGCCACGCCAGACTCTCTTCGGCGGCCAGGTGGCCGCGCAGTCCCTGCTGGCGGCAGCGGCAACGGTCGAGCCCGATCACCTCCCCCACTCGTTCCACGGGTACTTCCTTCGGGCCGGGCGCGTCGATCTCCCGGTGATCTTCGAGGTGGACCGGGACCGCGACGGGCGGTCCTTCTCGGCGCGCCACGTCGTCGCCGTGCAGGACGGAGAGGTCATCTTCTCCATGATCACGTCGTTCCACGTGGAGACCGGAGGCGCATTCTTCGACGAGGCGCCGCGACGGGAGGCCCCCGACCCCGAGCTCGTGCCCCACAAGGCGTGGAGCACGCTGCTCGACGTGCGCGAGGTGACGCCGACCGACTTCTTGAAGGGCGTCTTCAGCGACAGCCTGTGGGTCCGCTCGTCCACCAAGCTCGGCGACGACCCCCTGCTGCATCGCGCTGGGCTCACGTTCCTGTCCGACCTCGGCACCGGCTTCGGCCAACAGGACCGGTCACTGGTCGGGCGCGGCGGACCGTCCATCGACCACGCCATGTGGTTCCAGGAGGACATCCGGGCGGACGACTGGGTGCTGGTCGACCTGCGCCCGGTGAAGGCCCGCAGCGCCCGGGGCGCCTACCACGGCTCGCTCCGTGACCGTCACGGCAGGCTCGGTGCGACCCTCTACCAGGAGCAGCTCCTGCTGCCGGGGTCGGCCGCCGACATGGTGCGCGCCGAGGCGGAACAGATCGAGTTGGCCCACGCCGACGCGGTCATCCCGGTGGACACAGAGGAGCTGCGCCAGGCGCAGGACCAGCACCCGGCGGGCGGCTGACTCCTGGTAGGGCAAAAGCTCTATAGGTATCGGACGTCCGGAGAGGCATGACCGCTGCCTCGGCCATATCGCGCATGTTCGCCTCGGGCGTCAGGACCGGTGCCTGGGTATTCGTGATGACCTCGGGGTTGCGCGGGAACTCATGACGTCGGCGTGTTTGGTGGCGGCCCAGAACTGGGGATAGGCCGGGACATTCACGTTGAGGATCAGGGACTCGTCGCGAATGCGCTTCGCCGCCGCAATGGCGGTGTCCCCTTCGACGGCAACTGTGAGGTTCGAGAGACGCCCCATCGCGGCGTGGGTTCGGGACATGAACCGGTCATACCACCTCGCGCTCGACCCTGAACTGGTATGAGCTGGCGGTGATCGCCCGGTCGCCGTCACCCTCGTCGTGCAGCACGACTCGCACCGCCACCAACCCGTCGGACCCACTGACCGGCTGGCCATCGGCGCGGAACGGACCGACCTTGCCGCGGGCGAGGAACATCACGTGCGAGGAGATCCCCTGCAGCCGGTCCGTCCCCGCGACCTGTGTCGCCAAGTCGACCGCGGCGGTCTCGAGGATGACGAACTGCGGCCCGAGGTGCAGCGCGGCGTCGGGCGAGGCCACCTCGGCCGACAGGACGGGGAGCACCCAGCGTCCGTCCGGGCGGCGCGCACACCCGAAGACCTGCCACAGGGGCGGCAGGTCCGGGCCGTCGACGACGACGATGGGATCGACCGGCATCCTCTCGAGCCCGCCGGGGGGCGTGCCGAGGCTGATGCCCTGACCCTCGGTGAGCGCCAGGACGCGGCCCGGCTCGTCGGCGTCGACGATGCGCGAGCGGCTGTAGCCCATCTGTCGTCCCCGCTTCAGGACCTCGGACACGACTTCGATCCGCCGGACGTCACGACCGGGGTCGAGCACCTGGCAGGAATGGATCACCGGGTTGGGCACCGCCTCGAGGTCGGACATCCCGCCCCCCTCGGGCGAGGCGATCCCGAAGACGGCCAGCAGGACGCCGCCGGCGGGATTTCGCATGTCGCGACGGAGCGTGACGGTGTCGTCCACCGGGCCAAGGTCCATCGACGAGTAGGTGCGGCCGAGGTACCGGTAGCTCAGCAGGGCGCCCCACCGTTGACGCAACTCGGCGGCGTACCCGGCCGGGTCGTCGCGGAGCTCCCTGATGTCCCGGGGCATCAGCGTCGCACCCGCACCGAGGTCGTCACGAGGGTCAGGACCACCCCCGCATCATGCACCCGGTTCAGCCCACCCAGCCGGCGATCGTCTCGATGTCCTTCAGCCCGTTGGGCCCGACCGGCTGCACGTTGAGGACGGTGACCCCAGACTCGCGGTAGGCCGCGACGCGGTCCTTCACGAAGCCTGCATCTCCGACGAGGGACATCCCGGCCACGAGCTCTGACGGAACCAGCGCGGCCGCCCGCTTGCGGTCGCCGCCGAGGTAGGCGTCTTGGATCTCCTCGGCCTCCTTCTCGTAGCCGTACCGCTTGAGGACGTCGTTGTAGAAGTTCGCGCCCCGGGCGCCCATGCCCCCGTAGTACAGGGCGAGCATCGGCCGGTCCCGGTCACGCAGGGCCTCCACGCCATCCCCGATGGCCAGAGAGCCACCGGCCACGATCTCCAGCGGGGGCAGGTCCGCCGCCCGCTTCGCCCTGCCGGCCTCGAGCGAGGAGCCCCAGAGCTCATGGGCCCGGTCGGGCCAGTAGTGCAGCGGGAGCCATCCCTCGGCCAGCTCCGCCGTCATCTCGACGTTCTTCGGTCCGAGCGAGGCGACGTACATGGGGATCCTCTCGCGGACGGGGTAGTCCATGATCTTGAGGGGCTTGCCGAGACCGGTGCCCGTTCCCTCGGGCAGCGGGACCTGGTAGTTGGCACCCTCGTGCACCAGCCGGTCGCGCCGCCACACCGAGCGGCAGATCTCGATGATCTCTCGGGTGCGCGCCAGCGGCGCGTCGTAGGGCACGCCGTGGAACCCCTCGATCACCTGAGGGCCGGACGCTCCCAGGCCCAGGATGCAGCGGCCCTTCGAGAGCTTGTCGATGCCGACCGCCGTCATGGCCAGGAGGGTCGGGGTGCGCGAGTACAGGGGCAGAATGCTCGAGCCGATCTGCGCCCTCTTGGTGACCGCGGCCAGGAACCCCATGGTGGACACTGCGTCGGCGCTGTAGGCCTCGCCCGTCCAGAGGTACTCGACCCCGACGTCCTCCAGCCGCTTGGCGTGGGCTGCGAACGCGTCGGGGTCGTCACGCACCCCCACCATGGCGCCCAGCTTCATGGTCGGCTCCTCTCGCGGCATGTGCGTGCGTCCGCGGCCCGCGCGTACCCTCTCGGCGGCCGGGGCGCCCTGCCCCGCCGCACAATAGAGGGTACTATTTATCCATGTCGATAGCGATCACCGAAGACCACCGCGCCCTGGGCCAGACCGCCTCGGACTTCCTCGCCAAGCACGATTCCCGAGGGGCCGCCCGGGAGCTGCTCGAGGCCGGCACCGAGGCGCTGCCCGCCTTCTGGGGTGACCTCGCCTCACTCGGCTGGCTCGGCCTCCACCTCCCCGAAGACAAGGGCGGCTCGGGCTTCGGCCTGCCCGAGCTGGTCGTGGTCACAGAGGAGCTCGGCCGCTCAGTCACGCCCGGGCCCTTCGTGCCCACCGTGATCGCCAGCGCGGTAATCGACGCCGTCGGGTCCGCCGACCTCGCGGCGCGCCTCCTGCCCGGTCTGGCCGACGGCTCCGTCCTGGGTGGCGTCGCGCTCACGTCCGACATCACCGTGTCGGGGGGCAAGGCCGCCGGTACCGCGACGGCGGTCCTGGGCGGCGGCCTGGCCCATGTGCTGGTCCTCCCGGCGGGCGACGACGCCATCGTCGTGGACGTCGGTGCGGCCGGCGTCGCGGTGGAGGTCCCGGACAATCTCGACCCGACGCGCCGCAGTGCGCGCGTCCAATTCGACGGGTGCGCCGGCCGAGGTGATCGCCGGCGCCCGCCACGTGCTCGTCGACCTGGCCCGCCTCGTCGCCGCCGCCGAGGCCGTCGGCATCGCAACCGAGTGCACCGAGCAAGCCGCCGCCTACGCCAAGGTCCGCGTGCAGTTCGGTCGGCCCATTGCCACCTTCCAGGCGGTGAAGCACCACTGCGCCAACATGCTCGTCGCCGCCGAGCTGGCGACTGCACTCGTGTGGGACGCCGCCCGGGCCGCCGCCGACGGTGGCGACCAGCTCTCCCTCGCCGCGGCCATGGCCTCGACGCTCGCGCTGTCGGCGGCCGACGAGTGCGCGCAGCTCAACATCCAGGTGCACGGCGGCATCGGCTTCACCTGGGAGCACGACGCCCATTTGTATCTGCGGCGGGCAACGGCACTCGAGGCGCTCGTGGACTCCGAAGCGGCGGCCCGCGACATCACCGATCTGATGCGCGGTGGCGCGCGGCGGGCGCGCACCATCGACCTTCCACCCGAGGCCGAGCCGATGCGCGACGAGGTGCGTGCATTCGCTGAGCGGGTGAAGGGGTCGGACGCGGCGGCGCAGCGGGACGCCATGATCGAGACCGGGTACGTCATGCCGCACTGGCCCAGGCCCTGGGGACGCGCCGCCGGGGCGGTGGAGCAGCTCGTGATTGAGCAGGAGTTCCGAGCCGCCGGGGTGACCCGCCCCCAGTACGGCATCACGGGCTGGGTGATCCTCACCCTGATTCAGCACGCCACCGAGGACCAGGTGGCGCGCTGGGTGATGCCGGCGCTGCGCCAGGACGTCATCTGGTGCCAACTCTTCAGCGAGCCCGATGCCGGGAGCGACGCTGCTGGGGTCAAGACGAGAGGCACCCGGGTCGATGGCGGCTGGCTCGTCAACGGCCAGAAGGTGTGGACGAGCGGCGCGCATCTCGCCGGCTTCGGTCTGGCGACCATCCGCACGGACCCCGAGGTGCCGAAGCACGAGGGCATCACCACGATGGTCATCGACATGCACGCCGAGGGCGTCGAGGTGCGCCCGCTCAGGATGGTGACCGGCCACTCCGAGTTCAACGAGGTCTTCTTCAATGACGTCTTCGTGCCCGACGACGACGTGGTCGGGCCGATCAACGGCGGCTGGACGGTGGCGCGGGCAACGCTCGGCAACGAGAGCGTGTCCATCGGCGGCGGCCAGGGCGGAGGGTCGATGCCGGCCGACTTGGTCATCCCCCCGTTCGACGCCTACCCCGAGCGGTTGGCGGGCGGGGCCGGCCGGATCGGGCGCTACATCGCGCAGACCGAGGCCATGGCCGTCTTGAACATGCGCACCGCTCATCGTGCCGTGATCGGCGGCGGCCCGGGTCCGGAGGGCAACGTGACCAAGCTGGTGCTCTCGGAGATCGGCCACGAGGCGGCGGCCATCATGGCCGCAGTGGGCGGGCCGGACACTGCGTACTCCGACGGAGCGGGGGCAATGACCTCGATGATGGTGCTGATGCATCGAGGCATGTCGATCGCCGGGGGGACGTCGGAGATCAAGCGCAACCAGATCGGGGAACGCATCCTCGGACTGCCCCGGGACCCGCTCATCAACTAGCTCGTCTGGGTCCACCTTCGGCCGCCGGGGCGTCCGTACGGTTCTCTGAAGGGACAGTAGAGGTCATGCCGGGGCGGTGGCGGCGGCCTCCCGACGGTCGACGCCAGCTGCCGGCGTTATCCGGGTTGCGTCCCGGTGAAGGTGGAGTCGGGCGCGTGCCAGTCCACCGAGACGAAGCGGTGCGCGATCAGCCACCGGTCACCGACGGGCACCAACCGATCCCGGTACCGGCCCATGTGGTCGGGCCCGACCTCGGTGAAGACGGTGAAGTAGCTCGCCACGGTGGCCTCGGTCGGCGACACCGTCTCGAACCTGATGTTGGTGACGTTGTGGCGGACGATCCGCCGCCTCGCGGTGCCCGGTGCCTGGGCCTTGGCGGCCTGGCGTGCCTGCAGGGCCGCGGTACCACCGCCGAAGCGGTCCATGATGGCCTCACGTCCCCGCACAGGAGCGCTGCCGCGGATCTCGAGGACGCCGTCCTCGCAGAACGCCGACGCGAACTCCTCGAGCAGGTAGCGGTCGCCGGCGTGGCTGTACTGCGCCAAGGTGTCCCGGCACGACTCGCGGGCGACGAGTTCCCAGAGCTCCATCGCCTCAGACTGCCACAGGCTTCTGGTGACACTGCTTGGCCTTCAGGCCGCTGCCACACGGGCAGGGCTCGTTGCGCCCCGCCGCCGCGAAGAGCCCCATCACCTCGTCGGCATAACGGCCCTGGTGCAGCAGTCCCGCCATCAACCGCATCGGCCCGTCGATGTGACGAAAGAACTCGAGATAGCCCTGACAGAGGTAATTGAGACCCGACTCGCCGTCGGCGGTCATGATGAAGCGGTTCTTGGGGCACTCCCCGTGGCAGGCGAAGCGCACGTCGCATGACCGGCACTGCGCAGGCAAGGTGTCACGCTTGGCGTTGCCGAACGCCCGCTGGGCCGGCGAGGCGACGAGCTCGACCATGTGGGTCTTGGTGATGTTGCCGAGCAGGTACGGGGGTTCCACGAAGTGATCGCATGAGTAGAGGTCGCCGTTGTGCTCGAGAGCGAGGGCGTTGCCACAGGTCTCGTTGAAGATGCACAGCGCGGGGCGCACCCCGGCCCACGACGCCAGAGCGGCGTCGAACTGCGAGACGAACACGGTGCCGACGTCGCGGCGCACCCACTCGTCGAAGACGGCCTCCAAGAAGTTCCCCCAGCAAGCGGATGACACGGTACGGTCGGTGACCGCGGCTTCCCCCGCGGCCTCGTCTCGCTCGACGATCGGGATCAGTTGGATGTAGCGCGCGCCCATCTCGTCGCGGAAGAATCGGTACACCTCGAGCGGGTGGTTCTCGTTGGCCGCGTGCACCGTGCACAGGACGTTCCAATCCACGTGGTGCGCCTTGAGAAGGCTGAGGCCCCGGATCACCTTGTCGAACGTCGGATTCCCCTTCTTGTCGACCCGGTAGGCGTCGTGGAGCTCCCGCGGCCCGTCGATACTGATCCCGACGAGGAATCCGTGCTCGACGAAGAGCCGGCAGAACTCGTCGGTGAGCAGGGTGCCGTTGGTCTGGATGGTGTGGATCAGCCTCTGGTCCGGACGGCGGTGACGCTCGCAGGCATCGAGCGCACGGCGGAAGAACTCGACGCCCATGAGTGTGGGCTCACCGCCCTGCCACGCCACCGTCACCTCGGGATCGGCGTGCGCCTCGAGCAGCTGGCGCACGTATGCATCGAGCACCTCGTCGGACATGCGGAACCGGTCACCTGGGTACAGCGCCTCCTTCTCCAGGAAGAAGCAGTACTGGCAGTCGAGGTTGCAGATGGGACCGCTCGGCTTGGCCAGGACATGGAAGTTCGCCGGGGCCGTCGGTGGGCGCAGGGCGGGCATAACGGGCACCACCGACTCCGACGGCGGTGCAGTCTCGCGTCGACCCGTCCGGATGAAGGCCACGGGTGTGTCTTCGGCCATGGCCGATCCTACGCCTGCGTTCATCGGACCCCCGTGTTGGCCGGCCCTAGTCGATCGCGAACCAGGCACGCACCTGCGCTCGTGATTCACGTCGCTCTCCCACGAGAAGTTGATCACCTTGTCGATGGTCATACGGAGACTCCACTTGGGCGCGACCCATCGCCGACGGACTCAGTCTTCAGGACGTTGACCCCTGAGGTGGGGCCAAGTGCCCTACCACCGCGGCGGGCCGGCGCTCGTAGAGTGCCCGTCATGGCAGACCCGCACCCCGGCGGCCCCACCACCGTGTGGCACCTGCTGGTGGGGCCGCCGCGTACGGCCCGGGGCAGCGGGAAGGAGAAGATCACCCCTGTCCAGGGCCTCTCGGCCCTCTCGCTCGACGCCCTGACCTCGGTGGCCTACGGGCCCGAGGCGATCATCCTCGTCCTGGCTGTGGCGGGCGCCGGGGCCCTGCACCTCGTCCTCCCCATCACGATCGCCATCGTCGCCCTCTTGGCCATCCTCGTGTTCTCCTACCGCCAGGTCATCGACGCCTACCCAATGGGCGGCGGGGCCTATGCCGTCTCCCGGGCGAACTTCGGCGCCAACACGAGCCTGGTCGCCGCGGCGGCGCTGGTCGTCGACTACACGCTCACCGTCGCCGTCTCCATCGCCGCGGGCGTCGCCGGGCTCGAGTCGGCCTTCCCCAGCCTGGACGGGGCCACCGTGCCGCTCTGCCTCGGGATCCTCCTCTTCATCACCGTCCTCAACCTGCGGGGACTGGGGGAGACGGCGCGCGCCTTCCTGCTTCCGACGATGGTGTTCATCTTCGGGCTCCTGGCTATCATCGCCATCGGCCTCATCCATCCCCTCGGCCTCAACCAGGCCCAGCTGGGGACGTCACAATTGCCGACGACGGGGCTCAAGTCGGTGACCGTCTTGCTCATCCTCAAGGCGTTCTCGGCCGGCTGCAGCGCGCTCACCGGCGTGGAGGCGATCGCCAACGGCGTGCCACTCTTCCGGGAGCCCCGGGTCGTCCGGGCCAAGCGGACGGAGATGCTGCTCGGGCTCATCCTCGGAGCGATGCTGCTCGGTCTCGCCGTCCTCGCCAAACGCTGGCAGATCGGTCCTCGGAGCGGCCAGACGGTGCTGAGCCAGATCATGGCCATGGCGGTGGGACGGGGCTGGGCCTACTACCTCGTGTCCATCACGATCACCATCGTGCTCGCCTTGGCGGCCAACACCTCCTTCGGCGGGCTCCCCGTGCTGGCCAGCCTGGTGGCACGGGATAACTACCTGCCCCACCTGTTCAGCATCCGGGGGGACCGCCAGACCTTCGCGAACGGCATCGTCGGTACTCGCCGTCATGGCGGGCGCGCTCCTCGTCGCCGTCCGCGGCAACACGAACACATTGATCCCTCTCTTCGCCATCGGGGTCTTCATCGGCTTCACGCTGTCGCAGGCCGGGCTGGTCGTGCACTGGCGAAAAACCCGACCGCCGGGCTGGATGCGGCGGGCAACCATCAACGGGATCGGCGCGTGCATCACCGCCATCGCCACCATCGTCTTCCTCATCTCGAAGTTCACCGAGGGGGCGTGGGTGGTCGTCATCGCCATTCCGGCGTTCGTCTTCCTCTTCCTCCGCATTCACGCCTACTACGAGCGGGCAAGGAAGGAACTCCGGATCGGACGAGATCCCCGACAAGCCCACACCTAAGTACACCATCGTCATCGTGCCGGTGAACCGGATCTCGCGCCTCACCGAGCACGCGCTCTGTGAGGCCGAGTCGCTCGGCCAGGAAGTGATCGCCGTGACGGTCGTCCTGCGAGGCGAGGACGAGGGCACCCACGACGCCGACGTGCTCGAGCAGCAGTGGCAGACCTGGGACCCGGGGGTGCCGTTGCGCGTCCTCTACAACGAGTACGCCTCCGTCGTGCAGCCGATCGTCGGCTTCATCGACGACGTGAGGGCGGAGCACCCCGACGATCAGATCGTCGTGCTCATCCCGGTCATACGGCCGGAGAAAGTGCGCTATCGGATCCTGCACAACCAGATCGACCTGCTCCTCTCGAACGCATTGCGCGGACGCGAGGACGTCGTCGTCGCCCGGGTCACCGTGCCGCTCGAGCCCGAGGCGACAGAGGAGCAAGAGGCACCGGAGGAGTCGAAGACGCCAGCCTCACAGGGCGTGGCGCCGGACTCGGCCCCTGGGGCGCCGCCGCCAGCTTCGCCCTCCCCCTGACCCGGCCCCGAGATCCGACCTCCTCAGCGACCCTTCCACACGGGGTCGCGCTTCTCGATGAAGGCGGTCGCGCCCTCCTTGGCGTCCTCACTGCCGAAGACCTTGGGCTGCCATTCGGCGGCCAGGGCGCGCGCCTTCTCGAGGTCCGTCGACGCGGTGCGCACGAGCTGCTTGGTGGCTTGCAGCGCGAGGGGCCCGTTGCGGGCGATGCGCTCGGCCAGCGCCACGGCGGCGTCGAGCACCTCTGCCGATGGGACCACTTGGTTGATCAAGCCGAGCGACTGGGCGCGCCGGGCGTCGATGAGGTCGCCCGTCAGCGTGAGCTCGAGCGCAACAGCCAACGGGATGCGAGTGCTCAGGAACACGCCTCCGCCGGCTGCGAACAGGCCGCGCTTGACCTCGGGCAGCCCGAACGAAGCGGCCTCCGACGCCACCACCACGTCGCAGCCGAGCAGCAATTCGAATCCACCCGCCACCGCGGTTGCATTGGCCGCACCGACGATGGGCACCCCGATCTCGCCCTGCGTGAAGCGCGCGAAGCCCTGCATGCCCTCCGGGCTGCCGCCGACGCCGCCGCCCTCGGCGAACGCCCGCAGGTCCATGCCGGCACAGAATGCCTTCTCCCCCGTCCCGGTCAAGACGACCGCCCGCACGTCGGGATCGTTCTCGGCCTCTGCCATGCCGAGCCCGATGGCCGTGAGCAGTTCGGGGCTCAGCGCATTGCGCGCTTCAGGACGGTTCAGCCGGAGCACGAGCACGGCCCCTCTCCGCTCGGACACCAGCACCGGCTCGGACTTCGTCTCCGTGTCACCCATCAGGCCACGACCTTCCTCTCCCTCAGATCTGCGATCGCTGCGGCCGTGTAGCCGAGCTCCTTCAGAATCGCGTCGGTGTGCTGCCCGGCCAATGATCCCGGCTCGGCCACAGTGTCGCTCCGGGAGAACGCAATGTAGGGCCTCAGCCGCACGTGGTCGCCGAACGTCGGGTGCTCCACCTCGACGAGCATGTCCGCCGCCCCGGCAAACTCGGCCGATTGCAGTACGGATTCGGGGGGCTCGCGCCGCGCCACCACGCACCCGACGTCGGCCGCCAGCAGGGTGTCCTCCCAGTGCTGGGCCGGCCTCCGTGCGAACACTCCCGCCAGGACCGCGACCAGCGCCGAGTCGTTCTCCGTCCTGGACTCCTCGTCGGCGAACCGAGGGTCACCGGCCAGGTCCACCTCGCCCGCAAGAGCGCCGCACAGGGCGCTCCACTCGTCCGGGTAGGGCGCTGCGAGGTACACCCACTCGTCGAGCGCCTGGTAGAGGCGGTACAGGGCCGAGTAGCCCAGAAGCTCCGAATCGGCCGCCTGGGTTGGCCGCCGGTCCTTGTACTCGACCATGTCGTCGGCGAGCGCATGCGCCGTCGACGTCAGCATGGTCGTCAGCATTTCCTGTGAGGTCCCGGCCCGGTCTCGCACCAGCAGACCGAGCGCCATGGCACTGGCCGCCGTCAGCGCCGAGATCCCGTCTGCCTGCGCGTATTCGGTCGTCCCGGCGCCGGACAGGTGCATGGCGTCGGCCCGGATCTCTTTCAATGACAAGCCGGGGCGCTCCACTATAGCGGTGCCGATGTTGCGCATGACGAGGCCACTGCCGGCGCCGATGGTCGGCGCGTAGGCGGGCCGGTCGCCACACGGCCCGTCGATCCCGTAGCCCGGCGAGTTGAGGTACACCAGGTCCGGGTTGATGCTCCGCAGGGTGGCGGCGTCGACCCCCTGACGCTCGGCCACTCCGGCGCGGAACGACTGCAGCACCACATCGGACCTCTTCGCCAAGGCGTGGACGATCTCGCGTCCCTCCTCGGTCGACAGATCGACGCAGATGGACTCCTTTCCCTGCATGCACTTCGCAGCGCCGACCTCAGGGAAGGGCAACAGTGCTCGCATGGGCTCGCCGGCGATCGGCTCGACCTTGATCACCCGGGCCCCCACCTCGCGCAGGACCGTGCCGCCGAAGGGTGCCGCGAAGAAGGTCCCGAGCTCCAGCATCGTCACGTCACCGAGCGCAGGCCCGCCGCGGCGGCGACTCTGCGCCTGGCACCACGTCGGGCACACCGAACGCCTTCCAGGGTGCGGCCCGTAACCCTTCGCCGTCCGCGTCGAGCACCGGCGCGCCCCGCTCGAGCACGGCCGGCGTCTCCGACATCATGACGATCGCTCCCGGCTGGCGCACGAGGCCGCGTTCGGCGTCGTCGATCTCCACGACCGCGCCGAGGTGCTGCATCTGGGGGTGGTCGAGCAACTCGCTCCCCCGCCGCATCGTCTCCGCCCACACGTTGTGGTCGTTCTCGAAGACCTCGTTCCACTCGGCCAACGTCTTGGACTGGACCGCCTCGTAGAGCCTGTCCCAGTACTCACCGGTCTTGGGTGTGTCGGCAGCCCACACCGCGTCCTTCCATTCCTCGTCCTGGAGCATCCAGTCCAGACCCATCACTTTGAGCATCTCCATGTAGAGGTGCAATTGGACCTGGGAGAACTGCAACCAGCGGCCGTCCTTGCTCAGTGCGATGAGCAGCATGAAGACCATCGGCGAGAGTGGCAGGCCGTGCGTGCCGAAGGGCGACGACGGCGTGAAGGCGTCGGGGAATTTCGAGGTGATCACGTTGAGGTACCAGTTCCATGTTCCGAGCGATGCGAGCCCGTTGACGAGGGTGGCCTCGACGTGCTGGCCCCGACCGCTGCGCTCGCGCTCGTGCAGCGCCGCGCAGAGGCCGGTCAGCAGTTGCTGGCTGGCCCCGTAGCTGCAGTAGGGCACCGAGACGTGCGCCGGCCCCTCGCGCGCCACCATTCCCTGCGACGCCCACAACGCGCCCACCCGGGCCATGACGAGGGCCTCATAGGCCTTGGTGTTGGCATAGGGGCCTATCCGCCCGAAGCCGGTCACCGACCCGTACACCAGGCGCGGGTTGGCGGCTGACAGGTCCTGGTAGCCCAGACCCAGCCGCTCCGCCACGCCGGGCCGGAACGTCTCGATCAGGACGTCGGCCCCGAGCGCCATGTCCCGTGCCAGTGCGGCGTCTCCGCCGTCGTGCAGGTCGAGCACCATGGACTTCTTGCCCCGGCAGATCAGGGGGTAGGACGGGAGACCCCGCAGCGCGCTCCCCTGTGGCGGCTCTACCTGCACCACCTCCGCCCCGAAGTCGGCCAGTGTCTGGCTGGCCTGCGCCCCAGCCGGGCTGTTCGAGAAGTCGAGCACGCGCAAGCCCGACAGCGGGCCGGCCGGACTGTCGGTGGTCGCGTCGTTCGTCATCAGTGGTCACTCCGGGTCCAGGCCGCCGTGCAGGCCAGATAGGCGAGTCCTCTGTTTTGAGTATACTGAATAGGGCCCAAGCAGACGACTCAGGAGACCGTGGCAAACGTGGCAGAACCGTCCGCAGCGACCGCCGGCGACGCGGGGCCCGTGATCCTGACGGATGTCACGGACCGGGTCGGGACGATCACGATGAACCGCCCGGCGCGACGGAATGCGCTGAACGGCGAGCTCATCGCTGCGCTCGACGGCGCCGTACGCCAGATGGCCGACGACCCCGAAGCCAAGGTGATCGTCCTCACCGGCGCTGCACCCGAGGGTGGCCACGGCGGCTTCTGCTCTGGCGGCGACGTCAAGAGCGGCGGCCGCGGCTCGCCGGGCAGCGAGAAAGGGGTGCCGCCGGACGCGATGTCGGGCGACCTGGCCCGGCACGACCTCCACGCGGCCATGCTGCTGCACCTCATGCCCAAGCCGACGATCGCCATGGTCGGCGGACCGGCAGTCGGCGCCGGCTGCAGCCTTGCCGCGGCGTGCGATCTCCGCTTTGCCTCCGAGGACGCCGTGTTCTCAGCCAACTTCTCGCCCAACGGGCTGTCGGGCGACTACGGGGGATCGTTCTTCTGGACGCGCATCGGCGGGACCGCGTTGGCCCGGTGGATGTATCTGCTGAACGAGAAGATCCCGGCCCCCCGGGCGCTCGAGCTTGGCATGGTGCACTCCGTGCTCCCCCCCGCCGAGCTCCGGCCCTACACCTACGAGATCGCCAACAAGCTGGTGCGCACGCCGGCCACCCTGCTGGCGCTCGTGAAGGACAACCTCAACGAGGCCGAGGACGAGGTCGAGCGCCGTCGTTGGCTCTTCGCCCACGAGGCGGAGAACCAGGGAGAGTCAGCAAAGGCGATGATGGAGCGCCTGGCGCAGAAGGCGCAGACGGACGGGGCGTAATGGCACGAGCGCGACCCGACCCGACGGCGCAGGGATGGCCGACCTAGCGCCCGGAGTCGGAGTGCGGGGACGTGACCTGGGTCTGGGCCTGGGTTCCCGAGTGCAGCGCGCCGGAGGCCGACGCCAGCGCCCCGCTCCAGAGGCCGATGGAGGCCGCGATGGAGCACAGGATCCCAACGGCGATGGCACGACCCGGGTGATTCCTCACAGGGGAACTATCGCCCCCAAATGTGTGGAGAGTTAGTGGGGAGCGTAAGAATCGACGAAGAATTGGCGGAAGGATTGGAGGCGGCCGGTCGGTCCTAGCGCTCCGTCTGCGTCCCCACCTTGAGGTCGCGGTAGGGCACGTCCTTGTCGACGCTCGGCTCCCGGGGCAGCCCGAGGGCCCGCTCGCCCAGGACGTTGAGCTGGATCTCGTCGCTCCCGCCCCCGAGGCGGTTGCCCGGGCTGGCCAGGTTCACCGCCTGCAGGTCGCCCTCCAGCGGCGACACCTCGCCCGATCAGCATCCCCTGGGCGCCGACGATCCGGTAGGAGAGGTCACGCGACTCCTGGCAGATGCGGGCCGTGGTCAGCTTGGCGATGGAGCCGTCGGCCCCGGTCAACTTCCCGCCGGCGGCACCGCTGCGGCGCATCGTCCAACCGTTCACACGGACCTGGGAGACATAGCGGGCCAGCTCCTGGCGGATGACGGGGTCGCCTGCGACGCCGTACGTCTGAGCCAGTTCGATCATGAGCTTGGCCGGGACGGCCCCCGCCCGGATGGGGCTCTTGCGGGCCTCGGCCGCGTCGCGGGCCCGGTCGAGCACCTCGCCCACCTTGCGCTCGAGGTCGCCCTCCGAACCCGAGCGGGCCATGACCAGGCCGGGCAGGCCACCTCCGGCCACCGAGTTGCGCTCGTGGAACAGCGTCGACTGCGCCACTCGCCAGCCCCCGTTGACCTCGCCGATGACATGGTCGGCCCGGACCCGGGCCCCGGTCAGGAAGACCTCACAGAAGTTGGACGCGCCGTTCATCTGTTTGAGCGGCCGCGCCTCTATCCCCGGCTGCTTCATGTCGATGGCGAAGTAGGTGATGCCGGCGTGCTTGGGCACGTCGGCGTCGGTCCGGGCCAGCAGCATGCCGAAGTCCGCCGTGTCGGCTGCCGAGTTCCACACCTTCTGGCCGGTGACCACCCACTCGTCGCCGTCGAGAACGGCCCGCGTCCCGATGCTGGCCAGGTCCGACCCGGACCCGGGCTCGCTGAAGAGCTGGCACCAGGCAGCCTCCCCGGTGGCGATGGGTCGCACGAGCTCGTCGAGCTGGGCCTCGGTGGCGTGATCGAGCAGCGTCGGTGCGGCGAGGGTGGCCGCCATGGCGCCGACGGGCGGCCCGATCACTCCGTTGCGCGCCAGCACGCCGGCGATGGTCATGGCGTCGCGTCGCGAGACGCCCCGGCCGCCGAGTCCGGCGGGCCACGATGGGTAGGCGTACCCGGCATCGGCCAGGCGCCGCCACCACTCGCGCACCGTGATGGAGGTGTCCCAGTTGGCGTCGACCCAGGCCTGGACCTCGGCGGCCAGGCCGCCCTCGCTCACCCCTCGCCCTTGGCCTTGCGCTCGGCGACGATCTCGTGATGCCGCTCGAGCATCCTCACGGCCTCGGCCGCCAGGTCGACCGGGGGCTCGGGCAGCCGGACCGGGCCGTGCTCGCGGCTGGGCAGGGCCACGGTGGCCTTGGCCGGGCAGGTGACCGTGTCACGCTGGTTGGTCCCACGCATCTCGATGTCGACCACGCAGCGCCCGTCCTCGTGGCGCTTGTCGACGACCTCGCCGGTGAGGATGTGCGTGTCGCCGATGTAGTTGAACTTGCGGATCTCGGAGCTCTGGGTGACGAGCCAGCCGTCGTCACCCATGAAGTCGGTCATGTAGTGGCTGAGCCAGCAGTCCCGCATCACCCCGTAGTCGTACGCCATCGGGTTGCCGATGGCCTGGGCCCAGGCGGAGTCCCAGTGGACACGCTGGGCCACGTCGGGGACCCCGTACTCGTTCTTCACGTAGAAGGGCGCGATGCGCTGCCGGTTCTTGTACGCGATGCGGTTGGCGCAGGGCTCGTAGGGGACGAACCCGTACCCCCCGGCGTGGAAGACGATCATGTCGGTCGTCGTGAGCGGCCCCTTGGCCATCGGGTTGAGCGCGTCACCGACGTGGACGTCCTCCCAGTATCGAGGCTCGGGCCCCCGGACCTCCTCCGCCTCGTAGATGGCGTCGATCTTCTCGATGTCCTCGTCGGTGTAGGTCGCCGGCTCGAGAGCCGAGTACTTGCCCTTCTCCCGCGCCGTCTTGCGCTCGGTGTGGATGGCCAGCGTCCGCGAGATGGCGACGATCTCGGCCCGCTGGTTCATCTTGACGCTGGCGTAGGTGACGAGGAGCGAGCGCTCGGCGAACTCGGACTTCTTCTCCACCACCGACTCGGTGCCGCCGAAGCTGTAGAGAGAGTCGCCCTCGAGCAGCGGGCGGAACCACTGCCAGGTGCTGCCCGAGACGAAGACGTGGATGCCGCGGAACGACGGACGCTTGATCCGCTCCTTCGGGGGGTCGGCGTAGAGCGGCCGGTTGAGGGCGATGGGGATCATCGGTGGTGCGATCTGGGCGCCCCAACGCGTCGTCGTGCCGTAGTCCTCGGAGGCGAAGAGCGGGTTGTCGTCCCCGTAACTGCGGGCGAAGTTGCGCATGGAGTCGGGTGTGGCGGTGGTCAGGAACTCCCGCGCCCCCGAAGGTGCCCACCGGCCGACCAGCGCCTTGGCGCGCTCGATGTCGTCTTCCTTGAACTGGAAGTCGGTGGCCTTCTCGAACTCTTCCGATGTCGTCGTCGCCATGGGTCCCCCTGATCGCTGCGGGCTCGTCGGCTAAAGAGTATACTAAAAGCCGACCGGGCCGGCCGCCAGCAGACCGCCTCGCGCCGGGCCCGAGGCGGGCAGGGCTCAGTCCACGGGGGGCGCCGGGACGCTCGGGAACAGCTCCTGGAAGGCGCCGATCCGGATGCGCCGGCTCACGGCGGGGTCGACGCCGTCGAAGAGCTCGTGCAGCGTCTTCTGGGTGTGCCCGAAGGTCCCCTCGAAGTGCGGGTAGTCGCTGCCCCACATGACGTTCTGCCAGCCCATCGCAGAGTTGGCCGCCACGGCCGAGAGGTCGTGCTGGAAGGACGCATAGACCTGGTCGTAGAGGAAGCGGCTCGGGAGCTTGGACAGCGTCGGCTTCACCGCGGCACCGTGCTGGCGGTAGCCCTCGTCCATGCGATCGGCGATGAAGGGGCCCCACGTCGCCCCACCCTCGGACACGAGGACCTTGAGCTCGGGATGGCGGTCGAGTGCCCCGCAGGCGATGAGCTGGGTGACGGCACGCTGGCCCCCGTAGGTCGTCTCGACGTAATTGAGGACGGCGCCGCCGCGACCTCGGTAGTAGACCCCCGTGCGCTCAGTCGGGTCGTGCGGCTCGGTGCCAATGTGGAAGCCGATGACCATGCCCGTCTCGGCAAAGGCGTCCCAGAGCGGGTCCCACTCCTCGTCGTTCCACTCCGGCCGGCCGATGGGCGGTCGGACGGGTAGGAAGCCGCACATGAAGCCGCCCTCGTGGGCCCGCTTCACCTCGGCGACGGCGTCATCGATGTCGATGAGGGGGATCGACGCCACGCAGACGAACCGGGGCGAGTGGCGCTGGAACTCGAGCGCCCAGTCGTTCAGGGCTCGGCAGCCCTCCCTGACGACGCGGGGAGTGCGCACGTTGAAGGTCCAGATGCCGAGCGAGGGGTACATGACCTCGCCCCAGACCCCCTCGTTGTCGAGGTCCTTGATGCGCGCCACCGGGTCGTTGCCTCCGATGACGCGGTTGATGAAGTCCTCTTCCTGGGTGCCGATCGGCCGGGCGTTGATGCCCAGCCCCTTCTTCGGCGTGGAGCTCTTCGGGAGGTCACGTCGGAACTCCTGGCCGTCGATGTAGATCGTCTCGAAGTCGCCGCTCGGGTCCTTGACGCTGCGCGGCAGGCGCTCCCTGATGTCGTCGGGCAACGACGCGAACAGGTCGGGCGGCTCCATCAGGTGCGAGTCACCCGAGTTCGCCCACAATTTCTTCTCTGCCAGGTCGCCCATGCGCCCTCCCGTGATCCCGCGCGTCACCCGCGCTCAATATGCAAATAGTGTTCTCATATAAGGGGCGGTGTCAAGCGGCGACAGGAAAGGCCCAGTTCAGCGGGGCGACAGCTCAGTGCATGAGCGCGCCGAGCGCCTCGAGGTGCCGGCGCATGCGGTGCCGGGCCAGCTCGCGGTCGCCCTCCTCGATGGCCCGCGCGATGCCCTCGTGGGTGCGCAGCACCTCGGCCGTGATCTGCTTCTGCGCCTTCGGCGCCAGGCGCTCGATCTGGTGCAGGCGGCTCAGGCGGATCAGCACCAGGGCGACCAGCTGGAGCACCCGGTTGTGCGCGGCTGCGGCGACGGCGGCGTGCAGGTCGTGGACCGCCTCGGCCCGCTCCGCGTCCGTGGCGTGCTCCTCGCGGGTCAGCGCCTCCTGCAGCCCCGCCGACCCCGCGTCGTCGATGCGCTCCGCCGCCAGGTCGGTGATGGCGACCTCCACACCGGTCCGCAGCTCGGCCAGCTCGGCCAGCTGCATCCCGCGCCGCGCCAGGTAGATGGCGGCCACCTCGGTGACCGCATTGGTGCTCGGCGCCATGACGAAGAGGCCGCCGCCCGGGCCCCGGCGCATGCGCGCGATCTGATGGTGCTCGAGCAGCCGGACCGCTTCGCGCAGGAGGGCACGGCTGACGCCCTCGCGCTCGATGAGCTCGGGCTCGGTCCCCACGAGATCCCCGGGCTGCAGTCCCTCGGTGACGATCACCTGGGTGATGTTGCGCGCCACCGTCTCGGCGCCCTTGCCCTGGCCGGACTGCGAGAGGACGACCGAGTCGGGCAGGAGCTGGCGGGTCGAGCGGCGGCGGCGGAAGAAGTCGGCCTCGGCCTGCAGGTGCTTGCGCATGCGGTTGCGGGCCAGCCCGCCATCGCCGGCCATGACGGCCTCGGCGATCATGGCGTGGGCGTGCCGCGTCTCCTTGGCGACGCTGGTCCCGAAGCGCTGCCAGTCGGGCGAATAGAGCTGGGCGACGCGGTTGAAGACGTCGATGAAGAGCTCGAGCCCTGCGTTGCGGCTGATGGCGCCGAGCAGTGCGTGGAGCTCTCGGGGGTCGCTCCCGGGCTCGACCGGATCGTTCTCGGCAAAGTGGCGCAGCTCGGCCAGGTCGTTCTCGTCGGTCCGCTCCGCCGCCAGCTGGCAGGCGATCTCCTCCAGGATGATGCGGGCCTCGAAGATCTCGTCGAGACGGGCGTCGACCCGGTGCAGGTACAACACGACGGCATCGATGACCGCCCCCACCGTCGGTTCGGTGATCACGAGGCCGCCACCGGGCCCCCGCCGCGTCCGGGCGACCTGTTGGTGTTCGACCAGGCGCACGGCCTCACGGAACACGGCCCTGCTCACCTGGTAGCGCTCGAGCAGGTCGGCCTCGGAGCCCAGGACCTCACCCACGGGCCAGCCGAGCGCCATCACGTCCTCGACGATCAGATCGGCGATCTTGGCGGCCCGCTTGGCGTTGGAGTCGGCGCCCGGACGCGGCATGTCGCGGGTCGCCGTCGGGGTGGTCACCGGTCAAGACTACCGGGTGGGACACCGGAGCTCACGCTTTTGACCTGCGCCTTCGGCAAAAGAGTGGTCCCAAAAGGCGCACTGGACGGATCGGCGCGTACAATGAAAACATGGTTTGCGAAGAGGGGGGCGGATCGTGACGGCGCTGCCCCCTCCCCCCTCTGATCCCGTCGACGCGCCCCCGGCGAGGCGTCCCGGCTCCATCCGGCGCACCTCGACCATGTTGATGTTCTGGCCGGACGGGCTCGGCACCGACCTCCACCTCGAGGGCCGGGCGCGCGACCTGCTGACCCCCGAGAGCGGCGAGCCGGAGGTGATCAGGCGCTCGGACCTGCACGCGGTGACGGGCCCCGAGCGCGACATCCGGCGCATCGAGGCCGACCCGGTGCCCGAGGGTCTGCCGCGGCTCGTCGGCTGCCGGGCCGGCGCGAACCTACGCTCGGCCATCGGGCAGGAGCTGCCCGGCGAGGTGGCCGAGGGCACGCCGCTCTACCTCTTGCTCGACGACCTGGCGGGCTCGACCCTCATCTCGGGGTTCGCCTATCTGCGCTGGGCCGACCACGTCCCGCTGATCAGGAACAGGGTCGCCAACGCCCCCCGCCGCGTCATGCGCGACATCTGCTCGGGCTTCCGCGACGGGGCCAGCTCGCTGCTCAGCGACGGGTCCATCTCGGGGCTGCGTCAGAACACCGCCCGCCCCGGCCCGCTGGACGACCCCGCTGACCCCCTCGGCTGGCACGAGCTCGACGACCATCCCGAGATCGCCATGCGGCGGGCGCGCCGGATCGACGTGTGGGCCGAGGGAGCGGAGCTCGGGATCGACGCCATGTTCCGGGACAGCTGCTGGGATCCCGACGGCGCCGAGGTCGTCGTGCACGAGTACCAGATCACGGGCGCCGCCGACCGCGCGACCGGGACGCTGCTGTCGGTCGACGCGGTGCCCCGCGTCCTCCCCTACGCCGAGTGCCCGGGCGCCGCCCCGAACGCCTCGTGGATGGCCGGGACCGATCTGCGGACCATGCGCACCGAGGTGCTCCAGCGGCTGCGTGCCACCGATTGCTGCACCCATCTCAACGACGGGCTGCGCTCACTGGCCGAGGTGCCCGTCCTCGCCGCATCACTTCCACAGACCATCTGAAGGAGACGCCCATGGAGGCAGCACGGCAATGACAGAGACGTTGAAGGACAAGACCGCCATCGTGGGCATCGGGGCGACGCCGTACTACAAGCGGGGCGAGTCGTTGCCCCAGACCGAGCTCGAGCTGGCCTGCAAGGCGATCCTCGGCGCGCTCGACGACGCCGGCCTCACCATCAAGGACCTCGACGGGTTCACCATCTACTCGAGCTCGTGCGACCCGGCCCAGGTGGCCTCGGTCCTCGGCGTGCCCGAGGTGAGGTTCGCCGCCTCCCTGACGTCCGGCGGCGGGGGCTCGGCCGGCTCCCTCGGGTTGGCCGCCTCCGCCATCGCGTCGGGGCAGGCCGAGGTGTGCGTGACCCTGATGACGCTGCAGCAGGCCAAGCGCAGGCTCGGTGGCAGTGCCGTCGGAGGCGGGGGGCCCGGGCTCGGTGGTGGCGGCGGCAGCCCCTACGGCAGCGGCGGTGTGCCCAACTACGCGGCCTTCATCGCCGGCGCGGGCCTGATGGCACCCGGGCACAGCTTCGCCCTGCTGACCCGGCGGCACATGGAGCTCTACGGGACCAAGCGCGAGCACCTGGCCGAGGTGTGCATCTCGCAGCGCGAGAACGCCATCCGGCGCCCGACCGCCATCCGCAAGGACCCGCTCACGCTCGACGAGTACTTCGACGCACGGATGATCAGCGACCCGTTGTGCCTCCTCGACTACACGATGGAGACCGACGGGGCGGTGGCCGCCGTCGTCACCTCGGCCGAGCGGGCCAGGGACCTGCGGCAGAAGCCCGTCTTCATCGGCGGCACCGCTCACGGCGGCGCCGGTCGCTGGGGGTCGGCCATCTTCACCTACTTCCAGATGCCCGACGAGTACTTCGCCTCGTCGGGCAACCGGCCGGTGGCCAAGCGGATGTACGAGATGGCGGGCATGGGTCCCGAGGACGTCGACGTCGCGCTGTTCTACGACCACTTCTCCCCGATGGTGATCATGCAGCTCGAGGACTACGGCTTCTGCCCCATCGGCGAGGGCGGCCCGTTCGTGGCGGACGGGAACATCCGCTGGAAGGGTGGCTCCATCCCCGTCAACACGCACGGCGGGCACCTCTCCGAGGCCTACATCATCGGCATGACGCACATCCGCGAAGCGGTCGAGCAACTCCGGGGCGTGGCGGTGAACCAGGTCGACGGCGCCGAGGTGGCCGTCGTCACCGGAGGGCCTTCGGGCCTCCCCGTCAGCGGCACGCTGCTGCACAACTGATGCCGCGACCACGACAGACAACGAGAGCAAGGAACCGAGAACGATGACCGATCTCACGCAGGGGACCTTCCCCGCCATGATGAAGGACCCATTCGCCGACGAGCTGACCCAGCCCTTCTGGGACGCCGCCGGCGAGGGCCGGCTCACCGCCCCGCAGTGCACCCGCTGCGGCACCTTCGTGCTGCCCCCACAGCCGTTCTGCTTCGAGTGCCAGAGCCAGGCCTTCGAGTGGGTCGACCTGCCCGGCACCGGCACCATCTACACCTACACGGTGGTGCGCCACCCGCTGGCGCCGCACCTGGCCGAGGTGGTGCCGTACGTGTCGGGTGTGATCGAGCTGGACGGGACCCAGGGGGCGGGCGCGCGGCTGCTGCTCAACGTCACCGACGCCGACCCCGACACCGTCAAGATCGGCGACAAGGTGCGGATCTGGTTCGACAAGGTGAGTGACACCTTCCCCCTCCCCCGGGCCCGGATGGCCTGAGGCCGTGGGAGGGTCCGAGACAGTTCCCGCAACGCGGGCCGGGCGTCCCCGGCGCTTCGAGGCCGAGGACGAGCTGCGCATCCTGCTCGATGCCGCGCTCGCCGTCATGGAGCGCAACGGGTACGTCGATGCGGCGGTGGCCGACATCTTGCGCGAGGCCGACCTGTCGACGCGCTCGTTCTACCGCCACTTCGAGTCCAAGGACCAGCTGCTGTGCGCGCTCTACCGCCGGGAGGCCGAGGCGGCGGTGGCCCGCCTGCAGGAAAAGGTCGACGCCGCCGCCGACCCCCGGGCCGCGCTCGACGCCTGGATCGACGAGATCCTCAGCTTCGGCCACCACCGGGCCAAGGCCGCCCGGGTGGCGGTGCTGGGGTCGGCCGGCGCCATGCGGGCCGAGGGGTACGCCGACGAGACGCGTCGGGCCGCCACGCTCTTGATGGCGCCGCTGCAGACCCTGCTCGCGGAAGGCGTGGCCGACGGCTCCTTCCCCCTGGCCGATCCCGTCGCCGACGCGCGCGCTGGTGCAGTCCGTGGTCTGGGCCGCCGCCGGGCTCAACCCGACGCGGGAGAAGCTCCCGCGGGCCGAGGCCTCACGGCAGGTGCGCTCGTTCTGCGAGCGTGCGCTGGGGGCATCCCCCCGGGGCTGACCGGCCCGGATCGCCCCGACCGGCCCGACGGCGACGGCCCGACGGTCAGCCGGCCCGGGCCTTGTCCGTCAGCGACCACAGCGCCGGCTCGCCGTCCTCGACCTCGACGGTGCCTTCGATCTCGAGCACCCGCAGGTGCGACACCGTCTCGCCCACCGCGGCCCGGCGCATGAAACCCGCGATGTCGTCCCAGGGCCGCGACCACTTCATGTGGGAAGCGATGTACCAGGCGGTCTGCGGCGCCTCGCGCAGGATCTCGATCACCTCGGCGAAGCGGTCCCGGTGGTGCTGGCGCAGCTCCTCGAGCCGGCGCCCGAGGTCCTCGAACCGGTACTCGTGTGCCGGCAGGACCTCGTTGACCCGGTAGGGCTCGAGCTTGTCGAGCGACTGCAGGAAATCTCCGAGCGGGTTCGCCCCGGCCTGGGGGTGGAAGGGGATGTTCGGGGTGATGCGCGGCAGGACGTGGTCGCCCGAGAGCATCAGCTCGTGGCGCGACTCGTAGAAGCAGAGGTGTCCCGGTGAGTGGCCCGGCGTCCAGATGGCTTGGAGGTCCCACCCCGGCACCTCGGGTCGCTCCCCGTCCTCGAGCAACACGTCGGGGATCACGGCATCGACGAAGGGCCGGACCGGCATGGCGGCGTTGCGCAGCGGCTCGAGCTCCTCGGGCGGCGCTCCCATCTTGCGCAGCGCGGCGGCCACGCGGTCGAGCAGGTCGTCGGGCTCGTCGTAGCGGTCGTGGATGAGCTCGGCGTCGGCGGGGTGCAGCGAGATCCACGCCCCCGATGCCTCGCGGATCCTCCCGGCCAGTCCGTAGTGGTCGGGGTGGATGTGGGTCACCATGACGCCCTGGACGTCGGCGATGTCGCAGCCGGCCTCCTGCATGCCGCTCTTCAGGGCGCCGAAGGCGTCGTCGGTGTTCCATCCGGCGTCCATGAGGTAGGGCCCGCGGTCGGTCTCGAACAGGTAGACGAGGACGTAGCGGAGCGAGTTGTTGGGCAGCGGCACCGGGATGCTCCACAGGCCGGGCCGGACCTTCTCGACGCCGGGGAAGGGGTCGTTGGCCGCGGCCGCGCCCCGGGCGCGCTGCGCGTGCGGCGGGCTCGGGTGGGGATTGGCGTGGCGCGACGTCGAGGTCACGATTGGCCCCGTGGCTCCCGGGGGAGCCCCAGGCCGCGTTCGGCGATCAGGTTGCGCATGATCTCGTTCGATCCTCCTGCGATGGTCCAGGCACGAGCGTAAAGGAAGGCGTCCTGCCAGCGCCCATCCTCGAACGCCAGCTCGTCGCCCTCGGCGGCCATGGACCGGGCACCCTGGAGGGCCAGCGCGGCCTCGTCGATCTCGAGGTTCAGCTCGCTGAACCAGATCTTGGCCATCGGGGCGTCGGCCGGCGTGATCTGCCCCCGGGCCGCCTTGGTGGCCATGCGTTGCCCCAGGTGGCGCTGGATGCGGGCCCGCGCCGCGAGCGCGCCGATCTGCTGGCGTACGGCGTTGTCCTCGACGGCGGGACGGCCACCTCGGTTGTTCCGCCGGGCCACCTCCAGGAGGCGGGTCACCGGATCGAGGCCGCCCCCGGCGCCCCCCACGTTCGTGCGCTCCTCGGCCAGGCTGGCGCCGGCCACCCGCCAGCCCTCCCCCGGCGCCCCGATCATGTTGGCCGCCGGGATGCGCACCTCGTCGAAGAACACCTCGTTGAAGTCGGTGGTGCCCGTCATCTCGCGCAAGGGACGGACGTCGACCCCCGGGCTCCGCATGTCGAGGATGAAGGCGGAGATGCCGGCCGGGCCGTCCACCGGCTCCGTGCGCGCCAGCAGGTAGCCGTAGTCGGACCACTGGGCCCACGTGCTCCACACCTTCTGGCCCACCACGACGAAGTCACCCCCGTCCCGGGTGGCCCGGGTCTGCAGCGAGGTGAGGTCGCTCCCGGCGTCCGGCTCGCTGAAGAGCTGGGTCCAGATGTGGTCGCCCCGGGCGATCGGTGGCAGGTGGGCGATGCGTTGCTCGTCGGTGCCGAAGTGCTTGAGCGCACCGGCGACGAGCGGGTTGCCGAGCACGTGGGGAATGCCGGCGGCGCCGAGCTCCTGCTCGAGGATGCGCTGCTCGTGCGGGTCGCTGCCCTCGGTCGAGAAGCGGTCGAGCCGGTAGCCGGCGTCGTACAGCGCGCGGGTGTAGGTACGCAGCCGCTCCACGTCGGCCGAGCTGTCGGGCACGCGCAGACCGGTGCGCTGCTTCCACTCCAGCGCCGGCTTGTGCTCGGCGATGAAGCCACGCAGCGTGGAGCGGTACTCGTCGTACTCGGCCGGGATGGGCGGGACGATCACGTCCATGGGCTCACCCGCCCTCGCCCTGCGTCGCGGCGGCCTCGAAGAGGCTGGTGAGGCGCTCGCGGTGCCAGGCCCCGTCGCCGTAGAGCACCTGGTTGACCTTGGCCCGGCGCACGAAGAGGTGGACGTCGTGCTCCCAGGTGAACCCGATGCCACCGTGCAGCTGGAGGGACTCGCCGCTGAGATGCGCGAACGCGTCGTCGACGTAGGCGCCGGCCGTCGCGACGGCCTCCGCCGCATCGGGGAGGCCCTCACACAAGGCGAGGGCGGCGTAGTGGGTGGCGGCCCGCATGCCCTCGAGCTCCATCAGCAGGTCCGCCAGGCGGTGCTTGAGCGCCTGGAAGCTGCCGATGGTGCGTCCGAACTGCACCCGCTTCTTGGCGTAGTCGACCGTCGCCGCGAAGAGCTGGTCGGCGGCACCGACCGACTCGGCCGCCTGCAGGACGGCGGCCACCGAGAGGCACCGTTCGACGACGTCCCAGCCGCCGGCCAGCGCCGCGTTGGAGGGCACCACGACCCCGTCGAAGCGGACCTCGCCGAAGCGGCGGGTGAGGTCGAGGCCGGTGAGCGCGCGATCGGACAGGCCTGCCGAGGGGCGCGGCACCAGCAGGTTGACGGTGCCGTCGCCTTCCGCCTCCGCCGCCGTGACGAGGAGCAGGCTGGCGTGGCCGGCGGCGTGGACGTAGCGGGCCACGCCGTCGAGCCGCCACCCGTCGCCGGTCCGCGTCGCCGACACCTCCACGGCGGCGCGGTCGGGCGACCCGTCCCCGCTCAGGCACCAGGCGCAGGTCGCATCGCCTCGCGCGATCCGCGGCAGGTGCTCCTTGCCCTGCATCTCGCTCCCGAAGCGGGCGACGGCGTCGGCCACGACGTTGCTCGGCACGAACGGCCCGGGGTTGAGCTCGCGCCCCAGCTCCTCGCCCAGGACGACGAGGTCCACCAGGGGCTGGTCGGTGACGCTGCCGCCCTCGTGCTCGGCGGGGACGAGCATGGCGGTCCAGCCGAGCTGCGCTCCCTGGCGCCAGACGTCGGGGTCGAAGAGGTCGGGCTCCTCCATGGACCGCCGCACCTCGGCGAGCGGCTGGTGCTCGGTGAGGAAGCGGCGCGTCGTCGAGCGCAGCAGCTCCTGGTCTTCACCGAACCCGAAATCCATGGCCTAGCGGTGCCCTCCGGTGCGCATCACACGCTGCGCTCGGCCGCGGCCCAGTACTCGTCGCGCAGGTGGCGCTTGTAGAGCTTGCCACCGTCGGTGCGCGGCAGGTGCTGGCGGAAGTCGACACTGCGGGGGCACTTGTAACGGGCGATCCGCTCCTGGCAGTAGGCGATCAGCTCTGCAGCGAGCGGTTCACTGGGCTCGGTGCCGTCGACCAGCTCGACCACGGCCTTGACCTGCTCGCCCCATTCGGTGTCGGGGATCCCGATGACTGCGACGTCTCCCACCGCCGGGTGGGCCGAGAGGACGCCCTCCACCTCGGCGGGGTAGATGTTGACGCCCCCGCTGATGATCATGTCCTTGGCGCGGTCGTTGATGAAGAGATAGCCGTCCGTGTCCATGTAGCCGACGTCACCCAGGGTGAAGGCCTTGCCCCTGCTCACCGACGCCGTCAGCTCGGGGTCGCCCTTGTAGGCGAACGAGGCGCCCTGCTCCGGCTCCAGGTAGACGTGGCCGACCTCACCGCGCGGGAGCTCGTTCCCGTCCTCGTCGAGGATCTTCACGGACATGCCGGCCACCGAGCGGCCCACCGTGCCGGGCTTCTCCAGCCAGCGGTAGGGCTTGGCGATGGTGGCGGCGCCCTCCATCCCGCCGTAGGTCTCCCAGATCACCGGGCCCCACCACGCCATCATCTGCTTCTTGACCTCGAGCGGGCACGGGGCGGCGGAGTGGACGACGACCTCCAGGCTGGACACGTCGTACCTGTCCTTCACCTCCTGGGGCAGGCGCAGGAGACGGACGAACTGGGTCGGGACCATGTAGGCGGTGGTGACCCGGTACTGCTCGATCGCAGCCAACGTCCGCTCGGGGTCGAACCTGCCGAGGATGGCGAGGGCCTGGCCGACGTTGAGCGCTCCGTGGTAGAAGCCCTGGCATCCACCGTGGTGCATGCCGGCGGACACCAGGTGCACGCCGGTGAAGGGCTTGAATTGGAAGGCGTGACCGAAGCTCTTCATGGCGTCGGCCGCCAGGGTCGGATCCACCTTCGGCGATCTCGCCCGGACGACCGCCTTGGGCTGACCGGTCGTGCCCGAGGAATAGGTGATCGGGAAGCCCAACTCGCGATCGGAGGGCTCGCTGACGGGCTGACCCTCGACGAGCGCCTCGTAGCGGGTGAAGCCCGGCAGTTCCCCGCCGACAGCGATCCGGTGCGCGATGGATCCGCTGCCTCGCATCTGGTCCACCCGGTCCGCGAAGTCGCTGTGCACGACGATCGCCGCCGCCTCCGAATGTTCGACGATGCGTTGGATCTCGGCTCCCGAGAGCGCCGGGTTCAGCGCGATGGACTGGAACCCACCCTCCTGTGCGGCCAGTTGCCAGTACAGCATGTCGACGTCGTTCGGCAGCGCGTAGGCGAAGATGTCCCCCGCGCCCAGGCCCCGTTCCCGCAGGGAGTGCACCAGCTGGTGGGCGCGCCCGGCGAGCTCGCCGAAGGTCAGCGTGACCCCGCTCGGGCACGAGACCACAGCGGGGAGGTCCGGATGCTCGTCGGCGATGTGCCAGATCCCGAGCGGCTGGTCCCAGGGGTGCTTCATGGCGAATAGAGTATACCAATAATGTCCTCCGCCCGCTCCCACCAGGAGCACTCCACCGCGGCCGATGCATCGGCCGCGGTGGAGTGCTGGGTCTTCGACGTCGACGGCTGCCTGGTCGACTCGCTCACCGGGACGTCGCTGCGGCCCGGGGCCGGGGAGCTGCTCGAGCACCTGGGCCGGAGCAGCCGCGTCATCCTGTGGAGCGCAGGCGGCGGCGCCTATGCCCGGTCCCGGGCCCAGCAATTCCATCTGGACGGCCATGTCAGTGGCTACTTCCCCAAGGAAGGGCGCGATGACGACGGCTGCTATCTGACGAGGCACCTCCCGCTCGACGAACAGCGCGCCGTCTTCGTCGACGACCGGCCGGAGGATCTGGCCGGGCATCTCGTCGTGCTGGCCGTCTCGCCCTATCTCGCCGCGGATCCCCACGACCACGGGCTCGAGGCCGTGGCGCAGCGGGCCGGATCGCCCCGACCCAGCCGCCGATAGAGGGCACTGTTCTCGCGTCCTGCGCCGGGCTCGGCCGGCCGCACCGAGGAGGTGCTGCACGAACCAGGCCCCGACCGGGACGCGTCGGCGAGCTGCGCCGTCTGGGCTGACAGAGTTGGGCCGGCCCGCCCCGCCCTATTCTTCGACTTCTTCGAGCTGGTCCAGCAGACCCCAGTCGTAGGCGGTGCCCGCGTCGATGCTGAGGCCCGAGAACGCGAGCCAGGCGGTGCGCAGGCGACCGATGCGCCGCGTGAGGCTGACGGTCCCGCCGGCGCCCGGGATCAGGCCGAGGCCGATCTCGGGCAAGGCGGCCTGGGTGTCCATCGCCCCCACGACGCGATCGGCGAAGGCCGCCAGCTCGATCCCCGAACCCACGCAGGCACCGTGGACGTAGGCGACCGTCAGGCTGGGCAGGTGGGAAAGGCTGCGCCCGACGCTGCGCTGCAAACGGATGATGTGCGCGCTGGCCGGGTCGGACCGACTGCCGAACTCGTCGAGATCGCCCCCGGCACAAAAGCCGCGGCCCTCACCCCGGAGCTCGACGACGGTGACGTCCGGGTCCGCCGCGGCCAGGCCGAAGCCCTCAATGAGCTCGTCACGCATTCGTGCGTCCAGCGCGTTGAGGTGGTCGGGACGGGTCATGGTGACGGTGAGCGTCGATCCGTCACGCTCCAGCCGCACCCGAGGACCCTCGTCCGCCTCGTTGCGGGCAGGGTGCCCGGCTCGCCACGCGGCGAATTCCGGCCCGGACTGCAGGACCGAGTAGACCGCCGACTCGGCGACCAGACCCTCGTCGACCGGTCGTCCGGGCTGGCTTCGCAGGAGCAGGGCGAGGGACACCGACGCGATGGGGAACGTCTCGAGGTTCTGTTCGATTGCGGCCAGTGACTCGTCACTCTCGTCGACCACGACGTCGCACAGCTCGAACCAGGAGGGATCGACCGCACCGCGGGCAATCCCGACGACGACGAGCGGCAGGCTTGTGACGAGCTCGTGGGGGAATCCGGTCGGACCGGGCTCCCCGTCCTCGAGCGTGACCAGCACGGCTCCCGTCCGCTCGGGTGGGATGGGGCTGCGCAACTCGGCAAGGAGGGCGTCGGCGCTCAGATGTTGGAGGATCGCAAGACGTTACCCTGCCGCTATGGGCAACGGACCGATGCAGCGCTGGGCGGCCAGCGGTGCGATGGCGCTCACCGGACTGCCCGAGGGGCCCCTCGGTCCGCCGGCTGGGCTCGTCGAGGGCGTCCTGCGGCTCGGGCGTCGCTTCGAGGGACTCGATGCGCTGGCGTTGCTGGGCGAACGCGCGGCGCTGATGGGCTTGTGGCGGAGGGGAAGCACCAGCTGTGGTGGGAGCTGCCGGCTGCTCCCGTGCGCCGACGGCTTCATGGCCGTGTCGTTGCCGCGAGCAGACGATATGGAGCTGGTGCCGGCGTGGCTCGAGTTGGACTCGGCGCCGCCGTCGGTCCCCGCCGTCTGGTCGACGATCGCCCGACACCTGCTCGACGACGATCCGCAGCTGCTCCTCGAGCGGGCGGTCCTGCTCGGGTTGCCGGTGGCACGGGTGGGTGAGGCATCTCCATGCTCAGGGCTCACGCGCCTCGACCTCGGCGATGCACCGCCACGGGCCGATGTGACGGGTCTGCTCGTCGTCGACCTGTCGGCCTTGTGGGCCGGGCCGTTGTGCGGCGACCTGTTGGCTGGCGCTGGTGCGGCGGTGGTGAAGGTGGAGTCGACACACCGACCCGACGGCGCGCGCCGTGGGCCGCCGGCGTTCTTCGACCTGTTGAACGGGCGCAAGCGATCCGTCGCGCTCGACCTGACGAGCCGGGAGGGCGTCCACACGCTCCACGAGCTGGTCCGACGGGCCGACGTCGTGATCGAGGCCAGCCGTCCGCGCGCGCTGGCGCAGCTGGGGCTGGACGGTGCTGCGGCCGTAGGGGCCGGCGGTCCCCAGGTCTGGGTCTCCATCACGGGCTACGGACGCTCAGGCGACGCGGCCACCCGGGTCGCCTTCGGGGACGACGCCGCCGCGGCGGGCGGGCTCGTCGTCCGGAACGGCGAGGGGCCGCTGTTCTGCGCCGACGCCGTCGCCGACCCGCTCACCGGGCTGACCGCCGCCGGCGCCTGCCTCGACGCGCTCGAGTCGGGCGGGCGGTGGCTGCTCGACGTGTCGATGGCGGCCGTGAGCGCCGAATTGGCCGGTCCGACCCTTCCGGCGCCCGAGGGCCTCGTGGTGCAACCACCGCGTGCCCGCCCGGTCGAAGCCGAGCGCCCCCGGCTTTGGGGCCGACACGGTGCAGGTGCTCGCCGAGCTCGGGATCGAGTCCTGACCGCGCCCTCGCGACGTCAGGTGGTGATGACGAGCTTGCCCTGAGCCTTGCCGTCCATGAGGTACCGGACGGCCGCCGGGACCTCGCCGAGCGGGTAGGTCCGATCGACGGCAGGCGTGACCGTCCCCGATTCGATGAGCTCCCGGAGGACCGCCAAGTCAGCTGCATTCTCCTTCGCGCCGAGCATGCCGAGCTTCTGGCGCACCATGGGGGAGAGCGCAACCGCACGGAGTTGGCGATCGAAGCCGCCGATCCACCGCCCACCGGTCTCGCCTCCCACGATGACGAGCCTTCCGTCAGGTGTGAGCGCTCGCCGCAGGCGCGACAGCGGGTTGTTGCCCCCGATGTCGAGGATCACGTCGTAGAGATGCGAACCATCGGCGAAGTCGCCGTGGCTGTAATCGACGACATGGTCCGCACCCAAGCGCCGGACCAGCTCGATCTTGGCCGTGCTGCACACACCGGTGACCTCGGCACCGAACGCCTTGGCGATCTGCACCGCGAACGTCCCGACACCACCGGAGGCACCGATGATCAGGACCTCCTGCCCCGCACGTAGCCGGGCGCCGTCACGCACTCCTTGTAGTGCCGTCATCCCGGAGACGGGCACGGCCGCCGCCTGCTCGAAGGTCAGGTTCGCCGGTTTGCGGGCGATCCGTTTGACTCTGGCGCGGGCGTACTCGGCGAAGGAGCCCTCGGCCGTGCCGTAGACCACGTCGCCCGGCACGAATTCGGTCACGTCCCGGCCGACTGCGGCGACGGTGCCCGACACACTCCGGCCCGGGTTGGGTTGCCTGGGTCGGCGCAGCCCGAATCCCATGAAGCGCATGAGGTTGGGCCGGCCGGTCATGAGGTGCCAGGTACCCCGGTCGACGCTGGCTGCACGCACCTCCACCAGGACCTCGTCGCGGCCGATGGCGGGCCGGTGGATCTCGGCCAGCCGGAGGACGTCCTCGGGTGACTGGCCGTAGTGATCCTGGACGATGGCGCGCATGGTCCGGACCGAGGCCGGTGTCGGTGCGGTCGATGGATCATCGGTCGTGGTGTGCATGATGTCTCCCGACTTCATTGGGGCGTGGGCGGGTTCGACGAGCGGGCGGCGGGTCACGCGGAGAGACTGAACGGTGGGTAGCGATCGGTCAGGAAGCCGACGTAGGCCTCGACCCTGAGGGCGTAGCGGTAGGCGTCGACGAGGAAGTCGCGGATGCCCTCGGGGTACTCACCGGTGAACAGCACTGCGAAGAAGCCCGCGAGCACGCCCAGGCATCCGGCAATGAACAGGCCGATCACCACGAGGTACTGGGGAATGGCCAAGAACCACTTGTACAGGGGCTTCCAGCGCTCGAGGTGCTCGGGATACGTCAGGCGGAGCGAGGTGTGGGGCTCCGCACCGTCGTCGCCCGCAGTGAGGTCGAAGTCGAACGGCGGGTAGTCCTCGTGCATGAAGAGAGCGAAGCTCATGGCCCGCCACTCGTAGCGGTAGGTCATCACGATCGCCTCGAAGATCGGTCGCGGTATCTGTTCGGTGAAGAGCACCGTGAAGAAGCTGATCAGAGTCAGGACCTGCCGGAGCGAGCGGAGGGCCCAGGCGATCAGCAGGTGTGGGACGGCCAGGATCCACTGCACGAGGGGGCGCCAGCGGGTGATGTGACGGTCCGCGTCGAAGTCCAACTGGACGGGGTACGGGGCGGGCATGGACATGATGACTCCTGTCGTTCCGGGGGTGGCTTACGTTGTAAGTCAGGTTATACTTACATCGTAAGCTTGTCAACCCCAGACTGGAGCCGACGCAGATGGCGCGACCGACCAAGCCTGCTCTCACCCCCAGAATCCCCTTGAGCCGTGAACGGGTGCTGCTCGCCGCCGTTGCCCTGGCCGACGAAAGCGGCCTCGGGACGCTCAGCATGCGCAAGCTCGGTGAAGCCCTCGGCGTCGAAGCGATGTCCCTGTACAACCATGTGGCGAACAAGGACGAGCTCCTCGACGGCATGGTCGACCTGGTCTTCGGCGAGATCGACCTGCCGTCGGGACAGGCCGACTGGAAGACGGAGATGCGTGAGCGGGCGGACTCCGCCCGCCAGGCGCTGCGGCGCCATCCGTGGGCGATCGCGTTGATGTCCTCACGGACCACACCGGGGCTGGCGACGCTGCGGCACCACGACGCCGTCATCGGAAGCCTTCGCACGGGGGGCTTCTCCGTCGAGACGGCTGCGCACGCGTTCTCCCTCATCGACAGCTACATCTACGGCTTCGCCCTGCAGGAGGCCACGCTGCCCCTCGGCGACACCGAGGACGAGACGGCCGAGGTCGCGCGGATGATGTTGGCCCAGGTTCCCGCCGACGAGTTCCCCAACCTCACGGAGTTGACCGAGGAGCACATCCTGCAGCCGGGCTACGACTACGGCGAGGAATTCGGTTTCGGTATCGACCTCATCCTCGAGGGCCTCGAACGGGACCGGAACAGCGGCGTCCACGACTCGGCGCCGCAGCGCGAGGTAGCCGGACCGGGGTCTGCTCGTCCTTCCGAGGTCCGGCCGGCTACCGCGTCGTGACGGGCAGCGACTCCCAGCCGCGGACGGTCGACGTGTGGGCCCGAACGGCATGATCCCAGTCGACCTCCCAGCTCGGGAATCGCCGCAGGACCTCCTCCAGCGCGATTCGACCCTCGAGCCGGGCCAAGTGGCTGCCCAGGCAGAAGTGGATGCCGTAGCCGAAGGCCAGGTGCTGTTGCATCGTGCGGTGAATGTCGAAGCGGTCGGGGTCGTCGAACTTCCGCTCGTCCCGGTTGGCGGCGGCGCTCATCAACAACAGCACGCTGCCTTCAGGCACCCTCTGGCCGTGGTGCTCCACGTCACGTGTCACGTACCGCGCCTGGACGGGCGAGGGAGATTCGTAGCGCAGGAGCTCCTCGATGGCCCCGGGGATGAGTCTCGGGTCGTCCGCCAACTCGCTGCGCTGCTGAGGGTGCTCGGCCAACACCTTGCCCGCCCACCCGATCAGCCGCGTCGTGGTCTCGTTGCCGGCAGCGGCGAGGAGCCCGACGTAGTTGAGGATCTCCTCACGCGTCAGCCCCCGGACGGTCCCGCTGACGTCCTCGAACTCTGCGTTCAGCAACTCGGTCATGAGGTCGTCGGACGGGTGATCGGCGCGCCAGTCGATGTAGTCGGCGAACCTGCTGCCCTCGAGGGGTCCGAGATCTTCGCGCTGTGTGGGCGCCTCGCCCTCGTCCAGGCGCATGCCCTCGTCGATCTGATCGCGGATCTCCTCTTGATCACCCTCGGGGATCCCGAGCAGCATGCCGATCACGCGCATCGGCATCTCGGCGGCCAGGTCACCGATGAAGTCGAATCGGCCCTCTGCCACGAGCGGGTCCAGGGCGCGGGCACAGAAGGCCCGTGCCTGTGGCTCGATGTCGGCCATCCGCTTCGGCGTGAACACCCGGCTCAGAAGGCTGCGGTGCAGGTCGTGCGCCGGAGGGTCTTCGAACAGGATGATCCCCGGCGGGATCTCCATCCCGCTCTTGATGAGCTCGAGCACCGAGCCTTTGCCCGAGATGTAGGTCTTCCAGTCAGTGCTGCACCCCTTGACGTCCTCGAACCGGCTGAGGGCGAAGAAGTCGTGCTTCTCGTTGTAATACAGCGGGGCCTCGTCGCGCATCCTCTGCCACACCGGATACGGGTCTGCATCGATGTCGAAGTCATAGGGGTCGTAATAGAGCTGGGGTTCCGAAGAAGTGGCGGTCATGCATGGGCCTTTCTGTGGGACCGCCGATCAGCCGGCCGGCCCGTTGGGGAACTTGAGAAGTGATCCTGCGTCCACCCTGATCTGCTGGCCCGTGATGTAGCGCGATTCGTCGCTCGCCAGGAAGAGCGCCAAGTTGGCGATGTCCTCAGGCTCCACGTAGGGGATGGGCATGGCCTGGAAGAAGCTGAACGCCGGCTCGGCGTCCTCGCGGGTCGGGTCTTCGAGGTCCGGACGGAAGATCTTGTAGAGGCCCTCGTTGTGAAGCAGGTGCGTGTTGCAGTTGGTGGGATGGATCGTGTTGACCCGGATGAACCGGGAAGCCAGGTGCCGGGCCATCTGCTCGGTGTAGCTGACGAGGGTCCGCTTGGACCACGCGTACCCGTCACCACCCGGACCCATCACCGGGTTGTCGGCGGCTCCTGGCATGAGGCCGGCGGTCGACCCGGTGACGATGACGCTGGCACCGTCGGGCAGGTGCGGGAGGGCGACGGCCACGGTGTTCATCACACCGAGGAGATCGACGTCCGTGGCATCCACGAAGTCGGCGGCCTCCGGATCGCCGAGCGCCATCGGGAGGATGCCGGCGTTGGCCACCACGATGTCGAGGTGTCCGAGGTCGGTGATGCCGGCTTGGAGGGCGTCGCGCAGTTCTGCGCGCTCCCGGACGTCGGCCTGCCGGGCGACGATTCGCCGGCCGAGCTCCTTCACCGCGCGCTCGGTCTCGGCCAGATCCTCCGGCGTGGCGAGCGGATAGTTGTTCGATTCGATCTGACGGCAGATGTCGATGGCAATGATGTCCGCCCCCTCTCTCGCCATCCGGATGGCATGGGCCCGACCCTGCCCCCGCGCCGCGCCCGTGATGAAGGCGACCTTGCCTTCCAAGCGTCCAGTCATGTGTCCTCCTCGTGGTTCTGCGGCCGATGAATGGAAGTCAGAAACTGCGGCAATAGACCGTGTCCATCTTCTGGGTCCGAGGGCGGGTCACGACGAAGACATGCACGTCACCGACCGCTCCCACCTCCTGACCGCCCTTGTGGCCGAACGCCTGGGACATGAGCCCCGTCTTGGTCCACAGATCGATCGCCGCCGCACCGTGCTCGGGATCCCATTCCCAGCCGGTCGATCCACCACCGCTCGCGTTGGTCGCGCCCTGGATCACGGTCGTCACCCGGATGTCGTCGTCACGGACCTCTTGGGCCAGGACGACAGCGAATGCCTCGAGCGCGGCCTTGGTGGCGACATACATCGAGAGCATCGGGAAGGGATGAAGAGTTGACTCGCTCGACGTGTTGACGATGTCGCCCCCGCCCGCAGCGCGCAGCAAGGGGATAGCGGCCCGACACGTGTACACGGGGCCCGCGAAATTCGTGCGCATCTGCTGGTCGACGTCAAGGTCGCTCAGGAGCTCGACCCGGCAGGGCCGGTAGACGGCGGCATTGTTCACCAGGATGTCGAGCCGGTCGAAGCGGTCGGCGATGGCAGAGAAGGCCCGGCCGACACTGTTCGGATCGCCGACATCTGCGACGATCGGGATGGCATCGGGACCCAGGTCTCTTGCCGTCTGCGCCAGACGCTCGCCGCCCCGAGCCAGCATCGCCACGGTGGCACCCTCCTCCACGAATCGCCGCGTGATGCCGAGCCCCGAGCCGCTGGAGGCACCGGTGACGACGGCGACCTTCCCCTCGAGTGCCCCCACGCCGATCGCCTGTCAGCCCCACACGAGGTTCTTGATCTCGGTGAAGTCCTCGAGCCCGTGGCGCCCCCACTCGCGGCCGAGTCCCGACTGCTTGAAGCCGCCGAACGCGCCGCTCTGACCGATGCCCTTCGGATCGGCCCCCCACCCTGGACCCTGGCCGCCGCCCGGGCCCAGGTCTGCCAGCGGCTCTGACCCCACCTTCTGCACGGTGACCAGGCCGGCCCGGATCTGGCGGGCAACGTTGAAGGCGCGGGAGTCCGACGTCGACACCACGCCGCCGCCGAGGCCGTAGATGGAGTCGTTGGCCAGCCGCACCGCATCCTCGTCGTTGCCCGAGTAGGGCACCACCGTGAGCACGGGGCCGAAGATCTCCTCCTGGGCGATGCGCAGGTCGTTGGAGCTCACGAAGACAGTCGGCTCGTAGAAGTAACCCTTCTCCAGCCCGTCCGGACGCCTGCCACCGCAAAGGAGCTCGGCTCCCTGTTCGAGCCCCGACGCCACATAGCCCTCGACGCGCTCGCGTTGCTGCTCACGGATGAGGGGGCCGAGCACCGTGCTCTCGTTGCGGGGATCGCCGATCGTGATCAGCGGGCGCATCGCGTCCAGGCCCTCCTTGTAGGCGTCGAGCAGCCCTTCGGGCAGTAGGACGCGGGTATGCAGCACACAGCCCTGGCCGCAATGGGCGAGCACCTGCCCGAAGCCGATGGTGCGGGCGTAGTCCTCACCGACGTCACCCAACACGATCGTCGCGCTCTTGCCACCGAGCTCCAGCTGGACCCGCTTCACGGTGCCCGAGGCGGAGGCCATGATCCGGCGCCCCGTGGCGGTCGAGCCGGTGAAGGTCACCATGTCGACCATGGGGTTCGACGTCAACTCGTCTCCCACCTCGCCATGCCCGGTGATGACGTTGAGCACGCCAGGAGGGATGCCGGCTTCGGCGGCGGCCTCGGCGATCATCATGGCGTCGAGGGGCGTCCAGGGGTGCGGCTTGAGGACCACCGTGCAGCCGACCGCGAGCGCCGGTGCCACCTTGACCACGTTGAGCATGAACGGGAAGTTGAACGGCGTGATGGCGGCGACCACGCCGATGGGCTCGCGCACAAGTGCGCTGCCGGTCACTCCGGTGGGCCCGCCGGTCGGCGCGTTGTTCTCGACCCAGGGGAAGGAATGCTCGGCGATGGCTGCGTTCGAGCGAAACATCCCGATCGACCCCGCGCCTTGCACCATGTCGGTGAGGAAGCCCGTCGAACCGGTCTCGGCGATGATCAGCTCCCGCAGGTCACCGGCGCGCGCTTGGAGGATCTCGGCCATCGCCATCAACTTGGCGGCCCGCTCCGACGGCTTCATGTAGGGCCACGGGCCCTCGTCGAAGGCACGGCGGGCCGCCTCGATGGCGCGCACGGCAGTCTTCGTCGTCGCCTCCGGGACGGAGCCGATCACCTCCTCGGTCGCCGGGTCCACGACGTCGATGGAACCCTCGGCTGACTCGGAGGTCCACTTGCCGTCGATGAAGAGTTCGTAATTCCAGGTCATGTCCTTGTCTCCGTCCTTGGCTTCGTGTGTGCCGTCACCTGATCACCCGAGCGCGCCCGACTGGCGGAGCTCGGAGATGGCGTCCCAATCGTGCCCCAGTTCGAGCAGGATTTCCTCGGTGTGCTGTCCGAACTCCGGGGCCGGGCCCTTGGGCTGCGGCGGCTCACCGCCGAACTGCATGGGCGGCGCCGGGAGGCGAAAGGTGGTGCCGTCGTGAGCCGCCACTTCGGGGAGGTATCCGTTGGCGCCGACCTGGACATGGTCGTGCACCTCGGACGGGGTGAGCGCCGGGGCCCACACCCCGCTGAAACCCGCCAGTTGCGCCCGCCAGTGTTCGAGCGACCCGGTCAGGAACGTCCCCTCGAGCTCGGCGATGCACGCCTTCGCGTTCTGCGCCCGCACCACCATGTCGGTGAAGCGCTCGTCGGTGGCCAGCTCGGGCCGTCCGATCACCTCGCACAGCTCGACCCAGAACCGGTCGGCCTGCAGGCACACCAGGTAGAGCCAGCGGCCGTCCGCCGTCGGGTAGCTGTTCGTGAGTGGGTTGGGAGTGCTCGTCCGATCCGGGCTCGGAATCGACCCGACGTAGGGCCCGGCCATGATGTCGGGGCTCAAGGCCCAGATGCCGACGCCGAGCAGGGAGACGTCGACCTCGGTCGGCATGCCCGAGCGCTCGCGCTGGAACAGGGCCGTGCCGATCGCGCCCGCGATGGTGTTGGCCCCTTGCAAGTCGAAAAAGGCTGCCGGCTGGAACATCGGCTCTTCGCCGCGGCGCGACATCTTCGAGGCCATGGACGCAGAGGCCCATCCCGCGGCGAGGTCGAAGCCACCGGTGTCCTTCATCGGTCCCGCGCGCGCCCCACCCGTGCCCACACGCGTAGATGATCCGCGGGTTGGCGGTGCGGAGGTCCGCCAACTCGATCCCGAGCTTCTTGCGGACGGCGGGCAGATAGCTGGTGAGGAAGACGTCGGCCGTTCCCGCGATCTCGAGCAGCAGGTCATGCCCCGCCGGCGTGGCGAGGTCGAGGGTGATCCCGCGCTTGCCTCGGTTGGGGATCTCCACAAAGGGGTTGGGGCCTGGTCGCTCCGCATGCCCGAGCAGGTTGAAGAGGCCGCGTTGGGGATCGCCGTTCGGCGGCTCGACCTTGATCACGTCGGCGCCGAGGTCGGACATGGCTGCCCCGGCGGCTGGAACGAAGGTCCACGAGGCGACCTCGAGGACCCGGATGCCGTCGAACGGACCGCTCACGTGCTTCCGGCCGTCCGTGGGAAGTTGAACACGCGCCGGGCATTGTCCTCGGCGATCTTGCGGGCCTCGTCATCGGGGACCTCGAAGAGCACGTGGGCGAGCTTCTCACGGGAGGCGGGGAAGTTGCTATCGCTGTGGGGGTAGTCCCCCTCGAACATGATGTTGTCGACCCCGATGAGCTCCCGCTCCTCGATCCCCGCGTTGTCGGCGATGAAGCAGCCGAAGATGTGATCGCGGAACAGATCGGAAGGGCGCACGTCGGGATTGACGCCGGTGTACCAGCGGTGCCGCTCCCACGTGTAGTCGACGCGCTCGAGCACGTAGGGCATCCACCCGATGCCCCCCTCCGACAGCGCCACGCGCAGGCGGGGGAACTTGTGGAACACCGGCGACAGCAGCAGGTCCACCGTCGTGAACTGCGAGTTCATGCCGAAGAGGGCGATCGCGACGGCGAAATTGGCATCCGGCGCGGTCACCGGCGCACCGCCGGTGCCGAAGTGCATGCACAGCGGCATGTCGGTGGCCTGGGCGGCGGCGAGGAGGGGATCCCAGTGGTCGCCGTGGTACGACGGGAGGTCGAGCCGGTGGGGTGCCTCGACGAACGTGATCGCCTTGGCGCCTTTGGCCGCCGTGCGCTCCACTTCTGCCACCGAAGCCGGCACGTCCCAGAACGGGACCATCACCATGGGGATGAACCGGTCAGGCGCGGCCGCGCACCACTCGTCGAGGATGAAGTCGTTCCAGGCCACCACGCAGGCCGTCGCGAGCGCCTTGTCCTCCGCCGCGAACAGGGTGCCGCCGGCGAACCCGGGGAACGACGGGAAGCACATCTGCGCATGGACCCCGTCGGTGTCCATGTCGGCCAAACGAGCGGTGACGTCGTAGCAACCGGGGAGCATCTCGTCGAAGCTGACCGGGTCGACACCGAAATCCTTGGGGTCCTTCCCTGCCACGGCGTTCAGCCCGATGGTGGGAATGACCCTGTCCTCGAGCTTCCACGCCTGCTTGCCACCGTCGAGCTCGACGATGTGAGGGCCCGCCTCTCGGTACTTGGCCGGGAGGCGGTCGAGCCACACCCGCTCGTGCTCGATCACATGGTCGTCGACCGAGATCAGCTGGACGTCGTCGCGCAGCATGCCGGATCCCCCCGGGCTAGCGATCTCCCCCACGGGAAGAATCGTCACTTTCTGACAATCTAATCCCGGGACCGGGCGAGGGCAAGTGGCGGCCGGGCCACTCCGGGCGTCAGGTCGAGGACTGGCGACTGGCCCTGGTCAGGTCCGGCACGGCCGTCTCGGCGGCATCGAAGATCTCGGGGAGCGTCAGTCCCGAGCGGCCCCACAACTCGATGACCGCGTTCTCGATCCCCACGGCCAGCCCGGCCAGAAGCCGGGGGGTGGGATCGTCCGAGCCGACCGTGCCCATCGACTTCGCGCAGTAGTCGGTGACGGCCTCGGTCAGAGCGTGCACCCGCTCGCCCCGGACACGGGCGTGGATCTCGGGGGCGTCGGCCGCGGCCCGACGCCACAACGTGAGCAGTCGGACGTCTGCCGGCTGCTCCAGCGAATGGGCGCGGATGAGCCGCCACACGCTCTGGAGCGGATCGGGGCTCGGCTCGAGCCCGGCGATCAGCGCCACGATCTCGTGGAGGCCGCGGCGGGTGAACCCGAGAAGCAAGTCCTCCTTCGTGGGGAAGTACCGGAAGAGCGTCCGCGCCGAGACACCGGCCGCGGCAGCGATCTCGTCGACCGTGACGTCCCTGAAGCCCTCCTTGGCGAAGAGCTCCCAGGCGATCTGCTCGTACTTGGCCAGCAGCATGCTGCGCCGTCGAGTCCAGCCGGACTCCTCGGGGTCGGTCACATCGAAATCCTCGCGCACGAGGCCTGGGCATCTCCCTAGCCGGCTACCGGGTCAGCAGCATGCAGCCGGCGATGGGGCCGCCGCCGTTGGAGACGACGGCTACGTCCCGCCTCTGCACCTGGCGCTCCCCCGCCTCACCCCTGAGCTGGAGGCATGCCTCGTGGAGCACCCAGTTCCCGTGCATCCGGCCGGCCGAGAGCTGACCGCCGTAGGTGTTGAGCGGCAGCTGGCCGTCGAGCGCGATGCGGGTGGCGCCCTCCAGGAACGGCCCTGCCTCGCCCTCGCCGCAGAACCCCAGCGCCTCGAGCCAGGCCACGGTCAAGAAGGTGAACCCGTCGTAGAGCTCGGCGACGTCCACGTCACCCGGCCGGAGGTCGGTCCGGCCCCACATCTCGGCGGCGGCGTCCGCCGACGCCATCTTGGGGTAGTCGACTCGCTGGTCCCAACCCCCCTCTCCGAGCGCACCGCCGCACGCCTCCACTCGGACGGGATGGTCACAGTCGGCGGCGGCCCCGGCCGACGACACCACGAAGGCGACGGACCCGTCGACGGGGACGTCGCAATCCAAGAGCCCGAAGGGATCCGAGATCATGCGGGCGCCCAGGTACTCCTCCATCGTCAGCGGGTCGCGGTAGGCCGCCCGAGGATTCAGCGCGGCGTTCATCCGGCTGTTGAGCGCCAGCCAACCCAGTTGCTCCTTGGTCGTGCCGTACAGGTGCATGTGACGCCGGGCGTGGAGTGCGAGCCAATTCGCCGCCGAGTACGCGTGGGCGGTGATCAGGCGGGGCACGTCGGCCATCGGATGGCCCCTCTCCTCGACAGGTGGCACAGGCCCGGCGGTCGACGCCGCCGGGTCCCCTTCCCCGCTCAGACGCCCGAGCACCGAACCGCCCATCATGTTCACCGTGCGGTAGACGAGCACGTGGTGCGCCTCGCCGCGGGCCACTGCGTGGAACGCGTTGACGACGGGGCTGAGGAGTCCCCAGGTACCCGAGGGCGAGCCGGTCCAGGAATGGTCGATGCCCAGGTGGGCCGACGTCTGTGCGACGGGTGTCTCGCCCATGGTCGAGATGCCGTCGATGTCCGCCGGCACCAGCCCCGCGTCGGCGATCGCCGCGCGGGACGACTCTGCCGTGAGGTCGAGCCCTGCGATACCGGTCTTGCGGCCGATACGCGAGATCCCGATTCCCGAGATGATCGCGCCACGTTCGATGATGTCGCTCACGCGGCAGAACCATACAGTTGGCCCATGGCAGAGGTCGCTCCCCGCATGACGCCGCCCCTCGACGAGCTCAACCGACCCTTCTGGACGGGCGGCGCATCAGGCGAGCTTCGCATCACCCGGTGCCAGACCTGCCGGAAATGGGTCTTCCCCCTCTCCTCGCAGTGCGTGGACTGCGGCGGGTCAACGGCCTACGAGGCAACGAGCGGGAGGGGAACGGTCTTCACTCACACCACCAACGCGCATCCCTACAACCCCGCCGTGCCGGTGCCCTACAACATCTCGATCGTCGAGCTGGAGGAGCAGGTGGGACTGCGTTTCACCACCAACGTGGTGGAGTGCCCACCCGAGGACGTCCGCATCGGCATGCCTGTGCGTGTCTCGTTCGAGCAGCACGGAGAGGTGTTCGTGCCCGTGTTCGTGCCCGACCCCCGGGGCAGCAGGTCCGGACCGGTCACACGTCCCAGCTGAGCTCGAGCCGGTCGATGCCGTAGAGGCCTCCACCGTGCTCGGTGACCTCGACGCCCTCCGTCAGCCGGTAGTCGGGGATCACACGGTGCCACTCTTCCAGCGCGACACGGAGCTCGCGCCGGGCGAGATTCGAGCCGAGGCAGCGGTGCGGACCGGCGCCGAACGCGATGTGGTTGTTCGGGGAACGGTCGATCTGGACGGTCGAGGCGTCCTCGAACCGGGCCGGGTCACGGGTCGCACCGCTGAGGGGCACGAAGACCATGTCGCCCGTCTTGAGCGGGCAGCCGTGGAACTCTGCGTCCTGCATCACCTTGCGCGCCGGCGCGACGAAGGCAAAGTAGCGGAGGAACTCCTCGACCGCGGCGGGAATCACCGACGGGTCCCGTGCGATCCGGGCGCGGTCCTCGGGGTTGCCGGCGAGGTACCAGAACGCGTAGCTCAGCTGGATCGACACGGTGTCGAGACCGGCCATGAACATCAGGAGGCACCACGACAGGAGGTCGTCGAGAGGAATGGGATTGCCCTCGATCGTCCAGTCCAGCGCACTGGTGAGCAGATCGTCGGACGGGTGCGCCCGCTTCTCCTCGATCAGCTCGGTGAAGTACCCCATGACGGCCAACATGGCCTCGACGGCGGTCGACTGGTCCGGATCGTCCCCGTCGGAGGGATGCAAGATCCGGTGCTCCCAATCGAGGAACTGCTCCAAGCCATCGAGGGGGAGACCCATCAGCTCCATGAAGATCGTCGTGGGATACCGCCACGCGAAGTCGCGCAGGAAGTCGCAATGCCCCGTCTGGGCAAAGGTCCCGATGACCTCGACGCATCGCTCCCGTACCCGGTCCTCGAGCTTCTCCATCGCCCTCGGCGCGAAGTGCGGCGCCAGTAGCTGACGCCACGCGGTGTGCTCCGGCGGATCCAGCATCTCGGGGATCCACTTGTACGGCGGGTCGGGGTCGTGGACCGTCACCACAGAGCTGGAGAACGTCTCGGGATGCTGCAGCGCTTCCCGGATCACGTCGGCCCCGGTCATCACCCAGAAGCCGCTCCCGAATGTGCTGCGCATGAAGGGGTGTTCCTCGCGCAGCGCGTCGATCTCCTCCGCATGGGACAAGACGGGGCCCGTGGTGCCGCCGTTGAACTCGCGGACTGGGTACGGGCATTGACCCTCGTCGTTCGACATCGTGGGAGCCGTCATGGTCGCCCTTCCTTATTCAGTACACTCTGTTGAGAGTAGCGGAATTCTGTTCGCATGCACGCCCGTCGCCCGACGTGTTCGTCGAGAGCGGTTACACAGGCATGCACCTCTGATACGACCCGGCACCCAGCGCCTGAGGTCGCGCGCCGCGTATCTCCCACCCTCCGACCCGTCTGCTTGAATCAACGTGCCGGTCCGGCCACGCGCTATGCATGTCCACGAGGGAAGGAATTCACGTGCCACACATCATGGAAGGGGTTCGCATCCTGGAGGTGGCCGAGCACGCCTTCGTCCCTGTCGCATCGGCCATCCTGGCGGACTGGGGGGCCGAGGTCGTCAAGGTCGAACATCCCGAAAGGGGTGACGCCATGCGGGGGCTCGCATCGAGCGGTGTGATGCCGTCGATGGGCGCGGTGCATGTGCTTCTGGAGCACTCCAATCGGGGGAAGAAGAGCATCGGCATCGACGCCAGCACGGAACGGGGGCTCGATCTGATCTACCGGCTGGCCGCCACAAGTGACGTCTTCTTGACGAACAAGCTGCCCGCCGTCAGGAAGAGGCTCCGCATCGAGCTCGAGGACATCCGGGCTCACAATCCGAACATCATTTATGTGGCCGGCACCGGTGCCGGCGAGCGCGGGCCGGACGCCGACCGCGGTGGCTACGACTTCTTGAGCTACTGGTGTCGGGCCGGCAGTGCCATGGGAAGCACACCGACCGACGTCGAGTTCCTTGCCGGCCAACCTGGCCCGGGTTACGGGGACTCCCTCGGGGGGATGACCATCGCCGGGGGGATACTGGGGGCGCTGTTCCACCGCGAGCGGACCGGTGAGGCCTTGCGCCTGGACGTCTCGCTCCTCGGTGTCGGCATGTGGGCCATGAGCCCGGCGATCGCCCTGTCCCTCCAGCTCAACATGCCCTGGCGGCCCGGCCCGAGTAAGGGGGGTGGAGGACCGGCGAACCCGCTCGTCGGTACCTACCGGACCCAGGACGGCAAATTTCTCGCCTTCTCGTGCCTCCAGGGATTCTTCTACTGGCCCGGCGCCTGCAGGGCTCTGGGCCGTGAGGATCTCATCGACGACGCGAGGTTCTCCTCGCACGATCAACTCTCCGCCAATGCCGGGACAGCGCGTGCGATCTTGACCGAGATCTTCGAGTCGGCCCCAATGAGCGAATGGCGAGCACGGCTGGAGTCGTTCGACGGACAGTGGTCGGTCGCTCAGGACACCTTGGAAGTGGTCGCTGATCCCCAAGTCGAGGCGAACGGCTACCTCGGCGAGACGGCGACCGGTGAAGGCGTGCCGTTCCAACTTGTGACCACCCCGGTGCAATTCGCGGGTCAACCGGCGTCGCCACGCCGCGCTCCGGAGTTCAATGAGCACTGTGAGGAGATCCTCGCCGGCATCGACTGCAGCGCCGACGAGGTAATGGAGCTGAAGTTGGCGGGAGTCGTGGCGTGACGGCCACCTCTCGTCATCCGGCATCGACGATGATCACGTGAGTGACTCCGGCACGACGGCGCTGGTCTTCAACGAGTGCCAGCGTGGGGTGGTCGGGGACCTCTCGGTGCTCCCCGCCCTGGCCGAGTCGGCCCGGCCGGTGCTGGCCACCATGGGGCGACTCGCCGCGGGGGCCCGTGGGGCTGGCGTGCTCGTCGTCCACCTCACCTACCTTCCGCTCGCCGGTGGACGGTCGGCCAGCCGCCGCTCTGCGTTGGTGCGCGCGACGTCGGCGACCGCGGCGTGGACCGAGTCTCACCCGGCCGTGGAGGTCGTCACGGAGATCGGCGTCGGGCCACACGACCTCGTACTGCCCCGGCACCAGGGCATCTCCCCGGTGCACCGCACCGAGGTCCTCGCCGTGCTGCGCAACATCGGGATACAGGAAATCGTCGTGGCCGGCGTCTCAACGAACTTGGCGATCCCTCTCGTCGCCGTCGGCGCGGCCGACGAGGATTTCGCAGTCACCATCCCCACGGACGCCTGCATCGGCACGCCGCCCGAGCATCATGCCTCCATGCTCAAGCACAGCCTCGCGTTCGTCGCCCGCCTGACCACGACGGACGAACTGCTTGCGGAATGGTCTGAGGCCTGACCCAGGCCGGACCGCGCCCTCCCCGGATCAGGTCTGGGGCCAGGCGATCGCCTTGGTCTCGAGGTACTGCTCGAGACCCTCGATGCCGCACTGGCGCCCCATCCCGCTGGCCTTGTAACCGCCGTAGGGCGAGTCCGCGCCGTACCACAGGCCCCCGTTGACGCTCATGGACCCGGTCCGGATGCGGCGGGCGATCGCATTGGCCCGCTCCTCGGAGCCCGAGAAGATGCCACCCGAGAGCCCGTAGTTGCTCTCGTTGGCGATCCGGACCGCGTCGTCGTCGTCCTCGTAGGGGATCACGGCGAGGACGGGCCCGAAGATCTCCTCCTGGGCGATGGTCATGGAATTGTCGACGTCGATGAAGAGCGTCGGCTCCACGAACCAGCCCTTGGGGAAGTCGGCCGGCTTGCCACCGCCCAGCACGAGCGTGGCCCCCTCCTCCTTACCGCGCTCGATGTACCCGAGGACGCGCTCACGTTGGCGCGCGCTGACCAACGGGCCCATCATCACGGAGTCGCTGCTCGGGTCGCCGTAAGGAAACGCTGCCATGGCGGCGCTGATGAGCTCGATCCCCTCGTCGTAGCGCGCGCGTGGCAGGAGCATCCGTGTCTGCATGGCGCAGCCCTGTCCGCCGTGGATGCAGACCATCGACCCGCCGGGGACCACCGAGGCAAAGTCCGCGTCGTCGCACACGATCATGGCCGACTTGCCTCCCAGCTCGAGAAAGACCTTCTTGAGCGTGGGGGCCCCCTTCTCCATGATCCTGGTGCCCGTCGCAGTGGATCCCGTGAACGAGATCATGTCCACCAGGGGCGAGACCGTGAGCTCCTCTCCCACGAGGTGGTCGGACGACGTCACGACGTTGACGACGCCCGCTGGGAAGTCCGTCTTCTCTGCCACCAATCGCCCGAGACGCGTGGCGTTCCAGGGCGTGTCGGGAGCCGGCTTGAGGATGACCGTGTTGCCGGTGGCGAGAATCGGCCCCAGCTTGTTCAGCGTGACCTCGAGCGGGTAGTTCCACGGGACGATCGCCCCGATGACCCCGATCGGCTCCTTCCAGACGGCGCGCCGGCTGAGCATGCCCATCATGTTCCCGTCGGGGAGAGCGCGCTCCCAGGCGAACTCGTCGATCATCTTCGCCGGCCACCGCAGCGCCTCCTCGAGGGGCCAGTCGAGCTGCGCCGCGAAGGTCATCATGCGCGGTGTCCCGACCTCCGCGATCAGCTCCTCTCGGTACTCCTCACGCTCGGACTCGAGCGCCTCCTGCAGCTGCTCGAGGCAGCGCTTGCGCAGGGCACGATTGGTCGACCAGTCAGACTCGTCGAAGGCCTGTCGCGCCGAGGTGATCGCCCGCTGCATGTCCTCGGCCGAGGCGTCGGCCACTTCACCGAGCACCGCCTCGGTCGCCGGATTGACGTTCTCGAACCGCTTGCCCGAGGCTGCCTCGACGAGCTCACCGCCGATGAGCATGCGCACCTCACCCGCACCGCGCTGGTTGGTCATGCTGTGCCCCTTCCCTGTCGGCCCATTTTCGATGTCGAAGTCGAGACTACGAAGCCCCGGTTCGACCGGTCAAGGCCGCCACCTGGGCTCGTCGGGACATCGGAAGAATCTCGGCCGCCATGTCGATTCCGCCCCGGCCCGTTCGACGCTCTGCCAGAGTGAGGCGAGAGCCGCCCCACGAGGAGAAGAAACGGAGCACGAAATGCGATTCCTGGGATACACCCTCGCCAACGAGTCGGACCTGCCGACCGAGCCGCCACCCCCCGAGCTCTACGAGAAGATGGGCACGTTCGTCGAGGAGGCGATCAACGCCGGCGTCATCGTCGCCACCGGTGGCATCGCCCCCACCTCCGAGGGCGCCAAGATCACGCTCAAGGACGGACAGTTCACGGTGGTCGACGGCCCTTTCGCCGAGGCGAAGGAGATCGTGGGCGGCTGGGCCATCATGGAATGTCGAGACATGGACGAGGCCATCGAGTGGTCCAAGCGCTTCGTCAGCGTGCTGGGCGAGGGAGAGGTCCGCGTCCGCCCCGTGATCTGACCGGAGCCCCTGTGGCCAGGGCGGTGGTTGAATCGGTGGCGTGCCGGCCGCCGATTCAACCACTGCGATCGAGACGGTCTTTCGGATGGAGTTCCCGCGCGTGGTCGCCTCGCTGGCGGCGTTCGTCGGCGACATCGGTCTGGCCGAGGAGCTGGCCCAGGACGCGCTCGTCGACGCGCTGCGTCAGTGGCCCGGCGAGGGGACGCCACGAAATCCCGGTGCCTGGCTCACCACCGTGGGCAAGCGCAAGGCCGTGGACCTCTTCCGCCGCAACCGCACCCTGACGGGGAAATACGCCCAGCTGAGCCGTGAGCTGGAGGCGGCAGTGCCCGGGCATGACGATGCGGTCGTCGAGCTCCACTCGTCATCGTCCGAGGACATCCCCGACGACCGCCTACGCCTGATCTTCGTCGCCTGTCACCCCGTCCTACCGGTGCCCGCCCGGGTGGCACTGACGCTGCGCCTCGTGGGTGGCCTCACGGTGCCCGAGATCGCCCGGGCCTACGTCGTGCCCGAGCCGACCGTCGCCCAGCGCATCGTCCGCGCCAAGAAGACGATCGCCGAGGCGGGCGTCCCCTTCGAGGTGCCCTCCGGCGAGGACCGTGCGGCTCGGCTCGGTGCCGTGCTCGAGGTGATCTACCTCATCTTCAACGAGGGCTACTCCGCCACCGCAGGTGAAGACTGGCTCCGGCCCGAGCTCTGTGCCGAGGCGCTCCGACTCGGCCGAGTCTTGGCCGCCCTCGCGCCGGACGAGTCGGAGGTCCAGGGGCTGATCGCGCTCATGGAGTTCCAGTCGTCGCGCCTGCGTGCCCGCACCGGGCCGTCAGGTGCGCCGGTCCTCCTGTTGGACCAGGATCGTCGTTCGTGGGACCGCCTCCACATCAACCGGGGCGTGGCCGCGCTGGAACGGGCGGACGCGCTCGCATCTCCCCGCGGCCCCTACGCGCTCCAGGCGGCGATCGCCGCATGCCACGCCCGCGCCCTCCGCCCCGAGGAGACGGATTGGGATGAGCTCGTCAGCCTCTACGGCGAGTTGGCCCACACCACGCCGTCACCGATCGTGGAGCTCAACCGCGCGGTGGCCATCTCCAGGGCCTCTGGCCCGGGCGCGGCGCTGGCACTGGTCGACCAGCTGGTCGAGACGAAGACCCTCGAGCGCTACCACCTCCTCTACAGCGTGCGGGGTGACCTCCTCGACCGACTCGGCCGCCACGACGAGGCCGCGCTGGAGTTCGACCGCGCCGCGGAGTTGGCGGCCAATGCCCAGGAGCGCGCGCTCTCCCGCCAGCGTGCCGAAGCCGCTCGGGGCCGCCCCGACCCTCTGGACAGATCAGCCGTCAAGGGGAACCGACCCGCCTGAACCCCCGACGCCTCGACGCCGTCCACCACGGCCGCAGCTGGATCTTGGCCGGCGGCAGGGTGCCGTAGACGAGCACCGCCCGGCCCCGCGGCAGGCAGCGCAGTTCCTCGGGAGGCAGGAGTCGGCGGGATCCGGTGGTGGACGTCGTGGAGCGCCGGCCCGCCGGGTCGCGCGTGACCGAGGGATGTGCGACCTCCTCGTCACCGATGAGTCGACTGGCGTACTCGAGCGTGTCCGGATCGGCGATGCCCGGCAGGAACAGCTTGGCCCGGTGGTTGTTGAGCACCGTCGCCGCCCGGGCGCCGTAGCGCCCACGAACCTGGGCCAGGTCCTGCCAGATCGTCACGATCTGGATCCCGTGCGACGCGCAGGTGGCGGCCAGCCCGTCGAGCTCAGGGAGCGGTGCGATGTGTGCCGCCTCGTCGAGCACCACCAACAGCGGAGGGTCGAGCGGGCGGCCAGCTCTCGTGGCGGACGCGAAGGCATGGGCAAGCACCTGCTGGGTCAGCGCCGTGAAATACCCGCGCAACCGACGCTGGTCATGTGCCGGCGCGCAGAGAAACAGCGTGTCAGAGCCACCGAGCAGCCGGCGCGGCTCGAACACCGAGTGTGACTGATGCCCGGGCGGGGCATGGGCGAACGGGGCCAGCACCGTCTCGGCCGTTGTGTACACGGAGCTGCGCGTCCTTTCGTCGCGACACCACGTGGCCCGCGCCGCGTCGAGTGCTTCGGGTGCCGCTGTGGCCTCGAGGATGTCCGCCACCTCTCCCACTTCCTGTGTGTCGACCCAGCGCACCACGTCGGCCATGCTGCGCCGGTCCAGCGCTGCCGCGAGGAACAGCGGAGCGAGGAGTTTGGCGGCCGTCGCGGACCAGAACTCCCCTTCGGCCGTCGTCCCTTCGGACTTGGCGGCGTCGCACAGGTCCGCGGCCACTCGGGTGGCCTCCCGCCACGAGGTGCAGTCCGTCAGCGGCGACCAGACGTCGGCCGGCGCGCCGCTGGTGCCGGTCGGATCGATGCACCACACCCGGCCCAGGCGAGTCGCGCGTCGCCCTGGTGTGGCGGAGCAGGTCACTCTTCACGCTGGCGGCCACCACGGGTCCGGCCCACCCCAGGATGGCGGGCACCGCCAGGCTGGTCGTCTTGCCGCTCTGGGTCGGCCCCACGACCACGACGGACTGGCCCGGCTCGGCCGCGACGGCCGCGTGCCGCGCCCGACCTGGGACGACGCCGAGGAGGAGGCGCGCCGCCGGTGGGGGCTGCGCCTTCGCCACCAGGGGGCGGAGGTCATGCCGGGTGGCCCAGCGCGCCCCCCGGCGCGTGCTGCGACGGCCGAGCAACTGGCCCGGTCGAGCCCCCCTGCCGTGGGAGATCCCCGCCAGCAGCGTGCCGCCGAGGGCGACCGGCAGCACCACCGCAGCGACGCCGGGCACCGGTCAACCCGCGGTCATGGCGGCGTCGGTGTCGACGATGCATCGTTCCGTGCCGCTGAGTCGGTGCTGGACAAGGAAGGAGCGCTGACCGACCTTCCACAGGGCGATGCCCCGACGGAGCTGCGGCAGCAGGTCCGTCTCGGTTCCCGACAGCGACAAGAGCTCGGCCGCCGCCTCCAGCTCACCGGGGGATTGTGCATACACGACGCGGGTCTCGGAGTCGGCCAGCAGGCCCTGGGCCAGCGCCACCTGCTCGGAGTCCGATGCCCCGACGGAGCGCAGGTCCGACACACGGTGCAGCACCGCCACGTTGGAGACGCCGAAGGCTCGGGAGAGCTTCCATGACGACTGCAGCCAGCGCGCGACGCCCAGGTTCGACAGGATCGCCCACGCCTCGTCGACGACGAGGAAGAACTGGGCTCGGCCTGTCGAGGTGGCGCCGACAGCCGTCCGAGCCAACGCCGCCTGCAGCCACGCCGTGGCGCAGGCCATCAGGACACCGAGCGCGGCGGACGAGTACAGCGCGGACAGGTCGAGGACGACCAGCGGCGCCGAGAGGTCGAGCCCGGGCGTCGTCGGTCCGTCGAACATCCCACAGAGGTCCCCGTGCACGAGGCGGCGCAGCTCGAGCGCGACGTCACGACCGTCCTCGAGCAGGTCACGCAACCCCGTGCGCAGCGAGCGCGCAGCCTCGGCGCTCGGGGACAGCAGCGCCTCGACCACCATGGGCACGGTGGGTGCCCTCTCGGTGCGCGTCGTCTCGGTCAGGGCGGCGCCCAGCGCGGCACGCTCACGCGGCGTCAGGCTCCGCCCCAGGCATGCGCTCGCCAGCGACGTGAGGAGCTCCATGCGCCGGCGACCCGTGGGATCCGGACCGGGAGGCTCTGCGTCGCCGTCGTCGTCGGGGCCCGGGTCGAGGGGGTTCAACCGGATGGCGCCGCCCGGCCGGAGGGCCACCGGGCGGACACCCCACGCATCGGCGAGGTCGCCGTATTCACCCTTGGGGTCGACGACCCAGGCCCGGCGCCCGAACACGGCCTGGCGCCACAAGAAGGACTTGACGAACGCGCTCTTGCCCCGGCCGATCTGACCGAAGACGACCATGTTCGGATTGGACACGACTCCGGCCGCGTAGAGCTCGAACGGATCGAACACGAACGAGCCGCCGAGGAGGTCGTCGCCGATCACCACACCCCGCTGGCCCAGGCCCGCCTCCGCGATGAACGGGTAGGCGGCCCCGAGGTTCCGGGTGGTCACCTGGTGGGCGGGGACCCGCGGCATCCGTTCCCTCATGACGAGGGAACGGTCGGCCAATGGATGCACCGCCTCCGTTACGTTGACGGACGCCGGGACCGCCACCGGGTCGCGGGGAAGGTGGAGCGAACCATGATGGAGTCCGATCGTCCGCCACAAACCCTGGTTGTCACGTTGGCGTCCCTCACCGTCGTCAGTGGATTTCTCGATGCCGTCAGCTTCCTGGGCCTCGGGCACGTGTTCATCGCCAACATGACCGGCAACGTGGTCCTGGTCGGCTTCGCCGCCGCCGGCGCGCCGGGGTTCTCGGTGGCGGCCAGCCTCTGCGCACTCGGCTTCTTCCTGGGTGGCGCCGTCGCGGGGGGTCGCATCGCCCAGCGGGTGCGACCCCACCGCATGCTGATGCTGGTCGTCATGGTGATGGAGGCCGCTCTCACGGCAGCGGCGGCCATCGTGGCCGGCACCGTTCCCGCCATCTCAGGCGGATGGCCGCGCTTCACAGTGATCGCCCTGCTCGCCTTTGCCGTGGGCGTCCGCAACGCGGCGGTGCGGCGGGTCGGTGTCCGCGACATGACGACGACCGTCCTCACCACGACCCTGACCGGGCTGGCGTCGGACTCGTGGCTGGCCGGCGGTGCCGACCCGCACGCGCGCTACCGCTTGACGTCGGTCTTCTCCCAATTCGGCGGGGCATTGGTCGGCGCGGTCCTCGTGCTCCACGTCGGCGCGGCGTGGTCGCTCGGAGTCGCCACCGCCCTCGTCGTCTGCACGGCCGCCTTCTTCTACCGGGAGGCTCCCCTGACGCTCGGGCCGGCGGGGACATGAGCGAGAAGAAGAGGGACGGCCCAGTCCTTCGGACTCACAGCGGTCGGCCTTCCTCCAGGTACACGCACCCGTCCGGTTCCGCCAGCGCCGCGCCGACGCGGCGCCGGAGCGGTCCACTCAGCAGCTCGAGGGCGGTACCGGACTCCACCAGGCGGTACTCGGAGAGCTCATCTTCCTGCAGGGAGATGCCCGCCAACGTGGACGCCGGCAGCACGCCGCAGTCGAACAGGAACCGCATCCCTCCCGGTTTCGACGACTTCGGGCGCAGGAAGTCGACGGCGACGAGACGGCCGCACTGGACGTGCAATCCGACCTCCTCGCGCACCTCCCGCCGGCAGGCCTCCCAGGGCGTCTCGCCGTCCGCTTCCATGATCCCGCCCGGAATCGTCCAGTGAGCCTTGTACGTGGGGTTGACGATGAGGAGCCGGCCGTCGTCGTCGAAGATCAGCGCGCCGGACGAGGCGGGGATGCGCGGCAGGACGAAGGGGGACCCGACTTCCGTCATGCGATCCCCAGGCGCTCCAGCTGGTCACCGGGAGCCTCGACCGCCTTCAGCGCGCCACGAAGCATCTCGATCATGTCCGCCTCCGCCGCCGTGCCAGCCAGGTTCTCGCTCTCCTCCGGGTCGTTGTCGAGGTCGAAGAGGAAGTGCGCGTCCACTGTGTTGGCGCCCACCCAGAACGGCAGGGGATCGCCCGGCTCGAAGGGCTGCCTGATGACGGGGACGTCCGAGCCCGGCATGTAGTCCAGGCGGGCCCGCCGGTCGGGCGGGGGCAGGCGTGTCTGGTCCTCCAGACCGGCCACGGGCATGGTGGACCAGCGGTTGGACCACATGGACAGCGGGAAGTTGGTTCCGTCCGCCCCCCGGGCGTACTTGTGCCGGCCGTCGGTCACCTGCACCCAGTTCCCGAAGACACCGCCGATGGACCACGAGCGGATCTGAGCCGCCTCTCCGGTCATGAGGGGAACCAGCGATGTGCCGTGGCCGGGTCGGTGCGGCTCCACGCCGAAGACGTCGGCAATGGTGGCGTGAATGTCGACGCTCGTCGTGAGCGCGGTGCACTCCGTCCCGCCGGCCGTGCCCGGCCAGTACACCAGCAGCGGGATATGGCCGAGCGGCTCGTACTGCATGACGCCGGGCTTGCCCCAGATGTCCTTCTCCCCCAGGTAGTGCCCGTGGTCGGTGCAGACGATCACGGCCGTGCTGTCCCAGAGCCCGCGCTCGTCCAGCGCGGCGAAGACCTCTCCGACCCAGTGGTCGATCATGCTCAGCTTGGCCCCGTAGTTGGCCCGGATCTGCTGGCCCTCGCGGGAGCTGAGGCGGCCTTTGGCGACGGCACCGACGTCGTAGGGCGGCCAGATGAGGAGCTCACCCTCCCACTCGGGGTCGTAGCGCCCGAGCCAGGGCTCGGGGGTGTCGAAGGGCTCGTGCGGGTCGAACTCGTCGACGAAGAGCATGAACGGGGCAGCGTCGGTGGCGCCGTGTCGCAGCCAGTCGGCCGCCGCCCGCATCGTCCGCGGCCCTGGATAGTCCTCCTCGGAGCGGAAGAACGTACGCGAACGGTCGTAGGGTCGGTCGCTCCAGCCGTCGAGCCCGTGGCGCTCCCGCATGTACCAACCGCCGCCGCGCGCGGGCAGGGCGGGCGCGCCGATGTGACTCTGATCGCGGTACGTGCGCCACGGGTCGCCCTCGTGGCCCCGCACGTAGTCCCACGCGCTGAAGTCCGTGTGGTAGTTCTCCCCACCCACTTCGAAGAGGTGCGGGTGGTCCGAGACCAGCATGGTGGTGACGCCGGCGCGCCGGAGCAGCTGGGTGACCGGCTCCTCCCACACCTCGATCGACCCCCACGGCCTCCACAAGAAGTCGAGCGAGCCGCAGAGGATGTCGTGGCGAGCCGGCATGCACGGCAGGGAGCCCGTCACGTGCGAGGTGAACCGGACCGCCCGTTCGCGGGCGAACCGGTCGAGGTGCGGCGTCTCGAACTCCGTGCCGCCGTAGCTGCCCAGCATGTGGCGGTTGAGGCTGTCGAGGAGCAGCACCACCAGGTTGCGCGGCGGGGCGCGGTCGGGCGTATCGTCCACGCCTGGTGTCGACTCGCCGGTGATCGCCACGGCGGCCATGGTAGAGCCGTGGCGGTCCATCTCCCTCGGCGCAGGCCTCGGCACAGCGGCAGGGTGCACGTGTAGGCCGACGCCTGGTCGCCGTAGAGGCGGTGCAGCGCCAGGCGGCTCTGCCCCGCCGCGTGCTGCACCGCGTCACACGCCGTCAGCAGCTCCTCTTCGCCGGCCGCCGACAGGGTGACGTAACCCGAGTAGCGAAACGACGAATGGCCCTCCGCCCGCTCGGCCTCGCGGCGGGCCAGGACCTCCGACTCGCGGGCATGCCGGGCCGTCGAGACGAAGCCGCCGCGTCGGCGCAGCTCGCATCGGCCAGGTCCACGATTGACCACCCGGAGGCGTCGATGGCATCCTCACTGTGCGGTGCCGGCCTCATTACTCTGCTCCGGACTGCACGCATGCCAACCAGAGGAGACGCAATGCGCTCGCTGCTTCGTTACGGTGCCCTCGGCTGTGCCCTCGCCCTGACTGCCCTGCCGCTGGCGATCGGCGGCGGGGGACCGACGGCCGGCGCCGCCTACTCCTCGCCGGCCACGGTCAGCGCGTCGAACTGGAACGCCATGGCGAACACGGTGACCACGCGCCGGGGCCGGCACCGACGGCCGGCGAGCGTTTCCTGCGTGACCTCGAGCGTTCTGCGTCGCGGTCACCGGCAATGGCGGTGAAGACAACGGCTATTCCGATGCGGCAGGACTTCGCGGAGCTCTGGAACGGCTCGACCTGGTCACCGATGACCCTTGCCGAGTGTCGCCGGCTCAGACTTCGATATCTACGCTGATCGGCGTCTCCTGTGTCACGACTTCCTTCTGCGTCGCCGTGGGTCCGGCGACCGGACCCAAGGTCGCTTGTTCGAACAGTGGAACGGCAGCGACCTGGACCGTCGTGACCAGTCGAGCCTCGTGGTGCTGCCGTCGACCTTCCTGCCAGTGTGTCCTGCACCAGTCAGAACGTTCTGCCATGGCCGTCGGCTGACATCGGGTGGTGCCGAGCCGGGCTCTGCCCGTGGCCGCACAGTGGAACGGCTCGACCTGGTCTGCCCACGACGATCGCAGCGCGTTCCAGGCAACGACGTGAGCGGGAGTCTCGCCAGTACGTCGTGTACCACTCCCTCGTTCTGCATGTTCGCCGGTCGGATTCGGTCAGCACGCCTCGTCTCAAAATGGCGGGCCTTCACGTACTCCTGGAACGGGTCGACTTGGACCGTGACGAGCGCGATCTACTTCGACACGATTGCCGATTACGACCCCTACGGCGTGTCGTGCGCCGGGACTGAACTTCTGCACCGCAGTCGGTGGACGTCCAGACGGTGTGGTCAGCCACCTGCCATGTACGGCCAGACCTGGAACGGGGACGAGCCTGGTACGCCCGCCCAGAACGTGGTGCCGGGCTCCGAGCCGTGTCGGAGGGGCCCTCTACGGCATCAGTTGCTTCAGTGCCGACCTCCTGCACGGCCGTCGGTAGCGGCGACCCAGAACACGCCGGCCGCTGACCTGGAACGGCGCGTCCTGGACGCATGCAGTCAACACGCCGACGGGGGCCGCGGGGTCCTCCAACCAGTGCGCTCTCTACGGCGTGGACTGCCTGACCAACTGGGCCTGTGTGGCGGCCGGCTACTTCCGCGTTCAACGGCATTCCCCCCACGTACCAGCCTTTGTTCGCCATGGCCCCCATCGCCCGCTCCGGCTACCGCTTCGTGGGCTCCGACGGCGGCATCTACAACTACGGCACCGGGGACGCTCCGTTCCTCGGGTCGATGGGCGGCACCAAGCTGAACTCGCCGATCGTCGGCATGGCCACCATGCCGGCGGGTGACGGCTACGACCTGGTGGCCGCCGACGGCGGGGTCTTCAATTTCGGCTCGGCTCAGTTCTACGGCTCCATGGGCGGCAAGCCGCTCAACAAGCCGATCGTCGGCATCGCGGTCACCCCCGACGGCGGGGGCTACTGGCTGGTGGCCTCCGACGGCGGCATCTTCTCCTTCGGCGACGCCCAGTTCTACGGCTCCATGGGAGGCAAGCCGCTCAACAAGCCGATCGTCGGGATTGCCCCGACCCCCAACGGCAACGGCTACTACGAGGTGGCCAGCGACGGCGGCATCTTCACCTTCCCGACCGTCGGTGGCCCGCCCTTCCTGGGCTCGGCCGGCTCCCTCACGCTGAACAAGCCGGTCGTCGGCATGGCCGTCGCCTCCGACGGCGGCTACTACATGGTGGCCAGCGACGGCGGCATCTTCAGCTACCCGGGCACGGAGCCCTTCTACGGCTCGACGGGTCCATCAGACTCAACAAGCCGATCGTCGGCATGGACCTGGTCAGCAACGGCTACTACCTCGGGGCAGCCGACGGTGGCGTCTTCGCCTTCCCGAGCTCCAACGGCCCGCCCTTCTTGGGGAGCAGAGGTGGCCAGCCCATCAACGCCCCCGTGGTGGCCATTTCGGGCTGATCCCCCACAGGCAACGGCTCAGCGCAGCCCGCGGCACAGCGGCAGGGTGCAGGTGTAGGCCGACGCCTGGTCGCCGTAGAGGCGGCGCAGCGCCAGGCGGCTCTGCCCCGCCGCGTGCTGCACCGCGTCACACGCCGTCAGCAGCTCCTCTTCGCCCGCCGCCGAGACCGTGACGTAACCCGAGTAACGGAAGGATGCGTGGCCCTCGGCCAGCTCCGCCTCGCGGCGGGCCAGGACCTCGGACTCGCGGGCATGCCGGGCCGTCGAGACGAACCCGCCGCGCCGGCGCAGCTCGGCGTCGGCCAAGTCGGCCGTCCGCGATGCCTCCACCTTGCGCACCGCCGCGTCAGGGCCGAGGGGTTCCATCACCACGGAGAACGTCGAGCTGGCGGAACCGAGGAGGAGCGGCGCCAGGAAGTCGCTGCGCACCTCGATCCGGGGCCACTCCGCCACCCAGAACGTGGCGTGGACCATCCCGTCGACGCGCACCGTCGACCAGCTCTCCTCCATGGCCATCGGCCATGGGTCGCCGACCGGCAACGGCACGACGGGCGCCGCGCCGAGCGGCTCGTAGGTCCGCAACAGCTGGCCGGCCAGGTCGTCGACGGTGAGCACGGACTCGACCTCGACCTCCGCATCGGTGAGGAGGCGTACGAGCGACCCGACCTCCCGAGCCAGGGAGGCGCACCCGACCTCGACCGACTTCGTGAGCCGGACCTGCACGGCGAGAACGACATCGTGCGCGCAGGTGTGCGAGTCCATGTCGGTCAGGAGCGCCTCGTAGGACGCGGTGCAGGCCGACGCCGCCCCCGGGTCAGCCTCTTCGGCGAGATACGACCGGACTCCCCGGCCGTCGTCTGGGAACGACGCGGCGATCCACTGCACGCGATGGACAGGCGAACCCTCGCGGGCCAACGAGGAGAGCACGGATGCCCACGCACCGACCCGGCGGTCCTGCTCGTCCGCGCCCAGCAGAGCGAAGCTCGCGCCGCGCAGAGACAGGGCAGCGGTGAGGGTCCGCGCGCCACGGTCGTGGACGACGCCCATGTCGTGCCAACCGGAACGCAGGAGGCGCAGGCCGCGCAGCGCGGCCATGCGCGACGCCCCGCGGCGGTCAGCGGCACGACGGGCGCCCCAGCACACCGCGACCGGGAGCCATTCGTCACCCGTACGTCCCGCCACGGGCACCGTCGCCAGCGCGCCGTAGAGGACGAGGATGCCGATCGCCGCGGCCACACCGATGGCGTTGGGCTCCCACCGCAGGACGAGCACTCCGAACACCAGCCCGACCGCGACGGTGAGGATCTGACCGGCCCGCCACCCGGCCAGTGCGCCGCCACGCTCGCGCGGACCGAACCGGTAGCGCGAGCTCCCACCCTCGCCGCTCACCCGCCGTCGCTCCCTGGTTCTGGCGGCCAGGCCGGCGGCAGCCATTTGATGCAGGGGCCGTGGCCGTCGTCGGCCATGTAGTAGCGCATCTGGCCGGCTTCGACCTTGCCGATGAGTCCCCGTCCCGGTGGGACTCCCTCCCACTTCCACGCGTCCTCGGGCGTGGCCGGCCCGGTGGGAGCAGGCTCCCACCCGAACCCGCGTACGAACGTGGGCGACGTGGACCTGAGTCCTTCCGCCACGGCGTGGGCGGCAGCTGCCGCCGCGGCCTCGCCCTCCGTGCCGCCCGCACCGCCACCACCGCACCACGCACCGCCCGGCTCACTCCCGCCCCCGTCGACGGCCCCGCCGAGGATCGGCTTCGGGCCCCTCGGGGGCGGGAGCAGACCACGGTCGACACCGGCCTGGTAGAGCCGCGGCGCCTCGGGGTCGCCATCGAGCCCGCCCGGGCCGCCGTCGGGCCCGCCGCCCGCGGACCACGACCCCGCCGCGGCACGGGCCGCACCACGGGCTGCGAGAGCACCTGCCCCGCCTCCGCCCCCGGCTCCCTCCGTCTGCGCCATCAACCGCGCGTCGCCCAGCGCCTCGAGGCCCCCGTGCAGCGCATGGCTCGCCGCCGACCGGGCCGGCCGTGTCACGGCCGTCGTCCCCCGGGAGCGCAACCCGTCGAGATGCCCGACCGCGCCCGCCTCGACCGCCGGGATGAGCCGCAGGATGGCGAAAGGGACGAAGGTGGCCATGACGAGGAGCGCGCCGCCGGCGAGGACGGAGGAGAAGCCCGCGCCGTGTGCGCCCCCGCCGGCGGTGCCGGACGAGACCGCGCCCGCCGCCAGGCTCAGCGTCGCCACGATGACGAATTTGGAGAGGATCAGCGCGGCGAGGGTCTCGACCAGGCGCCGGCACCAGTGCGAGACCGCCGGCCAGACCAGCGTGGCCAGCGCCAACGGCAGGAAGAGCACCGCCACATAGACCGCGGCGGCCCGGATGAGGAGCTCGATCCACAGCACGAACGCGGCGACGGCGATCAGCAACGCGATCAGGAGCAGCACGAAGCTGGCGATCGTCGGGTCGGCGGCGGCCGCCGCGAGCCCGGTGGTCACGCCGGACAGCAGGGAGGTCACGTCCGCACCGCTGCCGCCCGCGACGGCATCGCTCATCGCATCCGTCGCCGACAGGCTGAGGATGACAGCCTGAATGGCCACGACCGCCAGCAACAGCGCCAGCGGCAGCTGCACGAGGAAGGTGCGGACGAGCTGACCCGGGTTCTGGCGCACGACCGCCTGGATGGTCGAGATGAGCAGCAGTGGAAGGATCACGACGCCCGCCAAGGCGGTCATCTGGCCGTAGTGGGTGCGGAACCAGGTCGCGCCGACGTCGATCGTCGTGGTGGCGACGAGCACGTCGCCGATCTGGCCGAGCAGCCATTCGGCGCCGCTCGCCACCCACTGGCTGATCCCGCTGAGCACCGACTCGAACCCGGAGGCCGCGATGGAGCCCCCGATGCTGCCGACCTGGCAGATCGGGTTGAGCGCGTCGAGACCGGTGCAGCCCGCGGCCAGCATGAACGGCCCCGATCAGTGCAGGTTGGTGCCCGTGTGGAAGAAGAAGTTGACGATCGGGGGCGCCGCGCCGATGAGCAGCGCCGCCAGCCCCGACACCAGGACGGCCCGTCGCCCGATCAGCGACTGCTGGAAGTTCTGGGAGTGCACACCCAGCGCCCAGGCCGCGGCTCCGATGAGCAGCCCGGCCAACGACGCGATCAGTGCCCAGGCGCCCAGGCCGTTCGTCAGTTCCTGCAGGGTCCCTCCGCCGGGCAGCGCGTTCACGCTCGGGTTCAGCGAGACATCGGCAAGGTGCCACACGACCATGGGTGCCCTCCGTGGTGACTGCCGGCACCGGGACCTCCGGGCGGCCGTTCGGGCGGAGAACGGTTCGCGGCGGCGGTCGATGTCTGCGCTTTCGTCCCGCCGCCGCGTCGTGTTGCAGAAACCCAGGTCAGCACTAGTACGGCCGGCTCCCCCGGTTGCGCCCGCGGCGGTGCCTCACTCGTCCGGGGCTCCCGCCACCGCCGGTTCCGCGCCGCAGGAGCATCCGCCTCGGCGCGGTGACGGACCCGGGTGCACGTGCCCGGACCCACATGTTCGCCCGGCGTCGCCCAGCCCTGTCATATTGGGGACGTGCTTCTGAGCGGCCCGGGCGACATCAATCTGAGCCAGACCCAGGAGATCGTGATCATCGCGGGCGTGGTCGTCGTCTGCGTGGTGGTGGGGTTCGTCGCCTCCTGGTTCGGGCGTCGTTCCGGCCGCCGGGCCATCTCGCAGCGCCTGGCCGCCCTCGGCACCCGCCTCGGGCTCGATCCGCCCGAGGACGAGAGCAACATCGAGGTCTCCCTGGCCTATCTCGAGCAGGTGACCGGTGGGGCGGCCCAGGCCGTGACGGAGTCCAGCTCGGACGCCATCCGGCTGCGACGCTCGCTCGACACCCTCACCCAGGGCGTGGTCCTCTGCGACGAGAACGGCACCGTGATCTACCGCAACGGCCGCGCCAACGCCCTGATGGTCAGCCGCCACGGTGACGCCCTGGCCGCCCAGGCGGTCACCGAGGTCCTGGAGGACGCCTGGCACGAGGGGTCGGCCGAACGCACGCTCGACCTCTACGGGCCGCCCCGGCGCACGCTGCAGGTGCGGGCACGACAGATCGACGACGGACGCCGCCCGCTCGGCGTGATCGCGCTGATCGAGGACATCTCGGAGCGCCGCCGGCTCGAGGAGATCCGCCGCGACTTCGTGGCCAACGTCAGCCACGAGCTCAAGACGCCGATGGGCGCACTGGGCCTGCTGGCCGAGACCCTGGTGTCGGAGCCCGACCCCCAGGTGGCACAGCGCCTGGCGGGCCGCATCCACAACGAGGCGTTCCGCGTCAGCCGCATCATCGACGACCTGCTCGACCTCTCCCGCATCGAGTCCGAGGAGGCACCGCCGCGCGAGCCGGTGCTGGTGAACCTGGTGATGGCCGACGCCATCGAGCGGGTGCGCGCCACGGCGGACCAGCGCGGGATCGAGATCGTGCTGCACGAGCCCTCGCCCCCGGTCGCCGTGATGGGCGACCGCCGCCAGCTCGTCTCGGCCATGCACGCCCTCCTGGAGAACGCGATCACCTACTCCTACGACAACTCCAAGGTCGTCGTCACCGGTGCCGTGCAGCGCTCCAATCCCAACCTGGAGCACCCCGCCGTGGTGGGCTCCTTCGGCGACCCTGGTGCGGAGCCCGAGACCGGAGAGACACCCGCCGTGAGCGCCGGTGAAGCAGACTCAGAGCCCGCAGACGCAGAACCCGACAAGGAGGGCCCGGTGGAGCCGGTCTTCACGCCCGAGATCCTGGAGCAGGTCACGATGCTCGGCGAGTCCACGTACGGCCCGCAAGACACCACGCCGGCCGACACCACGGCGACGGCACGACGGCCACGACGGCCACCGCCACCAGCTCGACGGCGCCGGCGGCGCCACCGGGCGACACCGCCGGAACCGTCCCGGCGGATCCCGGCGCGGCGGCCACGCCGAATTGGCGCATCGAGGAGCGGGACAACGTGCGGCTCTCGGTGCAGGACCACGGCATCGGGATCCCGGCCCGCGACCTCGACCGCATCTTCGAGCGCTTCTACCGCGTCGACCACGGCCGCAGCCGCGACACCGGCGGGACCGGCCTCGGACTCTCCATCGTCCGCCACGTCGCCAACAACCACCAGGGCTGGGTCGACGTCGAGTCCCGTGAGGGTGAGGGGTCGACCTTCATGCTCGTGCTGCCGATCCAGGCGGAGCGCGTGGCGTGACGAAGACCGGATCCGGCAAGACTGCCGGCAAGAAGAGCGCGCGCTCGACGTCGGGCGACGGGCCCGGTCAAGGTCCTGCTGGCCGAGGACGAGGAGTCCTTCATCGAGGCGCTGGTCATCGGGCTGACCAACGAGGGCTTCCGGGTGACGGTGGCCCGTGACGGCAACGAGGCCCTGCAGCTCTTCGACGAGACGGCCCCCGACATCCTCCTGCTCGACCTGATGCTGCCCAAGCTGTCCGGCATCGACGTCTGCCGCAACATCCGGACGCGCTCGCACGTGCCCATCATCATGGTGACGGCCAAGGGCACCGAGATCGACACCGTCGTCGCGCTGGAAGTGGGGGCGGACGACTACGTCACCAAGCCCTACCGCCTGCGCGAGCTGGTCGCCCGCATGCGCGCCGTGTTGCGGCGCGCGCCGGGCGGCACGGAGGCCACCGACCTCGGAAACTCCATCGAGTTCGGCAGCGACGGCATCTGGGAGTCCAACGGGATCAAGGTGGACTTCGACCAGCGGCGGGTGTTCGTTCGCGGCGAGGAGGTCCACCTGCGGCGCAAGGAGTTCGAGCTGCTGCGCCTGCTCGTCGAGAACTCCGGCCGCGTCCTCACCCGCGACGTCCTCATCGACCGGGTGTGGGGGACGGACTACATCGGCGACACGAAGACGCTCGACGTCCACATCAAGCGACTGCGGTCCCGGATCGAGGCCGATCCGTCGACGCCGGTTCTCATCACGACCGTCCGCGGCGTCGGCTACCGCTTCGCGGCGGCCGGGGGCTAGCGAGCGGATCCGGTCTCCGGGTCGTCCCTCTTGGTGCCGGCCGCCGTCGCCAACGATGCTTCGCAGAGGCGGGGATCCGCAGATGGTTGACGGCGCCGGGCGGACGTGCTCGTGATGGATGAAGCGGCCCCCGACGGCTCGAGCGAGACATCGCTCATGTCCCCTTCGCGGCTCGAGACGTTCAGCGACGGCGTCTTCGCCATTGCGGCCACCCTGCTCATCCTCGACGTCCGGGTGGGCGTCGGTGACCTGGGGACCGATCTGCTGCACATCTGGCCCAGCTATGCCGCCTATGCCGTGAGCTTCCTCACCATCGGCATCATCTGGATCAACCACCACCGGGTCTTCACCCAGATCCGGCACGTCGATCGCACGTTCCTCCTCGTCAATGTTGCCTTCTTGATGGTGGTGGCCTTCATCCCGTTTCCGACCAGCCTGATCGCCGCTCAGCTTCGAGGCGGTGACCTGGAGCCGGCCGCGCTCACCTACGGCGCAACGCTGACGATCACGGCGATCTTCTTCAACGTGCTGTGGTTCTACGCCGCGTCCGGCCAGCGTCTCCTGCGATCCGACGCCGACCCCCGGGTCGTGAGCGGGATCTCACGCAGTTATCTGCCCGGACCGTTCATCTATCTCGCGGCGACCCTCACCGCGCTGGTCAACCCGACGGCCAGCGTCGTCCTCTTCGGTGTGATCACCGTGTTCTACATCGTCGAAAGCTCGGTCTTCGGTCGATCCGCCGCATGACCACGTGTCGGCGCCGGACCCGCTTTGCCCGATCCGACCACCCGCACGCCTGGTTAGCCTGCGGAGTGATGGCCGATGCTCCGGAGGTTCGCTACGCCACGACGACCGATGGCCTCCACATCGGGTTTCTGGTCGAAGGGAGCGGGCCCCTCACGCTGATCGAGCTCACCAACGGCACGAACTTCTCGGTGGACGCTGCCGCCGAGCAACCACGCTGGCAGGCCTACGTGGACAGGTTGGCCTCATTCTCCCGGCTCGTCCGATTCGACCTGAGGGGCATCGGTCTGTCGGATCCGTTGGGGTCGTCCGACCCCCCGACAGTCGAACAGTGGGCGAGCGACGCGCTGGCAGTCTTGGACGACCTCGGGATCGAGCGTGCCGCGGTCCTTGGCGTCCACTTCGGTGGACTGGCCGCCCTCCTCTTGGCCGCCACGCATCCGGAACGGGTGCAGGCGCTCGTGGTGGTGAACGGCTACGCCTGCCTCACCCGGCGTGACGACTATCCCTTCGGGGTGCCAGATTCCGTGTTGGAGGGCTTCCGGGAATCCCTCATCGAACCGGGTCCGACAGGCGGGGACGACCTCCCTCTCATGGCCCCGAGCATGGCCTCCGATGCGAGCTTCGCCGCGTGGTGGCGCCGGGCCGGTCATCGCGGCGCGAGCCCGTCGACGGCGCGGGCGGTGTGGCGCGCGGCGGAGACCGACGTGCGACCCATCCTCGACGGCCTACGCGTGCCGACCCTGGTGCTCCACGCGCGGGACGACCGGTTCTGTCGGGTCGGCAACGGCCGCTACCTCGCCGAGCACATCACCGGGGCCCACTACGTGGAGCTCGACACCGCGGACCACGTCCCGTGGGCCAGCGGCGCCGACGTCGCCGGGGAGATCGAGGAGTTCCTGACCGGGACGCGGCGGATGGCCCCGAGCGATCGCCTCCTGGCCACGGTCCTCTTCTCCGACATCGTGGCCTCGACCGAGCAGGCCACGGTGCTCGGCGACAAGGCCTGGACGGCCCGCCTCGAGCAACACGACCGCGCCGTCGACCGTCAGCTGGCGCGCTTCGGCGGGCGCCTGGTCAAGCGGACGGGCGACGGGGTGCTCGCCACCTTCGACGGGCCCGCCCGGGCCGTGCAGTGTGCGGTTGCGATGCGCGAAGCCCTTCGCCAGCTCGGCATCGACGTCCGCGTCGGGGTGCACACGGGGGAGATCGAGCGGCGTGGTGACGACGTGGCGGGCATCGCCGTGCACCTGGCCCAACGCGTGCAGGCCCGGGCCGAGGCCGGAGAGGTGCTGGTGTCCCGGACCGTCGTCGACCTCGTGGTGGGGTCGGATCTGCGCTTCGTGGACCGCGGCGAGCACGAGCTCAAGGGCCTGCCGGGGCTGTGGCGGCTCTTCGCCGTCGAGGCCTGAAGGCCCGAGCACGTGTGCTCCTGCGATGCCAAGATGGCGAACGTCCACCCATGTTTCGCCCGGACGCAGCGAGGACCGCGCTGCCCACATTTCGACGCGAGTAGCTGCCCATGAGTTTCACGCCGTACGACCGACCGGTCCGCGCCGCCTTCGTGGGGCTCGGGCGCATCTACGACCTCAACGTGCGCGCCTACCTCGACAACCCCGACGTCGAGGTCGTCGCGCTGGTCGACCCGAGCGAGGAGCGCCGCGCCCAACGCGGCGCGGACTGGCCGGCGGCACGGACGTTCGCCTCGAGTGCCGAGCTGGCGGCCAGCGGCCTGGAGGTCGACGCCGTCGAGGCCCTGCTCCCCATCCCACTCCACGAGGAGGGAGTGGTCGAGCTCCTCGGGTACGGATGGCACGTCAACCTGCAGAAGCCGATGTGCAACGACCTGGGGGCGGCGCGGCGCATGACCGATGCGGCAACGGCGAACGGCCGCCTGCTCCGCGTGATGGAGAACTACGTGTTCTACGAGCCGCTGGTGCGGCTGAAGGAGCTGGTGACGGCGGGCGAGCTCGGCGACGTCAGCGGCTATCACATGAAGATGGTGGGGAGTGGCCGTGGGGGGTGGGACGTGCCGGCGAGCAGCTACCGGTGGCAGTTCCAGCAGATGGAGAACGGGCGCGGGATCCTCGTCTTCGACGACGGGTGGCACAAGCTGGCGACGGCCCTCTGGCTCTTCGGCCCCGTGAGGGAGGTGCGGGCCTGGGTCGGTGGCACCGAAGTCGTGCCCGGGATCGAGGTCGATGCGCCGACGACGATCGTGTGGGAACACCACAACGGCATCCGTGGCGTCTGGGACATCACCCTGGCGCCGGACATGTACCTGCGATCGGACTACTACACCAACGACGAGCGCTGGGAGGTCACCGGCCGGAAGGGGTATGCACGGGTCAACCGCTGCACGGGCCGCGGCATCCAGCAGCCGAGTCTCGAGGTCTACGTCGACGGGGAGATGCGCTCGCACCATGCCCTCGATGACGACTGGGCGAGCAGCTTCCGGGACTCGGGCCGGCACTGGCTGCGCTGGCTCAGGACGGGTGAGGGCCCCATGCTGTGGAGTGGCGACGAAGCCATCGAGGTGCTGCGGTTCGCCCTGGCCGCCTACGCCAGCAGCGAGGCGGGTGGCGCCGGGGTCGATCCGGCGTCTCTCGAGTAGGAGCACGCAGGGTCGACGAGTCGCCTCAGAGCGTCAGAACCCCGAAGTCGTCCGGGATCGTCACCCCGGCCATGGACCCTGTGTCCACCTGCTCGCCGAGATGCGTGAGCACGAGATGAACGTCGGGATGGGCCGCCTGCAGGTCCCGGATGGAGTGCTCGTCCATGTGGGCCGGTGGCGCGCCCGGCGGCTCGTGCCGACCGTTGCACTCGACCACCAGGACGTCGGACTCCCGGGCCAGCTCGCTCAGGCCGTCGCAGGGCGTGGTGTCGCCCGAGTAGGCGACCACCTGGCCCGGGCGCTCGAAGAGGTAGCCGAAGCAGCGCAGGTAGGGGACGTGCACGACCTCGACGGCCCGGAAGCGGAGCGGGCCCACCTCCTGCCACGACCCGTCCACCTCCGTGAAGCGCAGGTCGAGCCGGTCGTGCGCGGTGGAAAGCACCGAGCGCACCGCGCCGGCCTCCATCATGGCGGCCAGGTGCCCCTCGAGCCCCGGCGGGCCGACCACGTGCAGCGTGCGGCCGCCCCCGGACTCGGCGGCGGCCTGCAGCAAGAAGGGCCAGCCGAAGCAGTGGTCGGCGTGGAAGTGCGACACGACGACCACCTCGATGTCGCCGACCTCGAACCCGCAGCGCCGCAGGTGCGGCAGCGCGATGGGGCTGGGCTCGACCAGCACCGAGGTGTCCAGCACGAAGCTGTTCCAGTAGCGGCCGGGCGGGGCCAGGAAGTTGCCGGTGCCGAGGAAGGTGAGCGTGGTCACGACGTGTCGGCCAGGGAGAGCAGCGCCGCCACCAGCATGGGGTCGCCGACCACCGCAGCGTCGGGCACGGGGAGGCGTCGGTAGAGCATCAGGACCAGGTCCGACGCGGTCGCCTTGAGCTCCGACACCCGGCCCGACCGTTCTGCCGCCGTGCCCGCCACCTGCCAGCTGGCTCCCGTGTCCGTCGCGGTGAGGGTGACCGCCCCGGGCAGCGCGGAGAGGTCGGCACCGACCATGATCTCCACGAACTCGGGGACGCCGTCGGTCGCGAGGAGGGCCGGCAGCGGACCGGGGGCGCCGCCCACCCCCTCGGCATCCCACCGGTGCACCGCGGCCTCCTGGGCCTGGTGCCGGCCCACGGCGCCCGAGGTGCGCGGCGAGGGCCACCAGGCCCAGCACGGCGCGTCGGGGCCCGCCTCGCGCAATGCGCTCAGCAACGAGTAGGTGCACCACCCGAGCCACGCCAGCAGGTCGGCGTCCTCGGGCGTCGGCGTCAGCTCGCCCCCGGAGCGCTCGTCCGCGTTCTTGGCCCGCACGTTCTCACCCCAGTACCACTGCACGACCCCGATGTGGTGGGCCAGGTCACGGACGGACCATTCGGGGCACGACGGGACGAGCGACTCCAGGTCGGATGCACCCACGACCGTCGCCAGGCGTCGACTCTCCGTGGCGATGGTGTCGATCATCGGGGCGAAGCCGAAGCTGGCGTCGTCCCCGCTCCCCTCTCCGCCGGGGCTGGCGTGCTCGTCGCTCACGGTGCCTTGAGCAACAGCTCCCCGCCGAGATACGGCGCCAGAGCTTCGGGCAGCATCACCGTCCCGTCCTCCTGGCGGCCGTTCTCCACGAGGGCGGCCCAGATCCGCGGCCAGGCGAGCGCCGAGCCGTTCACGGTGTGGACCAGCTGCGGCGGGCCGCCGTCGGCGGGCCGGTAGCGCACGTTGGCCCGCCGCGCCTGGTAGTCGCGGAACCAGCTCACCGAGCTGACCTCGAGCCAGCGGTCGACACCGGGCGCAAAGGCCTCCAGGTCGAAGGTGCGGGCCGACGAGCCACCCAGGTCCCCCGTGCACAGGTCGAGCACGCGGTAGGGCAACTCGAGGTCCTGGAGCATCGACTCGGCCCGTTCCAAGATGTCGGCCTGGGCGTCGAGCGCACCCTCGGGCGTCGCGTAGGCGAACAGCTCCACCTTGTCGAACTCGTGCACCCGCAGCAAGCCACGCGTGTCGCGCCCCGCCGAGCCGGCCTCACGCCGGTAGCACGCCGTCGACGCGGTGTAACGCAGCGGCAGCTGCGACTCCTCCAGGATCTCGCCCCGGTGCATGGAGGTCAGCGGCACCTCGGCCGTCGGGATCAGCCACAGGTCGTCGCGCTCGATGTGGTAGGCGTCGTCTGCGAACTTGGGCAGGTGCCCGGTCGACGTCATCGTCTCGGTGAGCACGACCGTCGGCGGACGGATCTCCTCGTAGGCCGGCGAGTGACGGTCGATGGCGAACGCGGTGAGCGCCCGTAGCAGCCGTGCCCCCGGGCCGCGGTAGAGCGGGAACATCGAGCCGGCCAGCCGCGCCCCCCGCTCCATGTCGAGGATCTGCAGCGCCTCGCCGATCTCCCAGTGCGGCGCGTGCTGGTGGTCGAGCCGTTCCGGCTCCGGCCGCCCGAGGTCCTGACCGGGCCACCACCGGCGGACCTCGACGTTATCCTCCTCGCCCGTCCCCGTCGGCGCCTCCTCGGCCGGGATGTTCGGGAGGTAGAGCAACCCGGTGCGCACTCGCTCGGTGGCCGCATCGGCCTCGGCCGCCGCCACGCGCTCGTCCTCGCCCACCTGCAGGCTCTTGGCCCGTAGCGACTCCGCCCGCGCCTCCTCGCCCGCCTTCTTGGCCTGCCCGACCTGGCGCGAGAGCTCCTTCACCTCGGCCCGCAGCGTCTCGAAGCGGGTCAGCGCGGCTCGGCGCGCCACATCGGCCTCGATGACGGCGTCCACCTCGGTCGCCTCGACCCCGCGCCGGGCGAGCGCGGCCTTGATCCCGTCGGGATCGTCGCGGAGCGCCCGGATATCGATCACTCCACGTCAAAGTAGCCTGCGACGCCGTGCCCGCCGTCCAGGTCACCGGCCTCACCGTGCGCTACGGCCCGGCCGGCACGCCCCCCGCCGTCGACGATCTGCACCTGAGCGCCGAGGCCGGCGAGGTGCTCGTCGTCCTCGGCCCCAACGGGGCGGGCAAGACCTCGACCGTCGAGACGCTCGAGGGCTACCGGCGTCCCGCCGCCGGGGACGTGCGCGTCCTCGGGCTGCGCCCGATCGCCGACCACGCCGCGCTCGACGGGCCGCATCGGCGTCATGCTCCAGCGCGGCGGCGTCTACCCGATGCTCGGGCCGGGCCGCGTCCTCGACCTCTTCGCCGCCTACTACCGCGATCCCCTCCCCACGGGCGAGCTGCTCGACCTCGTCGGGTTGCGTGCCGTCGCCGCCACCCCCTGGCGCCACCTCTCGGGGGGCGAGCAGCAACGCCTCTCCCTGGCGCTGGCGCTCATCGGGCGCCCCGACGTCGCATTCCTCGACGAGCCGACGGCCGGGGTCGACCCCGAAGGGCGCATCGCCGTCCGCTCCGTGGTGGCCGGACTGAAGGAGAAGGGCGTCTGCGTCCTGCTGACCACCCACGAGCTGGGCGAGGCCGAGAAGATGGCCGACCGCATCGTGATCCTGTCGTCGGGGCGCATCGTGCTCGAGGGCACGCCACGCGGGCTCGCCGCCGCGAGCGGCCGGGCCACGCCGGTCATCACGTTCGGCGCGCCGGCCGGCCTCGACACCGCCGCGTTGGCGGTTGCCGTGGGCCCCGCCACCGCGGTGACCGAGACGGCGCCGGGCCGCTACCGGGTCGACGGCCCGGCGGTGGCGGGACCCGCCGCCACGGCCGCGGTCGCCACCTGGCTGGCCGAGCGCGGCGCCGCGCTCACCGACCTCGTCGCGGGCAGGACGCTCGAGGACGTCTACTTCGAGGCCGTGGGTGCGGCGGCGGCCGGCACGCCGACACCGGAGGTGACCGACACACCGGCGCGGGGCCGTGAACGCCGGGGCCGGCGGCGCGACTCGAGGCGGGGGCGATGAGCACCGCCACCGGCACCGCCACTCTCCGCCCCCTCACCGCCCAGACCGGCGCCGAGATCTACATGACCCTGCGCCGCGGGGAGACACTGCTGCTGACCCTGGGCATCCCCGTCGTCTTCCTGCTCTTCTTCTCGAAGGTGTCGGTCGTGTCGACGCCCACGACGACGCCGGCGCAGTTCTTCGTGCCCGGCATCCTGTCGCTCGCCGTCATGTCGACCGCCATGGTCTCGCTCGGCATCGCCACCGGCTTCGAGCGCGGCTACGGCGTGCTGAAGCGCCTCGGCTCGACGCCGCTCGGCCGCCCGCGCCTGCTCGGCGCCAAGATCGTCACGATCATCGCCGTCGAGCTGCTGCAGGCCGCCGTCCTGCTCCCGGTCGGTCTCGCACTGGGCTGGGACCCGGGACGGGCCGGCGGCGCCGTGGTGCCCGCCGCCATCGCGGCCATCCTGCTCGGCTCGGCCGCCTTCGCCGGCATCGGGCTCCTCATGGCCGGGACGCTGCGGGCCGAGGTCAACCTGGCGGCCGCCAACGGCCTCTACCTCATCCTCCTGCTGCTGGGCGGGATGATCGTCCCCATCACGAAGCTGCCGAGCGGGCTGGCCACCTTCGCCAAGCTCCTGCCCGCCGAGGCGCTCTCGGCGGCCCTCCACGCCACGCTCGGCCGCGGCGCCGCCGTGCCACCGGAGTCCTGGGCCGTGCTCGCCGTCTGGGCCGTCGCCGCGCCGCTGGCGGCGGCGCTCACGTTCCGCTGGGAATGAGCGCCCGCTCGTCCGCGGTGAGCGACGACGGGGTGAGCACGGCGCCCCGCACGATCTTGGCGATCGTCCCGTCGCCCCGGACGAACACCGCGTACGGGTCGCCGTCGAACTTGAAGGTGTCGGCCGTGACGGACGACGTTCGGGTCGTACGCCACCGGGAAGGTCACTCCGGCGCTGCGAATGAACGAGCGTCGCGCTCCCGGTCGAATCGAGGTCGTCGACACCGATGACGTGGATCGCGGACAGCGCTCCGTGCGCGCGTTGTTGTTGGCGCACGGCCGCCGCCAACGGCGGCAACTCCTGGTGGCAGCTGGAGCACCAGTTCCCGAAGAAGAGGAGCACGGCCGGGCTGCCGTTCCCACCGCCATCGGCCGGCACCGAGACCTCGTGCGGTCCCGTCGGCCCCACGTTCGCCTGCGAGAAGGCGGGCACGGGTCCGCCTTCGTAGGGCGCGCCCGACGTGTGCTGGTCGGTGCCCAGGCCGGTGAAGAGGAAGATCCCGAGCACCACGGCGAGGACGACGCCGACCAGCAGGAAGATCTTGCGTGGCTTGCGGGGCGCCGGGACCGGAGCCGCCCCCGCAGGAGGCGCAGGCGCAGCCGACGGTTCGGGGGGTGATGCGTCCGTCATCGCAGCGGGGACGTTAGTGAATGTGGTTGCTGATGAGTACGTCGCCCGCCATGGCCACGAAGAGCACGGTCAGGTACGTGATGGAGTACCCGAAGACCTTCATGGCGTCGCGCCCGGTCGCCTGCCCGTTCTGGGCCAGCCCCCAGAGCCGGGTCACGAAGTACAGGAACCCGGCGCCGAGCACCGCGGCGGTGATCATGTAGATCCAGCCCATGTGGGCCACCGGCCCGAACAGGAACGACACCGTCACCAGGGCCACCGTGTAGTAGACGATCTCGGTGGTCGTGCGCTTCATGGACGCGACGACCGGCAGCATCGGCACGTCGGCCGCCGCGTAGTCCTCCTTGTAGCGCACCGCCAGCGACCAGAAGTGCGGCGGCGTCCAGATGAAGATGATGGCGAAGAGCACCACCGGCGCCCAGGCCAGGCTGTCGGTCACGGCCGCCCACCCGACGAGGACCGGCACCGCGCCGGCCGCGCCCCCGATCACGATGTTCTGCGTGGACCGCCGCTTGAGCCACAGCGTGTACACGAACACGTAGAAGAGGGTGGCCGAGATGGCCAGGACGGCCGACAGCAGGTTGACCGCCAGCCACAGCTCCACGAAGGCGGCCACCTCGAGGGAGAGGGCGAAGATGAGTGCCGCCGTCGGCGTCATCGCCCCCGTGACGAGCGGCCGGTTCTTGGTCCGCTTCATGAGCCGGTCGATGTCGCGGTCGACCACCATGTTGATGGCGTTCGCCCCGCCGGCCGCCAGCGCCCCGCCGGCCAGGGTGGCCGCCATCAGCCACACCGGCGGCAGCCCGCGCTGCGCCACGATCATGGTCGGGAGCGTCGTGACCAGCAGGAGCTCGATGATCCGTGGCTTGGTCAGGGCGACGTAGGCCCCGACCGTCTGCCACGACCACCCCGCTCGCCGGCCTTGGAGGGCGGGCGCCTCGATGGACATGTACCCCGAGCCTAGGACCAGGACGCGCCCGGGACCAGGCGAAAGCCCCCGGTACGCTTGGCCCGAGTGTCGCGGCGCCGAACCCCCACCGTCTCGCCGTCGTTGAGCCACCGGCTGAACGTCCTGGCCCTGGTCCTGACCGCCCTCATCGTCGTCACCGGCGGGGCGGTCCGCCTCACCGGATCGGGGCTGGGCTGCAGCGACTGGCCGTCGTGCTCGGCGGGGCACCTGACCCCGGCCCTGCAGTTCCACGGGCTGGTGGAGTTCGGGAACCGCCTGGTCACGGTCGTGCTCGTCGTGGCGGTGGCGGCGGCCTTCCTGGCTTCGATCTTCCGCGCACCCCGCCGGCGCGACCTCGTCTGGCTCAGCGGCGGCCTCGTGGCCGGCGTCCTGGCCCAGGCCGTCCTCGGGGGGATCGTCGTCTACACCAAGCTCAACCCCTACGTCGTGATGGTCCACTTCTTCGCGACCATGCTCCTGCTGGTCGACGCGGTGGTGCTCGTTCACCGCTCCACCCGCGACTACACGCCGGGATCGGCCCACCTCCTGGTGCCCCGGCCACTGATCCGCCTCTGCTACGGACTCCTGGCGCTGCTGGCGATCGTGATCGCCGCCGGCACCGCCGTCACCGGGGCCGGGCCCCACGCGGGCGACAGCTCCGGGCAGCAGGTCGCCAAGCGGATCCCGATCGCGCTGCGCGACATGGCCGAGCTCCACTCGAGCCTCGCCCTGCTCCTGATCGGCGTCACGCTGGGCCTGGTGGTCGCACTCCACGTGGGCGACGTGCCCGAGCGGGTGCGCCGCTCGGGTCGCATCCTCATGGCGGTCATGGTCGCCCAGGCGGCGGTCGGGTACACGCAGTACTTCACCCATCTGCCCGCGCTGCTCGTCGAGGTCCATCTGCTCGGCGCCACCGCGCTGGTGATCGGCGCCGTGCAGACGTTCCTCGCCTGCACGTACCACGCGCCGGAGGCGGTGCCCGCCCCGCTCGTCCACGACACGTCGGCGCCGGGGGTGCCGATCGGCGCCCATTAGGCTTGCTGTTCCCGTGCGCCCTGCACGGTCCCGCCCCCATCGTCTAGCGGCCTAGGACACCGCCCTTTCACGGCGGCAGCACCGGTTCGAATCCGGTTGGGGGTGCTGATGCGTTGGGCTCGACCGCCGAAGCGGCACCGCAGACGGCGTCGGCACGACTGTCCCGACGGGAGCGCCGGGCCGCCGAGACGAGGTGCGTCGGTCTAGGGACGGCGCCCCATCGGCATCAGGTCGCTCTGCCCCCACTGGCCGAGCGAATTCAGCTGCACGTGGTCGCCCGTCGCCTCGACGATCTGCCCGCCACCCACGACGATCGCGGTGTGGTAGACGCTGGTCCAGTCGGCCTGATCGGATCCCCAGAACACGAGGTCGCCCGCCGCGAGCGCATCCAGCGGCACCGGTTGCCCGGCCGTGTGGTACTGATCGTTGGCCACCCACGCGAAGCCGATTCCCGCCCCGTTCTCCCACGAGGCCAGGGCGAGCCCGGAGCAGTCGTACCCCACCGGGCCGTTGCCACCCCAGATGTAGGGCTTGCCCAGTTGCGCGAACGCGAAGAGCACCGCCTTGTCGCCGGCGGTGACCGGTCGGAACATGAGGCCCTGGGCCGGCGGCACACCGCTCACGCCCCCGAAGGCATGGGACGTCCCGTTCTGGTCCACGATCCAATAGCCGGGCCCGACCTTGGGGGCGACCAGCCTCTGCGCCGGGTCGGGACTGGGAGCGCCGCCCGTCGACCCGTTGAACGGTGCGTCCCCGAAGTTGAAGACCCCGCCGTCGCCGGCGAGCAGCCAGTAGCCCAGCCCGTCTGCGGTGGCGGTCATGCCCGTGATGGGCTGGTTGAGGTGGATGGCACCGGTCGATCCTTCGAATGCCGCGTCGCCGAAGGAGAAGATGCCCCCGTCGGAGGCCACGAGCCAGTACCCGTGCCCGCTCGGCGTCGAGACCATCCCGACGATCGGCTGGTTCAAACGGATGCCCCCCGTCGACCCGTAGAACGCGGCGTCCCCGAACGCGAAGATCCCGCCGTCGGAGGCCACGAGCCAGTAGCCGCGGTCGTCGTTGGTCGGCGTCAGTGCGACGATCGGCTTGACCAGGGCAATCCCGCCGGTTGACCCCTCGAAGGGGGCGTCGCCATAACTGAAGATGCCGCCGTCGGAGGCGACGAGCCAGTAGCCGCCGTCGTCGTTGGTCGGGGTGATGCCGACGATCGGGTGAGCCAAGGGCTCGCTCGCCGCCGATCCGAAGGACTGGGTGTCCCCGAAGCTCCAGACGGCCCCGGCACTGCTCGCCAGCCAGAAGTTCCCGCCCGACTGCTGGGAGGCATGGCCGACCTGTGCACTGCCTGGCGACGGCGTTGCCGCTCCCGCCGCGAAGCCGGCTCCGCCGATGCCGAGCATGATCACCGCGCCGAGAGCGAGGAGGCGCCGTGACTTCATCGTGACTCGGCTTCGGGCGTCACGACGCGCCGATGTTCCTGACCACCCACGACTGCCCCCTCATGACCCGTCGACGATCCGCGGGCGGGCAACCCTCGTGGGCTCGCCCGTGCGCGCCATCTCGGCTGATGGCGGGCAATCTACCGATGGAGTCTCGCAATCGAGGTGCGTTCCGGTTGCTGCATCCCGCCGCGGGCCGACCCCGGACAACGGCCGACCAACTTCGCCGGTGAGACGACCTCCCTCATCACGACGAGCGGCATCGAGACGGTGACGTGGTCTGGTGCGGCGGTGTCGTGAGGGCGTGAGACCCGGATCCGGACTTCGCCCCCGGTCGGCGGCGAGGCGGAGGGCGCTGTTACCGTGACCGCGGTGAGCCTGGATCCCCGTCGTGACCCGCAGTCACCGTGGGCGCGACGCCTCTCCCGACGGTCGCTGCTCGCCGGCGCGCTGGCGTCCGGGTTGGGCGCCGCCGTCGGCAGCGACGCCTACGCGGCCGCCGCACGAGCCGCGGGTCTCGGGGCGAACGGTACGCTCCGCCGACCCGGGTCGCTCCCGTATCCACACCTTCCCGCGGGAACCGACACCCTCCCCCAGATCGAGCACATCGTCGTGCTGATGATGGAGAACCATTCGTTCGACGACCACCTGGGTACGTTGGGCCGCGGCGACGGACTGACGCCGGGCCCGGACGGAAAGCCGATCAACTACAACCCGGACCCGTCCGGCGGTTACGTTCGCTCTTTTCACATGCCGAACACCTGCGGCGAGAGCGACTCCGGCGTCACCCAGACATGGAACGCCTCCCACATCGCACGGGACAACGGCACCAACATGGGATTCGTCAAGGCGTGCGGCGGCACGGCAATGGGCTACTGGGACGGCGACGATCTGCCCTTCTACCACTCGATGGCCTCTCACTTCCCCATCGGCGACCGTTACTTCTCGTCCGTGATGGCCCAGACGTACCCGAATCGCCGTTTCCTCATCGCCGGGACCGCACTCGGCAATCTCAGAACCGACGTGACGGGCATCTCCAAGGTCGACGCCCCGAACGGGACGATCTTCGACCGCCTCAACGAGCACGGCATCACCTGGAGGGACTACTACCCGGACCTCCCGACCTGTGCCCTCTTCGAGCCTGTGTTCTTGAACAATCGAGCCAACGCCGTGCACATGACGCAGTTCTTCGACGACGCGGCGGCGGGGAGCCTTCCGGCGTTCAGCCTCGTCGATCCCTACACCAACTTCTCCGAGGAGGACGGGGACATCACGGTGGGTGAGGGCTACGCCGCGCTGTTCGTCGATGCCGTGATGCGTGGGCCGGCATGGGGCAAGACGGCACTGATCTGGGTCTACGACGAGCACGGAGGTTGGTACGACCACGTTCCACCGCAGGCGGCGGTCAAGCCGGACAATGTGGCGCCCCTCCTCGAGCCCGGCGACGTCCCCGGCTCCTACGACTACACCGGGTTCCGCGTGCCCTGTTGTGTGGTCTCGGCGTGGTCCAAGAAGAACTACGTGTCACACCGGACCTTCGACCACACATCGATCCTCAAACTCGTCGAGACCAAGTGGAATCTCCCGGCCCTGACCTACCGCGACGCCAACGCCCACAACATGTTGGACTTCTTCGACCTCACAGCGAAGAAGGCGCCGTTCACCGAGCCTCCCGAGCTCGACGCTCCCAAGAACCCGTTCCCGAACCCGGACGCCCTCCCCGCCAGCTCGATCACGACCACGGAGCAGGCGACGTTCCACACGACGTGCGCCGCACTGCCCGCCGGGTCCCTTCCTCCCGCGGCCGCCAAGCTCGCCACCGTGCCACCCCATGCCGCGGGTCTCCTCGCGGCCCAGCAGAAACGGATCCAAGAGGAAATCCGCGCTCAGGGCTAGCGACAGCCATCGCCTTCGGGTCTCCTGCAACTCCGCTTGAGTCGTCGCGGGCAGACACTTGTTCCGATCCTCACCGGGTCCGGCGTCGAGCTCAAGGACCCGATGGTGGCCACCGTCACACGTGGTCAAACGAGGCCCATCACCCCGGCGTCTCCTCCCGCCACACCGACCCCGCCTCGCCGGAAGTGCCGGACCGGCGGCCGCAGGACGTCGCACGCCGTTTCGCGCCACACTATGGAGTTGTCGCCGAGGAACGGAGGAGGCAATGCGGTTCAACCACATGGAGCTGACGTTTCCGATCGGTACCCTCACCGAGTCGTACCGCGACGAGATCGACGCGTTCTACTCGTCCATCTTCGGCTGGAAGGGGCTGGACACACAGGTCGTCGGACAGTCCTGCCACCTCTTGCTGCCAGACCCGGATCAGTTCATCCTCCTCGCGGAGAGCGACAAGCCGATGGCCTCGCCCGGTTACGACCACCTCGGACTCCTCCAGGACAGCCGCCAGGAGGTCGACGAGCTGCTCGATGCGTGCGAGCGCTACGCGGAGAAGGACGACCGGGTCACGATCCGTCGTTACGAGGACCTCGTCTATCCCGAGCTGACGATCCACGCCTTCTACGTCAAGTACCTGCTGCCGATCTACTTCGACGTGCAGTGCATGGAGCGTCAGCGCACACCAGCCTGAGCCGCGTCGTGAGGCAGCCGATCCGACCCGGGCGGCGGACCGGTCAGGACGGGCAGGATCCCGCAGTGACCGAGATGTAGACCTGCAACGGGCGCCCCGTGGTCTGAACGGTGAGGTGCGTCGCGCCGGGGCTCGAGGTGATCCGCCCGCCCTTGACCGCCGCACACCAGCCCGTTGGGTAGTGCTGTGATGCTGCGACGACGACGACGGTCGGCCCGCGGGCGGAGAGGCTCGGTGCGTAGGTCATGTTGAACGCCCCGGTGAACGGATTGAACAGGACCGAGTTGGCGATGCCGGCTACCTCCTGCGGGTACGTCCGCGACAGGACGCTCACGATGGGCGAGTAGTTCCCGTCGGGCAGGACGAGCCCCTCGGCCGAGGAGCCGGTGGGGTCGTCGTAGTACTTCCAGGCCCAATAGGCCCAGCCCACCTGGTTCAGCCCGGCCCACTCGGTGTCGAACCCGGCCAGCGCCGTGCTGGTGGTCGCTCCGAATTCACTCATGAAGATGGCCGGGCCGCTCGACTGGTACTGCGAGCTCATGGAGAGGCGGGTGATGTCCTGCTCGGCCGCTGCGGTCTCCTCGGACTGCAGGCAGCGCAACAGGTCGCTGGGATTGCCGGTGATCGGGCTGCGGTCGCCGCAGTAGACGTGGAAGTTGAAGACCACGCGCTGGAACGGCATGGGTCCGAGCTGGGAGGGGATGTTGCCGCCCGTCACCCAGTAGATGTCCGGCTCCACGAAGATGAGGTGACGATGGTCCACGGCCTCGATGGACGGGATCACGCCCTCGCCCGGCACGTCCGACGGGCAGACGAGAGGTGAGGCCCCGTTGGCCAGGAAGCCCGTGTGGGCGGACCCCGTGTAGAAGCACTCCAGGTTGCCGGTGAAGGTGGACTGCGCCGCAGTCTGGGTCTCGGTCGAGAAGGGCTCGTTGTAGGGGTCGTAGCCGACCACCCAGGGGTCGTCCCGGAAATAGCGCGCCACCGTCGCCCAGACGAGGTCGTACTGCCCCTGGAGGTCGCCCACCACGTCGTTGGTCCAGAAGTGGTGGACTGCCGTGTCGAGCTGCGGATTCGAGTAGTTGTTCGACCAGCGACCGCCGGTGGGCACGATGGGCACGTCGTCGGTGCACACCGCCCAGTCGGGCGCGCCCTCGCCGCGGAAGCTCGCGTTGTAGACGTCCTGGTGCATGTCGAGGAGCGTGTAGATCCCGTAGCGGCTGAGAAGCCTCACCGTTGCCGCCACGTGCTGCAGGTAGCTCTCCGCCAGGGCGCGGTTGAACTCGTGGGGGTCCCCCGGGACGCCCGGCGTGCAGATCTTGGGCTGGTTCGGTCCGCCGGAGCCCGGCTCGAGAGCCTGCCACTCGATCCCCAGCCGGACGACGTTGAAACCGAGGCTCTGCATCCTCGCCGCGTCCGTCGCGCTGAAGTCCCACGGCATACCCGGGTCCGGATAGGCGATGTAGGGCGGGTGCTTGTACACGACGTTGACGCCGTGCAGGAGCACGACACGGTTGTTGGCGTCGTAGAGGTAGGGCCCGCCCGGCGACGTCAGGAAGCTGGGTACGCCGGGAGCAGCTCGCAGTGACGAAGGGCCCGAGCTGTACTGGTACTGGACGCCGCTCCCACTCAACGCGTCGATGTGCGGTGAGAGTGCGTTCAGGTTCGGTTGGTTCACGACGTGCTGGGGCAGCGTCGTCGTGGTGACCGGCACCCCGGGAATGATCGGGGTTGTCAGTGTCGTCGTGGTCGTGCCGGCTGTGCTGGTGGTGCTGCCGACCGTCGTCGTCGTCGGGCAGCGGTGCCGTGCTGCCGAGCGCGGCGGCGCACGGGAGAACGAACCCCCACAGCGTTGCCGCTGCGGCCACGACGACGGTCCCCCGTCGTGCGCCGCCCGGGATCACGCCCGTGGGGCGGGTGAGCACCCCCGCCCGACCCGGCCCTGCCGCCGCAACCCCCGACCCGCATCGGCACCGCCCTCTCCCACGTCCGCGATCGCCCGCATCGTAGCGAGGATCCAACGAGATGCATCGGGACGCGCCGGGCTCGGCAAGTCCGGGCGCCTTAGATCAGCATCTCTTTCCGCTTGCGCCGCACGAAGAGGTCGGCCGAGGCGAGCAGGTCGGCCTGCAGCTGGCTCTGGTTCTCGAGGAGCTCGTCCGCCCACAGCATCTGGAGGGTCGTCTGCACCCGGTCGACACGATGCTGGGCCCGGACGTCGTCGAACGCGCTCCGGAGCACGTGGTGGAGGACGTCGCCGTGCGGGAGGGGCAGGTCGAGTGAGCCGCGCCGATCGTCGAGCATGTCCGCGAACTCCTGGTACCACCGGTGGCTGGACGCGTACGAGTCCCGCAGGACGGCCTCGGCGACGGCGACGGACTCGAGCTCCGGTTTCCCCGCTTGGGGAGGACGAACGGGGAGCGTGGCCAGGGTGTAGGCCGCCAGCCGGAGGCGGTTCGAACCCGTGAAGAGGCGGGAGATCGCCTCGACGGAGATCACCTTGGCGCCGCGCTCGGCAAAGAACTGGCGGAAGGCGTCGTCGAGCAGCAGGTAGGCGCGATGCGACGCCTCTTGGCCCAGTCCGGTGTCCACGAAACGCGAGGTCATGGTCAATCGGTCCACGGCGTCGGCCAGGTAGCCCGAGCTCGCGACGAAGGCCTGGGACAGCGCCCGCCCGAGCGCTGCAGTGGCGCCCCTCGGCCAGAACAGGAGGCCAACGACGATGCTCACGCCGCAGCCGATCGCCACGTCCTCGATCCTGGTCAGTCCGACCCTCCAGCCGACCGGCTCGATGATGTTGAAGAGGATGATCACCACCAAGGTGAAGGCCGCCTGCCCGGCTACGAAGGAGATCATGGAAGGGGCCACACCGGACACCAGTACCGCCAGCGGGAGGAGCGCCCAGAGCAGGGCCGGGTGGTCGGCGACGCCGATGGTGATGACAGAGCCGACGATGAAGCCGAGTGCCGTCCCCCCGACGGCGCGCAGTGCGGTCGCGCCCGTGCCCAGCGCATTGGAGCGCAACACCGAAAGGGTGCCCAGCACGACCCAGAAACCGTGCTGGACGTTCGTGATCTCGATCACCGCAACGGCGAGCGCCAGACCGACTCCGCCCCGCAACGCGTTGCGGAACCACACCGAGCGGAAGGAGAGATGGGACAGGAGCCGGAGCGCGAACAGGCTCGGTGTGGACTCGTCACCCATCCCGAGGCGCCGGTCGACCACTGCAGGCGCACCGGCCGCCTCGAGCGCCGCATCCGCCACCATCTCCGTGGCGATCCCCAGCGCGCGGGCGTGGAACCCCGGGTCCAGCGCCGCCGCGATGCTCCCGTCCTCTTGCGTTGCCGGCTCGGCGTCGGGGCGGTCGTCCGCGGGGTCGGACGCGGCCTCAGCCAGGGTGGAGACGTCTGCCGCCAGCTCGGCAGCGATCAGTTCGTCGAGGGCGCGGGTCGCGTCCTGCACGGCGCTGATCTTGGTGGGATCGTCGACGGGGTGGCCGTCGCCGTCGCAGATCAAGGACGCCGCCTGGTGGAGGGTCTCGGCCACCTTCTCGGTGATCGCCTGGGCGGTGGCCCGATCGTTCGACCAGTGCTCGTCGCCGACCATGGCCGTATTGCCTGCCACCCATTCGACCCGCCCCACCAGCTTGGACAGCGCGACAGCACCCGCCGCGGCACCGGTCGGTGGGTACGGGGTGCCCGAGAACTGCTGACGCAACAGCGCCAACTGCGTCGCGACGTCGGCCCGCGCCACGGGGTCCGGCCTGCCCTGTGCGCGGGCGTCGGCCAGCCTGGCCACGGCGGAGACCGCGGCTGACAGGCGGCGCCGGAGGTTGTCGTGCCAGGGCGCCGGCCAGACGAGGAGGCAGGCCGTGATGCAGCACGCGGCCGCCACCGTCCATCCCACCAGACGTGGGCCAATCTCCGAGGGCGGTGCCGCCACCGCGAACCGGGAGCACGAAGGTGAGGAGGGCGGCGGTCGACGCCGTTGCGGCCGGTGGAGCGGCGATGCCGGCGAAGAGCACGCCGAAACCGACCAGGGCCATGGTCACCACCGCGGCGACCTTGTGCGTCGAGACCGCGGTCCCGAGCACGGTGAAGCAGGACCCGACCAGGTAGAGGCCTCCATAGGAGACGAGCCGGGCCCGGGCGCGCCCCGTGAACTCGACCAGGAGCAGGAGCGCGAACGACCCGAACGCGGCGAAGAGGCTCACCTGGGGGTCGGAGAAGGCGACGTGCGTGATCGCGAAGACCGACGGCATGACGATCGCCGCCCTCACGGATCGCTTCACCACGAGGAAATCGGGGTCCTTGGACCTGAGCCACCCGACGACGCCCGCCCCTTGGCCGCTCGGAGACGGCGCCGACGTCTCTGCCGCTCGGGTCATGCCTGTGCTCTCACTCACCCTGTGGCGCGGCCGGCTATCGCTTGGCCGGTAGCGAGCGGGCGAAGGTGGTGGCCAGTGCGACCCATTTCGCCAGTTGCGCTTTGGTCCGCACGTCTGCGGAGCTCACCCGCAACCAGCCCGGCATCAGCCGGCCGCGGATCTCGGCGACCGTCGCCTTGGTGGTGGCGACCAGCTGGTCGCACTGCGACGGGTCGACGCGGACCAGGATGCCGCCCTGACCGCTGGCGGCAATGGCCATGTTGCCGCCGATGAGGAAGGCCAGGCCACCGAACATCTTCCTCTCGCTCAGCGCGCGCTCCTTGGCGATGAGCGCCCGGATCCGGTCGGCCAATTCCTCGTCGTAGGCCACGGCGCCAAGCGTAGACACTGCGTCGCGCCCCGGCCCGCGTGGCGTGGCACGGCGTGTCAGCTCTGGTATGCCGCCTTGGCCGGAGCGAGATCGAAGTACTCCCGCCATGCACGTATCCGACCTCCGTCCATTTCGAAGACGCCGCAGATGGGCAGTGTCACCGGCTTCCCGTTGAGCGTGATGTAGTCGATTCGCTCGTTCATCACCACGGATCCCGACGCCACCTGGTTGCGGACCTCGATTCGCCCCGCCGGCACAGCCTCGAATCCCCTCACCCATTCCTCGATGGCGGCTTTCCCCACGATCGGGGTCAGCGGAACGCTGTGGTACACGGCATCCTCGGTGAAACAGTCGAGGATGAACACCGTGTCCCGGCGCTCCCAGGCCGCCATGAAGTTGCGTACGACGGCGTCGTTCGTCTCTGCACTGCCGTCGAGAGCCACCAGCGGGCGAATCTAGCGAATGGCGTGGCCGTCACTCGAGCTCGGACAGCAGCTCGCGGCACCGCTCGGCGTCGCTGACGAGCTTGGCCCGGAACCCGTCCATTCGAGCCAGCTTGACGCTGATCTGCTCGGCGAGGGACTCGTTGAGGACCAGTGCCTCCTGGAGCGTCGCCTTCTGTTCCGTCCGCGCCTTCTTCGTCGTCGCGCCCTTCGTGGCGCGGTAGCTGGCTCGCAGCTCGTCGAGCCTCGTCTCGAGGGACAAGAACTCACGGATCTCGTCGAGGTTCATGCCGAGGACCTCGCGCAGCTCGAGGATGCGCTGGAGGTGGGCCAGGTCGTCGAGGGTGTAGCGGCGCTCGCCGCCCGCGGTGTACAGCGACGGGGTGAGCAGGCCGAGCTCCTCGTAGTAGCGCAGCGTCCGGGCGGACACACCCACCCGGGTCGCCGCGTCGCTGATGCGGATGCCCGCCTCGACGGACTCTTCGCTCGTGGGCGGTGCGGCTTCCTTGCGTGGGGTGGACACGGCCATCTCAGTCCACCAGCAACGGCTCGGTCTCGGCCACCGCCACCTGGGCCGGCACCCAGTCGTCGCCACCGTCCGCCCTCACCCCGACGAACTCCTCCACGTGGTGGTACTTGCCCCCCCGCAGGAGCGAGGCGACGGCCCCGAGCAGGCAGACGGCGGCGGCGAACGAGAAGGCCTCCGTCAGCCCCTTCGAGAAGGCCGACGAGATGAGGTGCGGGAAGAACTGGCGGCTGGTCAGGTAGGCGGCCGTGGCCGGCGGCAGGTGCGCCAGCTCGGCGTGGCCGAGGAGCACCTGCATCGGGTTGTACCCGAGGAAGGCCGCGAAGAGGCTGCCGACCGGCGGCAGGTGTGAGACCCTCGTCGCCACGGCCGGGCTCACGCCTTGGGCAGTGAGACCGTGGTACAGCGCAACCGGCAGCGTCGAGGCCAGCCCCAGGATCATGAGTGTGAAGAAGATGCCGATGGACAGCACCTGAGCGGAGGAGTTGAAGGTCCCCGCCATGCCGGCGCCTGCACCCCGCTGGTTGGCCGGGAGGCTGTTCATGATGCCGGTCTGGTTCGGAGCGATGAACATCCCCATGCCAACGGAGTTCAAGAAGATGAGCGCGGCGAAACCGCCGTAGGAGAAGTTCACCGGGAGCATGACCAACGCGACGAAGGTCAGCGCCACCAGCACCAGGCCACCCGTGGCAAAGGGCCTCGCGCCGTAGCGGTCGGCCAGCACGCCGCTGACCGGGCCGGCGGCCAGGAAACCCACCGTCAACGGGATCATGTAGATGCCGGCCCACAGGGGTGTCTGGGCGAAGCTGTAGCCGTGCAGCGGGAGCCAGATCCCCTGCAGCCAGATGATCAGCATGAACATGAGCCCGCCCCGGCTCAGCGAGGCCAGGAAGCTGGCCACGTTGCCTGCGGTGAAGGCACGGATCCGGAACAGCGACAGGTGGAACATCGGCTGCGGCACCCTCGTCTCGATGATCCCGAAGACCACCAGGATCGCGATGCCCCCGAAGATCTCGGCCATCACGATGGGGCTCGTCCAGCCCATGGTGTGCCCGCCGTAGGGCAGGAGCCCGTAGGTGATCCCCACCAAGATGAGGATCAGGCCGACGGCGAAGGTGCTGTTGCCCAGCCAGTCGATCTTGGCCGGGGTCCGTATCCCGAGGTCCTCGAGCTTCACGTACGCGAAGGCCGTGCCCGAGGACGCCGAAGGGCACCGAGATCAAGAAGACCAGGTGCCACTCCACCGGGGCCAGCAGCCCGCCGAGGACGAGCCCGATGAACGAGCCCGCGATGGCGGCGACGTTGTTGATGCCGAGGCCCAGACCGCGTTGGTGAGCCGGGAAGGCGTCGGTGATGATGGCCGAGGAGTTGGCGAAGAGCATGGCCCCGCCGACCCCCTGGCCCACCCGCATGACGATCAGCCAGATCGCCCCTTCGGTCCCACTGAGCCAGGTGACGGCCAGAAGGACCGAGAAGACGGTGAACACGGCAAAGCCGAGGTTGAAGATCTTCACCCGGCCGAACATGTCGCCGACCCGGCCCAGGGAGACGACGAGCACGGCCAGCACCACCATGAAGCCCATCAGCATCCACAGCATGTAGCCGGTGTTGCCGGGCGTGAGCGGGTTGAGGTCGATCCCCCGGAAGATGTCGGGCAGTGAGATGAGCACGATCGACTGGTTGATGAAGACCATCAGCGTGCCCAGGGTCACCGTCACCAGGGCCACCCACCGGTAGCCCGAGGTGTCCGGTTGCAGCACCGCCGGAGCCGCACCGTTCCCGTTGGACAGGGTCGTGGTCCTCATCGCCAGAAGTTTAACGTTAACGTCAGAGTAATGAATCGGCGGCTCCCGATTCGACCCTGACCTCGGCCGACGGGACCCGTGGCTCCGAACCGGCCGCAGCGGGGCACCCGGCCGAATTGGTGAGATCCTGGAGGAACGAGCCGTTGGGGGAGCACGGCGCCCTGAACGACAAGCTGATCGGAGCTGCGGCCTGATGACACCCACCACGGCAACCAAGGCCACGCACTTCGACGTCCTCGTCGTCGGTGCCGGTCTCTCCGGCATCGGGGCCGGCCACTACCTCCAGACGGAGTGCCCGTGGGCCAGCTACGCCATCTTCGAGGCCCGCGAGACCATCGGCGGCACCTGGGACCTTTTCCGCTACCCGGGCATCCGTTCCGACTCTGACATGCACACTCTGGGCTACTCCTTCCGCCCCTGGGACGGGGAGAAGTCCATCGCGGACGGTGACTCCATCCTCCAGTACATCAAGGACACCGCGGCAGCGTCCGGCGTCGACGCCCACATCCATTTCAATCGCCGGATCACTGCAGCCGACTGGTCCACGCGGGAGTCCCTCTGGCACATCACCGCGGAGCGGACCGACACGAACGAGACCGTGCACCTCACGGCCGGGTTCCTCTTCTCGTGCAGCGGCTATTACCGCTACGACCACGGGTACCTGCCCGACTTCGACGGGATGGACGATTTCGCCGGCACCATCGTGCACCCACAGGCCTGGCCCGAGAACCTCGACGTGACGGGGAAGCGAATCGTCGTGATCGGCAGCGGGGCGACCGCCATGACCCTTGTGCCGGCGCTGGCCCGTGCCGCGGCCCATGTGACCATGCTGCAGCGCTCACCGACCTACGTGGCCTCCTTGCCCGAGAAGAGTCCGGTCGTCGCGCTGTTGCGCAAGCTGTTGCCGGCCAAGCAGGCCGGCGTCGCCGCCAAGTGGTTCAACGCCCTGATGACGCAGGCCTTCTATAACGTCAGCCGCCGCTACCCCCGACAGGTCCGGCGCCTGCTGTTGAAGGGTCTCGAGCGCCAGCTCCCTGATGGCTACGACATCGCGACACACTTCACACCCTCTTACAACCCGTGGGACCAGCGCTTCTGTGCGGTCCCGAACGGCGACCTCTTCAAGTCCATCCGGGATGGCACGGCATCGGTGGTCACGGACCACATCGAGCGCTTCACCGAGAAGGGGCTCCGGTTGACCTCGGGCGACGAGCTCGAGGCGGACATCATCGTGACCGCGACGGGACTCCAGCTGCTGTTCCTGGGGGGAATCGCGCTGAGCGTGGACGGTGAGGCCGTCGACCCGGCGAGCCGCCTCACCTACAAGGGCATGATGCTCGAGGGTGTCCCGAACATGGCGATTGCCATCGGGTACACGAATGCCTCGTGGACGCTCAAGTGCGATCTCACGTGCGACTACGTCTGCCGCCTGCTGAACCACATGCACGAGCAAGGGCAGACCCAGTGCGTGCCCCGCAACAACGACGGGTCCGTCGGCTCGGGCCCCATCCTGGGACTGACGTCGGGGTACATCCAACGTTCCGCCCACCTGCTTCCCAAACAGGGGTCGGTGCACCCCTGGAAGGTCCACCAGAGCTATCTGCGTGACTACCGGGCGCTGAAGATGGGTGAGATCGACGACTCCTTCATGGAGTTCACCGGCCCGGTCACCGAGCCGGTCGTCCCACTGGCGTCCTGAGCAGGCATCATGAGGGACTTCGACGGGCGCGTGGCAGCGATCACCGGCGCCGCCTCTGGAATCGGGAGGGCCCTCGCCAACGAGCTGGCGCGGCGCGGCGCGCACGTCGCTCTGTCCGACATCGACGACGCCGGCCTTACTGAGACGGTGGCACAGTGCGGACGCTTCGGGAACAGGATCACCTCCAGTCACCTCGACGTGGCCGACCGCGACGCTGTCTATGCCTGGGCCGACGAGGTGGTAGCCGACCACGGCAAGGTCAACCTGATCATCAACAATGCCGGCGTCGCGCTCGGCGCGACGGTCGAGTCGATGACCTATGCCGACTTCGAATGGCTCATGAACATCAACTTCTGGGGCGTCGTCTACGGGACGAAGGCGTTCCTACCTCACCTCAAGGCATCCGGCGAGGGGCACGTCGTCAACCTGTCCAGCGTCTTCGGGCTCATCAGTGTCCCGTCGCAGTCGGCCTACAACGCGGCCAAGTTCGCCGTCCGCGGCTTCACCGACACGCTGCGGATGGAGCTCGACATCGAGGGCGCCAACGTGTCGGTGACGACCGTTCACCCCGGTGGGATCAAGACCAACATCGCGCGCAATGCCCGGATGGACCCGAGTGTGTCCGCGATAGCGGGTGACGCGGACAAGGCCGTGGCGGACTTCGAACGCCTCTTCATCACCAGCCCGGAGAAGGCGGCGCACCAAATTCTCACGGCAGTCCAGCGTGATCGCCGTCGTGCGCTCATCGGACCCGATGCGAAGGCGATCGACCTCATCTCGCGGCTGCCGGCCACGCTCTACCAGACGCTCCTCACCCGCGGCGCGTCCAGGATCAGACGCTAGGACCCCGAGCTGACTCTCGGTCCAGCCCCCGTTGGGCCCCGAAGCCATTGAGCAGCGTGCCGATGGCAAGTCGCCAACGCCGCTCGACCGACTCGGTCGAGGTGCCGAGCCGGCCGGCCGACTCGGCGAAGGCCATCCCCTGGATCAGCGCGACGAACACGTGCGCGACGTCCGTCTCGTCACCGCGTAGGCGGCCCGCCTCCATGCAGCGGCGCACGCGGCCGACGATCAGGACCCGCACCGAACTGGTGGCTGCCAGCTCCTCGGGCCCCGGCGAGAAGTCGGTGAACGGTCGCGAGAACATGACCTCCGCCAACTCCCGGTTGGACCGGACGAAGCGGCGGTACGTGGTGGCGAGGGCCCACAGGTCGGCCATCGGGTCATGCGTCTCCGACACCGTCGAGATTTCTGAGAACAGGCGCCGAAAGCCCTCGAAGTACAGCTCGCGCACGACGCCGGACTTGTCCCCGAAGAGCTCGTAGAGCGCGGGCGCCGAAGTCTCGGCCCGGGCGGCCAGCGAGCGAGCCGTCAGGCCCGCCGGTCCCTCCTCGGCCAGGAGACCAACCGCAGAGGCCAGCACCCGGTCCCTCAGCTCGGGCGTGCGCAGCTTGGCGCGGGGCATCAGCCGACTCCGAACCGGTCCAGACCTTGACGGCTGGACCCATTTTTTGAAACAGTGTTCTGGAACATCGTTTCAATATATCCGCACCGAACCCCGGAGGAGCCATGGCCGAGCTCGTCACCTACGACCGCACCGACCTCGTCAGCACCCTCACGATGGACGACGGCAAGGTCAACGTCTTCTCCATCCCGATGCTCCAGGCGCTCCACGAGGCCTTCGACCAGGCCGAGCGCGATCAGTCGGTGGTCCTGCTGCGGGGCCGGCCCGGCTACTTCTCCGCCGGGTTCGACCTGAAGGTGTTCGATGGCCCACGCGAGGACGTCCTGCTCATACTCACGCTCGGCGCCACCCTGGCGGAGCGCATCCTCGCCTTCCCGGCCCCGGTCGCGGTCTCGTGCACCGGTCACGCCTTCCCCGCCGGGGCCTTCCTCCTGATGGCGGCGGACGCCCGCGTCGGCGTCGACGGTCCGTTCAAGCTGGGGCTGAACGAGGTCCGGATCGGCCTCACGCTGCCGTGGTTCGCCATCGTCCTGGCCCGGCACCGCCTCGCGCCGGCGCACTTCGACCACGCCACGGTGACCGGCACGATGTTCGATCCGCAGGGGGCGCGGGAGGCCGGGCTCCTCGACGCCGTTGCCCATCCCGACGAGCTCGACGCCGTTGCCGCCTCCGTCGCGGAGGATCTGGCGGCGGTGGACCGGAGCGCACACGCCGCCACCAAGCTCCGGGTGCGCCAGAACGTGCTCCGAGAGCTTCGATCAGCCATCGAAACCGAGCTGGTGTGACACTGCGGGGTGAAAGAGGCGGCGCGCACTGGACACCCGAGGCCATCCGGCCCATGATCAGAGACGTGGAAACCCCGTCAATCCTCGAAACGATCGTCGGCCTTCCGAGCACGTTGCTTCGCCTCCCCTCGGCGACGTTGGCGGCTCTCCAGGCGATCGACGACATCTCCGATCGGTTGGACCGTCTCATGCCACTCCTCGAGCGGATCGACGGAGGAATGAACACGGCCGGGACCGGCATCGATCTCGCCGCGCTCGGTTTCTCGACCGCTGCCTCCGGGCTCGAGCAGGCGGTGGGCGCCCTCAACGCCTCGTTGCCGTTGCTTTCCGAGTCCGCCACAGTGATGCGCGCCGTCACCGAGCGCGTCAGCACGATCGCCTTTGAGCTGGTGACCGAGCTCCCCAAGGCCACGCGGTCGCTGCAGGACGTCTCGCCCGAGCTGTCCGCCGTCCTCGGCCTCCTCGAAGAGTTCGTCGGCAACGTCCCGGGCGTGCGACGCGTCGTCAACGTGACCACGACACAGCCCTGAATCCGACGCAGCACGAGGAGGACCAATGGGCAGCACCGACACGACGGCCGCGCTCGCGGTCGTGAAGACCACGTACGACCCGATCCATGACATCGGCACCGCCATCTACCTGAGCCCCGACGTCATGGGATGGGCCGCCGAATGGGGCTGGTCGAACCCCTTCTCCTTCTACTTCGCAGGACGGGGCGGCATGCTCGGGGACGTGGGGTCCGACGTCGTGACATCTGCCCTCGGTTGGTTCGAGCCGAACGCGGTCAAGGCCATGTACACAGAGGGTGTCGGCGTCGCTCCGGCCAAGGAGGCTGCCGCCCGGATGGCCGAGGCCCATTCGAAGTGGGGTCGGAAGCACTACGCCGACGTCGAGGATCTCGACGGCATCGTCGCGGTCACCGAGGAGGTGGTCGGCGGGCTCGAGGGCTCGGCCATCCCGCTGTTCGTCGGATGGCGGGACGCAGCCCCCTGCGAGACGGCGGCCGGACGCGCGGCGCAACTCATGCAGATCCTGCGCGAATGGCGCGGGGGGCTCCACCTGGTCGCCACCACGGCGGTCGGGCTCTCCCCCCTCGAGGCGATCCTCACCAACGAGGGGCCCGGCCAGGCCAAGTTCTTCGGGTGGTCCGAGCCCTTCCCCGACTGCACCGCCATCAAGGCGAAGCACGACGAGGCGGAGGAGATGACGAACCGGCTGTGTGCGACCGGGCTGGCCCAGGCACTCGAACCGTCCAAGCTGGCGACCTTCGAGGCGGGGGTCCTGGCCCTGCGCGCCGCCACTCCGTAGCCCGGACGGCGACGAGGCCCGGGGTGGGGTGAAACCCGGGAACGGCTACAGTGAAGGGCTGCTCAACGGGAGGAATACCCCCGACCGGGGAGCATGTCAGTATCGCCACCACGGACCTGTGGTGCAGCTCGGAGTGCACGCCGCCCTGTCAAGGCGGAGGTCGCGGGTTCAAATCCCGTCAGGTCCGCCACCAGGTTCCGACCCGCCCCGGCCGGTCGAACTTGGTTACCCGGTCGGGTAGCTCAGTTGGTAGAGCGCGCGCCTGAAAAGCGTGAGGTCACCGGATCGACGCCGGTCCCGACCACCAGGGAGTCCGCGGGCCAGGACATATGTGGGTCGGAATGGCTCGTTCGTACGTTCCGGACCGCCGGGCCGAGAAGCGTGACGTCATCTGCTAGGCGCCGATCGCACTCACGGCAAAGATCCCTCGTGAGGCGTCCTTCCGACTCATGGTCAATTCGTGAGTCGAATCTATTCGTGCCCACGACGTGCCCACCCACGCAATTGGTCGAGTTGCAATTATGGTCGAATATTCTGCTCGATTCGAGGTGTCTTCCGAGGGGCCCAACTGCAGTCATGGTCCGTCGGTGCTGGGTCCTCGTGCAGCGACTGCGAGGCCCACGCGCCATCCGGGTGCTCGACCGTTGGGCGGTGAATGGATAGATTCGATGCTTGCCCCGCTCCGCGCCAGGACCCAGGATACGACCGAGTTCGAGTTCCACATCTCGCCCGTGTCGAAATCGTCACGGCCCCACACGGGCGTCGGTATCGATGGCAACGTCTCGAGGATTCGTCCGGCGACCTCGACATCGTCGGTGACCCTGGCCGGGCTTTTGATCGCCTGATCTATGTCGGGGATCCGGCCGTCTCGCCAGCGCCGAATCTCATAGCGGAAGACCCGGAATCGGCCGAGCCACCGCATTCCGACGGGGCCCTCCGCCACGACACCGCGCCGTTCCCCATGCAGATCTGGGACCGGCGCCTGTTCAATCACGAAGTGACCTTCTGGAGCGGAGATGACAAGCGCTGAATGGTAGAGATCACACCGGGGACGACGTGCAACGAAAGCCGACGCCGCCTCAAAGAGCTTCCCGCTGATCCGGACGACGTGCGCCCCTGCGCCCAGAGGAATCCAGTACAGGTCGACAGCCGCCTTGGGTCCGAGCGCAGATCCCGAGTCGCAAACGGGCTCTACGTCGTCAATCATTCGTCGCACATACTGCCCGCCCGGAGTGCGCTATCCCACCAGCCAGTTCCGAAGAGAATGCCGTCGAGTAGCCCGAGGCCAACGGCGCTCTATCCACAGATGCCGCCTCGGTCCGCAGAGCAGGTTTGACTCGACAGACACGGCGACGCCGAATTCGACGGCATGTTAGGGGCATCGGACCCGGTGGAGTCCATGCGAACCGGAGTCAGCGTCGGGCCTTGTGTCAAACTCGCCTAGGCACCTTGCCGGTGAGGGTGCACATGACGCGCATAACCCGGTGGCCAGGATCGCTGGTCGGCTCGAACATGCACGGACAACCTCCGTCTATGACCGTCGCTCCGTGTAGGCGCCCGTACTCCACGGCCGCTTCCGACACACTCCCGGACCCGAAGGCCCGGTGCATCCATATGCGCTTGATACCCAGATCGACACACTCATGCACAGAGGCGTCCGCCGTCTCGGGTCTGGTGCCGATCACAACCCAGTCCACGCCGCCAGGCACCGACTCGAGTTCGTGGTAGCAGGGATCACCCTCTACTTCATTGGCGTTTGGATTAATGGCGAAGACCTCGTATCCCCGGTGGCGAAGACGTTTGTAGACGACGTTGCTGCCGTGATTCTGCGGGTTCCTCGACGAGACACCAGTTACGGCGACCCGATTGTGGGCAAGGAACTCGCTCGCCGCTTCCTTCAGCTTCTGCATATGGCTCTTCTCCTTCCCCAACGCGCTTTCAATCGCAACATGCACCCCATCAGACATGGGTCCCAGGGTCGGAAGTCACCAGCTCTACTTCGATAGCGAACCATCGGAGCCCATCTGGATGGTCGGACCCGTGGACCAACAAACTGTGCGGGGGTGTGCCACCTCCTCGCCTTTGCTATCGAATGCCGACAACGCTCTGGATCGTCGTGGGGACACCGGGGATCGAGCCGAAGAATTGGGCGTCACCGAAGCTGAAAACGCCACCATCGAGCGAGACGATCCAGTAGCCGTTGCCATCAGGCGTTCGGGTGATCCCGGCCACGGTGGCCAGAGGAAGGGCGAGTTGAACGGTGGACGGCGGGATGAACCCCGTGACCCTGACCGGTGGCACCTGCACCCCAACTGATGCGAGGGAACCGAAGAACCGGGCGTCACCGAAAGAGTAGACAGTGCCGTCATCAGCCACCATCGAGTAGCCGTGGCCGTCGGCGGTGGCGGCGAAGCCAACGATCGGAACCGCCGCGGCGTGACCGGTGCCAACCACCGCCCGGGACCCAAGGGCGCCGCTGCTTGGCACGACTCGGGTTCCCAAGACGCCCGGAAGCGAACCGTAGAAGCCGGCGTCACCGAAGGTGAAGACGCTTCCATCGGGGCCGACCAGCCAGTAACCGTGGCCGTCGGGAGTTGGCTGGATCGCCACGACCCCCGAGTAGGCCACGAATGCGTTGAACTGGTCTGACTGGGTGAACCGCACCGATGTCGGCTGGACACCGATTCCGGGCAAGGAGCCGTAGAACTGCGCGTCGCCGAAGCTGAAGACACCGCCATCGGACCCCACCAGCCAGTAGCCGTGCCCGTCGGGGGTCTCGGCCAGCCCCGTGATGGCGTTGGGGGCAGGTCGCCCGAGCACACCGGGGACCGATCCGTAGTAGGCGGCGTCGCCGAAGGCGAATACGCCGCCATCGGCGCCCACCAGCCAGTAGCCCTGCCCGTCGGGAGTGGCATCGATGCCCACGATGTTCTTCACCGCAACATGCAGACCTGGGAGAGAACCCAAGTACCGCGCGTCACCGAAGGAGAACACGCCACCGTCGAGGCCCACCAGCCAGTAGCCATGCCCAGTCGGAGTAGCCGCCATCGCCACCGAGGCCAAGTACGGCGTCGCGACGTTCGCAGTGGCCGGATTGGCCGCGGAGGCAGTCTCGCCATTCATGAAGGGCAGCACCGCCATCGACATGAAGGCCACGAGGACCCCGACGAGGGGTCTACGAACGAATCCACCCATCTCTGCCCCTTTCCTCGGAGGCACTTCGATCATGCGATGGTTGAGCGGGGGTTGCCTAGGGTCGAAAGGCCCTCGCCGTTACTGACTGCACCCGGTTTGGAAGATGCGGGAGGTGGGTTGTCTCTCTGAGCAGAGCCGGCCGGGACGCCACCATTCAGCAAGATCCCGAGGTCACCGACACTGACACCGACCGCCCGCCACGGGCGTTCTCGACGAGGAGGACGTCACTACCTGGCTTGGAGGTCACCCTTCCGCCCGAAACCCGGGCACAGTACCCGCTCGGGTAGTGGACCTGGGTCGGGACGAATATCGCCGTCGGGGCCTGCACTGCGTGATCCGGAACGTAGGCCAGGTGAAATGCCTCGCTCGTCGGGTCGAAGGACAGCGACGTCGGTCTTCCGGCGATCGCCTGAGGATACGTGCGCGAAAGGACCGAGGCAGTCGACCGGAGTGATCCGTCCGCTGCGACGAGCCCCTCGGCGGAGCTCCCGGTCGGGTCGGCATAGAACTTCCAGGACCAGTAGGCCCAGCCGACCAGGCTCTGGTCGGCCTCGGTGGTGAGCCGATCGAGCAGTGTCGAGTTCGAGGTGGCGCCGAACTCGCTCAGGAACCACGCCGGACCGCCGGGCTGAGCAGGCGTGCCCAGGTCGGTGCGGTCCTCTGAGCGCGTCGCGAGGGAGCGCTGCTCCTGGGACGCGCAGGCGGCGATGTTGGTCGGGTTCCCCGTCTTGCCACTCCGCTGTCCGCAGTAGACGTGCACGTTGAAGACCAGGTTGGCGAATGGCATGGGGCCGACGAAGTTTGTGGAACCGCGGCTGCTGAAGATGTCCGGCTCGTAGAACACAAGAGCACCCGGATCGGCCGTTTGGATCGCCGGGATGACGCCAGCGGCCGGAACACTCGGGGGGCACGAGATCGGCGGAGCACCATGGGAGGGAGCACCGATGAATGACCGGCCGGTATAGAAGCATTCCAGCTGGCCGTCGAACTTCTCGTCCCCGGAGGTGACCAGCGATGTCGAGAACGGCTCGTTGAACGGGTCGTAGCCGAGGACCCAGGGATCGCCCCGGAAGTACGTCGCCACGGCGGCCCACACCCGGTCGTACTCGCCCTGGAGGTCACCTACGACGTCGTTGGTCCAGAAGTGGCGGTAGGCCGCTCCCGCCGCGGCGGTCCCGTAGTTCTGGGACCACCGGCCGGGCGCCTCGGTGTTCGACGCTCCGCTGGTGCACACCGCCCAGTTCGGGGCACCCTCTCCGTCGAACAACTCGTTGTAGACGTCTTGGTGCATGTCGAGCAGCGTGTAGATGTGGAAGCGACCGAGCAGGTCGACGGTCCCTTTCAGCTTGCGGAGGTATGCGTCGAGAACCGCCTGGCTGAACTGGCCCGGATCATGGGGCGCGCCGGTCGTGCAGATGGCGGGGTCGTTCGCCGGAGCGGTCCCCGGCTCCAGACCCTTCCAGGTCATCCCAAGCCGAACAACGTTGAACCCGAGTCTCGCCATCAGCGACGCGTCGGCGGCGCCGAGGTCCCACGGCTTACCGGGAGCAGGGTAGACCTCGTAGGGTGGGTGCTTGTCGACCGCGTTCACCCCATGGAAGAAGACGACTCGACCCTCTTCGTCGTAGAGGAACGGACCACCAGGAGAGTGGATCTGGCCCTCGATGTGGGCACTCGACGGGTAGTGGATCGGCGATCGCAGGCTCGGAAGCGTCGCGGACTGGTCCCCCGTGCAGTCGGCCAGCAGCACCATCGCGATCATTGAGGTAGAGATGAGCGCAAGGGTGTTGAGCCAATCGCGGCCAATCCCGTTGCTCGGCCGGGCTCGCCTCACATATGGAGCCGAATGTCGAGACTTAAACCGCGGGTAGAGGATCCCAATGGGACTGCCCGAAACGTTCGACATCCCCGAGCGGTGGGGCTCGGATCGCCCGGATCACCCTCCGATTCGACCGTGAACACCGAACCGGTAAGACCTTAGTGAACAACGATGGGCTGGCCGTTGGCCGCTGGCGTGTCTCACGCAGTACTCACCTGATGGCCTCAGAAGCACCTCGACAAGCTCGCGGGTGAGCGAGCAACGGCGAGCGGTCATCTGGCACTGACATCACCCCAGCCACGCTGATCATGCAGCGGCGGCCTTGAACGGGTGCGGTCCGACCGAATTCGAAGTTGCCTTCCAGCGCACGCTCGGATCGAAGAGACTGTGGTCGACACGCTGTTTGTTGCTCTCGGTGATGGAGAACAGAGAGTCGATCAGGGTGTCGCTCAGGTTGTGGGGCTCGAGGCCGAGATCGATCAAGCGCGAGTGAACGGCGTTGTAGTAGTGATCGGCAGCCTCGACCCGGGGGTTCTCGATCCGGGCGATGCGAACGGGCCCGGGGTAGGTGTCACGGATCATCTCGGCGATCTGAAGCACGGAGAACTGCTCGGTGAACTGGTTGAACACCCGGAATTCGCCGGGCTCTGCCGGGTTCTCTGCGGCGATCCGGATGCATTCGACGGTGTCCCGGATGTCGAGCATTCCTCGAATCTGATGCCCACTCCCGTAGACGGTGAGCGGGTGCCCACAGACGGCCTGGACGATCAGCCGGTTGAGGACCGTGCCGAAAACGGCGTCGTAGTCGAACCTGGTTGTCAAGGCGGGGTCCAGTCTCGTCAGGTCGGTCTCTTGGCCGTAGACGATCCCCTGGTTGAGGTCGGTGGACCGCAGGTTCCAGGCCCGGCACGCGAATTCGATGTTGTGGCTGTCATGGACCTTCGAGAGGTGGTAGAAGGATCCGGGCCGCTTGGGGTACAAGACGGTGTCCGTGCGGCCCTTGTGCGTGACCTCGAGCCAGCCCTCCTCGATGTCGATGTTCGGCGTCCCGTATTCACCCATGCTGCCGAGCTTCACCAGATGAATGGTCGGGTCGACGTCGGCGATGGCGTAGAGCACATTCAGCGTGCCGACGACGTTGTTGACCTGCGTGTACACCGCGTGCGTCTGGTCGATCATGGAATAGGGGGCCGAACGCTGCTCTGCGAAGTGGACGATCGTGTCTGGGCGGACCTCGTCGATGAGGGCTGTTGTGAAAGGCGCGTCTGTGAGATCCCCGACGAATGTGGCGATTCGGCGATTCGAGACCTCCCGCCACGCCTTGACCCGTTCGTCCAGCGATGCGATGGGCACCAAGCTTGTCGCCCCCAGCTCCTGGTCGTAGCTACGCCGCGCAAAGCTGTCCGCGATGGCCACGTCGTGACCTGCCGCTGACAAATGGAGGGCGGTCGGCCAGCCCAGATAGCCGTCCCCACCCAACACCAACGTCCTCATGGCTCCTCCTGACCAACCATGTGCAGAGGTTCTTGCGCCGTTGTACCCCGACGGCCACCTCTCCCCTAGGGTCCAACGTCACCAAGTTGCCGGGTCAAACGTGCCGGTCGCGAGTCGAATCTGAATCTGCCCTGGGCCTGCGCTGTGTCTCAGTTAAGTATTTAGCCAGCGGGCCTTCGAAGGTGACCAAAGCCCCTGTCAGGTGATCAGTCCTGCGGACACATTGGACCTGACGAACGAAATGAACATTCGGGGCCCGGAGGTCAAACATGACACTCACTACGCCTCGGCAATCTCGAGGAGAGGATGCTTCTCCTGCGAGGACGGCTTGGGCCGGTCCACGCGATGGCCCCGGCACCGGTGAGGGGCACTGTGGCATCGAAGGTTGGGTCGATGCTCTCCCTCCGCCGGGTGTTGATCTTGTCGCACTCAACGCAGGCTTCGAAAATGTCCCGTCCGAGGAGATCTTCGCGTGGGCGTTCAGCGAGTTCTGGCCTGCAATCTCGGTCGTGTCCTCATTCCAGAACTGCGTCCTGGTGGATCTTGCTGTTCGCACCGACCCCCGTGCCGAAATCATCTTTCTCGATACAGGCTCTCACTTTGCCGAAACGCTGAGCTTCGTTGAACAGGTCCGCCAGCTCTATGGACTAAATCTGAGAATCATCCGACCCGGTGCAGACGCCGAGCCGTGGCCGTGTGGTTCCGAACGCTGCTGCGAGCTACGAAAGGTTGTTCCTCTGGCTGGGGCGCTCAGAGGACGCCACGCATGGGTGAGCGGCCTGAAACGGGTTGAAACCCCGAACCGGGCGTCGTCACCGATCGTCGGTTGGGATTCGGCCCGAGGATTGGTCAAGGTCAACCCTCTGGCTTGCTGGACGAACGACGACGTCTCCCGATACGAAGCCGATCATCGGCTCCCGGTCCACCCATTGAAGGCGCGGGGGTACCCGTCTATCGGGTGCGAGCCCACGACCCGACCGGTCACTCGATTCGAAGATCCGCGAGCCGGCCGCTGGCCCGGAACGGACAAGACGGAGTGTGGCCTCCATGTCTGAATCCTGTGTCATCGACGAGGGAGGTGCTCCCTCTACCATCGGCGTCCCCAACCGGTTCGGTCGGGCCGACGTAGCCCGCCTCGCCCGCTATGCCGCCACGTCCGGGGTGGCTTTCGCAGTGAGTGAGATGACACTTCTCATCCTCTACGGGCTCGATCTCACGACGGCCACCGTCGCCGCGCTGCTCGCAAGCCTCGCTGGAACAGTCCCGTCCTACTTGTTGAGTCGCTACTGGATCTGGAGGGAGGCCGCCCGAGAGCGTGTCCTCCGTCAGGTGATCCTCTACTGGATCGTTTCGATCGGCTGCATCGCGCTGACCAGCTTGCTGACGGGTGCTCTCGCCAGCTTTGCTCCGGCGGGCCATCCGTTCCACCTTCTGGTCGTGGCGATCGGCTATCCGATCGTGATGCTGACCTTCTGGCTCATCAAATTCGTCATCTATCAGCGGGTCATCTTCCGAACGGCCCCAACGGAATGGCCCCGACGTGAGTGGGGCTTGGCGACAGGCCGAACCGGCATCCGCCACTCATCGGGCGGTTCAACAACTCAGGGTGTGGTGTAGGTCGACACCGTCGGAGCTGGAGGGAGGCCCATGGTTGTGGCGTGGACGACGAGATCGGAGTACGGCGGCACCAGGTCGAGCCCGTCCACGGCGTTGAGAAGCCCCGAAGCGTCGCCCGACTCACCGCGAACCCCGTACTGCCAAACAATGGCATTGGTCCTCGGATCAACCACGATGACCCGGTCATTGGCGTCGTCGGTGGCGATCACGTCGCCGTTGGGGAGCGGCAGGGCCAGCGAGGGGTGGTTGAGCGCGGAGCTGCCGGTCGGCCGGTAGCGCCAGAGGAGCCGACCATCTGGCGTCGAAGGTCTCGATCTGACCTGGTTCGGCCCAGTCCACTGTCAGGTAGGTGCCGGGGCTCACTTCGTTGCTGTCGGACGGGTAGCTGACGCCGGGAGGGTGCCATGAGGCGTAAATCGTCCCGGCCAGGTCCATCTCGTCGACCCAGTCCCCGTTGATCTCGGTGACGAGGTAGTGACCGTTGGCCATTGGGAAGGCGCCGTTGGGGCTTCCGAAGTGTGCTGGTGGTGCGTGCTGACAGGCCTGGGTGGTGGTGCCGTAGATGCGGGCTGGCACGTGTGCGTACGGGGCGATCAACAGGAGGCGACAGTTCTTGATATCGGCGGTGAACACGTCACCGTCAGGGAGGACCAGCGCATCGTCGGGGTTTGAGAGCTGGTTCGGGCCGTCACCTGGCACACCCGGTGTGCCATAGCGCCACAGGATCTTCCGCGAGGCCACGTCGATCAAGGTGACCACCGAGTACTCCTCTTCGGTTGCGATGATCTGCTTCCCGTTCGGAGTGAAGAATGCGTCGTCTGGGCTCTTGAACGAGACTCCTGGAGGGAGGTCGCCGGGCTGCGGCCATGTCCAGAGAGTGCGGCCCTGGGCGTCGACCACGATCAAGCGGTTGTTGCCTTCATCGGCCATCAAGACGGGACCGGGGAGCACGCTCGGGTCGGACCCTGGCGCCAGATGCGCAGCTACCTGTCCCCGGGCCGGCGAACAGGGACGTCGTCGTCGTTGACCTCACCTGTGGCGCTGTCTCGGGAGCGATCGGTGCGACCTGGACCGCCACATGAGTTGATTCCCACACCCAGAGTAATCAGGGTGGTGGATGACGATTGAACCGGCCACAGTGCGATGGCGCCGGACACTTCTCGAAACCCGCTGGCATGCCATGGCCACCCATAATGGTGCGCCGCCACCGGCTTGGTAGCGATTGGCCCGAAACCTCCGTACGTGCCTCACCGTATCGTAACGGGTTGATCGCACCTCAAGGGCGGCTCGTCTCGATGAGCACAGTCAGTTCTTATCCATAATCGTGTCCATAAGCTGAGACGGAAACGGTAGGACTCCAACGATCGTGTTGATCACCGGCCAGGTCAGAAAAGTGTCCGGAGACCAGCTGCAACGCGGTGGTCTGCGCGCCGTTCGTCAGCATTGAGTCCGATTCTGGATAGCTGATGTTCGAATTGTCTTTTCGTACCTACGAATCGGCGATCCGTCACGTCTTGTGCCGCCCGTTTACCCGTTCCCGACAAGGTCGTTGAGGGTGACGAACGAGTAGCCGGCCGCTTTGATGAATCCGATCACCGAAGGCAGCGCATCGGCGTCGAGCGTCGACCCGTCGTTCGGGTTGGATCCGACGTGCATCAGCACGATCTCACCGGGACGAAGGCCCGCCATGACACGAGCAACGATGCTCGTCGGGGTGATCCCGGCGGAGCTCCCCTCCCAGCCCAGGGTGTCGACCGTCCAGCCCACCGCGACGAACCCGAGATCGTTTACCACGCTCAGGGTCCGGGCATCGCTGTCGCCGTAGGGGAATCGGAAGAGTGGAGACGGTGTGGCTCCAGTCGCGGAGGTGATGGTCGCAGCGGCATTGGCGACCTCGGCGGCGACCAAGGCATCGGAGCGCGTCGGCAGGTGTGGGTGGTCGACGGTGTGATCTCCGACCCGGTAGCCGCCTTGGACGATCGAGCGCGCCAAGTCGGGGAGGGATTTTGTGAAAGCCCCCGTCAAGAAGAATGTCGCGGGCACGCCGGCGCTGCGAAGAGTCGACAAGATTGCCGGCACACCGTTGCCGTTGGCCCCAGCATCGAAGGTCAGCGCCACGACACGCGATGCGGTCGGTATCTGCTGCCACACCTTGCCGAAGAGCGGTTTCAGGCTCTCCGGGGTCGATGTCGTGGGGTTGGTCGAGGTCGTGGCGGGGAGCGAATTCTCCGTGCTGGAGGGCTGTGTGGTTGGGGCAACGGTCGTGGTCGTGGGGGCAACAGCCGTGGTCGTCGTCGGAGCAGTCGTCGCGGTCGTTGTGCTGCGTGAGGGATTGGAGCGCTGAACGGCTTTGTGACCTGATGGCGGGGTCGAACACGCAGCCGCAACGAAGGCAAGCGTTGCGAGCAGCACCAGCAGCACCACGCCACGTCGCAACCAGGGCGGTCTAAGGGTTGTTCGACCAGACATTCGGGTCTCGGTTCACTACACCCAGGGGTTCAGCACTAGCACCGTGCTCCAGGTCAACCGAGGGATTGTCTGACTTCAGGGTCGCATCCGAGCTGTCCTCGAATGACAGGTAGCTCTCCTCTTCCTGGAGAGTGTGGAGACGGAGAATCGCGTGCAGGCCATACAGCAGGCGGCGGATCTCGTCGATGTCTTCGACATCGGGTTCCTCGTCGCCGATCTCGTCCAGGAGCGCGCCCAGGCGCCTGATCTGATGCAGGATCTCGATGTGGGCCCGACTCATGGGGGCTGTCGGCTCTCGTCCACCGAGGACGTGCTCGAGCACGGGATAGAGCAGCTCTTGCTCGGCCTGCTCATGTGGTACGACCTCTTCGATGAGAAACCGGTGCACTTCGCGTGCGTGCGTCATGACCTCCGCCGGCTGCATCGTCCCCATCGCATTGGCGGCTGCAAGAAGTAGATCGAGATCCGCCCGAATGGTGAGATGTTCGGATTGGAATCGTCTGGCGAGGGCCGATTCATCCTCATCGAAGCCCATCTCAGTTCGAGGAGGACGTAGCGCCCGCAGAGCATTGAGGATGACGATGACGTCGATCCCCTCCTGAAGCAGCGCTCCCCAGACTGCGGGAAGCAGGCCGATCGCCGCGAACCCCATTGCCACGAGCGACATCGCCATGCCGACGACAACGCTCTCGAGGGCAATTCGTCGACTCCGAACAGCCACCGATCGAGCCTCGCCCAATCGGTCCAAACGGTCAGCGGTCAGTACGATGTCGGCTGCTTCGGACGAAGCCGAAGCTCCCTGAGCAGCCATCGCGACACCGACATCGGCGAGGGCCAGGGCGGGGGCATCGTTGATGCCGTCCCCGACCATCATCGTCGGCGCCCGGAGACGCTCGGCTCTCACGACGTCCAACTTGTCCGCCGGCGAGCGCTCGGAAAGGACCTCGTCGACCCCAATGACAGCACCTATGGCTTCAGCCACCTCTGGCCGGTCGCCCGTGACCATCACGATCCGATCGATGCCGCTCCGGCGAAGAGAGCGGATCGTCCTCGGGGCATCGCGGCGCACCGGATCGTCGAGCACCAACACCCCCGCGGGCTGATCGTCCACTCCGACGAACACGGTCAACGACCCATCGAGGCGGGCACGCCGACGTGCCGTCTTGGCCCAGGCCGGCGACCCCTCGACTCCGACCCACGCCGCCTTGCCGAGCACGACGTCGTGGCCGCCGACGACCCCTCGGATGCCCGCCCCGGCTATCTCTTCGACCTGTTCGGGGAGCTCGAGGTCACATCTGCGCTCTTGGGCCGCCCTGAGCACCGAATGGGCGAGCACGTGCGGCGAGACCTGGTCGAGGGATGCCGCCATGCGAAGCACCTCGTCGGGGGCCAACGTGCCCGACGGCACGATGGTCGTGAGCGACGGATGGCCAGTCGTCAAGGTTCCCGTCTTGTCGATGAGCAGTGTGGTGCACTGCGCCAGGCGCTCGAGGACGGCGCCACCCTTGACGACGACCCCCCGCCTCGCCGCGTGCGACAATCCTCCGACCAGGGCAACCGGCGCGGCGAGGATGAGCGGGCACGGCGTGGCCACGACGAGGACGGCAACGGCCCGCGCCGGGCCAGCGGCGATCCAGGCACCGGCCGCCACGACCAGACTGAGGACGAGGAACCAGATCGCGTAGCGGTCGGCCAGGCGGACGAACGGAGCCTGCGAGGACTCGGCCTCCGCGACCAGCCGAACGATTCCGGCGTACGCGCTCTCTGATGCGCGGGCCGTCACGCGCAGGTCGAACGGCGACCCGGCATTGAGCACACCGCTGCGCACCGGCTCTCCTGACTCACGGGTGACGGGCAGCGCCTCTCCCGTCAGCGCGGACTCGTCCAGCACGGCGCTCGTCAGCAGGAGGCCGTCGGTGGGTACCAGCTCCCCCGATTGCACCATGAGGCGGTCGCCCGGTGCCACGCTGTCCGCAGCGACGGTCCGGAGCTCCTCCGCTCGTAGCGGTGGGCCGTGGTGGGGGCACGTTCGAGGAGCCGGCGCAGGTCCCGATTCGCCCGTCCGGCCGCCCATGCCTCGAGTGCCCGTCCGCTTGCCATCATGACGCTGATCACCGCAGCGGCGAGATACTCGCCGACGGCGAGTGCGCCGACCAAGGCCAGGAGGGCGATGAGGTCCACTCCGACGCGTCCTCGGCGGAGGCTTTCCACCATCGTCCAGAGCGAGTAGGCCGCCCCGATGGCGCCGGACACGACCCAGACCGCGTTCCCGCAGTAGCGGCCCGGCCAGGTGGAGTGCTCCGCCGACAACAGGCGGCACCGGTGACGTCCAGGAGGATGACGGCCAAGTGCTGGCCGAGCCATGACGGCGGGTTCGACTGCGCGCTCACCACCTCAGTCATCGTGAGCCGGGCATCTCGACGTCACCAGGGCCGAACGTCCTGCCCAAGGGACCGACCAGGTCATTTGGCCCTAGGAGCATGTGCGGGGGGAGGGGAAGATAGGCCAATGAGAGGCAGCCAACAGGGCGCCGCGCTGTACCGCGCCAACAGGAGGGACCGCTCATCGGAGACGAGCGTCCAGCCCCCGCGTTGACGAGTTCGCCCGAGGCGATCGTGCCTTCGGCTGCAACCTCGGCATCGGGTGAGGGGGAGACGCTGCTCGACGCGTCCGTCGGGCTCTCCGAGGGGCAGGTCCGAGAGAGGGTTGGTGCCGGCAAGGCCAACGGTGTGCAGCCACCACAGGGCACACGGTAGGACGATCGTACGGGCCAACGTGCTCACTCGTTTCAACGCCATCTTGGGATCCTTGTTCGTCGTGGCCGTAGTGGTTGGGCCTCCTCAGGATGCGCTCTTCGGGATCGTCCTCGTGGCCGAACACGGCGATCGGGATCTTCCAGGAGATCCGCTCGAAGCGGACGCTCGATCGGCTGGCCGTGCTGGCCGCTCCGAGATGCCAGGTCGTCCGCTCGGGTCGCGTCTTCGACATCCCGTTCGAGGAGATCGTGTTGGACGATGTGATCGAGGTTCGTCGGGGCGACCAGATCGCCGTCGACGGCCAGGTGCTGACATCGCAGGGTCTCGAAGTCGACGAGTCCCTCCTCACCGGTGAGGCGGAGGCGGTACCGAAGCCCACGGGCGAACCGGTGCTGTCGGGAACCTTCACGGTCGCCGGCTCGGGAAGGATCAGGGCGACGAGGGTGGGGGGGATGTCATCTGCGCGGGGCCTCGAGGCGGAAGCCCGGAGGTTCAGACTGATCCGCTCCGAGCTGCAGCAGGGGTCGCCGACGAGATCCTGCGCCTCGTGACCTGGGTCATGATCCCGATTGGCATCGCGCTCTTCGTGTCCCAGCTCCTCCGAAGCCACCAGTCATCGGCCGACGCCCTGAGGGGATCGGTCGCCGGGGTCGCCGCCATGGTGCCCCAGGGGCTGGTGCTGCTGACGTCGATGGCCTTCGCGGTGGGAGCGCTCCGGCTGGCACACCATCGCGTACTGGTCCAGGAGCTGGCCGCGGTGGAGGGACTGGCACACGTCGACGTGCTGTGCATCGACAAGACCGGGACGCTCACCGAACCGGGACTGCAACTCGCGGACATCGAGGTCCTCTCCGACCTGCCACGACCTGACGTCGAGCA
>CAVSSK010000019.1:0-66917 GCA_963730395.1 uncultured Acidimicrobiaceae bacterium | reverse complement strand
GTTCTCAGCTTGGGAAGCTGATGTTCTGCCTCTGAACTACGCCCGCGAGAACGCAGAAACACTACACGCTGGGTAAACGCGAATTCCCTGTGGCCGAAAACCGCCAGGTAGGCCCCCGAGAGCCACGCGGTGTGGCACGAAAGTGGCACGCGGAGGTCTGTTGCACGCTGTGGCACGGCCGGTCGGAGGCCGTCTGGAGCATCTCCAGTGAGGACCCTCGGGCGGAGCTCACGGCCAGGTTTCGAGGCGACTCTCAGCCGGGCATCCAACGGGCGTCGCCGGCGCAGGAGAGCCGGCGGTCGAAGGCCCCCCAACTAGGTCCCTCCGGGGACGCCCCACTATCCTCTGGGCCGCATTGAAGTCCCAGGTGGCGCTCGCACCCCCGCCGCCTCCCTGTTCGAACTAACCAGGCAGTAACCGAAGGCGAGGAGCATTCGTGCCAGTCAGATACATCTTGGGCATTGCCGTGACCGCTCATCGGCTTCGGGATCGCCGGGTTCCGCTTCCACTGGCTGTCCAAGCTCATCCGCTCGGGAAAGAAGGACCCCAACCGGACCCGGGGCAGCATCGGCCCCAAGGCGGAGGCCGAGGCCGTCGAGGTCGCCGGCCAGCGCAAGCTCCTGCAGTGGACGGTGCCCGGCCTGGCCCACTTCTTCACCATGTGGGGCTTCACCATCCTGCTGCTCACCATCATCGAGGCCTACGGCGACCTCTTCGACAAGTACTTCCACATCCCGCTCATCGGGACCTGGGACTGGGTCGGCTTCATCGAGGACTTCTTCGCCGTGCGCGGTGCTGGTCGCCCTCGTCGTCTTCGCCATCATCCGCCTGAAGAACGCCCCGAGCCGCCTCGAGCGCAAGTCCCGCTTCTACGGCTCGCACACTCGATGCCGCCTGGCTCGTCCTCCTCATGATCGCCGGCGTGATGATCACGCTGCTCCTCTACCGCGGCGCCCAGGTCAACACCGACCCGAGCCAGTTCCCCTACGGCTGGGGCGCCTTCGCCTCGCACGGCGTGGCCAAGCTGCTGGCCCCGCTCGGCTGCCGGCACCAACGCCGTGCTGGCCACCGTCTTCCTCATCCTCAACGTGGCCATCATCTCGGGCTTCATCGTCTTCGTCTCCTACTCCAAGCACCTGCACATCTTCTTCGCCCCGATCAACGTGGCCTTCTCCCGGCGCCCCCGGGCCCTCGGCGCGCTGTACTCCACGCCGGACATGGACATGGAGAACGTCGACGAGGACACCGTGTTCGGCGTGGGCGAGATCGGCCACTTCACCTGGAAGCAGATGCTCGACTTCGCCACCTGCACCGAGTGCGGGCGCTGCCAGTCGGCCTGCCCGGCCTGGAACACCGACAAGCCGCTCTCGCCGAAGCTCCTCATCATGAACCTGCGGGACAACATGTTCGCCTCGGCCACCCCGCTGATGACCGGCGAGGGCGAGCAGACCGCCCTGGTGCCCAACGTCATCGACCCCGACGTGCTGTGGTCCTGCACCACCTGCGGCGCCTGCGTGAAGGAGTGCCCGGTCGACATCGAGCACATCGACGCCATCGTCGACATGCGGCGCTACCAGGTCCTCATGGAGTCCGAGTTCCCCTCGGAGGCCGGCCTCATGCTGCGCAACGTCGAGAACCAGGGCGACCCCTGGGGCCTCGGCCAGAACAAGCGCACCGAGTGGACCCAGACCCTCGACTTCGAGATCCCCGTCATCACCGGCACCATCCCCGACGACATCGAGTACCTCTACTGGGTCGGCTGCGCCGGCGCGCTCGACGAGCGGGCCCGCAAGGGCGTGCAGGCCACGGCGCGCATGCTGCACCGGGCCGGCGTCACCTTCGGCATCCTCGGGCCCAAGGAGTCCTGCACCGGCGACCCGGTGCGCCGCCTGGGCAACGAGTACCTCTACCAGGAGCAGACCAAGATGAACATCGCCACCCTCGACGAGGCCGGCGCCAAGAAGATCATCGCCAGCTGCCCGCACTGCTTCAACACCATCAAGAACGAGTACCCCGCCCTCGGCGGCAACTACGAGGTCATCCACCACGCCGAGCTGCTCGAGCACCTCGTGAAGTCGGGCAAGCTCACGCCCGGCTCCGGCTACTCGGGCAAGGTCACCTACCACGACCCGTGCTACCTCGGCCGGCACAACCGGATCATCGAGGAGCCCCGCACGGTGCTCAGCGCCATCCCCGGCGTCGAGCAGATCGAGATGAAGCGCTGCAAGGAGCGCGGCTTCTGCTGCGGCGCCGGCGGCGCACGCATGTGGCTCGAGGAGAACATCGGCAAGCGGGTCAACATGGAGCGCATGGATGAGGCGCTCGGCACCGGGGCCGACGTCGTTTCCACCGCCTGCCCCTACTGCATGATCATGCTCGACGACGCCGTGCGCGCCAATGACAAGCAGGACGACGTGCGCGTGCTCGACCTCTCCCAGCTCGTGGAGGAGTCGCTCAACGGGGGATCGGCGCCGGCTGCCGCGTCGGCCCCGGTCGAGACGCCCGCCTGACGCGCAGAGAGCTCGGACCGGCGGGCGTCAGCCCGGCGCGATCATCCCGTAGGCGCGCTCGGGCGTCAGGGTCACGATCAGGCGTTTGTCCGCCACCATGGTGGCCCGGTAGTCCTCCCAGTCGGGGTGCTCGCCGTTGCCGGCCTTGTAGTAGTCGACCAGCGCGTCGACCGTGGCGTCGTGCGGGTCCGCCGCCACCGGGGTCAGCTCGGCCAGCGCTTCGACTACCACGTACTGGAAGAAGTTGTCGCCCAGCACGTAGAGCGAGGCCCGAGGGTCGCGGCGCAGGTTCTTCGTCTTGGCCCGGTCGTCGGTGACCGAGATCCGGAGCATGCCCTCGTCGCCGGGCACGTAAAGGATGTTGGAGAGCTGCGGGCGCCCGTTGGCGCGGATGGTGGTCAGGACCCCCTGCGAGCGGCCCCGGACGAAGGTGAGTGCCTCGGTCAGATCCATGGATCCGACGGTAGCGGGCCGCCCTTCCGGCGTGACCCGGAGGGTCGGCGGCTCAGGTGGCGGTGGAGGTGACCGGGCCGGGCGAGTCGACCGCGACGTCCTTGGAGTTGTCGGTCAGCACCCAGTGCAGGATCGCCGCGATCAGCCCGCCCACCATCGGGGCGATCAGGAAGAGCCAGACCTGGCTGAGCGCGGTGCCCCCCACGACCAGGGCCGGGCCGAGTGAGCGGGCCGGGTTCACCGAGGTGCCGGTCAGCGGGATGCCGATCAGGTGGACCACCACCAGGCCGAAGCCGATGGCCACGCCGGCCGCGCCCTGAATGGCCGCCTTGTGGGTGGCGAAGAGCACGACCATCACGAAGACGGTGGTGAGGACCACCTCGATGAGGAAAGCCCCGCCCTGGCTGACGTGCAGGAAGGAGGCCGAGCCGTAGCCGTCGGCGCCCAGGCCGATCCGGCTCTTCGAATAGAAGGGCGAGGTGTCCATCATGGCGTAGAGCAGGTAGGCGCCCGCGATGGCGCCGGCCAGCTGCGCCACGATGTAGGCCACACCCTCGACGAGCTTCATGCGGCCGGCGCCGATGAAGCCCAGCGTCACTGCGGGGTTGACGTGGGCGCCCGAGATCGGGCCGATGGCGTAGGCGAGCGCCGCCAGTACCAGCCCGAAGGCGAGTGCGGTGGCGGCCACGCCGGCCGAGTAGCTGGAGCCGAAGAGCCTGAAGCCGAACGATTCGGTGGCCACCCCGACGGCGATGACGACCAGTATCAGCGTGCCGAAGAACTCCGCCACCAGCTTCTTCCAGTTCAGCTGCTCCATGACGTGACCTCCTGTGTCCAGGCGAGGAATCGGACACAGGCAGTTTCGCAGCGCAGACCTGCGAAGACGCGGATGCAGCGGGGACCGGAGCCCAGGTCAGCGGTGGTGCACGCCCCTCGAGGGGCGGGGTGAAGGTGCCGCGCGGGTGCCTAGATGGCGGCCATCGCCCGCTCGTCGGCCTCACGCAGTCGCGTGGCCATGGCGGCCAGCATCTTGCGGGCGAGCGCGGGCACGGCGTCGAGCACGCCGTTGAACTGGCGCTGGCCGAGGACGAGCAGCGTCATGTCGGTGTCGGAGGTGACGGTGGCCGAGCGGGGGCGCCGGTCGAGCAGCGCCATCTCGCCGAAGTACTGGCCCGGGCCCAGCGTGGCCACCTTGCGGTTGTTGCGGCGCACCGACGCCTGGCCCTTGACGATGAGGAAGAACTCCCGCCCGATGGTGCCCTGCTCGCACAGCATGCGTCCCGGAGGCACCTTGACCTCTTCGAGGGCACGCTTGATCGTGCGGAGGTCCTTGGCCGACGAGGTCGAGAACAGCCAGATCTTCGAGAGGTCGAGGTCATCGCGGCTCATGGCCGCAGACAGTAGCCCTTCACCCTCTTGGCGTGCGGGTGCACGGCCCTTCTGGGCTGCCCGAACGCTCGCTCAGATGGCGTCGTGCCCGCGTTCGCCCGTGCGCACCCGCACGACCGTCTCGGCCGGGACGACCCACACCTTGCCGTCGCCGATCTTGCCGGTGGCCGCCGAGCTGACGATGGCATCGACCACGGCCTCGGCCCGGTCGTCGTCGACGAGCACCTCGACGCGCAGCTTGGGCACGAAGTCGACCTGGTACTCGGCCCCCCGGTAGTTCTCGGTGTGCCCGCGCTGGCGCCCGAAGCCCTGCGCCTCGGTCAGCGTCATGCCCGCGACACCCATGTTCTTCAAGACGTTCTTGACGTCGTCGAGCTTGAACGGCTTCACGACGGCTACCACGAGCTTCATCTCGGTCAGCTCCTCACGATCTGCTGGGCCTTGGGCCCTCACCCGCACGTTAGTGACCGGACAGGCCGCCCGTCCGAGCGAGGCCCAGGGCGTCGGCCACCTGCGAAAAGGGAGCCGCTTCGAGAGGGCGGTAGCCTTCCTCGATGCCCTCGAGTCAAGACGCCGGCACCTCCGGAGGCGACGACGCACCCCACATGACACGGTGGGAGCGCTTCAAGTACACGATCGTGCGGCCCGACGACGAGGCCGACGACAAGAAGAACGCCACCGACGATCGTTCGGTCGAGGAGCTCGAGGACGCCATCGCCCGCTCCGACGACAAGGAGCGCGCCATCGGGCTCGTGGCGGCGCCGCTGGCCGCTCTCGTCGGCATCATCATCAGCTCGGCGTCCATCGACTACGCCCGGAACCACCACCAGAGCACGACGGTCTACGTCGAGCTGACCTACATGATCCTGCTCATGGCGGTGCTCATCCTGGTGACCTCGCTGCTGCGCAAGCGGCTCTTCCAGGGGATCACGCTGGCCATCTACGGGCTCGGCGTCGTGAACCTCCACTACTGGGGCTTCGGCATCCCGTTCCTCCTGGCGGGCGCCTGGTACCTGGTCCGGGCCTACCGCCTGCAGCAGGCGCTCAAGCGGGCGGAGGCTGCCGCACCGTCGCCGCCGAAACGGGGCGGCGCCAGGCCGGCCAACGGGTCACGACCGCGCTCCAACAAGCGCTACACGCCCCCCACCTGACGCCGCCGGCCTGAGGATCCTGCCGCCCGAGGCACCACCGCTCACTCAGTCGGCGTCGGCGTGCGCCGGCTTGTGGCGCCGTCGCAGCAGCAGCACGACGACGAGGGCGACCAGGACGACGAGCAGGACGGCGGGCAGGATGAAGACCGACGCCGAGGAGTGCTCCGAGTCGACGACCGAGACGGGCGAGACCAGCGCCGGATCGGCGGGCACGGCGACGGCGCGGACGACGGTTCCCGGCGCGTGCAGCGCGGTGCCCGGCAGCTGCTCGTCGTAGTGGTGCCCGCCGAGCTCGTAGGAGCCGCGGCACGCGTACCCGGCCCCGTTGCTCCCGCTCCCGCCGAGCAGCCCCTGACAGCTCGTGATCGTGACGTTGACGGCGACGCCCTGGTCGTGGAGCTCGTCGATCTGGTGGTTCTTGTGCACGCCGACGACCGCGAACACCACGACGAGCACGGCGAGGGTGGCCAGCACGATCCCGAGGAAGACCTGGGCCAGTCGGCGGCCGTCGATCTGCACGCCGGCCCCGCGTAGCGGGGCGACGCGCTCGTCGGCGCCGCCTCCTCGATCGGCGCCCGGTGCCGCTGCGGGCGACCGGTCGGCCCCGGCGGCCGGGTCCTGGGGGGTCGTGGTGGGCTCGTCGGTCGGCAAGATCGGGAGATCGTAGTGGTGGCGGGGAGCGGGGGCGTGGGCGTCCCGGATGTGGATTAACAAGCCCGAAACACAGCGGTGACGATGCGGAAACTCCTGCCCTGCATTGTGGCTCCGACGGGGAGAACCGTCCGAAACGGCTTGCGTACCTGGCGCTGTGTGACGTCGGAGTCATAGGCGGAGCGCCGGGGCGCAACGACAGTGAGGAGAGGCGTAGTGATCCACCTGATGGGAGCGATCGTTCCCGTTCCGTATCCAAGTTGGCTGAATCCGGCCGACAACACGTGGCAGATAACAGCCGCCACGTTCGTCGGACTGATGAGCCTTCCCGGCCTGGCCGTGCTCTACGCGTCGATCGTGCCCAAGAAGTGGGCGGTCAACGTGCTGGCCATGATGTTCGCCGGGTTCTCGCTCGTCCTGATCGCGTGGGTGCTCTGGTCCTACAAGATGGGATTCGGCGCTACCTCGGTCGGCGGGGGGGTGAGAGTCGTCAACGGGGTCGTCACCCAGACCCAGAATGCGGGCACGACGGGAACCCTCCAGCACTTCTTCGAGAACTTCGTCGGCAAACCGGGCGGCATCACCGACAGCGTCGGTGAACAGGGACAGGCGATGTCGGCGGCCAACACCCTGATCCCGTTCCACTTCCCGACGTCGAGCCTGGCGTACTTCCAGTTCGTGTTCGCGGCCATCACCCCGCTGCTGTTCCTCGGGAGCGTGCTCGGTCGCATCAAGATGCTGGCCTGGTGCCTGCTCGTCCCGCTGTGGTCGACCTTCGTCTACGGCGTCGACGCCTTCCTGCTCTGGGGCGGTGGCTACTTCGCACAGGAGGGGGCCCTCGACTTCTCCGGTGGGTACGTCATCCACATGTCGGCCGGTGTGTCCGGTTTCGTGGCGGCCTGGGTCCTCGGTCCACGGCTCTTGCGAGATAGGCAGCACGCCTTGCCCAACAACCTGGTGATGGCGGCGGTCGGGGCCGGCATCCTGTGGCTCGGCTGGAACGGCTTCAACGGTGGAGACCCCTACTACGCAGGAGCGAGCGCCGCCGCAGCCGTCATCAACACGAACATCGCCACCGCCACCGGCGTCATCGTCTGGATGGCCATGGACTACCTGTTCACCAAGGAGAAGAAGGCGACCTTCCTGGGCGGTGTCAACGGCATGATCTGCGGCCTGGTCGGCATCACGCCGTGTGCGGGCTGGGTCAACGGTCGGGGCGCCATCTACATCGGTGCCATCTGTTCGGCCTTCGTCTGGGTGGCCTGGAACTACATCTCCAAGGTGCGGCCCTTCTCGAAGGTGGACGATGCGCTCGGTGTCGTCTACACCCACGGCATGGCCGGCTTCCTGGGCGGCATGCTGCTGGGTATCTTCGGTGACCCGAACATGATCCAGTACGGCTGCGGTCATCTCGACGCCGCCGGACAGGTCGTGGCCACGTCCCAGACGACCTACGCCACCGGGACCGCCCACTGCGTGATCACCTCGGTGAACGGCCTGATGTACACCGGGTCCGCCCACCAGCTGTGGGAACAGTTCCGAGCGGCCATCTTCGTCATCTTCTGGTCCGCGCTGATCACCTTCATCCTCATGAAGATCATCGGCTGGGTGCTCCGCGGTGCCCGGTACAAGGACGAGGTGCTCGAGGTCGGCGACCTCGCCATCCACGGCGAAGAGGCGTTCCCCGAGGACACCGGCTTCGCCACCCGCAGCGACGGTGCCTTCGCCATGGCCGGCATCGACCGGGGCGGACCGGAACCCGTGGAGGACTATCCGGTACCCGGCACCGATACCGGCGGCGGGGCTTAGGCCACGGACAGACGAGACGAAAGGAGCTCATATCAAATGAAGCTGATCGTGGCAGTCCTCAAGCCGTTCAAGCTCGATGACGTCAAGGAGACCTTGAAGAACCTCGGGGTGCAGGGCATGACCCTGACCGAGGCCCAGGGTTTCGGGCGCCAGCGAGGCCACACCGAGGTGTACCGCGGTGCGGAGTACGAGGTGGACTTCGTCCCCAAACTCCGCATCGAGGTGCTGGTGGACGACGGTCAAGTCGACGAGGTGGTCGACGCCATCGTCAGTTCGGCCTCCACCGGCAAGATCGGTGACGGCAAGGTCTGGGTCATCCCGGTCGAAGCCGTGGTGCGCGTGCGCACCGGAGAACGCGGGGTTGACGCGTTGTAAGACGCAGTCGGTCCTGTAGACGGTCGGAAAGGCCGGGGCGCGGCGAGGTGCCCCGGCCTTCCGCCGTCTTGGGGCATGTAGGCGGCCGCATATGTCACCGAGGGGTGGGACGATGATCGTGTGGGCCAATCGGTGGAGCGGGTCGTGGCGGCGCAGCACGCCAGGTGGGGCAGCAGCGTCGTCGACGCCGACGTGTTCGGCAGCGGCGACCCGGCGGAGATCGCGGCACTCGTCGACCGCTTCTGCCTCGAGGTGCTCGGGGCCGAGACCGAAGAGGGGCTGTTCTACGGTGCCTCGGCCGGGTGCGTGCTCGGGGTCCGCCTCCGCCACGGGGCCGAGGTCGTCATCAAGGCGTACCAGGAGCGCTGGCAGGCGCCGTTCCTGCGGGCCGTCCAAGCGGTCCAGGCCCACGCGGGACGGCAGCGGTCTGCCCTGCGCCACGCCGCTGCGGGGGCCGACGCCGCTCGTGCCGGGGCGCCCGCACCAGGCCGTCGTCGAATCGCTCCTGCCGGACCCCGGCCTGCGGCCCTTCACGTCGGTGGCGGAGCGCCGCGTCTCGGCGGGCGGACTGGCCCGGCAGATCGGCGCCTGCCGCGAGCTGCCCGCGCCGCCCGAGCTGGCCGACCATCCACTGCGGCGGCCCTCCGACGGCCTCTACGGAGAGCCGCACAGCCCATTGTTCGACTTCGCGGGCACGGCGGAAGGGGCCGAGTGGATCGACGAGTACGCCCGGCGGGCCCAGGTCCAGCGCGACGCCGACGCGGACGAGCGCCCACCCGTCGTGGCCCACACCGACTGGTCGGCGCGCAACCTGCGCCTCGACGACGAGCGACTGCTCGCCGTCTACGACTGGGACAGTGTGGCGCTGGTCCCCGAGAGCACGGGCATCGGGCAGGCCGCGGTGACCTGGTCCGTGACGGCCGACCCCGGTGGCACCGAGTTCCCGACGGTGCGCGACATCGTCGGCTTCGTGGCCGACTACGAGGAGGCCGCCGGCTACCGGCTCGACGCCGGGCAGTGGCGGGCCGCCGGCGCCGCCGCGGCCTACACCCTGGCGTACACGGCGCGCTGCGAGCACGCGCTCGAGGTCACCGGCCGGGCCCGGCTCGATCAGCACGCCGCGCACGATCGGCTGGCCGAGGCCGGCGACGCGCTGCTCGATCTCCGACCAGATCGCTAACGGTCAGCCGGCGTGGCTCTGGGGCGGCCGCGCTTGGGCAGCGGTGCCGCCTGTTTGGGCAGGCGACCCGCATCGCTGAGCGCCCGTCGCAGCAGGACCTCGATCTGCGCGTTGACGCTGCGGAGCTCGTCGTCCGCCCAGCGAGCGATCGCGTCGTGGACCGCGGGATCGACGCGGAGCAGGACCTGCCGCCGTTCGCTCACGTATAGAGCGAACCCGTGTTCACGACCGGCGAGGGCGGCTGGTCCCCGCAGAGCACCACCATGAGGTTGCTCACCATGGCGGCCGTCCGCTCCTCGTCGAGGGAGACGACCCCGCCCTCGCTGAGCCGGTTGAGTGCCATCTCCACCATGCCGACGGCGCCCTCCACGATGCGCGAGCGCGCCGCCACCACGGCGTTGGCCTGTTGCCGGCGCAGCATCGCCTGCGCGATCTCCTGGGCGTAGGCCAGGTGGGAGATCCGCACCTCGACGATCTCGACGCCGGCGATGGCGACCCGCTCCGCCACCTCGGCGGCCAGCTGGGCGGACACCACGTCGGTCGAGCCGCGCAGCGACGTCCCCGCGCCGGTGGTGTCGTCATAGGGATGGCTGGTGGCGACGTGGCGCAGGGCCGACTCGGCCTGCACCGAGACGAAGTCCACGTAATTGTCCACGGCGTACGTCGACTTGGCGGTGTCGGCCACCTGCCAGACCACGATCGCCGCGATCTCGACCGGGTTGCCGTCGGCGTCGTTGACCTTGAGATGGCTCGTCTCGAAGTTGCGGACCCGGACACTGACCCGCCGGCGCACCGTGAGCGGCGCCAGCACCCACCAGAAGCCGGGGCGGCGGATGGTGCCGATGTAGCGGCCGAAGAACTGGACCACCGAGGTCTGGCCCGGCGGGACGATGGCCAGCGAGGCCAAGACCAGAGCGAAGGCGAGGATCGGCAGCACGATCCAGCCGGTGCCGTCCTTCCCGGCGACCACCGCCCCCGCGACGCAGCCCGCCAGCACGACGACGCCGAGCCATCCGCTCACGGCGACGGCGGGGCGCTCGGTGATGTCGACCCGGACTCCCTGGTGCCCGACTGGTGCAGCGGTGATGGACATGGTCTGCTCCTCCCGACAAAAGTGATATCTAATAGATATCACTTTTGTGGGCGGTTGACCAGACCCTCAATCGGGTTGCGCGCCGCGCCCGCCGCCGCTCCCGCCGTGCTCCTGCTTCGTGCTCCGTGGGGCGGAACGTCAGCCGATGGGCTGGTCGGCCTGGCGGGCCACGGCGGCGGCCGCGGCGGCGGCCGCCTCGGGGTCGCCGAGATAGTCGGCCTCCCTCACGGTGAGGTCGTCGTCGAGCAGCATGCGGTAGGGGATGCCGGTCGGGATCTCGAGCGCCGGGATCTCTTCGTCGGAGATCCCCTCGAGGTGCTTGCGCAGGGCGCGGATGGAGTTGCCGTGGGCGGCCACCAGCACGGCGCCGCCGTGCTCGGCCGTGTCGTGCAGGTCGGGCACGATGGCCGACTCCCAGTAGGGGAGCGTCCGGCGCACCACGTCGGCCAGGCACTCGCTGCGCGGGATGTCGGAGGGGTCGACGTCGTCGTAGCGGGGGTCGGCGGCCACGTTGTAGGGGTTGTCGGGGGCGAGCGGCGGGGGCGGGGTGTCGTAGCTGCGCCGCCACGCCATGAGCTGCTCGGCGCCGAACTCCTGCTTGATCTGGGCCTTGTTCTTCCCCTGCAGGTCCCCGTAGTGACGCTCGTTGAGGCGCCAGTGGCGGCGCACCGGGATCCAGCTGCGGCCGGCCGCCGCCAGGGCGAGCTCGGCCGTGCGGATGGCCCGGGTCAGCACCGAGGTGTGCAGGACCCGCAGGTCCAGGCCGTCGGTGGCGGCCAGGAGCTCGCCGCCGGCCCGGGCCTCGGCCTCGCCGGCGGGGGTCAGGTCGACGTCGACCCAGCCCGTGAACAGGTTCTCGGCGTTCCAGGTGGACTGGCCGTGACGGAGGAGCACCAGGTCGAGCACGGTCCCGATGCTAGGCCGGGCCGGCGGGGCCGGAATTCGTCGTCGCTCCGGCGGGAGGATGGCAGCCCACCGCCCTGACCTGGGGTTGCATCGGCCTGGCGGCCTTCACCATCAAAAATCTTGACAACTATGGACTCAAGTTTGGTATACTGGATCCACGCAACAGACGGTGCAACTGCCACCGGGGCAGCTCACGGATCGGAAGGACAGCAAGAAATGGCCAAGGCCGTAGGAATCGACCTGGGAACCACCAACTCGGTGGTCAGCGTGTTGGAGGCGGGCGAGCCCGTCGTGATCCCCAATGCCGAAGGGGGCAGGACGACCCCCTCGGTCGTCGGCTTCTCCAAGACCGGCGAGGTCCTGGTCGGTGAGGTGGCCAAGCGCCAGGCCATCACCAACCCCGACCGGACCATCCGCTCGGTGAAGCGCCACATGGGCACCGGCTGGACCGTCGACATCGACGGCAAGGCCTACACGGCCCAGGAGATCTCGGCCCGCATCCTGGGCAAGCTGAAGAGGGACGCCGAGGCGTACCTCGGCGACACCGTGACCCAGGCCGTCATCACCGTGCCCGCGTACTTCGACGACGCGCAGCGCACGGCCACCAAGGAGGCCGGGCGCCATCGCCGGCCTCGAGGTGCTCCGCATCATCAACGAGCCGACGGCCGCCGCACTGGCCTACGGGCTCGACAAGGAGGACACCGACCGCACCGTCCTGGTCTTCGACCTCGGCGGCGGGACGTTCGACGTCTCCGTCCTCGAGATCGGCGAGGGCGTCTTCGAGGTGAAGTCGACCTCGGGCAACACGAAGCTCGGCGGCGACGACTGGGACGACAAGGTCATCGAGTGGCTGGTGACGGAGTTCAAGAACACCGAGGGTGTCGACCTCTCCCAGGACAAGATGGCCATGCAGCGCCTCAAGGAGGCGGCCGAGAAGGCCAAGATCGAGCTGTCGTCCGTGCAGGACACGCAGATCAACCTGCCCTTCATCACCGCCACGTCGGAGGGGCCCAAGCACCTGGACCTCAAGCTGACGCGGGCCAAGTTCAACGAGCTGACCCACGACCTCGTGGAGTCGCTGCGCGGGCCGTTCGACGCCGCCATCAAGGACGCCGGGCTGAAGACCTCCGACATCGACCACGTCGTGCTGGTGGGCGGCTCGACCCGGATCCCGGCCGTCCAGGAGCTCGTGCAGAGCCTGACGGGCAAGGAGCCCCACAAGGGCGTCAACCCCGACGAGGTCGTCGCCATCGGCGCGGCCGTGCAGGCGGGTGTCCTCAAGGGCGAGGTCAAGGACGTGCTGCTGCTCGACGTCACGCCGCTGTCGCTCGGCATCGAGACCAAGGGGCAGGTGATGCACCGCCTGATCGAGCGGAACACCACGATCCCGACCAAGCGGTCGGAGATCTTCACCACGGCCGAGGACAACCAGCCGTCGGTCGAGATCCACGTGCTCCAGGGTGAGCGCGAGATGGCGATGTACAACAAGACGCTCGGCAAGTTCCAGCTGGTCGACCTGCCGCCGGCACCGCGGGGGATCCCGCAGATCGAGGTCACCTTCGACATCGACGCCAACGGGATCGTCCACGTGTCCGCCCAGGACAAGGCGACGGGCAAGGAGCAGTCGATGACGATCACCGGCCAGTCCTCACTGGCCAAGGACGACATCGAGCGCATGGTGCGCGACGCCGAGGCCCACGCCGAGGACGACCGCCAGCGCCGCGAGGAGGCCGAGGTCCGCAACACCGCCGACACGTTGGTGTACCAGACCGAGAAGCTGCTCAAGGAGCAGGGCGAGAAGTTCGAGGGCTCCGAGAAGGACGACGTGGAGTCGGCGCTGCAGGGTCTCAAGGATGCCCTGGCCGGGACGTCGCTGGAGGCGATCAAGGACGCGACCGAGAAGCTGGTCGGCGTGTCGCAGAGCTTCAGCCAGCGCCTCTACGAGCAGGCGTCGGCCTCGCAGTCGACCGGCGGTGTCGGTGGTGAGGGCGCCGGCGGTGCCGGTGCGGTCGGTGCCGAGGGTCAGCCCGAAGGCGCCTCCGACGACGACATCGTCGACGCCGAGATCGTGGATGAGAAGTGAGCTTCGGCGACGAGGCCGTGCCCGAGGAGGGGTCTGCCTACTCCGAGGCCGAGGCGGCGGAGGAGGCGGCGACTGACGCTGCCGAGGCCGGGCACTCGTCCGCGCTGGCCGAGGAGGCCGACCCCCGGGAGCAGCTGGCCCGCGAGCGGGACGAGTACCTGCTCGCGCTCCAGCGCACCCAGGCCGACTTCGAGAACTACCGCAAGCGCATCGCGCGCCTGCAGGAGGAGCAGGCGGCCCGGGCCTCCGGTGACATCATCAACAAGGTCCTGCCGGTGCTCGACACGCTCGACCTGGCCGAGGCCCACCTGAACGAGTCGCTCGAGGTGAGCGAGGACGCCAAGGCACTGCGTGCCTCGCGGGCCATGTTGCTCGACATCCTCTCCAAGGAGGGCCTCGAGCGCGTCGACCAGGCCGGCGTCCCCTTCGACCCGTCGGTGCACGACGCCGTCGCGCGCTCGGAGGGTGAGCCCGGTGACGGCGGTGAGCCCGTCGTCGACGAGGTCCTGCGCTCGGGCTACCGCTGGAAGGGACAGGTGCTCCGCGCCGCCATGGTCCGCGTGCGGGGGTGAACTGACCCGTGGCCGCACAGCGCGAATGGTTCGAGAAGGACTACTACAAGGTGCTCGGCGTCGTGCCCACGGCGACCGACAAGGAGATCACGCGCGGCCTATCGCAAGCTGGCCAAGGAGCACCACCCCGACGCCAACCCGGGATCGGAGGAGCGCTTCAAGGAGATCGAGCGCGGCCTACGACGTGCTCGGGGACGCCGAGAAGCGCAAGGAGTACGACGAGGTCCGCCGGCACGGCCCGGTGGGTGGCGGCTTCGGCGCGCCGGGCGGCGGCACGTTCCGCATGGAGGACATGGGGGACCTGAGCGACCTCTTCGGAGGCCTGTTCGGCGGCGGGGGCCGGACGACGCGCACCCGTGGCCCCCAGCGGGGCGCCGACATGGAGGCGCAGCTGCACCTCTCCTTCCAGGACGCGGTGCACGGCGTCACCACCTCGGTCAACGTGCCCCAGGAGGTGCGCTGCTCGAACTGCCGCGGCTCGGGGGCCGCGCCGGGCACCTCGACGCACACCTGCCCGCGCTGCGGCGGGACGCGGGAGCCTCAACGACAACCAGGGTCTGTTCTCGCTCAGCACCGTCTGCCCCGACTGCGTCGGACGGGGGACGCTGTTCGACACGCCCTGCCCGGTCTGCCATGGCACCGGCACCGAGCAGAAGGTCCGCTCGATCAAGGTGCGCATCCCGGCCGGGGTCGAGAACGGCCAGCGCATCCGGGTCAAGGGCCGCGGCGCGCCCGGCCAGGGCATGGCGCCCGCCGGCGACCTCTACGTCGTCGTGCAGGTGGCGCCGCACCCGGTCTTCGGGCGCAGCGGCCGCAACCTGACCATCACGGTGCCGATCACCTACCCCGAGGCCGTCCTGGGGACCACCATCACGGTGCCGACGCTCGACGGCAAGGTGTCGCTGAAGGTGCCGCCGGGGACGCAGTCGGACAAGGTGCTGCGCGTGCGCGGCCGCGGTGTCCCGGGCGGGTCGGGCCGCAACGGCGCCAAGCCGGGCGACCTGCTGGTCAAGGTCGAGATCGTCGTGCCGACGGAGCTCTCCGAGGAGCAGCGGGCGGCCGTGGAGTCGTTGGCCGAGGTGACCGAGCCGGCGCCGCGCATCGCGGTGGACGGGTGAGGACGATGGCGGACCGCCGGGAAGACCAGGCCGTCTACGTGATCTCGGTGGCGGCCGAGCTGGCGGGGATGCACCCGCAGACCCTGCGCATCTACGAGCGCAAGGGCCTGCTCGACCCGTCGCGCACGAGCGGCGGGAGCCGCCGCTTCTCGGAGCGGGACCTGGAGCGGCTGCGGCACATCCAGGAGCTGACGTCGACCGGGCTGAACCTCGAAGGGGTGCGCCGGGTGCTCCAACTGGAGGCGGAGCTGGCCCGGTTGCGGGCCGAGCTGGCCGACGTGCGGTCGCAGGCCCTCGAGGCCGTGCAGGCCACGCACCGCCAGTACCGGCGCGACCTGGTGCCGGTACGCCAGGCGCCCGCACCGTACCGGCGGCGGACCGGGGCGGGGAGCTCATGACGTGAAGACGAGATAGGAGGAACGGGCGAGTGCCGATAGACCCCGAACGCTGGACGAACAACACGAAGGCCGCCTTCAGCGCGGCGACGGGGCACGCCGCCTCGTCGAACCACCCGGAGCTGACGCCGGCCCACCTGCTCGATGCCCTGCTGCAACAGCAGGAGACCATGACGCGCCCGTTGCTGACCCAGGTGGGTGTCGACCCGGACGTGCTGGCCGGCAAGGTGCACGAGCAGCTGTCGCGCCTGCCCCGCGCCGAGGGTGGCTCGGAGCCCGGGTTGTCGCGGGACGCACGGGCGGTGCTCGAGGCCGCCGACCAGAACCGGCGCGACCTCGGCGACGACTACGTCTCCGTCGAGCACCTGGTGCTGGCGCTGGCCGACCAGATCGGCGTGACCAAGGACGCGCTGCTCGCCGCGCTGCGCACGGTGCGCGGCAACCACCGCGTGACGACGCCCGACCCCGAGCAGACCTACCAGGCCCTGGCCAAGTACGGGCGCGACCTCACCGAGGCGGCCCGCGAGGGCAAGCTCGACCCGGTCATCGGGCGCGACGAGGAGATCCGCCGGGTGATCCAGGTCCTGTCGCGGCGCACCAAGAACAACCCGGTGCTGATCGGGGAGCCGGGCGTCGGCAAGACGGCGATCGTCGAGGGGCTGGCCAACCGGATCATCGAGGGCGACGTGCCCGAGGGGCTGAAGGGCAAGCGGGTCGTGGCCCTCGACCTCGGCTCCATGGTGGCCGGGGCCAAGTACCGCGGCGAGTTCGAGGAGCGCCTGAAGGCGGTGCTCAAGGAGATCACCGACGCCGAGGGCGAGATCATCACCTTCATCGACGAGCTGCACACGATCGTGGGCGCCGGCGCGGCCGAAGGGGCGATGGACGCCGGCCAGATGATCAAGCCGATGCTGGCCCGGGGCGAGCTCCGCCTGATCGGGGCCACGACGCTCGACGAGTACCGCACCTCCATCGAGAAGGACGCCGCGCTGGAGCGCCGCTTCCAGCCCGTCTTCGTGGGCGAGCCCTCGGTGGAGGACACGATCGCGATCCTGCGCGGGCTCTCGGAGCGCTACATGGCGCACCACAAGGTGCGCATCCAGGACGCGGCGCTGGTGGCGGCGGCCGTGCTGTCGGACCGCTACGTCACGGGGCGCTTCCTGCCCGACAAGGCGATCGACCTGATCGACGAGGCGGCGTCGAAGCTGCGCATCGAGATCGACTCCATGCCGACCGAGCTCGACCAGATCTCCCGGCGGATCCGCCAGCTCGAGATCGAGAAGCTGGCGCTGGAGAAGGAGAGCGACGAGGCCTCGGCGGAGCGCCTGCGACCGGCTGGAGCGCGAGCTGGCCGAGCTGGGCGAGCAGCGGGACTCCATGGCGGCCCACTGGCAGCAGGAGAAGAGCGCCCTGGACGCCGTGAGCCAGCTCCAGCAGGAGAAGACCTCGAAGGAAGAGGAGGCGGCCCGGCTCGAGCGCGACGCCGACCTGGCCGGCGCGGCGGCCATCCGCTACGGGGAGCTGCCCGAGCTCGAGCGGCGCATCGCCGAGGCCAACGAGGACCTGGCCAAGCTGCAGTCCGGCACGCGCTTCTTGAAGGAGGAGGTCGACCCCGAGGACATCGCCGAGGTGGTCAGCCGGTGGACGGGCGTCCCGGTGTCGCGCCTCATGGAGGGCGAGATCGAGAAGCTGGTCCGGTTGGAGTCCACCCTCCACCAGCGCGTGGTGGGGCAGGACGAGGCGGTCTCCGCCGTCGCCAACGCGATCCGGAGGAGCAGGGCGGGTCTGTCCGACCCGAACCGGCCGATCGGGTCGTTCCTCTTCCTCGGGCCGACCGGCGTCGGCAAGACCGAGCTCGCCCGTGCCCTGGCCGAGTTCCTATTCGACGACGAGCGGGCGATGATCCGCATCGACATGAGCGAGTACATGGAGAAGCACGCCGTGTCGCGCCTCGTCGGCGCGCCGCCCGGCTACGTCGGCTACGACGAGGGCGGGCAGCTGACCGAGGCGGTGCGGCGGCGTCCCTATTCGGTCGTGCTGCTCGACGAGCTGGAGAAGGCACACCCCGACGTCTTCAACATCTTGTTGCAGGTGCTCGAGGACGGGCGCCTGACCGACGGGCAGGGCCGGACGGTCGACTTCACCAACACGGTGCTGATCATGACGTCGAACCTCAAGGGCGAGCCGTCGGACTACTTCAAGCCGGAGTTCATCAACCGGATCGACGAGATCGTCCGCTTCCGCCCGCTGAGCGAAGAGGACCTGGCGATCATCGTGGGGATCCAGCTGGGTCGCCTGCGGTCACGACTGGCCGAGCGGCGGCTGTCGCTCGTCGTCACGCCCGAGGCCGAACAGTGGCTGGTCCGGGCCGGGTACGACCCCGACTACGGGGCCCGACCGCTGCGCCGTGTGCTGCAGCGGGCGATCGAGGACCCGCTGGCCCTGGCGCTGCTGGAGGGCAGGTACCTCGAGGGCGCGACGGTCACCGTCGACGTGGACGACGACAAGGTCGTCCTGCGCTAGGTGTGACTGCCGGCCGTGGTTGCGTGCGGGTCGGTCATCAGCCGGGTCAGTGGTGGCCGGCGAAGCGGGGCTCTGACGGGAGCGCGGCCCACCCACCGTGCCGGGAGAGGTGGCGGAGCGCCGGCTGATCGCTGTTGGCCTGGGCCGTCGGGGCTCCATCGGTCGCCATGCCGACGACCTGTCCGAGGCCCAGCCCGACCCCGCTCCCAAGGTACGGAGCGGTGCCGTAGTTGAACAGGCCGCCGTCGGCCGCGCTGAACCAGTAGCCGAGTCCGTCCGGCATTGTCGCCATGCCGACGATCGGCTGCGCCAGGTGGATGCGACCGGTAGAGCCGTAGAACAGGGCGTCCCCGTAGGAGAAGATCCCGCCGTCGGACGCAACCAGCCAGTACCCGCGTCCGTCCGGAGTCGGGGCCACGCCCACGATGGGCTTGTTGAGCGGGAGGGCACCAGCCGAGCCGTAGAAGCCCGCAGTTCCGTAGTTGAAGATGCCTCCGTCCGACGCCACCAGCCAGTACCCGCCTCCGTCCGGTGTCGGGGCCATGCCCACGATGGGCTTGTTGAGACGCATACCCCCGGTCGAGCCGTGGAACAGCGCCTTGCCGTAGGAGAAGATCCCGCCGTCGGATGCCACCAGCCAGTAGCCGTCGGCGGCCCCGGTGGTGTCGAATGTGGGCGCCATGCCCACGATGGGCTTGTTGAGCGCGATGGCACCGGCCGAGCCGAAGAAACCGGCGCTCGCCCCGTAGCTGAAGATGCCTCCGTCCGACGCCACCAGCCAGTAGCCACCGTCGTCACCGGTCGTGGCCATGCCGACGATCGGATGGTTCAGCGGAGTGGTCGACGCGTCACCGAAGAAGTTGGCATCGCCGGCGTAGCCGATGCCACCCTGCGCGCTCACCTGGTAGTAGCCGATCCCTCCGACTCCCGAGACAGCGATGGATGCGCCTGAGGCTGCGGAGTCCGTGAGCGTCAGCGTGGCGGAGCGCGGTCCCAGCGCGCCCGGGCCGAACAGGGCGTCGATGGTGCACGACGCACCTGCGAGCAAGCTCACGTTGCCCGACACGTAGCCCGGACAATTGGATTCCGGGGTGGCCGCGAAGTCGTTGGGATCCGTCCCGGAGGCCGTGTAGCCGGTGATCATGTCGGTCGTCGTGGTGCTGGTGTTCGTCACGGTGAAGGGCAAGACCGTGAAGTCACCGAGCGTGACCTCGCCGAAATTGAGGCTGGTGGGCGTCACGGTCAACGCAGCTGGGAGGGCACCGGCGGGGGTGGCGGTGCCGGCCCCGAGTGCGACGACGGGCACCGCTGCGAGCACGGCGCTCGCGCCCGCCACCGCTGCCCAACGTCGTACGAGGTCCTGGAAATTCATCGGCCTCGCCCTCCCATCCGACTGCCCCCAAGAGCCGAGACCGTCCCGGTCGCTCGGGACGATAGTCGCCCGACTCGCTGTGCGCATGGGAATCGCAACGACGTTGCGGGTTTACTCCGTGGCCTTCGAGCCTCGTACGACGGCGAGGCTGCCGCGACCCGCGGTGTGCATATCGCGGCGCACCGCTATGAAGCCGGCGCGGGTCGCATCGCTCTCGAGCGCATCGAGTTGCGCGTCGGTCATTCCGTACTTCTTCTGGCCGCGGGCACCCGGCGGGGACAGCCGCTCTACGAGGAAGATCCGGCCTCCCGGCGCGAGCACCCGCTTCGCCTCGGCGAGTCCCGCGGCGCGGTCGGACCAGTGGTGCACCGAGCTGAGCGCCCACACGACGGTCGCGCTGGCGTCCGGGAGCGGAATGGCCTCTGCCGGTCCCTCTATGAGGCTCACGTTCCGGCGGCGCAAGAGGGATGTGAGCCACCGCCCGAAGCGGAGCATGGTCGGGTCGGGGTCGACGCCGGTCGCCCACTCGCAGCGTCGCGAGGCCACCCGGACGGCCGTCCCGGGCCCGCATCCGATGTCCACGACGCGATCGGCCGGGGTGAGCCGCGCCACGTCGGCGACGCAGGCCGCGGCCTTGCCGCGGCCGAAGACCATCGACAGGGCGAAGACGGCGGAGTGGAGCTTCGGCGGCAGATGATGCTGCGCATGGCCGTGGGGCGACGGTGCCTCCGGAGGCGAGGCCGGCGGCACCGACGGAGTGGCCACTGCCTCGTCTCGGTCATTCTGCGGCACGGACCCGGACCTCCGGTTCGTACCCTATGCGGGGCTCGGCGGGTCCGGGATGCCTGCCGGCGGCGGAACCGACGCCGCCGACCCCGGTGACCGGTCACCGGTCACACAGCCAACGAGGCCGGGGCGAAGGCCGCCATGAGCTTGCGGCAGAAGGCGCGTAGGTCGCCCGGCTGCCGGCTGGTCACGAGCGTATTGATGCCCCGGCGGCAGGCGACGACCACGCGGTTGACCCAGTAGGCGCCGGCGTTGCGCAGGTCCGTCTGCAGGCAAGGCCACGAGGTCAGCGTGCGCCCGGCCACCGGCCCCCCTCGATGAGGGTCCACGGCCCGTCGGGGCTCGAGCAGCTCGGCCTTCTCGGTCCCCTCGTTGGCCACCACGAAGGCGACCCGCACTCCCTGCTGCTCGTTCGCCATTGCTCGTCGGCTCCCTTCCCGGACGTGCCCGTCCCCTCCGCCCGGCCCGTCGTGCCTGCCCAGACCGACCTCGTCCCTTATGACGGCCGATACCCAGCGAATTCGGGAGACGAAACCGCCGCAGGTACGGGCCCCCATTTCTGGGGGCGGTACACTTGTGCGTAATCCGAGGCGACTTGAGCGAACGGAGAGACGCGTGCCCGCAACCGTGGTGGTCGGGACCCAGTGGGGCGACGAGGGGAAGGGCAAGCTCACCGACCTGCTCGCCCGCGAGATGCACATGGTCGTGCGCTACCAGGGTGGCCACAACGCCGGCCACCGCATCGTGGTCAACGGTGAAGCCTTCGCCCTGCAGCTCGTGCCGAGCGGCATCCTCTACGACCACATCACGCCGATCATCGGCAACGGCGTCGTCGTCGACCCCGCCGTGCTGCTCGAGGAGCTCGACAGCCTCTCGGCCCGGGGCATCGACACCAGCCGCCTGGTCGTGAGCGGCAACGCGCACCTGATCATGCCCTACCACCAGGAGCTCGACCGGGTGACCGAGCGCTTCCTCGGCAAGAACGCGCTGGGGACGACCAAGCGTGGCATCGGACCCGCGTATGCCGACAAGGCGACCCGCGTCGGTATCCGAGTCCAGGACCTCTTCGACCCCAAGATCTTCCGCCAGAAGCTCGACGTCGCCCTCAAGGAGAAGAACGCGGTCCTGGCCAAGGTCTACAACCGCCTCCCGCTGGACGCCGATGACATCGCCGGCCGCTACCTGGGTGAGTACGCGCCCCGTATCGAGCCCATGGTCGGCGACACCGTGGGCATGGTCCACGACGCCATGGACAAGGGCCGCGAGGTGCTGCTCGAGGGAGCGCAGGCCACCTTCCTCGACCTCGACCACGGGACCTACCCCTTCGTCACCTCCTCCAACCCGGTGGCCGGCGGCGCCTGCACGGGCTCGGGGCTCGGCCCACGGGACATCGAGCGGGTGATCGGCATCGCCAAGGCCTACGTCACCCGGGTGGGCGCCGGGCCGTTCCCCACCGAGCAGGAGAACGACGTCGGCGAGCTCCTCGTCGAGCGGGGACACGAGTTCGGCACCAACACCGGGCGCAAGCGGCGGTGCGGGTGGTTCGACGCCGTCATGCTGCGCCAGGCCGTGCGCCTCAACTCGCTGACCGAGGTCGCGCTGACCAAGCTCGACGTCCTCGACACCTTCGAGACCGTCAAGGTGTGCGTGGCCTACGAGGCCGACGGCATCCGCTTCACCCACCTGCCCTACCACCAGTCGACCTTCCACAAGGCGGTGCCCGTCTACGAGGAGCTGCCCGGCTGGCGCACCGACCTCAGCGCGGCGACCGCACCGGGCGACATGCCGTCCGCCGCTCGCGACTACGTCGCCTTCCTCTCCGAGCAGATCGGCGTGCCCGTCCGCCTCGTCGGCGTCGGACCGGGCCGCGAGCAGACCGTCTCGTTCGCCACCGCGTGAGGGTCTGCGTCGTCGGCAGCGGTGGCCGCGAGCACGCGCTCGCGTACGTGCTGGCGCGCAGCGCCGACGTGGTCGTGACGCCCGGCAACCCGGGCATGGCGCCGCCCATCACGGTCACCGACGTGCCGGTCGAGGAGGTCGAAGCCGACCTGTACGTCGTCGGGCCCGAGGCGCCGCTCGTGGCCGGCCTGGCCGACAGCCTGCGCTCCGAGGGCAAGGCCGTCATGGGGCCCGGTGCCGACGGCGCGCTGTTGGAGGGGTCCAAGGCCTTCATGAAGGACATCCTGAGCGCGGCCGGCGTCCCCACGGCGCGCTTCTCGACCTTCGACGCGATGCAGGCCCGTGACGCCGAGGCCTATCTCGAGTCGCTGCCCGGGCCCTGGGTGATCAAGACCGACGGCCTCGCCGCCGGCAAGGGCGTGCTGGTGGCGCGCAACCTGGACGAGGCCCGGGCCGACGTCGCCGCCAAGCTGTCGGGTTCGTCCTTCGGCGACGCCGGGCGCCACATCGTGATCGAGGAGGGGCTGGCCGGCGAGGAGTGCTCGCTGCTCGTGCTGTGTGACGGGACGCGGGCCGTGCCGCTCGTCCCCGCCCAGGACTTCAAGCGGATCGCTGACGGCGACCTCGGACCCAACACCGGCGGCATGGGTGCGTACGCGCCGATGCCCGATATCGGGCCCGAGGTCACGGCCGAGCTGATGGAGACGGCGGTGCTTCCTCTCGTCGAGGAGCTGCGGCGCCGGGACATCGACTACCGGGGCGTGCTGTACGCCGGGCTCATGCTGACCACCGAGGGGCCGCGTGTCATTGAGTACAACGTGCGCTTCGGCGACCCCGAGGCCCAGGTCGTGCTGCCGCTCCTGGCCTCCGACCCGGCCGAGCTGTTCCTCGCCGTGGCCAACGGGGACCTCGACGGCACCGGGCCACCGGCGTTCTCGGGTGACGCCGCCGTGTGCGTTGTCATGGCATCGCAGGGGTACCCGGAGCACCCGCAGCTGGGCGACACCATCGAGGGCCTGTTGCCGTCGGGCCAGTCGGTCGCTGCCGTCGAGGGGGCCACCGTCTTCCACGCCGGCACCCGGCGCCACGACCCCGACGGGCCCTTCCACACCGCCGGCGGCCGCGTGCTGGGCGTCACGGCGGTGGCGCCGACGTTGGCCGAGGCGCGTGACCGCGCCTACGCGGCGGCGGCGCCCATTGAATGGGAGGGCATGCAGATGCGTCATGACATCGCGGCCGTGGCGGCCGGTGCGGCGACCACGGTGAGCCCGGCGGCAACGGTGCGCGAGGGGGGCCGATGATCCCGCGCTACGCCCCGCCCGACATGGCCGAGCTGTTCAGCGACACCGCCCGCTTCGCCACGTGGCTCGAGGTCGAGCTGCTTGCCACCGAGGCCCAGGCGGCACAGGGGGTCGTGCCGGCCGAGGATGCCGCTACGTGCCGGGCCAAGGCGCCGACGGTCGACGAGGCCTTCGTCACCGAGGTGCTCGAGCGCGAGAAGGTCACCGACCACGACTTGGCAGCGTTCGTCGACGTGGTGCAGGAGCGCATCGGCGCGCCCGCCGGATCGCACATCCACTACGGGCTGACCTCCTCCGACGTCGTCGACACGGCGCTGTGCGCCACTCTCACCCGGGCCGCCGACGTGCTGTTGGCCGACCTCGATGCGTTCGTGGCCGCCCTCAAGGCGCGCGCCCTCGAGCTGCTGCACGTCCCCGTCACCGGGCGCACCCACGGGATGCACGCCGAGCCCACCACCTTCGGGGCCAAGTTCGCGCTGTGGGCCCTGCAGGCCGACCGTGACCGGCGCCGCATGCGCGCCGCCCGCGAGGCCATCGCCGTCGGAAAGCTGTCGGGCGCCGTCGGCACGTACTCCAACATCGACCCCGAGGTCGAGGCCCGGGTCTGCGCCGCGCTCGGCCTGACGCCGGTGCCGGCCACCCAGGTGATCTCCCGGGATCGCCATGCCGAGTTCTTCTACGCCTGCGCTTCCATCGGCGCCACGATCGAGCACATGTGCACCGAGATCCGCCACCTGGCTCGCAGCGAGCTGGGCGAGGCGGAGGAGCCGTTCGCCGCCGGTCAGAAGGGCAGCTCGGCCATGCCGCACAAGCGCAACCCGATCCTCTCCGAGCGGCTCTGCGGCCTGGCCCGCCTGCAGCGCGGCTACCTCGGCGCCGGGCTGGAGGACGTGGCGCTGTGGCACGAGCGCGACATCTCGCACAGCTCGGTCGAGCGGGTGGCGCTGCCCGACGCGTCCATGCTGGCCGCCTACATGCTGCGCAAGGCCACCGGCCTGGCCTCGGGGCTGGTCATCCACCCCGAGCGGGCGCTCCAGAACCTGACCGAGGGGTCGCTCGGGCTCGTGTTCTCCCAGTCCGTCCTCCTCGCTCTCGTCGCCGCCGGTCTGACCCGCGACGAGGCGTACCGGATCGTGCAGCGCGACGCGCGCCAGGCCTGGTCCGAGCGGCGTCCCTTCCGCGAGGTCCTCGAGGCGGACCCCGACGTGACGCTCGACGCCGCCCAGCTCGACGCGGCCTTCGACCTCACCCGCACCTTGCGCCACGTCGACCGCTTCGCCGATGCGCTGGCGGACCTGTGACGGCCGAGCCGGCGCCGTGACGGTGGAGCTGCCCCGGGTCCACTCGGGCAAGGTACGTGAGCTCTACGACGCCGGTCAGGACCGCCTGCTCATGGTCGCCTCGGACCGGGTGAGCGCCTTCGACGTGGTCATGGCCGAGCCGATCCCGGACAAGGGCCGCGTGCTCACCGCGATGACGTGTTTCTGGTGCGACGAGATGGCCGACGTGGTGCCCGGCTCCCTGCTGGCCGTCGACCCCGTCGAGATCTCCGCCGCGCTGGGCGGGATGCCCCTGCCCTCCGAGTGGGCCGGCCGGGCTGTGCTCGTGCGCCGGGCCGAGATGCTCCCGCTCGAGTGCATCGTGCGGGGCTACCTGGCCGGGCAGGCCTGGGAGGAGTATGAGAAGTCGGGGACGGTGCACGGGATGCCGATGCCCGAGGGGCTGCTATTGGCCAGCAAGCTGGAGAAGCCGATCTTCACCCCCTCCACCAAGGCCGCCGAGGGGCACGACCTCAACATCGGCATGGCGGAGGCGGTCGACCTGGTCGGCGCCGAATCGGCCGTCCAGGCGCAGGCCGTGAGCCTCGAGCTGTACCGGCGGGCGTCCGAGCGGGCGTCGGCGGCGGGGTTCATCCTGGCCGACACCAAGTTCGAGTTGGGCTTCGTCGACGGCGTGCTCTGCCTGTGCGACGAGGTGTGCACGCCGGACTCGTCGCGCCTGTGGCCGGCCGACGAGGTGGTGCCCGGCACGACGCCGCCGGCCTTCGACAAGCAGCCTCTGCGTGACTGGCTGGCGGCGCAGCCGTGGGACCGCACGCCACCCCCGCCGCCGCTGCCGGCCGAGGTGGTCACGGCCATGTCCGACCGTTACGTCGCCGCCTACGAACGTGTCACCGGGCGCTCGTTGGGCGACTGGTACGGTGCCTCCATATGAGGTTCCGGGCGCGTGTGGAGGTGCAGTTGCGGCCTGGCATCGCAGACCCGGAGGGGGCGACGATCGAGCGGGCGTTGCCGGCGCTCGGCTTCGACGGCGTGGCCCACGTGCGGGCGGGGCGGTCCTTCATTTTCGAGCTGGACGCGGCCGACGAAGGCGCGGCGCGCACGACGGCGACCGAGCTGGCCGACCGCCTGTTGGCCAACCCCGTGATCGAGCAGAGCCGGCTCGAGCTCGAGCCGATATAGATGGCACCGCGCATCGGCGTCGTGGTCTTCCCCGGCAGCAACTGCGAGCACGATGTCGTGCAGGGCGTCGAGGCCGCCGGCGCCCAGGGCGCCCTGCTCTGGCATGGTGACGCGCAGCTCGGGGCGGTCGACGCCGTGGTGCTCCCGGGTGGCTTCGCCCACGGCGACTACCTGCGCCCCGGTGCCCTGGCCCGCTTCTCACCGGTGATGGAGGCGGTGGCCGAGTTCGCACGTGCCGGCGGGCCGGTGATCGGCATCTGCAACGGCTTCCAGGTGCTCACCGAGGCGGGCCTGCTCCCGGGCGCGTTGCAGAAGAACGGCCGGCTGCGCTTCCTGTGCGAGCCGGTCCGCCTGGTCGTCGCTTCGACGCAGTCGGTCCTGACGTCGGGCGCGACAGTGGGCCAAGAGCTGGTGATCCCCATCAACCACTTCTCGGGCAATTACACCTGCGACGACGAGACGTTGGGCCGCTTGCAGGCGGAGGACCGCATCGTGCTGCGCTACACGGACAACCCGAACGGATCGCTCGACGCCATCGCCGGCATCGCCAACGAGGCCGGCAACGTCGTGGGCCTCATGCCCCACCCCGAGCGCGCCAGCTCGGCGTTGCTCGGCTCCGAGGACGGGCTGGTGCTGCTGCGCTCGCTGATCACCGCAGCAGCCGCCACCGCCGTCGCGGTCTAGCCCGATCTCGGGGCGGTCACGGTCGTCCAGAGGGGGGACGGGCGCGACGTCATGACCCGGCCTGAGGGGCCGATGAATGTCAGTTCCGAGTTGGCGTTCCCCGTCATGGTCCACCCGCTGGTATGGACGAGGTGATGGTGGTGAAGGCACAGGAGCGCGAGGTTGTCCAGGTCGGTGCGTCCACCGGGTTTCCAGCCCTCGACGTGGTGCGCGTTGGTGAAGGTCACGTTGGTGCATCCCGGGAACCGGCAGTGGCGGTCCCGCCGCATGATCTCCCGCCGCTGGGTGTCGCTCGGCTCTCTCCGGGCCCGGCCCTCGTACATCGTGTGGCCCACGTCGTCATCGACGCCCAGGGTGATGGTGGCATCGCAGGCGATGCGGCGGATGGTTTCGCAGCTGACCAAACCGTCCCGCTCGAGCTCGCCGGCCAGGTCGCTCGTCTCCCCCGCAGCGCCGATGAGGGCGGCCAGCGGCACGTGGGCCACCACGAAGTACGGGCCTGAGGGAGAAGTCCCGCCGCCGGCGTCCCGCACCGACGAGCGGACCAGCTCGCAGAAGGCATCGCACAGTCGCTGGTCCCACGGCGTCTCGCCGTAGGAGGGGACCCGGCGAGCCCGTGCCTCGAGGCAGGCCCTGGTTTCGGCGAAGGACTCGGGAGGCAGCTGGACGCTGAGTGTACGGAAGCGGTCGTTGAAGCGGAGGAACCGTTTCTCGTGGTCGGACTCGGCCCGGGCCTCGCTCGCCCCGTTCCTGGAGCGGGCCAACTCGGCGAGCTGACGAACCGAGCATTCCGCAGCCTCGATACGGAGGTCACGGTCGGTCTCCGGTGTCGCCACCCCTGCGACGGCGCGTACCTTGTCGAAGGAGAGGTCCCCAGCGCGGAGCCCTTCAATGAGCTGGGGAATGTCCCAGGCCTTCTCGGAGAGATGGACGTACGCCCGCGCCGTCGGCGTCGACACGCCGAAACGCTCCACGGTCCATGCCTCCACCGACGTGGCGCCCTCGGCGCGGTAGGCCTGGCGGCGGTCGACCTCGCCCAGCAGCACCACGATGGCACCCTCCACGGCTGCTTTCTGGCGGAAGAGCCGGTGGAGACGGTCCCTGATCTGCTCGTCGGACATCGCCCCCGCCACGCCGCCGATGACGTCATCGCCCAGGCCGGCCACCGCATCAGGACGTACGGGAGGAGCGGTCTCGGCCATCGAGAGGAGAACGGTCTCCCCGCGCGGCGGGTCTCCCGCTGACGATCAGGTCCGCGAGCGGGGGATCTCGGCCTTCTGCAGGACGGCCGCGCTGACGCCGGCCGCCCGCCAGGTGGCGTAGGTGATGCCCTTGCGCTCCCCGTAGGCCTTGGCCACCTTGATGAACTGCTTCTCGAGAGCCGAGAGGTCCTTGACCTGGTCCGTCCGGGAGCGCTCGTCGAGCAGGTCCTTCTGCTCCTGGAGCAGGTGGAGGCGGGTCAGGGCGTCGGCCGAGGCGAGCTGGGACTCGATGGCCGCCAGCCGGCGGTCGATGGAGGCCGGGGTGCGCTTGCGGCCCCGTTTGGGCTTGGACGTCTCGAGCGCCTCGAGATAGTGGCGGACGCTTGCGCTCTCGGCCCGCCCACGAGCGAGCGCGGCCTTGTGACCGGTGCTCATGGGCTTGCGAGGAGCCGGAGTCTTTCCCTTGGTTGCCATGCTCCCATTGTGCCGCGCCGACGGCACTCATATGTATCAATTGGCGATGTTTCCCCTCACATATTTCGGGTGAAGTGATTTCACCCAATTCGGAACCTCCAATGACACAATCCGGGCACCGGTATTTCGAACTGGCGGGGGCGTTACCCTGCGGGGGTGATCACCGCCAGCGAACGCCGCTCGGTGGCCGCCGTGCTCCTGGTGGCGGCCCTGCTCATCGCCCTCTACTGGATCGCCTGGCTGACCCACCGCTCCCTCGTGGCGTCCGAGACGAGCCTCCCGTACACCCAGTTCGAGGACGCGTTCCCCCTGGCCGACGGCTGGCTGGCCCTCTGCCTGGTCGCCGCCGCCTTCTGCCTCCTGACGGCGCGGCGGGCGGCCCTGTTCTGGCTGCTGGCCGGGGGCGGGGCGGGCCTCTACCTCTTCGGGATGGACGTGCTCTACGACCTCCAACACGGCGTGTGGGGCAAGGGCGGCAACGGCCTGGTGGAGCTCGCCATCAACCTCGTGACACTCGGACTGTCCCTGTTCGTCCTGCGCTGGGCCTGGGTCCGTCGCCATGCCCTATGAGCCAATTCCATTTCGACCCGGCCACCTACCTGGACCTGATGCGAGAGGAGGTGCCCGCCTACGGGCGCCTGCAGGAGGCGGTCGCCGCCGCCACGGCAGGGGTGGCCGTGACCGCGGTGCTCGACCTCGGGACGGGCACCGGCGAGACGCTGGTCGCCGTGCTGGACCGTCACTCAGGAGCGAGGGCGGTGGGGGTCGACAAGAGCGCGCCGATGCTCGAGGCGGCCCGGGCGCGGCTCGAGGGGCGACCGGTCGAGCTCGTGGTGAGCCGAGCTGGCCGACCCCCTGCCGCCCGGTCCCTTCGACCTCGTCGTCTCCGCGCTGGCCGTCCACCATCTCGAGGGCCCCGACAAGGCCGCCCTGTTCGCCCGGGTGGCGGCGGTGCTGCGCCCCGGGGGGCGCTTCGTGCTCGGCGACGTCGTGATCCCCCTCGATGCCGGAGACGCCGTGACGCCGGTGACGAGCGACCACGACCGACCCTCGACGACCTCCGACCAGCTCCGTTGGCTCGCCGGGGTCGGGTTCGAGGCGTCGGTGGTGTGGTCCGAGCGCGACCTCGTGGTGCTGTGCGCCGACCGGCCGGGCTGAGCGCTCAGCCGGCCGCCGCGCGCTCGTGCACGAGTTGCCGCGCCTCGCTGTCCGTGCGCGGGACCCGGCCCCGGGCACCCATCTCGATCACGAAGGACGTCGCTGCCGCGACGCCGTTTACGAAGAGCTCGTTGCGCTGCGCGGCAGTCAGGTCGAAGTCGGTGGTCGAGATGCCGGCATTGTCGACGAAGATGGTGCGGCCGGCCGCCGCGGCGCCGATGCTGTAGGAGTCCCATTCGCTCATCATCGTGTGCAGGCAGCCCCGCGCCTCGCCGAAGGCGCTCGCCGCCGCCTGTGTGGACGGGTTGTCGGTCCGGAGGGCGGAGAGCTTGATCCCGATGGTGGGCCAGCGCGGCGGCGCGCCGTCCTCCCGGTCGAAGGCGTCGATCGGGAAGTTCCGCAGCATGCCGCCGTCCACCCAGGTCACCGTGCCGCCCTCGTAGCGGGTGGCGAGGGAACCCCCGCCCGGATGGGGGAGGTCGACCTCCGCCGGCAGTGCCGTGTAGGTGACCGGCTCGAAGAAGAACGGGATCGACATCGACGCACGCACCGCCTGAACGACGCTCTGGGCGTCCCGGTCCTGGCCGTAGTAGTCGTAGTCCCACGGCAGGCGGACGAGTTGGCCCCGGGTGATGTCCGAGGTGTGCACCACGAGGCGGTAGCGGCGGCTCTCGGGCAAGCTCATGCCGGGGTCTTCGTCCTGTGTGATCTTGAGATCCGCGAAGGTGCGCACGCCGAGGTCGCGCAGGATCGGCTCGAGCCATGTGAAGAGGTAGGCACCGTCGTAGACGCCCATCTTGTGCGTGAGGACCTCCGCCGAGGTGAGGAGCTCCCCGGCATTGCCGAAATGGTGGTCCATGAAGGCGTGGAGCTTGCCCTTGGGCATGAACGCGTCGAAGGTCAGGTTGTCCAGGTACCGCTGAAGGGTCGTCAGGGGATCGCCCTTCTTGGAGATCGCCGCAATGAGCGACGCCGCGATGGCGCCGGCGCTCGTGCCGGCCACCCGCTGGAATCGGTAGCCGGCCTCGGCCAGTGCCGACACGGCGCCGACGATGCCGATGCCCTTGACGCCGCCACCCTCGAGGGCCAGGTCTGCGACGAGCTGTGTGGATCCGCCCTCACTCCATCCGTCGGACGCACGGAGCGCGGCCGCCGCCTGTTCGAACTGCTGCTGGAGCTCCGCCGAGCGGGAGTACCCGTACGGCGCCCCCGGGTCGACTGCGATCTGCCCTGCACCGGAACCGGCCATGATGACCCCCTCCCGTCCCCCCTCGATACGCCAGAGCGTAACGAGTCGCAGCTCCGGTTTCCCGTGCCGCACCGGGCTGACCTGGCGGCGCGGCCGTCTATCCTGGGTGTCATCATGGCCGAGATCCTGCACCGGGCGCTCGGCCTGACCGACGACGAGTACGAGGCCGTGGCCAAGATCCTCGGCCGCCCGCCCAACCACCTCGAGCTCGCCCTGTACGCCGTGATGTGGAGCGAGCACTGCTCCTACAAGTCGTCCCGCCTCCATCTTCGGCGGTTGCCCACGGAGGGGCCGCGAGTCCTCGTCGGCCCGGGCGAGAACGCCGGGGTGATCGACGCCGGGGACGGGATCGCCGTCGCCATCCGGATCGAGAGCCACAACCACCCCTCGGCGATCGAGCCCTATCAGGGCGCGGCCACGGGCGTGGGTGGCATCCTGCGCGACATCTTCACCATGGGGGCACGGCCGCTCGCCGTCATGGACCCGCTTTTCTTCGGGCTTCCGCAGGACGCTCGCCAGCGCTGGCTGCTCGAGGGCGTCGTGAGCGGGATCTCGGGCTACGGCAACTCGGTCGGGGTGCCGACCGTCGGCGGAGAGCTGACCTTCGACCCCTGCTACGCCCAGAACCCGCTCGTGAACGTGCTGTGCATGGGCGCCCTCCCCACCGAGCGGCTGGTGCTCGGCATCGCCTCGGGCCCGGGGAACCTGGCCGTGCTGCTCGGATCGAGCACCGGCCGCGACGGCATCGGCGGGGTGAGCGTCCTGGCCTCCGCCGGGTTCAGCGGGGAGCAGAAGGGGGCGGCGGACGACACCAAGAGGCCGAGCGTCCAGGTGGGGGACCCCTTCGAGGAGAAGCGGCTGATCGAGGCGTGTCTGGAGCTGCTCGACACCAAGCTCGTGGTCGGGATCCAGGACCTCGGCGGCGCCGGACTGGCCTGTGCCACGAGCGAGACGGCGGGCCGCGGCGGCGTCGGCATGGACGTGGACGTCTCCGCCGTGCCGCGGCGCGAGGACGGCATGGAGCCGTGGGAGGTGATGACGAGCGAGAGCCAGGAGCGCATGCTCGCCATCGTCACGCCCGAGTCCTGGCCGGCGGTGGCGGCCATCTGCGCCAAGTGGGAGGTGCGGGCCACCGTCATCGGCACGGTGACGGCGCCCGACCCCGACGGCGGCGGGCGCCTGCGGATCCGTCAGGGCATGGACGGCCCGGTGCTGGCCGACGTGCCGGCCGCCTCGCTCTCGGACGACGCGCCCCTCTACGACCGGCCGCGCCACGCGCCGGCCCGCCGTCCGGCCGAGCCGCTCGCCCCGCCCGGCGACTGCGCCGACGACCTCCTCGCGCTGCTGGGCTCGGCCCGCTGGGTCTACCGCCAATACGACCACCAGCTCTTCTTGAACACGGTGGCCGGCCCCGGCGCCGATGCGGCGCTGCTGCGGCTCGCCGGCCCCGGGCTGCCGCCCTCGGTGCGCGGCGTCGCCATCACGACCGACTCCAACCCGCGGGCGTGCGCGCTGGACCCGCGGGCGGGCACCGCGCTCGTGCTGGCCGAGGGCGTGGCCAACCTGGCGTGCGTCGGGGCGGTGCCGGTCGCCGTCGTGAACTGCCTCAACTTCGGCAACCCGGAGCATCCCGAGGTCATGTGGCAGCTCTCCGAGTGCATCGACGGGATGACCGAGGCCTGCCGCGCGCTGTCGCTGCCGGTGATCGGGGGCAACGTCAGCCTCTACAACGAGAGCGGCGGGTCCGACATCGACCCGACCCCGGTGCTCGGGGTGCTGGGCCTCGTCGACGCCGTGCGGGCGCAGCCGCCCGGGCTGGCGTGGTCGGAGGGTGACGCCGTCGTCCTGCTGGGTGCCCGGGCCGGCGAGGACGGTTCGTTCCCGCTCGAAGGGACGCGCTGGGCCACCGAGCGGCGCCACCACCGCTCCGGCGCGGTGCCGGCCGTCGACTTCGCGGCGCACGCGGCGCTGTGCACGTTCGTCGCCGGGCTCGTCGCGGCACAGGTGGGCGGAGGGGACAGCGACATGGTGCGCGCCGTCCACGACGTGTCCGGGGGTGGCCTGGCCGTCGCCCTGGCCGAGATGGCGGCCGCGGCCGCCACGGGGTGCGTGCTCGAGGCGAGCGACCCCGCCGAGCTCTTCACCGAGCTGCCCTCCCGCTTCGTGGTGGCGACGCCCGCCCCCGACGATCTGTGCGCCCGGGCCGACGCCGCCGGCATCCCCGCCGCCGTCCTCGGCCGGGCGGGTGGTGACCGCTTCAGTCTCGGCGGACTGGTGGACCTTCCCGTCGACGCCCTGGAGACGGCGGACCAGCACAACCTGGCCCGGGCCCTGGGGGATGCATGACGTCGCCCTGTGCGAGAATGGTGAGCGCGTGAAGGAAGCGTGCGGTGTCTTCGGCGTCTACGCGCCCGGAAAGAGGGTGGCCAACCTCACGTTCGACGGCCTCTTCGCCCTGCAGCACCGGGGCCAGGAGTCGGCCGGCATGGCGGTGAGCGACGGCAACACCGTCACCGTCGTCAAGGACATGGGCCTCGTGGCGACCGTCTTCGACGAGCGCAGCCTCTCCGGCCTCGACGGGCACCTCGCCATCGGGCACACCCGCTACTCGACGCACGGGTCCTCGGACTGGGCGGGGGCCCAGCCGGTCTACCGGCCGGTGGGGCGGGCCGGCTTCGCGCTCGGTCACAACGGCAACCTGACGAACACCCGGGCCCTGGCCGAGAAGGTCGGGATGCTGCCGGGATCGATCTGCACCGACAGCGACGTCGTCGCCGAGCTGTTGATGCACGCGTTCCCCGAGACCGAGGACCTCTCCACGGCGCTGCAGCTGGTGCTCCCCATCTTGGAGGGCGCGTTCTCCTTCGTCGTCATGAGCTCCGAGCGGCTCTTCGGCGTGCGCGACCCGTACGGCTTCCGTCCCCTGTGCCTGGGCCGACTCGGCCCGGCCGACGCCCCCGAGGGCTGGGTCCTGGCCTCCGAGACGCCGGCCCTCAGCGTGATCGGGGCCACCTTCGTGCGGGAGATCGCGCCCGGCGAGCTCGTCGTGATCGACGCGGAGGGGCCCACGAGCCTCGAGGTCCCCTGGCTGCGCGAGGTCGAGCCGCGGCTCTGCATCTTCGAGTTCGCCTACATCGCCCGTCCCGACAGCCGCCTCTACGGCAGGGAGGTCCACGAGACCCGGTGCCGCATGGGCGAGCTGCTGGCGGCCCAGGCGCCCGCCGAGGCCGACATGGTGATGGGGGTGCCCGAGTCGGGGGTCCCCGCCGCCGAGGGCTTCGCCCGCGCCAGCGGCATCCCCTACGGACAGGGCCTGGTGAAGAACCGCTACATCGGCCGCTCCTTCATCGCGCCCGACCAGGGAGCGCGGGCCGACGCAGTGCGGCGGAAGCTGAACCCGCTCTCCGACGCCATCGCCGGCAAGCGACTGGTCGTGGTGGACGACTCCATCGTGCGGGGTACCACGCAGCGCTCGGTCATCCGCATGCTGCGCGAGGCCGGTGCGGCCGAGGTCCACCTGCGCATCTCCTCGCCCCCGTGGCGCTGGCCCTGCTTCTACGGGATCGACACCCCGTCCTACGAGGAGCTGCTGGCGACGGACCACAGCATCGAGGAGATGGCCGAGATCCTCGGCGCCGACTCGTTGGCCTACATCAGCATCGAGAACCTGAAGGAGGCCATCGGGGCCGATGGCGGGTTCTGCGACGCGTGCTTCACCGGCAACTACCCGACGCCCGTTCCCCACGCGACGCCGGTCTCGCTCAGCCGTACCGAGCCGGTGACGGTCACGGCCCACCAGGCCGCGCTCCCCGGGGTCTGAACGCCATGGGCCAGGGCGGCGCCACCTACGCCGGCGCCGGCGTGGACATCGCAGCCGGCGACGCCGCCGTCGACCGCCTGCGCTCGCTCGTGGCGGGCATCGGCGGCTTCGGGGGCCAGTTCCCCCTCGACATGGACCGCTTCACCAAGCCCGTGCTGGTGGCCTCGACCGACGGCGTGGGCACGAAGCTGGTGGTGGCCCGGGCCACCGGGCGTTACGAGACGGTCGGCGTCGACCTGGTCGCCATGTGCGTGGACGACCTGGTCTGCGTCGGCGCCGAGCCCCTGTTCATGCTCGACTACCTCGCGACGGGCAAGGTCGACCCCGAGCACGTCGCCACCGTGGTGGCCGGCGTGCACGAGGGCTGCCGGCAGGCGGGCTGCGCGCTGATCGGCGGCGAGACGGCCGAGCATTCGGGGGTCATGGCGCCAGACGAGCTCGACCTGGCCGGCTTCGCGGTGGGCGCCGTGGAGGACGGCACCCAGCTCGGTCCCGAGCGGGTCCACGCCGGCGATGCCGTCGTGGGGCTGGCCTCGCCGGGACTGCGCTCCAACGGCTACACGCTGGCCCGCCACGTGCTCCTCGAGCGCGCCGGCCTCGACCTCTCGGATCCCGCTTGGGAGGGAGCCGCGCACTCCGTGGCCGACGAGCTGCTGCGCCCCTCGGTCATCTACACCCCGGCCGTGCTCGCCGTGCGGGCCGCCCTCGGCGACGCATTGCATGCCTGCGCGCACATCACGGGCGGCGGCATCGTGGGCAACCTGCCCCGGGCCCTGCCCGACGGGCTCGGGGTGACGCTGGACCGCTCGACCTGGGAGGAGCCGCGCGTCTTCGCCGAGATCGCACGCCTCGGTCCCGTGGCCGAGGACGAGATGGACCGTGTCTTCAACCGCGGCATCGGCATGGCGCTGGTGGTCGACCCGCGGGGTGTGGGCGCCGCGCTGGCTGCGCTCGGGGGGGCCGGGCAGGGCGCCAGCGTGATCGGCCAGGTCGCCGGCCACCCCGGCGTGCACTTCACGTGAGCGGGCAGGACGACCTGCGCGCCCACCTGCTGGCGCACTCGGTCAGGACGGGGGAATTCACGCTCAAGTCGGGGCGCACGAGCAACTGGTTCATTGACTCCAAGCAGACGGTGTGCCGGCCCGAGGCCATGCTGCTGGTGGCCGACGCCGTGCTCTCGGCGATCCCCGAGGAGGCCACGGCCATCGGCGGGCTCACCATGGGGGCCGACCCCGTCGCGTTCGTGACCGCCGGCGTGGCGGCGACGCGGGGCCGTGGCCTCAAGGCTTTCAGCGTCCGCAAGGAGGTGAAGGACCACGGCGGTGGGGGGCGCATCGCGGGCGCGCTCGACCCGGGCGACAAGGTCGTGGTCACCGAGGACACGGTGACGCGCGGCACGTCGCTCCTCGAGGCGGCGCACGCCGTGCAGGAGGCGGGCGGCGAGGTGGTGCTGCTCGTGGCGGTGGTCGATCGCGGCGGGACGGTCGAGGCGATGGCGGCCGCCGAGGGACTGGCGTTCCGCGCCATCCTCACCGCGCCCGACCTCGGCTTCCCCTACGAGGGCGGTTGAGCCGAGAGGCCCGGCGCGAGCTGGACGTGCATTGACGGATTCCCGCCCGAGGGTCGTTGCCCCACGCGGGTTTCTTCCCTAGATTGCCATCGGGAAGATCTGGGAGGTGGCTACGTGACCAAGGGCGTACGCGGTCGTCGGCACGTGACCCAATCCAAATTGCGGCGCGGTGCGGTGGTCGCCGTCGACGGCGTCCTGGCCGTCGGGACCGGTGCCGTGGCAGGCCTCTTCGCCGCCGCCCCGGCGTCGCCGACCGCCCCCACGCCCGGTTGGACGGGGCTGCAGGCACCACTCCCGGCCGGTCCGGACGCGCCCGGGACCAACCCGACGGCGACGATGAACCAGGAGTCGTGCTCGTCGCCCCTCACGTGCGTCGACGTGGGGTCCTACGTGGACGGCTCGAGCACCTCGCACGGCCTCCTCGAGACCTTCTCGGGCGGCTCGTGGAGCGCACTCGAGACGCCGCTGCCGAGCGACGCCGCACCCGCCGGGTTCTCCAAGGCGCTCGGCGCGTCGTGCGCCGTCGACGGCTCGTGCGTCGCGGTCGGTGAGTACGCCGCGACCGCGGGTGGCGACGCCGCGCTCGTCGATACGCTCTCGGGCGGCCACTGGAGCGCGTTCGAGGCCCCCCTCCCGTCGGATGCCGCCACCGCGGGGAGCAGCAACGCCTTCCTCAAGTCGGTCGACTGCACCAGCGCGAGCTCGTGCGTGGCGGTGGGCTCGTACCGCAACACCGGCGGGGCGGAAGTGGGGTTCATCGACACGCTCGCCTCCGGTCAGTGGAGCAGCCAGGTGGCGCCTCAGCCGGCGGGCGCCGCCGGCAGCACCCTCGTCGTGCTGGAAAGCGTCTCGTGCCCGTCCGTCGGCGGCTGCGCGGCCGGAGGTCTCTACGAGAACACGAGCAGCCGGTTCCAGGGCGACCTGCTCTCTCAGGCGCCGAACGGCTCGTGGACGGCGCAGGACGCGCCGCTGCCCTCCGATGCGGCAACCGGATCGAGCGCGGTGAGCTTCATCGGGACCACCGGCGTGGCACCACAGGCTGTCTCGTGCGGTCCGGGCCTGTGCGAGGCCGTCGGCGCCTACGCCGACACGTCCGGCAAAGCCAGGGGGCTGCTCGAACGCCTCTCGGGTGGCGCCTGGAGCGTCATCGAGGCGCCCCAACCGGCGAACGCCGGCCCCGAGGCGGATCAGAACACCCAGCTGACCGCGGCCTCCTGCACCTTCGACGGCTGCGCCGCCACCGGCTACTACGAGGACGGCGCGCCGGGCCAGCGGGCGCTGATCGACACGATCGATGCAGCGGGTGTCGCCACGGCCGCCGAGGGCCCGCAACCGGCCGACGCGGCCTCCGGGTCCTCGGTGCACGCGGTGCTCGACGCGGTGTCGTGCCTGTCCCTGAACCAGTGCACCGCGGTCGGCTCCTACCTGAACGGCGCGGGGCGGACCATCGCGCTCATCGACTCGCTGTCCGGTGGCTCCTGGGCCAACGCGCCGGCGGCGATCCCGTCCGGGGCCGCCTCGGGCTCGAGCGCGCGCTCCCAGTTGACGGCCCTGTCGTGCACGCCGGGCGGCGGCTCGTGCCAGGCCGGTGGCGAGGTCAACGACAGCTCGGGGAACCAGCAGCCCCTGGCCAACATGTACACACCGGCAGAGGGCTACTGGACGAACGCCTCCGACGGCGGCATCTTCAGCTACGGCAACGCCCTCTTCCACGGTTCGGCGGGGAGCCTGCGCCTCAACGCCCCAGTGGTGGGCATGGCGGCCACGCCGGGTGACGGCGGGTACTGGGAGGTGGCCACCGACGGCGGCATCTTCAACTATGGCGACGCCAACTTCTACGGCTCGGCCGGCGGCATCCACCTCAACGAGCCCGTCGTGGGCATGGCGGCCACCCCGGACGGCGGCGGCTACTGGCTGGTGGCCTCCGACGGAGGGATCTTCAACTACGGCGACGCCCAGTTCTACGGCTCGGCCGGCGGCATCCACCTCAACAAGCCCGTCGTCGGCATGGCCGCCACGCCCGACGGCAAGGGCTACTGGCTGGTGGCCTCCGACGGAGGCATCTTCAACTACGGCGACGCCGGCTTCCTCGGCTCGCGCGGCGGCCAGCCGCTCAACAAGCCGATCGTGGGCATGGGCGCCAGCCCGACCGGCCTGGGCTACTGGCTCGTCGCCTCCGACGGCGGCATCTTCAACTACGGCGACGCCGGCTTCCACGGCTCGTCGGGGAGCATCGTGTTGAACAAGCCGATCGTCGGGATGATGAGCACCTTCGACGGCGCCGGCTACTGGCTGGTCGCCTCCGACGGCGGGATCTTCAGCTACGGCAATGCCGGGTTCCAGGGCTCGGCCGGGAGCCTGCACCTCAACGCACCGATGGTGGGCGGCACGCCGACCTGATCAAAAGACGGCGATCGGGTTGACCGGTGATGCCGTGCCGCGGCGCAGCACGAGCGGCGCCACGGTGAGGAGGAACTCCCAGCGCTGCTCCCCGGCACACGCCTCGGCCAGCGCGTCGAGGTCGAGGTTGTCCATGAGGTGGACCCCCAGGGCGACGATGACGACGGTGTGGATCGGCATGACGACGCCCTCGACCCGGGAGGGCAGGACGTCGGCGACGCAGTCGCTGCCGAGCGTGGCCACGTCGCGCTCGGCGGAGCCAGGGGAGGCACGAGGCATCGAGGCCGGCCGCCAGCGTGCCGGCGTCCCACGGGCCGTGCTCGGCGCGCCAGCGCCAGCGCCCCGTACGGACCAGGAGCGCGTCCCCGGCGTGCACCCGGAGACGGGCGGCCTCCTCTGCCGCCTCGAGGTCCTCGGGGTAGATCGGCTCGCCCGGCTCGAGGGCGTCCACGCCGCGCACGGCGGCGATGTCGAGCAGCACGCCCCGCGTCACGATGCCGGACCGGAGGTGGTGGATGCCCAGTTGCGTCGCTCCGTGGGCGGTGACCGCCTCCGCCGGGTACCCGTTGTAGATCCTGCCCTCGTGGAAGATGTGGCAGAGGGCGTCGAGGTGGCTGGTGGCGAAGCCGTGGGGCGAGATGGCGATGTAGTCGGCACCGCCGCCCTCGGTCGCCGTGCCGATCATGTGGTGGGCCACCGGATGCGGGTTGTCGACGGCGGGCCTGGTATCGAGCGGGCGGGCGCACGAGACTGTGCGCCCGGAGCGGACCGTCGCCGCCGCGGCCGCCGTCACCTCGGGTGTGATCAGGTTGAGCGCCCCGAGCTGGTCGTCGGCGCCCCAGCGGCCCCAGTTGGACAGCGTGTCATGGAAGGCCAGGACGTCGCCGGTGGCCATGGGCTCGCGAGGCACGATCGGACAGTAGCCCTGTGCCAATACGATCGCCCCATGACCACACTTCACGGTGACTACGAACCCAGCGCGTACCAGTGGGTCCGCGACCAGGTGGCCGAGTACGAGGCCTCGGGGGGGCAGCGGGCCAATACCCTGCTCGACACCGGGATGCCCGTCATCGTCGTGACCAGCCGGGGGGCCAAGACCGGCAAGGTCCGCAAGAACCCCCTCATGCGGGTCGAGCACGACGGCGAGTACGCGCTCGTGGCGTCCAAGGGCGGCACGCCCGAGAACCCCGAGTGGTACCACAACCTGGTGGCCCACCCAGATGAGGTGCTCGTTCAGGACGGGCCAGAGCCCTTCAAGGTGAGCATCCGCGAGATCAGCGGCGACGAGAAGGCGCAGTGGTGGGAGCGGGCGGTGGCGGCCTACCCGCCCTACGCCGAGTACCAGGAGAAGACCGACCGAGCCATCCCGGTCTTCGTCGCCACACCCGCCTGAGGCCGGCGGCGCGCAGGGGGCTCAGCGGGCCCCGGCGAACGCCTCGACCATCGCGGCCCGCCACGGCGGCAGCTCGGTCTCGCGCTCGAGCGGCGTCTTGCCCAGGCGGACCACCACGAGGTCAAGGGCGGGGCAGATGGTGATCGTCTGGCCCTCGTAGCCCGAGGCGCGGAAGGTGCCGCGCCGGTCGAGGTTGTCGAGCGTGTCCCCGGTCACGCCCCACCAGTGCGCGCCGTGGGGGCTGGGGTCGTCGGGGTCGTCGATCGAGACCATGGTCCGTCCGTAGTCGACCCAGCCCGGGGGGAGGAGGCGGACGCCGTCCCACCTGCCGTCGCGCAGGTAGAGCAGCCCGAAGCGCGCCCAGTCGCGTGCCGTGGCCCGGAGGTACGACGACGCCACCCACGTCCCCGCCTCGTCGAACTCGGGGTCGGCACTCGCCATGCCGATGGGCCCGAAGAGGCGGCCGTGCAGGAACCGGGCGTAGGGCTCCCCGTGGCCCAGGGCGCGGGCGACGATGCCCGAGATGATGTTCGAGGTCCCCGACGAGTAGTTGAAGCGCGTCCCGGGCGGGGCGGCGAGCCCTCGGTCGGCGGCGAAGTGCGCCATGTCGGACTGGCCCTCGCCGAAGAGCATGCGAATCACGTCGGACACCCGGTCGTCGACGTAGTCCTCGACGAAGTCGAGCCCGTCGCGCATGGCCAGGAGCTGGCGGAGCGTGATGGCGTGGCGGGGGTCGTCGGGCCTCGACCACTCGGGCACGTCGGCCGGTGCGTCGAGGTCGAGGCGGCCCTCGCCGACGAGCAGGCCGACGACGGCGTGCAGCACCGACTTCGCCATCGACCAGCTGAGCAACGGCGTCTGCGCCGTGACCGGGGTGGGGGCGCGGTCGAAGTGCTCGAGGGCTCCGTGGTAGCGCTCGGCCACCACACGGCCTCCGTGCACCACGAGCACGGCGAAGGTGACGGCGAGCGGCCCCTCGTCGTCGAACGCTTCTTCGAGCAGCCCTCCGATATCGACACCGGGGGGCATCTCGCCCTCGGGCCAATCCTCGGTCGGCCACGGCACCCCGGCCGGCTGTGGCGGAAGCGGGACCAACCCGCTCATCGCGTGGCGGCGAGGAACTCCAAGAGCGCGGCGTTGGTCTCGGCCGGGCGCTCCTGTTGCACCCAGTGGCCGGCGCCGTCGATCTCGGTGGCGCCCCGGAAGTCGGGCAATGCCTCGGCCATGGCCTCGGCCGCGCCCGGCATCATGAAGTTGACCGGGTCGAGCGAGCCGGTGATGAAGCCCGTCGGCATCGTGTAGACGGAGGCCGGGATGTCCTTGGCGCGCTCCCAGTTGGCGTCCATGTTGCGGTAGAAGCTGACGGGACCGAAGAAGCCGCTCTGCTCGAAGGCCTCGGTGTAGACGTCGACGTCGTGCTCGCTCAGCCAGGCCGGCAGCACGTCGGGGGCCGGCGACAGGATGTCCCGGAAGCGGGTGCCCTCGCGGGGCGCATCGGCGACCAGCGGGTTCGGGTTGGCCATGCCCTCGCCGCCGGCGGAGTAGAGCATGGAGCGCAGGAAGCCCCGCGGGTCCGCCTCGAACTCCGCCTCCGCCGGACCGACGGGCTGGAAGTAGAGCATGTAGAAGAACTTGTCCTCGAAGATCGCCTCGAAGATCTGGGTGGGTGGCGCCGGCGAGTTGGTATAGGGCACGCTCATGTTGCAGATGGACGCGACGCGCCCGGGATGCAGGCGCCCCATCTCCCACACGAGCATCGCCCCCCAGTCGTGGCCGACGAAGTCGGCCGTCTCGTAGCCGTAATGGTCGAGCAGGCCGCACAGGTCACCCGTGAGCCTGTCCGACCCGTAGTCGGCGACCTCCTTGGGCTGCGAGCTGGCGCCGTAGCCGCGCAGGTCGAGGGCGAGCGCCCGGTACCCTGCGCCGGCCAGCGCGCCGAGCTGGTGGCGCCACGAGTACCACAGCTCGGGGAAGCCGTGGCAGAGCACCACGGGCGGTCCGTCGGCCGGCCCGGCTGCGGCGACGTGCAGCTGAATCCCGTTGGTCGGGGCCTGCTCGTGGGTGATCTCGACGTCAGGCACCGGGCGAACCCGCCTTGGCAGCCTTCTCGGCCTTCTCCTCATGGTGCTTCTGGATGGCCGACATGACGGCGTTGCCCGCCGCGCCGATGAACTCGGGGCGGTTCTCGGCGGCCCAGTCCCGGCTCGAGGTCAGCGATTCCGAGGAGCCCTGGAAGCGGGGCGCCACGTAGCGGGCGATCAGCTCGTAGGAGTGGCGCGTGGCGGCGGTGTCGGCCCACTCGTGGCCCATCAAGAGGAAGGTGCCGAACCCCTTGGACTGCTCCTGCAGCCGGGCGACCTGGGCGATGGCGTCGTCCACCGTGCCGATGACGGCGAAGCCCGAGGCGTTGAGCGCGTCGACGAGCGATTCGAAGTTCTCCGTGTTGGGCGCCAGCGGCAGGGCGGCCACGCGCTGGAAGTAGTCGACCCACTCCTCGAGTCCGAAGGCGACGTCGGCCACCGCCTGCTCCTTGGTGTCGGCGATGTGCATGGGGCCGACCAGCCGCCAGTCGTTGCGGTCGACCGTGGTGTCGAACTCCTCGGCCCGCTCCTCCATGACGTCCCAGTGCGTGCCCAGCACGTCGAAGCCGCCGGCGGAGGTGGCGCCGATGGAGAGCAGGCTGGCGCCGAAGCGGCCGGCGGCCCGAGGCCCGGCCGGCGAGACCTGGGCCGCCACGGCCACCTCTGGGAAGGGGCGCTGGTAGGGCCGCAGCTGCAGGCGGGCCTTGACCAGCTTGAACCAGTCCGTCTCCATGGAGACCGTCTCGCCGGCGAGCAGGGCCAGGATGGCCTCGAGGGACTCCTCCATCATGTCGCGCTGCTTGGCCGGGTCGATGCCCATCATGAAGGCGTCGGAGGGGAGTGCGCCGGGGCCCACCCCGATCATCACGCGGCCGCGGGTCAGGTGGTCGAGCAGCACCATGCGGTCGGCCAGCATGAACGGGTGGTGGTAGGGCAGCGACGACACGCCGGTGCCGAGACGGATGTGCTTCGTCCGCTGTGCGGCGGCGGCGATGAACACCTCGGGCGAGGCGATGATCTCGTAGCCGGCGGAGTGGTGCTCGCCGAACCAGGCTTCGTCGAAGCCCAGCTCGTCCAAGTGTTCGATCAGTTGCAGGTCACGTTCGAGGGCCAAGGTCGGGTTCTGGCCCACGGGGTGGAACGGGGCCAGGAAGATCCCGAACTTGATATGACCGTCGGCGTCAATGGTCGTCATTGCTCTCCATGTCTGTCACTGGTGTCGGTGTCGCTACGGCTTGACGAGGATCTTGCCCTGCTCGCCCGGGGCCCGCAGGGTCTCGAAGGCACCGGGCGTCCCGGCCAGGTCGACGGCCGACGTGACCAGCAGCTCGGCCCCGGGGACCCCGTCGGCCAGGCGGGCGAGCGTCGCAGCGAACTCGTCGGGGGTGTAGCCGAAGGAGAAGCGGAGCTCCATCTCCTTGGTCACGGCCATGAAGGGCTCGATGGTGTCGCTGTGCATGCACACCCCCACCACCACGATGCGGCTGTGCGGCGGAGCGTCTGAAATCAGCGACTGGAGCATCCCGGGCACGCCGACGGCCTCGAAGATGACCGGGTCCTTGGCGGCTGCCCCGAGCATGATGCGCTCCATGACGGTGCGGGCGATGCCGAAGTCGGGCCAGCGGTCGTGGGGTGAGCCTTCGGCCGGATCGAGGACTTCGTCGGCGCCGAATGCCTCGGCGAGGCGCCGCCGGGTCGGTGAGAAGTCGGCGGCGAGCACCGGTCCGTGGCCTCGCCCCTTGAGCGCCGCGATGACGGCGAGCCCGACCGGCCCGCAGCCCACCACGAGGCAGGGCTGGCCCTCGGCGAGGCCGGCCAGGCCCACGGCGTGCTCGCCGACGGCCAGCGGCTCGGTCAGCGCGGCGAGGTCGGTGGCCAGTCCGTCGGGCACCGGCAGGCAGAGCAGCTCCTGGAGCACCATGTGCTCGGCCAGGGCGCCGGGGTAGGCGTTGGAGTAGCCGATCTGCTCGACCCCGGTCGGCCCCACGATGATGGGCACCGAGCAGACCCGCGTCCCGACCGGCAGCGTGCCGGCGGTGTCCGGCCCGTGCTCGACGATCTCGGCGCAGAACTCGTGGCCGAACACGCAGTCGGCGGCCGGGTCGAGCGCGGGCACGCCGACCGAGTCCATCAACCCGGTGAAGTGCGAGAAGTCGGCGAGGGCGTGCAGGTCGGACCCGCAGATGCCGGCGGCGAGCGAGCGGGCGACGACGTGTCCCGAGGACGGCACGGGGTCGGCGACCTCGCCCACGACAAGCTGTCCACCCCTCGTCACTGCGGCACGCATGCCGGAACCACCCCCTGGACGGCGCGCCGCCCGCAATTCGTCGCTACGTTTGCCCGGTGAGTTTCACACACGGATCCGGGGAGCGCCCGTTCGCGGGCCAGGTGGCCCTGGTCACGGGGGCGGCGCGGCCCCGCGGCATCGGGCGAGCCACGGCACTGGGGCTGGCCCGGGGCGGAGCCGACGTCGGGGTCATCGACATCGCGCGCCCCTACGACGAGGCCCCGGCCCACGGGACAGCCTCTGGAGACGATCTTGCCTCGCTGGTCGACGAGATCGAGACGCTGGGCGGGCGGGCCACGACGGCGGCGGCCGACGTCTCCGACGAGGCGGCCGTGGAGGCGGCCGTGGCGTCGATCACCGACACGCTGGGCACCGTCAGCCTGGTGGCCAATGTCGCAGGTGGCAGCGGCCCGGGTTTCGGCCTGGGCCCGCTGCTGGGCGTCACGGCCGACGAGTTCCGCCGTGTGCTCGACGTGAACGTGGTGGGCACCTGGCTCGTCTCGAAGGCCTGCGCCACACGGATGGTGGCCGAGGGTATCGGCGGACGGATCTGCAACGTGTCCAGCCAGGCCGGCAAGCGGGGCTTCCCGTTCCTCGGCCCCTACTGCGCCGCCAAGGCGGGCGTGATCCTGCTGACCCAGACCATGGCGCTCGAGCTCGGCCCGGCCGGCATCGCCGTCAACGCGGTGTGCCCGGGCACGGTCGACACCGACCTGATCAACAAGGACGCCATGTTCGAGAACCTGCTGGGCGGCCCCGAGGCACTCGCCTCCTACATCGCCCGCGAGATCCCGCTCGGCCGCCTGCAGAGCGCGGACGAGATCGCCAGCGCGATCTGCTGGCTGCTCTCGGACGCGGCACGCGGGATCACCGGCGAGGCGTTGAACGTGAGCGCCGGACAGACAATGGTGTAGCGATGCCGATCCTCGACGCCCGACACGACCTCGCCCACCCCGTCGAAGGCGACAGCGCCTGGAGCGAGTCGTACTACTTCAACGCGTACGACCCGGGGTCGGACTCGGGGCTGTTCTCCCGCATTGGCATCCGCCCCAACGAGGGCACGATGGACGTCGGCCTCTCGCTGTGGCTCCCCGGGGGGGAGCTGGGCGAGTACCGCTGGCTCAAGGAGCAGCGCGAGATGGTGGACACGGTGCTCGAGGTGGGAGCGGTCACCTACGAGATGCTCGAGGCGGTGCAGTCGTGGCGGTTGACCGCCGACGGCGAGGTGCAGGCCCGCCCGTGCGTGCGGGGCGAGACCGAGACACACCCGGTGCCCGTGGTGCTCGACGTGCGTTTCGACGCCCTCACGCCTGCCATCGGGACCGACGGGCAGCCCCGCGGCGGCCCACGCTCGGCTGAGGCGGCGGCGGCGGCGGGCACGGTGGGCAAGGGGCATCTCGAGCAGGCGGGCCGTTGGACGGGGTCGCTCACCGTCGACGGCGTGCGTCACGAGTGGCACGGGGCGCTCGGCAACCGCGACCGCTCCTGGGGACCTCGGCGCTGGGGCGGCCCGAAGATGTGGCGCTGGTTCTCCATCAATTTCGGCGATGGACTGCACTTCGGCGGCATCCGGCTCGGCACCGAGGCCGGCGACCTGCACCGGGGCTGGGTCTGGGACGGCGGCCGGGCGGCCTCGGTGGCCGAGTGGCGGGTGCGCACGGAACTGGCCGACGACGGGGTGACGCACCGCGTCGTGCATCTCGAGGTCCTCGACAAGGAGGGCCGCACCTATCCCCTGCGGGGCGACGTGCTGCGGGTGGCCGACATCGGCCGTGCCGGCGGCACGATGGTCAACGAGGGGCTGGCGCGCTGGACCTACGAGGACCCGGCCGGTGGGACGCGTACCGGCTACGGCATCTGCGAGTACCTCCACCAGCTCGACGACGCCGGGAGGCCCGTCGTCCCCGTCGCATAGATGGCGGCACGATTGAGCGGCGACGCGTTGGCGACGGCGCTCGGCACACACCTCGGCGGGACGGTACGGGACCTGCGGCGCCTCTCGGGCGGCGCTTCTCGGGTGACCAGCGCGTTCGACCTGACCGTGTCCTCTGGCTCGTCCCGGCCGCTCATCCTCCAGATGGACCGTGGGGATGCCGGTGCCACCCAGGGCGGCAAGGTGCAGATGGAGCGCGCGCTGCTCGAGGCGGCGCACCGGGGCGGGGTTCCTGTGCCGGCGGTGGTGGCCATGGGCATCGGCGACGACCTGGGCGCCGACTGGCTCGTGGTCGAGCGGCTGGAGGGCGAGACCATCCCGCGCAAGCTCCTGCGCGACGCGGAGTGGGGCGGGCCGCGGCGGGCCCTCACCACGCAGTGCGCCGCCGCGCTGGCCGCCATCCACTCCATCGACCCCGACGCGGTCACGGGGCTGCCACACGGCGACCCCCTGGGCGACCCGCTGCCCTATCTCGACCTGCTCGGGGAGGTGCGCCCCGCGCTCGAGCTCGGGGCGCGCTGGCTGGAGCGCCACCGCCCGGCGCCCGGGCCCCGGGTGACGGTGCACGGCGACTTCCGCATGGGCAACCTCCTGGTCGGGCCCGATGGTCTGCGCGGCGTGCTCGACTGGGAGCTCGCCCACGCCGGTGATCCCGCCGAGGACATCGGGTGGCTGTGCGCGCCGGCCTGGCGCTTCGGCGGCGGCGGTGAGGTAGGCGGGTTCGGCGCCCTCGACGAGTTGCTCGACGCCTACGCGGCCGCCGGCGGGGGGATGCTCGACCGGGCGCAGGTGCACTGGTGGCAGGTGTACGCCACGGTGAAGTGGGCCGTCATCTGCGCGCTACAGGCCTCGGCGCACCTGAGCGGGTCCACGCGTTCGGTCGAGTTGGCCGCTATCGGGCGGCGCGTCTGCGAGAGCGAGTGGGATCTCTTCACGCTGCTGGACGTGACCCCGACCGGTCCCATCCCGGAGCCCGCGGCCAAAGGCCGCGTGCACGCCCCCTTCGGCCGGCCGACCGCGGCGGAGCTGGTCGAGGCGGTGCGCGAGTACCTCGAGAGCGTCGTCATGGACCGCAGCGAGGGCGGCGCCCGCTTCGAGGCCCGGGTGGCACGCAACGCGCTGGCCATCGCCGAGCGCGAGCTCCTCTACGGCCCCGACATCGCCGACGCCCATGCGCACCGCCTGCACGACCTCGGTGTGGCAGACGACGCCGCCCTGGCAGCAGCCATCCGCGCCGGCGGCTTCGACGACGAGTGGGAGCCCCTGGCCGCCGCCCTGGCTGCTGCGGCGCGCGACCAGCTGCTGGTGGCGAACCCCTCCTACCTGCCCGTCGCCAGCGCGTAGGGAGCGGGCTCCGCCGCGCTCGCCTGGGCGAGGGGGACCGTGTCCCCGAGAGGCGCGTCGGCCGTCTCGGTGGAACGGGCACCGATACCCTGCAGGACTGCCGCCGCCACCAGGGCACAGCCCATCATGAAGATCCAGGCGTGGTGGAAGGCCGTGACGGCCGAGGAGCCCGTGGCGCTGCCGAGAATGGCGACGAGGCAGGCCACCCCGAGGGCGACGCCGATCTGGCGCGTCATGGCGTAGAGGGCGGAGCCCGTGGCGAAGCGCTGCGGGGGGAGCGGGGCCGTGGCCGCACCGCCGAGCGAGGGGAGCATGAGCCCCACGCCGGCGCCGCCCAGCAGACTGCCGGGGAGGTAGTCGCCGGCCCAATCGGGCGCGACGCCGACGTGGGTGATCCACCACAGTCCGCCCGCCGCGAAGAGCAGCGAACCGACGGTGCCGACGGCGCGGTGGCCGAAGCGTGCTCCGAGCAACCCGCCCGGGAAGGCGGTGAGGCCGGCCAGCAACGGGCCCGGGGCGATCATGAAGCCGGCCCGCAGGACTGACTCGTGCCACACGCCGGTGAGGAGGAGGACGCCGCCCAGCACGAGGGCGCCGAACCCGCTGAAGAAGGCGAGCGAGCTCACGTCGGCCAGGGCCACGGCGCGGTGGCGGATGACGGCCGGCTCCAGGATCGGATTGGGGTGGCGGAACGAGCGCACGACGAGCCAGGTGCCCGACACGGCGGCGAGGGCGAACGCGCCGACGATCCGGGCGCTGAGCCAGCCCCAGTCCGAGCCCTCGACGATGGCCGCCACGAGGCTGGCCACCGATACCGAGAGCAGCCCGGCACCGAGCAGGTCGGCCTTGTGGGCCGCCGGGTCGCGCACCTCGCGCAGCATCCGGATCCCGAAGACGAGCGCCAGCACGCTGAAGGGCAGGTTGACGAGGAACACCCAGCGCCAGCTGACCTGCACCAGGAGCCCGCCGATCGGGGGCCCCAAGGCGGCGGCCGCTCCGCCGACGGCCGACCACAGCCCGATGGCGGCACCCTTGCGCTCGGGACCGAAGGCAGGGAGCAGGAGCCCGAGGGACGTGGGGAGCATGAGCGCGCCGCCCGTCGCCTGCAGGACGCGTGCGGCGACCAGGAACCCGAGCGTGGGCGCGACCGCGCAGAGCGCGGAGGAGAAGGTGAAGACGGCCAGCCCGAGGAGGAAGGCCTTCTTGCGCCCGGTCCGGTCGGCCCAGCGGCCGGCGGGCACCAGGGCGGCGGCGAACACGATCGTGTAGGCGCTCAACACCCACGAGAGCGACCTCAGGCTCTCCCCGTGGAAGCTGGCCGAGATGCTCGGGAAGGCGATATTGACGATGAAGAGGTCGAGCGAGGACAGGAACACCCCCGTCAGGACGATGAGGGCGGTGAGAGCCGGGCGAGAGCGCTCGTCGGGCCCGGGAGGCGTCGAGGAGGGGATGGTAAGTTCTGTCATAAAACCCACTGTACCGGAGAAGGTTTTATGAAACAATGCACATGTGCTATGCTGGGAGGATGCTCAAGCGCGACTACCCCAGCCAGTACTGCCCGGTCGCGTCGACGCTCGAGGTGGTGGGCGAGCGGTGGACGCTGCTGATCATCCGTGACATCTTCCTGGGCATCCGGCGCTTCGACGACATCCAGCGTGACCTGGGGATGGCGCGCAACATCCTCCAGGCCCGCCTGGAGCGGCTGGTCGAGGAGGGCGTCCTCGTGAAGCGTCCCTACCAGGAGCGCCCGCTGCGCTGCGAGTACCGCCTCACCGAGAAGGGCGCCGACCTGTGGCCGGTGCTGGTCGCGTTGCTGCAGTGGGGCGACCGCTACGGGCTCGATGGCGAGCGGCCGACCGTCATCCAGCACCGGGGGTGCGGGGGCGAGCTCGACGACCGTCGCCGTTGCCTGGACTGCGGGGCGGACGTCTCGGTCACCGAGGCCGTGGCCATCCGGACCGGCGCGCAGCGCCCGGCCGAGACGGAAGCGGTGCCGGCCGGCGCCTGATGGGCCGCCTCGCTACCGTGGGCCGCATGAGCGACGACACCGCATGGTTGGACGCGACGGCGCAGGCGGAGCTGGTCCGCTCCAAGGAGGTCTCGCCGGCGGAGCTGGTGACCGATGCGATCACGCGGATCGAGAAGCTGAACCCGCACCTCAACGCGGTCATCCACGAGCTCTTCGACCGGGCCCGCGACGAGGCGGCGGGCGAGCTGCCCGACGGCCCCTTCCGCGGTGTGCCGTTCCTCTTGAAGGATCTCGGCGCGGAGCTCGCCGGCACACCGTTCAACGAGGGGACCGACTTCTCGGGCGACTACACCTCCACGGTGACCCAGGAGCTGACGCAGCGCTACATCGACGCGGGCTTCGTCATCTGCGGCAAGACCAACACGCCTGAGCTCGGCATCCTCCCGACAGCCGAGCCGCGCCGTTTCGGCCCGTCGCGCAATCCCTGGAACACCGGGCACTCCACCGGCGGGTCCTCGGGCGGGTCGGCTGCGGCCGTCGCGTCGGGCATGGTCCCCGCCGCGCACGCCAACGACGGCGGAGGGTCGATCCGCATCCCCGCCTCGTGCTGTGGCCTGGTCGGGCTGAAGCCGACCCGGGGGCGCAACTCCCTGGCACCCCGGTACGGCGACATGATGGGCGGGCTCGTGGCCGAGCACGTGGTGACGCGCTCGGTGCGCGACTCGGCCGCGATCCTCGACGTCACCGCCGGCCCGGTCCCGGGCGACCCCTACTGGGCCCCGCCGCGGCGCGGCCCGTCCTTCGCCGCCGCAGCCGCCGGCGCGCCGACGCCCCTGCGCGTCGCCGTCATGACAGCATCACCCACCGGGAGCGAGGTCCACGCCGACTGCGTGGCGGCCGTCCACGCGACGGCGCTGCTGTGCGAGTCGCTCGGGCACCAGGTGGAGGAGGCGGCGCTTTCCGTCGACGGCGACGCCTTCACCGCGCATTTCATCAACCAGTGGGCCTGCAGCAACGCCTGGGCCATCGGCGACTGGGAGGTGCGGGTGGGGAGGCCCGTCCAAGAGGGGGACGTCGAGCCGTTGAGCTGGGCCCTCATTGAGCTCGGGCGCTCCGTCAACGGTGGGCAGTACCTCGCCTCGGTCCAGGAGCTGCAGAAGATCACCCGCCAGATCGCCCGGTACTTCGAGGGGATCGACGTCCTGTTGACCCCGACGCTCGGTGAGCCGCCGGCGCCACTCGGGACCTTCGACTCGCCGCCGGGCGAGCCGCTGACCGGCCTCTTCCGCGCCGCGGCCTACGTGCCCTTCACCCCGCCCTTCAACGTCACGGGCCAACCCGGGATCTCGCTCCCGCTGCACTGGAACGATGCGGGGCTGCCCATCGGCGTGCAGTTCGTCGGGCGATTCGGTGACGAGGAGACGCTGCTCTCGCTCGCCGGCCAGCTCGAGCAGGCGTCGCCGTGGGCGGCGCGCCGGCCGCCGGTCGGGGCCTAGGCAGAGCCGGGCGGCCGCCTACCCCGGAGCGCCAGTCACCAGGACACAGCGCGTGCCCGAGTAGATGCTGGGCATGCACTTGTTGCAGTGGATGCACAGCGAGGCGGTCGACGTGCCGGCCTGCATGCGGTTCGGCAGGTCGGGCTCGCGCAACAAGGCGCGGGCCATGGCGACGAACGCGAAGCCCTCGGCGAGCGCCGAATCGATCGTCGCCCGCTCCGTGATGCCGCCGAGGAGGATGAGCGGGGTGGTCAGGGCGCGCAGGAACTGCCGCGCGAAGGGCAGGAAGTAGGCCTCCTCGTAGGGGTAGGACTTGAGGAAGCGGTGCCCGACGACACGGAAGCCGAGCCGGACGGCGGGCGGCAGGGTGGCCGCGAACTCGGGGAGGGGCGCGTCGCCCCGGAAGAGGTACATGGGGTTGGCCAGCGAGCTGCCCCCGGTGAGCTCGAGCGCATCGAGCGCACCGTCGGCCTCGAAGAGCGTGGCGATCTCGACGCTCTCGTCGAGCCACAGGCCGCCGTCCACGCCGTCGGCCATGTTGAGCTTGGCCGTCACCGCCGTGGCGGGGCCCACGGCGTCGCGGACGGTCCGCAGCACGGTGCGCGCGAAGCGGGCACGGTTCTCCACCGAGCCGCCGAACTGGTCGTCGCGGCGGTTGAGCTTGGGGCTCAAGAACGCGCTCAGGAGGTAGTTGTGGCCGACGTGGACCTCCATGGAGTCGAAGCCCGCCTCCACGGCGAGCGTGGCGGCCCGCCGGTAGTCCTCGACGATGCGCTCGATGCCGGCGATGTCCACGGCGCGCAGGCGCGAGCCCATCGGCGTGAACCCGCCGGAGGGGGAGAGGGCGGGGGCGCGGTTGGAGCGCGCGTTGGCGACGGGCCCGGCGTGGCCGATCTGGGCCGCCGCCGCAGCGCCCTCCGCGTGGACGGCGTCGGTGAGGCGCCGCAGGCCCGGCACCGTGTCCTGGTCGAGAAGCAGGCAGTGGCGATCCGTGCGCCCCTCGGGCGACACGGCCAGGTAGGCCACCGTCGACATGGCGGCACCGCCGGCCGCCACCCGGCGGTGGAACTCGACCAGCTCCTCGCTGACGACGCCGCCCGGCATGACACCCTCGAAGGTGGCCGCCTTGATGACCCGGTTGCGCAGCGTGAGCGGACCGAGCGGAGCCGGCGCGAAGGCCTCCGGCGCAGCCGTGCGGGTGGTGCGGGGCATGGGCCTACCTTTGCCGACGCGGGCACGGGCCGCACGTTGGCTCAGTCCCGACGGTCCGCGGTCGCCGCCAGTGCAGGGCGGGTCGGCGGGCCGCTGACGCCGCACGACCAGCAACGCTCGTCGGCGGCGGGGACGGGCGGTCGGGCGGGGTTGCGGATGGTCAGGGCGGCCAGGACCCCGCCGGCGGCACAGACTGCGCCGGAGATGAGCATCGCCGTGCGGAAGCCCGCGGCGAGCTCCGTGGCGCCGAGGGCGGCGGCACCGGTCAGACCCGCCAGCAGCGGGAGGACGGCGACGGCGAGCAGCCCGGCCGCCCGGGACACGACGTTGTTGACCGCCGACGCGATGCCGGAGTGCTGGGGCGGCGCGGCGCCCATGGCGGTTGCCGTGAGGGGAGCGACGGTGAAGGCGAGGCCCAGGCCGAAGAGCAGCACGGCGGGGAAGACCTGGGTCCAGTAGCTCCCGGGGTGGGTGGCACGCGTGAGCAGGGCCAGCCCGGCCCCGACGACGAGCGGCCCCACGGTCATCTGGAGGCGCGGGCCGATGCGGGCCGACAGCGCGCCCGAGCGGGCCGACAGGGCGAGCATGACGAGCGTGACCGGGAACAGGGCGAGGCCTGACGCGAGTGGGCTGTAGCCCTTGACGATCTGCAGCTCGACGGGGAGCAGGAACAGCGCGCCGCCGAGGGCGCCGTAGACGGCGAAGGTGACCGCGTTCGCCCCGCTGAACTGGCGGGAGCGGAACAGCGAAAGCGGCAGCATGGGGTGGGCTCGGCGGTGCTCGACGACGAGGAAGGCCGGCGCGGTCAGCGCGGCGGCGACGAGGCTCGCCACCACGGCCGGGCTCGACCAGCCTCGGGTCGGGGCCTCGATGAGCCCGTAGGTGAGGCCGGCGAGGAACACGACGGCCAGGCCGGCGCCGACGACATCGACCCGGCCGGCGCTGGTCGGGTCCCGCGACTCGGGCACGTGGCGGGCCGTGATGGCGAGGACGGCGGCGGACACCGGGAGGTTGATGAAGAAGACCCAGCGCCACGAGCCGATGGCGAGGAGATAGCCGCCGACGAGCGGGCCGGCGGCGGCGGCCAACCCGCTCAGCCCCGACCAGGCGCCGATGGCGCGGGCGCGGTCCTCGGGGCGGAACGACGCCTGCAGGATGGCCAAGCTGGCCGGGGTCAGGAGGGCGCCCCCCACGCCCTGGACCAGCCGCGCCGCGACGAGCAGCCCCGCGCTCGGGGCCAGGCCGCAGCAGACCGACGCGGCGGCGAACCAGACGACCCCGACGGTGAAGATGCGCCTGCGGCCGTCACGGTCCCCGAGGGACCCGCCGAGGAGGAGGAAGGCGGCCAGCGTGAGGGAGTAGCCGGTGACGACCCACTGCAGCGTGCCGACGCCCCCGTGGAAGTCGCGGCCGATGGAGGGGAGCGCGATGCCGACGACGGTGGAGTCGAGAAAGGCGATCCCCGAACCGAGGACGGTGGCGGCGACCACCCAGCGTCCCCGGCTGCTCGACAGGGCGAGCGGGTCGGCAGCCGTGCTCGACGGGGGCGGGCCGCCGCCGGCGCCGGTCACGGCGGGCAGGACGTCTGGCCGCTGGGCTCGGTCCGAGCACCGTGCCGGGGGCCGGGGTCTCCCGTCACTTCAAGATGTTGACGGCGCGCGCGACGACGAGGATTCCGACGATGAGCGAGATGGCCGACTCGGCCATCATCATGAGCTTGGCCCAGACCTTGATCGCCGACACGTCGGTCGGGCTGAAGGCGGCGGCGGTGGCGAAGGAGAAGTGGAAGTAGTCGACGAACGTGGGGGACCAGCCCTGCGCGACGTGCTGCGAATGCAGCATCTCGGGGAAGATCAGGGCGGGGCCGTAGGCGGTCCCCGCGGCACGCGCGGCAGGGCCGCCCCGGTCGAGGTTCCAGTACCACAGCGCGAAGACGATGATGTTGGTGAGCCAGATGGCGGCGCCGGCGGCCAGCAGCGTCTTGGCGTTCTGCGTGAAGTTGGAGACGTCGACGATCCCCACGACCAGCCGTATGGCCGCTCCCGCGTTGGCGAGGGTGATGATCCCGATGATCACGCTGGTCAGGTTGTGGAGCCACGGGCGATCGCGGTCGATGCGGCCGGGATCGCCGACGATGAGCGCCACCAGGAGGACCACGAGGAGGACGGTCAGGACCCAGGCGGCGTCCCCGTTGCGCAGCTGCGGAGGGAGGGTCGCCCGGAGCAGGCCCGTGGCGATGACGGCGAGCGCCATCGGCCATCGAGGCTCGCCGACGGCCTCCTTCTGGACCTCGCCCGGCTGCTCGGGGTCGATCGGCACGCAGCCATCTTCCCCCAAGAGGGCTCCGGGTGGGGGGTGTCCTGTCGGTCGGGCTGGTCCCGGCGGCGACAGTCCCGGCGTGACGGACCGAGGTGGTAGCACCCCGCCGGACCAGGAGCTAACCACCTTGGTCACGGGCGTTGGACGAGGCACACTGCACGGGGAACAGGCAATGGCGATGAGGGCGAGGCCTTGAACGAACGCCGACCAGGAGACGGTGGTGCGGTGCGGTCCTCTCCCTGGCGCGCCGCGGCCTACCGGTTCCGGGCCACCTTCGGGCAGCGGTGGGGCGGCTACCTCACCCTGATCGTCCTCATCGGGCTGCTCGGCGGGGTCGCACTCGGTGCGATCGCCGGCGCCCGGCGAACGCAAGCGTCCTACGTGACGTATCTAGGATCCGTTCACCCCTCCGACGTCCAGGTCTTCACCGCGTTCGCCAACCCGGCCCTCGGGTCGTCGGTCGGCTACAACGCGACCACCGACGCCAGGATCCTCCGGCTGCCGTACGTGCGTCGCGAGGAGGCGATCGTTGGGTTCGACGGCAACCTCGATTTCGTCCGCGGCGAACATCTGGACATCCAACCGGGTGAGAAGCCGCCGGTCTTCGAGGGCGCCCTGGGCGGGGAGTACACGACCCAGGACCGCGCCCACGTCGTGGCCGGGAGGCTCGCCGATCCGCACGACGCGCACGAGGCAGTCATGAACGCACGGGCCGCGGCTGAGATGGGACTCCACATCGGGTCGGAGTTACGAATAGGCCTCAACTCGGACGCGCAGGAGATCGCGATGAGCGCGCCCACCGGGCCGTCGAGCCTGCCGGCAGCGAGAGTCGTCACCGTCAGGGTCGTCGGCATCGTCGTCCTCCCCCGGGACGTCGACGAGAACGATTACGAAAGTCTCGGCGCGGCCGAGGTCCTCCTGTCGCCTGCGGCCACTCGCCAGATCGCGTCCTGTTGCGCCTATTACTCGACGAGCGCCCTGAAGCTCGTCGGCGGCAGTGCTCATCTGGGCTCGGTGGAGTCCGAGCTGAACCACGAGGGCCTCGGCCAGCCAAAGGTGGGAGGGTTCCAAACGTACGGACCGGCGATCGCGGCCGCAGACCGGGCCATCAGGCCCGTGTCGATCGCTCTCGCCGTCTTCGGGGGATTGGCGGCGCTCTCGCTCCTGTTCGTCGTCGTTCAGGTCACCGGCCGCCAGATGCGCCGGCATGCCGACGAGACCGCCCTGCTCCGCGCACTGGGCGCAGGCCCCGCCATGACGATGGCCGACGGTGTCCTGGGCATGATCGGTGCCATCGTCGTCGGTTGCGTCATGGCGGTGGCCATCTCGGTGGCGCTGTCGCCGTTGTTCCCACTGGGGCCGGTGCGCCCGGTCTATCCCGTGGGCGTCGCCTTCGACGCCACCGTGCTCGGCCTGGGGTTCGTCGCTCTGGTGATCCTGCTCTCCGGTGTCGCCCTGCTCGAGGCCTACCGCCTCGATCTGCGCCTCCGTAGCCAGGCCGGGCGCGTGGTCCGCCCCCCTTCCATCGGGACCCGCCTGGCGGCGGGGGCGGGCCTGCCTGTCGCCGCAGTGACCGGCGTCCGCTTCGCTGTCGATCCGGGTGGCCGGGACCCCGTCCCGGTGCGGTCGGCGATGTTGGGCGCCACGCTGGCCGTCGTCGTGGTCCTGAGCACGGTGGTGTTCAGCTCCAGCCTGAACAATCTGGTGACGCACCCGAGCCTCTACGGGTGGAACTGGAACTACGCGCTGCTCTCGGGGTTCTCGGGGGACGAGGATCTCCCCGCCCACCAGAGCGCGAGCCTCCTGGCGCACGACCACTACGTCACGGCAGCGTCGGGCGTCTACTTCGCCACGGCCAAGATCGACGGCAGGTCGTTCCCGATCATCGGCGCGGACCTGCATGCCGCCGTCGCCCCGCCCCTGCTCAACGGCCACGGAGTGGAGGCCCCGGACCAGATCGTCCTGGGCGCGGAGACGATGTCGATACTGGGCAAACACGTCGGTGACACGGTGCAGGTCAGCGGCGGTCACGGGAGGCCGGCCCGCCTGACCATCGTCGGCACCGCGACGTTTCCGGCGCTCGTCGGACCGGGCATGGGCGTCGGGGCCGTCGTCGACTATTCGTTGATCCCGCCGGCGGTCCGCAACACGCAGGGCAGCGCCGTTCCCGGCCCCAACGCCTATCTGATCCGGACCACGGGCCCCCCGGCCCGGGCCCTGCTGTCCCTCGAGGTGATCAGCAACACCATCAACAGCCCGAACTCGCCCAGCCCCGGTTCGGCCGGAGGGGTGATCTCGGCCCTGCGCCCGGAGGAGATCGTGGACTCCCACTCCATCGTGGCGATCCCTGCGGTGCTCGGGGCGAGCCTGGCAGTGGGCGCGGCGCTCGCCCTCGGGACGACGCTGGTGGCATCGGTCCGCCGCCGCCGACGCGACCTCGCCGTCTTGAAGACGTTGGGGCTCTCCGGACGGCAGCTCGGCACGGTTGTCGCGTGGCAGTCGAGCGTGACGGTGGCCATCGGCACCGTCATCGGCGTCCCCTTGGGCATCATCCTCGGTCACGTCCTGTGGAACGGCTTCGCCGAGGCGATCCATGCCGTCCCCGTCACGAGCATCCCGGTGGTATACGTGGCTGCCATCGCCGTGGGTGCGGTCGTGTTGGCGAACGTGATCGCGGCCGTTCCGGCGCGGATCGCCGCCGCGCACCCCGACGGCGGTGTTGTTGCGCGCCGAATAGGCACCGGTCGGTGCCGCGGGTCTCCGTCTCGGATCGTTTCCGCGGCTCCATGACCTGGACTGGCGACGCGGAGCGCACGCTGCCGGGTTGGTGTACCGACAGTCCGTCGCGGACGCGGAACGGTCCGATCCCACGGCCCCGGTCCCATCCCACCCGCGGGACCGGGGCCGCCGTCTCAGGAGGGGGCTGGGTCCTGCAACGCGGCGATGCGCCGGCTGAGGTTGACGGCGTGATCGCCGAGGCGCTCGTAGAAGCGTGCGATCAGGGTCACCTGGGCGGTCGCCCCCGTCGCCATGTCCCCCCTCCCGATCTCGCTCGTGAGGCGATCGTGGAGGATGTCCAGCTCCTCGTCTGCCTCGTGGAGCTCGAGGTCGCCGGCGTCGTTGCCCACGTAGGCTGCCGCGGTCGACTGCCACATCTCGGCCGCCACCTCGGACATCCGCTGCACGATGCCACGCGCCGCGGGCGTCATCTCGGTGCCGACGTTGGAGAGGGCCCGTTGGGCGATGTGCTCGGCGAGATCGGCGCTGCGCTCGAGCTCGGGCAGTATCAGGAGGAACCCGATGAGCTGGCGGAGAGCTCCGGGATCGAGATCGCCGGCCTCGATGCGCCCCCAGATGACGAGCTCGAGCTCTGCGGTCAACTCGTCGACCTCCTGGTCCCCGTCGACCACCGTCTGGCCCAATTCGAGATCACCGTTGAGGAGGGCCCAGGTGGCCCGGGCGATTGCCTCCCTCACGAGCGCGAAGAGGCTGAGGACGGATTGCTCCACCGATGGCGCCACGGCCAGAAACATACCCAGGGTGGGGAGTCCGAGTTCACCCTGTGTTCGCGGAGGGTTCACCTGGCCGTCACGAGGGTGCCGCACGGCGAGGGCCTGTTGCACCATCTCATGATTGAGCGTATGCTTTGAGCAATCACTCAAGAGATCAGAGGTGAGACATGGCGAAGTCCGGGACGTCCAGCAAGGTGGTGGAACGGGGTTCGGTCCGCTCCGCCGAGACCCGCCGACAGCTCGTGACCGCCGCCATCGAGACGCTCACTTCGGAGGGCTATGCCGGGGCCAGCGCTCGATCCATCGCCGATCGGGCGGGGTTGAACCAGGGCCTCATCTTCTACCACTTCGGCTCTGTGGCGAATCTGCTGCTGGCGGCCCTCGATGCAGTGAGCGCGGAGCGGATGGTCCGCTACCAAGCGGCCGCCGAAGATGCGACCACTCCGACCGCCATCGTGGACGTGGCAGCAACGATCTTCCGTGAAGACCTCGACGCGGGCTACGTCACCGTCCTCGTGGAGATGATCGCCGGGGCATCGTCGACGCCGGGACTCGGCCCGGAGGTGTCTGCCCGCATCGGCCCCTGGTTCGACTTCGCCCAGCGCGCCATCGAGCGCACCGTCGACGGAACCCCTCTGGACTCGATCCTGCCCTCGGGAGACGTGGCCTACGGGGTGGTGGCGCTGTACCTGGGCCTCGAGATGCTCAGCCACCTCAATGGCGACCGTGACCGCGCGCTCGCGCTGTTCACCCACGCCAGGCAACTGGCCACGCTCTTGTCAGCCCTCAGCGGACCCTCATCAAGGGAGGCACCATGACCAACACCGTCGCCACCACGGACCACACAGACGCGGTGGATGACACCGGTCTCGATGTCGTCACCGGAGCGTTCAGCTACTCGGGCGCCGCCATCGCCGCCGCCTTGTTCGAGCGTGGTCGCATGGTGCGGACGATCACAGGCCATCGGCGGTCGGGCGCCCGCGGGCACCGCGATCGAGCAGCGACCGCTCGACTTCGACAATCACCTCGAGCTGGTCGCCTCACTTGAGGGTGCGACCACGCTGTACAACACCTACTGGGTCCGGTTCGCCCACAACCGGGTCGATCACGACATGGCGGTGGCCAACTCCCGGACGCTCTTCCAGGCGGCCAAGCGGGCCGGCGTGCAGCGGATCGTCCATGTGAGCATCACCCACCCGGGCATCGACTCGCCGTTCCCCTACTTCAGGGGCAAGGCGCTGGTCGAGCGGGCTTTGGCCGAAGTCGGGGTGCCCTACGCCATCATTCGTCCCGCGATCCTCTTCGGCGGGGACGGGGTGCTCCTGAACAACATCGCCTGGCTGCTCCGGCGCCTCCCGGTCTTTGCCATCGGGGGCCGCGGGGACTACCGGATCAGGGGTATCCACGTGGAGGACCTCGCCCAGCTGTGTGTCGCCAAGGCCGCCGAGCGCCACGACAGCGTGACCGATGCCGTGGGTCCCGAGCGCCCGACCTTCACCGAGCTGGTGCGCTCCATCAGGGAGGTGGTCGGGAGCCGGTCCCGCCTGTTACGTGTTCCCGGGTTCACCGTCCCCGTGTTCTCGAGCATCGTCGGGCGGGCGCTCCATGACCAGCTCCTCACCCGCGACGAGTACCGGGCCATGGCGGCCGGCCTGGCGGACAGCGACGGGCCCACCACGGGTCCGACCGCGCTCTCAGCGTGGCTCCGGAGCCACGGAGCCGGCCTCGGTCTGCGGTATGCCAACGAGCTCGAGCGTCACTTCTCCTGAGCACCGCCGAGTTGGCGGATCCCAACGGTGGATCTCGTCGCAGCCGGGAAGCCTGTGGCGATCCCTTCCGGACTCACGACACGACCGAGCTGGTCGGCGTCGCCCGGCTCTCAATGAGAGCCAGCGCGGGCCATCTGCTGGTGCCCGAGTTTCACGATGATGGGCCATATCCTCGACGCGAACACGTCACCCCCGGTGAACGTGAAGTGGATACCGTCGGCGAGGCGCACCTGCTGGCCGTTCATGTACTCCTCGTACTGCCCGCCTGGACACGCCATCGCGTTGAAATCGAGGAGCGAGGTGTCGGGCATCGAAGCCGCGACCTCGCGGACGATGCTGTTGTAGATGTCGAGACGTGCTGTTGAGTCCTCCGGCCACGGCTGGCCGTTGGGCTGCTCACCTGTGTCGTAGCAGGGAGCTGTCATCAGGACGACGGCTGCCCCGCCGGAACCCGCCACGCTCACCGCTTCACGAAGTTCGCGCTGCACGTAGGCGGCGAAGGCGGGATCCTCGATGTTGGTCCAACGGCCGTCATACGTGCGGTTCGAGACCTCCCAGCGCCCCGCGAGGATCATGACGACGTTCGGACTGTCCTTGGCGATCTCCGCTCGCCAGAGATCCGGCCACTGTTGCTGTGGCGGCGAGCCCAGGCACTGCACGGCCATGGGGGCGTCCACACCCTTCTCCTGGTATTCGGCGCCGCTGGTGACTCCGCAGCCCAGAATTCCCCCGTTGAACGGCACGACGCCGTAGTCACGGGCGTGCTCGTTGAGGCCGATGTCGAGGGTCAGGGCGGTGGAGTCGCCGACGACGAGAGCCTTCACCGGCGGTCCGGTGGACAGAGCGGCTGACACATGTGGTAGCCGGCGTGGGTCCTTTCGCAGCCACAGCGGGAGCAAACGTCGCCATGACGAGCGCGACGGCGGTAGCCAGCACGGCCGCCGGCGTCAGGGCCCACGGCCGCCAGCCCCGCAGGAAGCTTCCCTGCCGGATGGGGCGCTCGATCACGTAGAAGGACACCGTCGCGACCAGCAGCGTGACTGCGAGCCGCAGCGCGAACAGCGGGTACCCGGTGAGACCGGTCCGGGCATGGTCGAGACAGATGAACAGTGGGAAGTGCCAGAGGTACATGCCGTAGGAGATGCGACCGACGTAGCGCAGCGGCGAAAGGGAAAGAGATCGAGCGAGGATCGAGTGTTGCGAGCTCACCACGCTGAACAGCACCGCGGTGGTTGCGAGGGCCGCCAGCAAGAAGCCGCCGCGGTACGCCAAGGCGTCGTTGTAGGAGACGACCGTCCAGAGCACGGCACTCGTGGCAACCCCGGCCAGTCCGACCCCGAGTGCTGCGGCCCGTCCGCGGGCTGTCTGGACCGCCCAGGCTGGATCACCCCCGAGTCGGCGGGCCTGATCATTGGCGGCCGGGACCACGCCGACTCGCCGACGTCGGTCTGCCCACAACGAGAGCATGACCGCCAGTGCGGCGCCGATGAGCAGGGACTGGGCGCGGGTGTCGGTGCCGTAGTACACGCGATTGACGTCGCCGGGGGAGTAGAGCACCCCCATCTCGATCGATGACGCCAGAGCACCGACGGCGCAGACGATGAGCAAGGCTCGCGTGCTCTTCCAGATCTTGAAGAGGCCGAGGACCACAAGCGGCCAGACCAAATAGAACTGCTCTTCGACGGCCAGCGACCAGGTGTGCGTCAGCGGGGAGGTGAGCGCCGTCTGGTTGAAGTAATTCGAACCAACGCCGATGAAGTGCCAATTGGCGTAATAGAAGAGCGCGGAGATCGCATCCTCACGGAGGGTCGGGTACGTGCCCGATGCGACCACGAAGGCTGCGAAGAGGGACACGCCGAGCAACACGACCAACAGGGCTGGAAGAAGCCGACGAGCGCGCCGCGCCCAGAAACGGCCGAGGCGAATGGTGGCCGATCGCTGCCATTCGGAAATCAGCAGCGACGTGATGAGGAAACCGGAGAGGGCGAAGAAGGTGTCGAGGGAATAGAAGCCCCCCGAGGTCAGGAAGACGCCACCGTGGTAGCCCATGATGACGATGATCGCCACGCCCCGGATCCCGTCGAGGGCCGGTATGTAGGAGAGGTTCGGCCCCTCACGAGGTGCATCGGGGTCGGCCGTGCCCGGTAGGGCGACCGGTTCCTCGTTTTCTCTCCGGGTCATTGACGACACAGCTCTCCGGAGTCGTAATGCGCACCCGGGGTTGCCGAAGTCATGGAGGGCAGTCTTGTCGGCGTGTCTTACAAATTCGTGACGGCAGCGGGGGTGGGAGGAGACATCGCACCCTCGCGACCATCTGACCGGAACGATCTGCGCCCATCGTCGATCCGGGTGACCCGCCCACGTTCACGCAGCTAGGACTACGAAGGGGCCGGCACCAGTCACCAGGACCTCTGTATAGTCGCTGACCAGCTGGAATTCGGACCCTCAGCCCCTGGTCGGCGCCGCTCCACCCCTCCCCCGGCGTTCGCTTGGGCACACCGTGGCCAGCGAAACGAAGTATCGGGATCGGCGGCCCCCGGCCCATGGCGTTCATGTCGGGTCCGCCCCACGAGTGCTCGGCTCAGGGGTAGGTCACGACGGTGCTCGGGCCCAGGTGGGTCGGGGTGACCGGACCCCCGGTGTCGTTGACGACATGGTCGATGGTGCCAGCGTGGTCGAGTGAGATGGTCAGCAGGTCGTGCATCCGGACGCCCGCAGTTCGCGGCACCTCGATGGCAGTGCTGGCATGCAGCGCTGGGTCGACGTTCGTGTAGATGTAGCTACCCAGGCCCCAGGCCTCGTGGGTCCGCACCGAGCCCGCGACCTTGTACGCGGCATAGCCGAGCACTTCGCCGTGGCGCCACGCGCCCTGGTCCGGCGCGTCGTAGGGCATCTCGTTCTGGAACATCACGGTCCGGCCGCGCTCGCCTCGCCAGATCACCTCGTACTTCTGGTAGTGCTCGACGAACAGGCCGGTCGCGGTCACGTCGTCCCCGTTGACCACGACACCGGTGTCGCCTGTGTTGACGGTCCACCCGACGCCCTTCCCGTGGTCCGCTCGCCAGGCCCAGATGTCATCGAGGATGACGTCGTTGCTGTTGACCACCAGGCTGACGGTGGCCTTGCCGACGTGCGGCCCGCCGATTCGGAAGAACACATCCTGCAGCGTGGTCGGGTCGTCCGGATTGGCCCGGCCGTGCCGCCCACGGCGTGGGGCCCACCCGGAGGAGGGCGGGCGACGTGACCGGGCCGGCGTCGAAGATCAGACCCGCGATGTCCACCCCCGGGACACCGGCGACGCTCATCGCCGTGACCCCGTTGCGCGCGGTCAGCGTGGCCAGGCCCAAGCCGAGGACCACAGTGTCGGCCCGCTCGACCTTGATGGTCTGGTCGACCCCGTAGACGCCGGGGGTCAGAATGAGGTGCTTCCCCAGCGCCAGCTCGCGGTTGATCGTCGAGATCCGGTCCGAGGGCCGTGCAATGAAGAAGTCCCCGATCGGGATCGAACGGCCCGCCACGTGGCCGGCCTGCCACGACGTCCCGCGGGAGTCCCGCTGCGCCGCCGGGACGAAGACGTTGTACCTCCCGTTGTCGTCCAGATAGAGGTACGGCTCCAGCGCGAGACCACGGGTTGCGGTCGAGTGTCGTGTACGTCGGCGTGGGAAAACTCTGTGCCGGCGCGCCCTGCACGCCGGCGAACACCTGGTTCCACACCGCGTTGGACCATCGGCCGATGTTGCTGTTGCGGATCAGGAACTGCTGCTGGCTGCCGTTGGTGACCGAGCCGGCCACCGTGTCGGCGATGAATCCGCCGCTGGCGTACTGCGGACCGGCCGTGCAGTAGTCCATCAGAGAGAGGGGACCACCGGTGATCTGCACCCGCCGCATCGGCGCGGCCTGCGAGACCGCCCAGAACTCCGCGGAGGCCCGACAGCCCTGAGCGCCGACGACGTTGATGGTCAGATTGGACAGCGAACGCCAGAAGTTGACGAGCGCGGTGCAGTCGCTTGCACCGCGGGCGGCCGGGAGGCATCGGTTGTAGACGTCGACGTGGCCGTGGATCGTCACGTTGCTCGGAGAGGCGCCCAGCCCGGCGACCTCGGTGTAATAGCCGACCTGGAACACGAGGGGGTGCTGGGGCGTCCCGTAGCTACCGGGCCGGAACAGCAGCGCGTAGCGCTGGCGGCCGAATTGGTTCGACACCTGCTTCCCGGCGATGGCGTCCACACGCGCCTGGATCTCGCTCGTCGGCATGCTCGGGTCGAAGACGACGACGTTGGGGCCGAAGTTCGGCTGGCCCGCCGCGGGGGCGGTCGCAGATTGCCCAAGTGTGCCCGGGCGTCGCCACAGCTGGTCCCGAGAGGGACGGTGACAGGAGTGCCAGGGAGGCCAGTGCGACGACAGCGACCGTGACACGCCGACGGACCGAGCGCGATCGCACATGTGGCCGGCGAGTGAGCGTGTACGGCAACAGGCCCGCGTGAGAGCTGGCGACGGCATCGGTGACCAGGGTCCGCGGCGTCGGGCCCCCACGCCCGACCGGCCTGGTGGACGTGGTCCGCATGGCGTCATCGTCGCACTGTTGACGGTGGTCTCCAAGGGCCTGAGAGGTGAGGAGTTCAGATCTCGTATGTGAGCACGACGGCTTGGACCCGGTCCGCCAGTCCGAGCTTTGTGTGGGGACGTCAGGGTTGCTTGGCTAGGCGGTGGATCAGTGGCCGCGTACGCTTGAAGGTGTCGGCGAAGATAGCGGCGAGGTCGTCGTAGCGAGCCCGCTTCGCGGGGTCGGGTTCGTACACGCCTTTGATCCGGAGGCGCTTGGTCAGGTCGGAAGCCGCGGCGATGCCCAGACGGTCGAACCCGAAGACCGCCGTACCGATGGAGTTAGCGAAGCCAGCGTCAGCCAGCTGGTGCACGGGCTTGCCGAGGACGTCGGCCATGACGCTCGACCAGAGATCGGAGCAAGCTCCGCCGCCGTAGAAGACGTAGTGGGAGATCCGGCGATGGATGAACTTCTCGACCGGGCCCTGGAGCCAGCGCAGGTTGAGGGCGACTCCCTCGAGCACGGCGCGAGCGAGGTCGCTGCGGGTCGTGTCGAGCCCCACGTTGAGGAACCCACCGCGCATTCGCCCGTCGCTGTGCGGGGCGAGCGAACCTCGGAGCCAAGGCAGGAAGAGGACGCCTCCCGCGCCTGGCTTCGAGGTCGCGGCCGCCGCGTTGAAAGCCCGGTAGCGGTCGTTGATCGTCTCGGGGGTCACGAAAGGGTCGTCGGGATACACGACGCTGTCGAGGAAGTAGTTGACGGCCACTCCGGCGACGCCGTTCTCCGCCGAGAGCATGTGGGCGCTTCCCAATGGACTTGGCATGGTGTAGAGCGACCGCATGGGGTTGACCTTCTTCTTCTCCATGTGGGTCACGATGACCGCGGTGGTGCCGAGCGCCAGGCCAGCATGCGTCCCCGAAAACGTGCCGGCGGCCACGCCGCCCGCCTGCGTGTCGTTGATGCCCGAGAGCACGGGTGTGTTCGCCGGGAGCCCGAGCGCGTCGGCGACCGTGGGCAGAACCGTGCCGACGACGCTGCCCACCGGCACCGATTCGGGTAGCTTGTCGACGTCAATCATCGACGCCTCCATTAGGTCGGGATGCCAGCCGGCGCTGGGCACGCTGCGGTTGTCCGCCAGCATTTGCATGAACGAGGAGCACTGGTTCGCCGTGGTGCGGCCGGTCAACCGGGCGGTCACGTAGTCGACTGGTTCGAGGAATGACGCGGTCCGCTCGTACAGGTCTGGGTGCGCGTAGCGGAACCAGCGCATGTGATTCAGACTCATGCCCGACTCGAGCGGCGCCAACCCGTGCACGCGAAGGTACTGCGCTAGGGCCAATGGCGAGTCACCGAATCTGGGATAGCCGGGCAGCCGTTTGAGGCGCTTTGGCGAGCTCCTCTGGTCCATCCATGTGATCATGGGGGCGACTGGCATGCCGTCGGCTCCAACCGGAACAATCGACGAGTACTGGGCAGAGGCCACGACCCCCACGATCGATAAGGGTTCGACCGCGGCGGCGAGCGCCCCCCGAGTAGCCTCAAGTGTCGCCTGCCAGACCAGTTCGGCATCCTGTACGGCGGTGCCGTCCGGGCCGAAGTTCGTCGGCACCGACGCCCGAGCCGACCCGACGAGGATGCCGTCGGTGGACACAACGGCGGCCTTGGGGCCGCTGGTGCCGAGGTCGATCGTCAGGATGTGGTGATGGGTCATGTCGACTTCGTCGAACGCGAGTGGTCGGATCGGTCGTTTGCGTGTGGCACCTCGATCAGAGGATCAAAGGTGGCGTCCGCTCGCGATGGAGGTTCAGTCCGGTAATGATCGCATTTCGGCCCCCTCGACGGCCGCGTGGCAGCGTCCTGCGCACGAGGACCCAGCGGTGTGGGTGCCGGCAACGGTTCCTCCCGGTGATCGGAACCGGCGTCTAGCTCGAATTGGAACGCGTGCCATTCCGTGAGGGCACGTTGTGGGCACGGACTGGGAAGCGGTCCAAGGAAGCGCGGTCCGAACAGGCGCGAGGGTGCGGTTTTCGAACCCGACCTCACGCTTTCCCGACGCGACGTCTCTGACTCGATGCACCTACCGGCGTGCCCGCGCCCTCCCTGGTCACGGCACTGCAAGTGGTCGGGACCGGCGTCGATCCGGTGACCTCACGCTTTTCAGATCGGATCAGCACGATTTCCCGATCACATGCTGCACCAGCAAGATCACCAAGATATCCTGTTCGAAGGTGGAAGAACGACGTCGCGGTCCTCATCGCTTCACCTCGTTCTTCGGCCCTGGCCCTACAGGACAGCTAGTCCTGCCGATTGAGCTCTTGTCCAAACGAGGTCGGGCCGCGAATCATCGAGTCGGGACTCACGCAATACGATCCCGCTACGGAGGAGTGTGGTCGATGGCATGCGGGAGTTGCACCTGGCGACTCATGTGACGGCTCGTGGAACGTGGATCCCGCAAGCCCCCGCCAGCCTCTTCG
>CAVSSK010000018.1:0-322632 GCA_963730395.1 uncultured Acidimicrobiaceae bacterium | reverse complement strand
ATCCGGAGCTTCGATCTTGTGGATCGTGCCCCGCTCGAACTCAGCAATGCCCATCTGGGGTCGCTACGCTCATCCGTAACCGACCCTCTGGACTGAGTCGGAACTGGTCGCTCGATCAACCACGAAGAGGAGACAGAGAAAGACGTCCATGTCGACCGTCTCACAGAGCCCTGGAGCCGTCGCCGGGCCGCCGATTGCCCAACCGGTGCTCACCCCGCTCACGGCCAGCGCCGTGATCTTCGTCCTGACAATGGATGACGGCGCCGAGTCGGTGGTCCGCGATGTGCTCGCCGACCTTTCCGGTCTGGCCCGGACCGTCGCCTTCCGTTCCCTTGACGGCGGACTGGCCGTCGTGGCGGGGATCGGATCGGCGGCGTGGGATCGCCTCTACTCCGGCCCTCGGCCGGCCGAGCTCCATCCGTTCGAGGCCCTCGACGGGGGCCGACACCGGGCTGTGGCCACCGCGGGTGATCTCTTGTTCCACATTCGGGCCGCCACCATGGATCTGTGCTGGGAGCTGGCCTCTCTCGTTGTTGGCCGGCTGGCCGGGGCGGCCACGGTGGTCGACGAGGTCCACGGGTTCAAGTACTTCGACGAGCGAGACCTGCTCGGCTTTGTCGACGGGACCGAGAACCCGACCGGGCCGGCCGCTGAAGAGGCGGTGACCATCAGGGAAGAAGATCCCGACTTCGCCGGAGGGAGCTACGTCATCGTCCAGAAGTATCTTCACGACATCGCAGCCTGGGACGACCTGACGGTCGAGGAGCAAGAGCGAGTCATCGGGAGGTCGAAGCTGTCCAACGTCGAGATGGACGACGATGTGAAGCCGGCCAACTCGCATGTGGCGCTGAACACCATCATCGAAACCGATGGCACCCAGCGTCAGATCCTGCGAGAGAACATGCCCTTCGGGTCGTTGGGTGCTGGTGAGTTCGGCACCTACTTCATCGGGTACGCGGCCACCCCCTCGGTGACCGAGCTGATGCTCCAGCGCATGTTCGTCGGAGACCCGCCCGGCAACTACGACCGGATTCTCGACTTCTCCACCGCAGTCACCGGCACCCTGTTCTTCGTCCCCACCGCGGATTTCCTCGACGACCCTCCTCCGATGTCGGCTGAGCTCGGCGATGCGACAATCGCCGGGGCTGGGGAGCCGAATGTCGGGGAAGAGACGGTTCCGAGCGGACCGGCCGCCAAAGGTGAGGGATCGCTGGAGATCGGCGGGCTCAGTAGCAGGACGGCGTAGGGGCCCGCGGCCCACCTTGTCACCGTCCGATCAGAGTTCGAGGTACGTGTGGTCGAGGCTCTCTGAGGAACCTTTCCCACATCTACCCGAAGCTGGGAATCACGTCCCGAGCTGCGCTGCGCGATGCGCTCGCAGGACTCGACCTCGAACGCTCCGAGGCGACACCTCGTCATTGACCAGCCTCAGGCACACGCCGACGGCCCGTACGGGTAGTTCGCGTCCCAGCGTGCGGTCGCTTGCAGTCAAACGACGGATGTTCCTTCTCAGCGCGAAGCAGACAATGGGAGAGGCGTGGTGGTTCGATGCAACTGCGGTGTCCTCGACCGCGCGGGAATGGCCAAGGCTTGGGCTCGCAGGCCGCCTACCCCTCGGGGGCTCTGACTTTGGAGGAACAGGCAGTGCGTGCTGACGGTGGAACAGTCAGTGATGCTGTGAATATCCTTCTGCGAAGGCCACGACGGAGGTGGCCGGCGAACACCGATGGGAGGCGCTCGTGCCCGCTGTGACTCCTGGCGATCTCTCGAAGCTCCCGAGGATTCCCGCGCTCGACCGAACCCAGACGGCCGAGCGCCCGGTGACGTCCGTCACGACCGCGCCCAACGGGCTCGAAGGAGAGGGATTCCCGGTCCGCCGCGCCTTTGCCGGCCTGAGCTTGCGCGATCTTGACCCCTTCGTCCACATGGACCAGATGGGTGAGGTGGACTACGCACCCGGCGAGCCGAAGGGGACGCCCTGGCACCCGCATCGTGGCTTCGAGACGGTGACCTACATGATCGACGGAACGTTCGCCCATCAGGATTCCCAAGGCGGCGGTGGTCTCATCACCGACGGCGCCACGCAGTGGATGACCGCGGGTGGCGGGATCCTGCATATCGAGACTCCGCCCGAAGAGCTCGTGGTCTCGGGAGGTCTGTTTCACGGCATCCAGCTCTGGGTGAACCTGCCGGCCAGGGACAAGATGATCCCGCCCGCCTATCAGGGGCTCGAGGCCCAAGACGTGGTGCTGCTGTCCTCTGGTGACGGCGGCGCCCTCCTGCGGGTCATCGCCGGGGACGTCGGTGGACATTCTGGTCCCGGGTCGACTCACACCCCCATGGCCCTGATGCATCTGTCGGTGTCCCCGGGGGCCCTGGCTGAGCTGCCCTGGAACCCCGGGTTCAACGCCCTCGTCTACGTCCTGGCGGGGTCCGGACGGGTCGGCAGCGAGGGCCGTCCGGTGCGAGCTGGCCAACTGGTGTTGTTCGGCCCGGGGGACTGGATCGCCATCAGAGCCGATGACGCTCAGGACTCGCGCACCCGCAACCTCGAGGCTCTTGTGCTGGGCGGACAGCCGATCGGAGAGCCGGTCGAGCACTACGGGCCATTCGTCATGAACACCCGAGACGAGATCGTGCAGGCGCTCGAGGATTTCGAGGCCGGTCGGCTCGGAACGGTCCCACCGAATGCACTGATGCCTCACGTGCCGGATCCCAATCCGGTGCGCGCTGAGCACACGGGCATCTGAGTAGGGACGCACACATGATCGACTCATACGGGGCAATCGGGCCCGGCACGGATGTCCTGTTCCCCGATAGGTGGCTGATTCGAAGGACCGCGACGACCTCCCAGGAGATCTAAGCCATTTGGGTCCCGCCGATGGGCGGGGTTCGGACGTGTCCCTTGACCTTTCGTGGACGGCCTGGCCCAGCATCGAGTCACGATGCGCCCAACCGCTCATCATCCGCCGGATCGAACCCGATTCGATGCTCGTCACATCAGTGGTCGCCCATACGTCATACGTTGTAACCGAAGATCACCGATACGCCACAAGGAGCGCCAAATGAGCCAGGGGATCCACACCGTCATCTATCCAGTTCGGAACATAGAGCAGGCCAAGTCACTGCTCGGGATCGTGCTGGGAGCCGAACCCTACGTGGATACTCCCTACTACGTTGGCTTCCGAGCCGACGACAGCGAGATCGGGCTCGACCCCAACGGCCACAGCCAGGGCATGACCGGACCCGTCCCGTATATCGAGGTTGCGGACATCAAGGCGACCTACGACCGGCTCGTCGGAGCCGGAGCGGAAGGCGTCCAAGAACCCAAGGACGTGGGACAGGGCAAGCTGATCGCCTATGCCAAGGATGCTGACGGCAACATGATCGGAATCATGCACACACCATGACGGGTCCCGATGGGCGAGCGAACATGGATCGCTCCGCGAGCCGAGGTTGAGCGATGGAAGAGATTGAGTGGGTTGCTGGGCAGTTCCAAGCGAACCGTCCGCGGCTGGAAGGCATGGCCTATCGGATGCTCGGATCCCGAGTTGAGGCCGAGGACGCCGTCCAGGAGGCGTGGCTCAAAGCCATGCGTGCGGATCGAGATGCCGTCGAGAACCTGTCCGGATGGCTCACCACGGTGACGGCAAGGGTCTGTCTTGACCGCCTGCAGGGCTCGTAGCGCGCGGCCGGAGCACGCCCTGGGAGTCGACGTTCCGGACGTCGAGGACCCCTCTGCGGAAAACGATCCTGCCGAAGCAGCGCTCCTCGCGGAGTCGGTGGGTGCCGCGCTGTTGGTGGTGCTCGATTCCTTGGCACCAGATGAGCGGGTTGCGTTCGTCCTCCACGACGTGTTCGCCGTGCCATTCGACACGATCGGCGAAGTCGTCGGGCGTTCACCGCAGGCCGCAAGGCAACTGGCCAGCCGAGGCCGCCGACGGGTACAAGGTACATCGACGCTCGGGAGCGTCGACTTGGTACAACAACGGACACTGGTCGAAGCGTTTCTTCGAGCGGCGCGGGAGGGGGACTTCGAGGCGTTGGTCCGTCTTCTTCATCCGGACGTGGTGTTCGAACCCGACCAGGCCGCACTGCGAATGGGATCGCGGCCTGAGACCCGGGGAGCGAAGGATGTTGCGTCAGCTCTGAGCGGAGGCGCTCGGGGGACGCGTCTTGTCCTGGCGAACGGCCTGGCGGCGCTGGCGTGGGCACCGGGTGGCCACATCCGAAGTGTCATCGAATTCACCGTGGTCGACGACAGGATTACGGCCGTCACCGTGACGGCGGATGCGGATCGGATCGCTCAACTCGATGTCGTGACCCTCGATAGTGTGGCGCGGCAAGACAAACGGCATCGAGGGACGAGCAAGGACGCATGAGCAACACGCCCGAAAGGGAGACCCGTCTCACGCTCGACCGAGTGGCGCGAGAACCGATGAAAGGAGCGAGGCTCATGAAGACGATGACCTGTAAACAATTGGGTGGACCATGTGATCTGCAGCTGCAAGGCAATTCGGCTGATGAGGTCATCAAATTGCAAGACAAACATCTAAAGGAAGTTGTCGCAGGTGGCGATGAAGCGCACAAGAGTGCCTTGAAGCAGATGAAGGGCCGGTGGAAGAACCCCATATCCGGAATGGGGTGGTACAGGAAGACAAAGAAAGAGTTCGCTGCTCTTCCCGAGGGCTGACTGAAGCTCCCGTGTTCGATGGATCGGTACGCTCGGGGCCGTGGAGCGATCGATCACCGGTTACCACCAGGACGAAGCAGGCGACTGGGTGGCCGAGTTGGCCTGTGGACACAACCAGCACGTCCGCCACAGACCCCCGTTCCAACTCCGCGCCTGGGTGCTCGACCCCGCCAGGCGGGCCGGCCGGCGAGGGATGCCGTTGGAGTGTCCGCTCTGCGATCGGGCCGAGCTGCCCGAGGGTCTGCGTTGGGTGCGCACGAGCGCAGTCTGGGACGAGGAGACAATGCCGACTGGGCTGCGCCGCGCTCACCGCGTGACGGCGGGCACCTGGGGACGGATCTCGGTGCAGGCTGGACGGCTGCGCTTTGTGGCTGCGACGACCCCGGAGATCGATGTCGAGCTGACGGTAGGTTCGACGCAAGCCATCCCGCCCGAGACTCCCCACGAGGTCGAGCCGTTGGGTGCCGTCCGGTTCTGGATCGAGTTCTTCGCCGTCGACCGCGTGGGCCGCACCCGGACCGAAGAGGCCGAGTTCGGCGTTCGGGTGGGGGAGGGCGGAGATCCGGCGTGCTTGGCCGCGGTGCTGTGCCCCGAGTGCGATGCCGTCCTGGACACCGGCCAGCACCGTCCAGGTTGCCCGTCCGGCGGGGGAGTTCCGTGACGCAGCTGGCAACCCCGTGGTGTGATGCCATGGATCTTCGCGTCCCCATCGTGAACGCGCCGATGGGGGGAGTGGCGGGCGGGGCGCTGGCCGGCGCGGTCTCAGTCGCGGGTGGGCTCGGCATGATCGGGGTGGGTAGCGCCGGCTCGGTGGCCGGGCTCGAACGTGAGGTCGGCATCACGCAAGAGGCGGGAGTCCGTTTCGGGATCGGGCTGATCGACTGGGCGATCCAGCGCGACCCGGCGCTTCTTCACGCGGCGATTGCCGCGTGCCCTGCATTGATCTCGGTCAGCTTCGGTGACGACTGGTCCTGGGTCGCGCCGGCGCGAGGCGCGGGCATCGTGACGGCCGCCCAGGTCTACGACAGAGACGAGGCGCGGCGGGCCGCCGATGCGGGGGTCGAGGTGGTGGTGGCCCGAGGTTCTGAAGGCGGAGGTCACGGGAAAGCGAACATCGCCACGCTGCCCTTGCTGGAGGGGGTGCTCGATGCAGTCGGGGTCCCGGTGTTGGCGGCGGGCGGCATCTCGTCGCCCCGAGGGCTGGCGGCTGTGCTCGCCGCGGGAGCGTCGGGGGTGTGGCTCGGAACGGCGTTCGCGGCATGCCCCGAATCACTGGCCACGGCCGCCGCCCGCCGGGCGTTGCTCGAGGCGTCCGACCGGGACACGGTGACGACGAGTGTCTTCGATGTCGCGCTCGGCTTTCCGTGGCCGCCCGAGTACCCCGAGCGAGTCCTGCGCAACGATTTCACCCGGCGGTGGTCAGGGCGCGAGAAGGATCTCGCCTCGAGCAGGGATGCGAGGGCTGCCGTGCCCGCGGCCATCCTTGACGACGATTTTACGATCGCCCCCATCGACGCCGGTCAGGGCGTCGGGCTCCTCACGGAGATTCGTCCCGCGCACGAGGTAGTCGAACGGTTGAGCGCCGGCGCTGCCGAGCTGCTCCGATCCCGATAGAGCGTTTGCGCAGGTTCGGTCCACGAGGTCGGCGGCTGGCCGAGGTCGGACTCCTCACGCGGACGTCCCACGGAGAAGAAATGTGGGTCAGGTCAGGGCCGGTCGTCGTTATCGGCCCCGGTGCCGCTCTTCGGTTGACGGACGGTGAATCGGTAGAAGAAGAATCCGTCCTCCTCGAGGAGGTGGATCACTTCAAGCTCGAGTGGCTTGGCCAACTCCGCGCCCGCAAGAATTCGTGACCCGTTGCCGGCGACGATGCACGGGGACACGGTGAGGCAGAGCTCATTGAGGAGGCCCGCATGCACCACATCGGCATTCAGCCCCGGACCGCCCTCGAGCAGCACCGACCTGAGCCCGGAACGATGAAGGTAGTCGACGACGAAGCTGAGGTCGACGCGCTCGTCACCAGCCACCACGAAGTCTGCAACGTCCTCGCTCGGGAGATGAACCCCCCGATCATGGTCTGCAGTTGTGAAGACGATCGGTCGCACCTCAGCTTGGGTGAAGAAGGGTGAGGACCAATCGAGGTTTGCCGATCTCGTGACGACTGCGATGGGCGGCGCGACCGATTGCCCACGCTCTCTTCGTCGCTCGCCGAGATCGTGGTCGAGCCGTGCCGGTCCGTAGCCCTCGGTGCGAACGGTGCCTGCGCCGACCAAGATCACGTCCGCCAACGACCGGAGGGTCTGGAACATTCGGTGATCGGCGGGGCCACCGAGAAGTCCGGAGCGCCCGTTGATGGTGATCGCGCCGTCCAGGGTCGAAATCATGTTGCAACGCACGAAGGGCCGATCGACCCCGACCTCTGGCGAGACAGCGTACGCGTCGATGGGATCGATGCTCGTCGACGGATGTGGCAGGAGAGCCCTCATGGTGCTCGCGGAACGCGCAGGTCACCCACGACAGCCAACATACCGGCTGGCCACCCGGACACCCCGGCGTCCCCCTTGGGAGTCATGAACGAAGCCGTGCTCGTCTCGAGGACCCGGTGCAGCGGTGGGCCAGGTCATGCTTTGGCAGACCTCGTCCGGTCGATCGCTCGACCTGGCCCGCGTCCGGAGCTCTCGAGACCAGGGTTGGGATCCCGGGTTGACCCGCCAGCGCCGCCGCCCTCAGACCCGGTCGAGGTCCAGCATCTTGATGGCGTTGCCGCGCAGGATCTTGTAGGCCGTCTGCTCGTCGAGGCCCGCACAGAGCTTCTCGATGTAGGCCTCCGAGTAGGGCCAGGTGGTGTCGGTGTGCGGGTAGTCGGTCTCGAAGCAGATGTTGTCCTCGCCCACCTCTTCGAGGGAGCGCAGGCCGTGGCGGTCCGCGGTGAAGCAGCCGAAGATGCGCCCGTAGTACTGCGTGGACGGCGGCACGTCGAGGCGGTCCTTGGCGTGGGTCCACGAGTCGTGCATCTCCCAGACGGTGTCGGCGCGCTCTAAGACGTAGGGGATCCAGCCGATCTGGCCCTCCGAGTAGGCCAACTTGAGTTTGGGGAAGCGGATCAGGTTGCCCGAGAAGAGCCAGTCGGCCAGCGACGCCATGGCGTTGTTGAACCCCAGGGTCACCCCGACGGCGGCCTGGGAGTCGGGCGAGGCGACCGGGTTGGTCGAGGACGAGCCCACGTGCATGCACACCGTCACCCCGTAGTCGTTGCAGACCGCCCACAGCGGGTCCCAGTAGCCCGTGTTGATGGAGGGGAGCCCGAGGCGGGTCGGGATCTCGGAGAACGCGATGGCGCGCACGCCGCGCTCGGCGTTGCGCCTGGTCTCGGCGGCGGCGAGCTCCGCGTCCCACAGCGGGATGAGGCACAGCGGGATGTTGTAACCCGAAGAGGGGGCGCACCACTCCTCGACCATCCAGTCGTTGTTGGCCCGCACACAGGCCAGGCCCAGCTCTTGGTCGGGGTTCTCGTAGAAGGTCTGGCCGCAAAAGCGCGGGAAGGTCGGGAAGGGCAGCGAGCCGTCGGTGTAGTTGAGGGCCAGGTCCTTGACCCGCTCGTCGCGCTCGAAGCAGCCCGGGCGCATCTCGTCGTAGGTGGTGGCCGTCATGGTCATCTGGGTGCGGTCGAAGACGAGGTCGCCTTTGTCGTCCTCTCTGACCGAGGCGCGGGGGATGGCCACGAACTTCTTTTGGACATAGATGAGCTCGTCGTCGTAGTACCAGGCGTCGCCCCACTCGCCGTCTTGGTCCTCGTGCATGTCGTATTTCGCCCCCGAGAGGTGCTTGAAGGCGCCCCAGCGCTTGCGCTCGACCCGGGGGCCGCGGGCCCGCCACTTCTCGGGGAGCCAGGTCTGCCACACATGGGGTGGCTCGACGACGTGGTCGTCGACGCTGATGATCCGGGGCAGTGCCATGGCTAGAGGCTAAACCCAACCCTGACGACGGAGTCAGGGTCTCGAACGGACCGGCCGCTGCCACCGGGGGCGTCGTCCGCCGGCACGTCCGACCCGTGCATCACCCGATGATTGCCGGGAGGGTCTCCCAGCCGCGCACCGTGGAGGTGGGTGACAGTCGTGCGTTCGCCATGTCCACGTCCCACGTGGGGAACCGCGCCAGCACCTCCTCCAAGCGACACGACCCTCCAGACGCGCCAGCGCCGACCCGAGGCACAGATGGATGCCGTTGCCGAAGGTCAGGTGACGATCCATCGTCCGGTGCATGTCGAACTGGTCACCGTTGGGGTAGCGCCGGTCATCCCGGTTGGCCGATCCGAGGAGGAAGAGCATGATGCTCCCGGCGGGCACCTTCTCGCCGCGCACCGCGACTTCGTCACGGACCACGTACCGGCCAACGTGTGGTGCTGGCGACTCGTAGCGAAGCACCTCTTCGATGGCGCCGGGAATAAGTGAAGGGTTCTCGACCAGCTGTGCCCTCTGATCCGGGTGCTCCGCAAGCACCTTGCCGGTCCAGCCGATGAGTCGCGTCGTGGTCTCGTTGCCGGCACCCGCCACGACTTCGAGGTACGTGAGAAGCTCGCCACGTGTGAGGTGCCGTCGCGTTCCCGTTTCATCCTCGAACTCCGCGTTCAGGAGCTCGGTCATGATGTCGTCAGAGGGGTGATCGGCTCGCCAGTCGATGTAATCGGCGAACATCTCACCCGTGACGAAGTTCTCCTTGACCTCCATCGGCTCGCCTTCCTTGGTGCGGAGGTTGGAGTCCACGTGGTCACGCACGGCTTCCTGATCCGCCTCGGGGATGCCGAGGAGCAGTCCGATCGTGCGCATGGGCATCTGGGCACCGAGATCGGCGATGAAGTCGATGCGGTCCGAGCCGATGAGCGGATCGAGGGTGCGCGCGCAGAACTCCCGGATCTTCGGCTCCAGTTCCGCTACCCGCCTGGGGGTGAAGGCTCGGGACAGAAGGCGACGATGGATCGTGTGGGTTGGCGGATCCTCGAAGATGAGCACGCCGGGGGGCATCTCGATCTCCGCCCTGATGAGCTCGATGATCCCGCCCCTCCCCGAGATGTACGTCTGGGCATTGAGCAGTCCGCGCTCGACGTCCTCGTACCGGCTCAGTGCGTAGAAGTCGTGGGTGTCGTTGTAATAGAGCGGCGCCTCTTCCCGCAGCCGCCGGTACACCGGGTACGGATCAGCGTTGATCTCGACGTTGTAGGGGTCGTAATAGACGTCAGTGATGCCGCTCACCACTTGAGGGTACCCCCACTTCGGATTTCATGTCAGGATATGCCATCAAATGGCTCGTCGGTCAAGCAGCGGACACGGGCCCACCCGGCCGGACCTCCGTGTGCCGGCACCTCGCTCCCGCGAGACGGTGGCCGGCCAGCACGGTGTTCCTCGGATCATGCTGGTAGGTTCAGCCTGGCTCAGCGCAGGTCACCGCACGTGGCAGCCAGGATCCGGTCGCTCGAGACCGACGTCACATCGAATTGGGGGCCACCACCGATGACCTCAAGTGCAGGCAATGGCGGCGTCACGGCGTCAGTCATCGGCCCGGCCGAGACCGTCTCGCTCGAGACGGCCACCGACGCGTCGCGCACGGCTCCCGCTCCGATCCTGCACCAATCGAATGGGCGCAACGCGACCATCATCGACTTCTTCGAGGACGAGTGGACTCGATGAAGTTCGGCGTCGCCTTTGCCAACATCGGGCCTTTTGTCGACCCGGTCGAGGCCGTTGGCCTTGCTCAAGCGGCCGAAGCAGCCGGCTTCGAATCGATCTGGACGGTCGACCACGTGGTCGTGCCGGCCGGGTACCAGTCCAAATACCCCTACGACCCGTCTGGGAAGCTTCCTTCAGGCGAGTCGACGGTGTTCCCCGATCCGCTGATCTGGTTGGCCTACGTCGCCGCCAGGACTTCCAGCCTGCGCCTCGGCACCGGCATCCTCATCGTGCCGCAACGCAACCCGCTCGTGCTGGCCAAGGAGCTGGCGACGCTCGACCATCTCTCGGGCGGCCGAATGATCCTCGGCGCAGGGATCGGCTGGCTCGAAGAGGAGTTCGCGGCGTTGGGAGTGCCCTTCGCGGGGCGTGGACAGCGCACCGAGGAGGCCATCGCAGCGATGCGTGCACTGTGGTCGCAGGAATCGGCCAGCTACCAGGGCAGGACGACGACCTTTCGGGACTGCTACCTGCGGCCGCAGCCTCGCAGCGGAGCGATTCCGGTCCACGTGGGGGGTCACAGCACGGCAGCCGCAGAGCGAGCGGGCCGCATCGGCGACGGGTTCTTCCCCTTCGGCGTCACCCGCGACGAGATCGTGTCCCTGTCGGATGTCATGCGGCGTAGCGCTGACGAGGCCGGACGTGATCCGGCGTCGATCGAGGTCACCGTGCAGAGTTACATCACGACGGCTGATGAGGCGCTGGACGAAGTGAACGCCCTGGAGCGGCTCGGTGCGACCCGCGTGATCGTTCCGGCGGCGATGTTCAAGCAGGACCCGGTCGAGGCTCTCGGGCGGTACGGCGTGGACGTCATCGGTCGAGCCTGACAGGCCGCCAGCCCAACCACCGGAACGATGCCGTGAGGATGCGATGAGCGAGTCGATCGATCAGTTTCACATCGGGCTGGAGGATTCGCTCCTCCAGGATCTGCGGGATCGCCTGCGGCGGACCCGATTCCCGGATCAGATCGAGGGGACGAATTGGGAGTACGGCATCCCTATCAGCTACCTGCGCGAGCTGGTCGAGTATTGGCGTGACACCTACGACTGGCGTGCACAGGAAGCACACCTGAACTCGTTCAGTCAGTTCCGAACGCAGATTGACGGGCAGTCGATCCATTTCATCCACGCCAAATCGCCTCACGCGGATGCCCTTCCGCTGCTCATCACACACGGCTGGCCGGGCTCAATCGTCGAGTTCCTCGAGGTCATCCCGCGCCTCACCGACCCGGAATCGTTTGGAGGCAGCGCGTCTGACTCGTTCCACGTGGTCGCGCCGTCGCTGCCGGGTTACGGTTTCTCCGAACCCACTCGCACGCCCGGCTGGGACGAGGGCCGCATCGCCAACGCATTCATCGCCTTGATGCGTCGACTCGGCTACACGCGCTATGGCGCGCAGGGTGGCGATTGGGGAGCGCAGGTGACGACCAGGATCGGCGCGCTCGACCCGGAGCACTGTGCAGCCATACACCTCAACATGGCGCTCGGTGCGCGACCCGAGAGCCACACGTCCCTCACTGACGAGGAGCAGGCAGACCTGACAGCAATCCAGTTGTTCGTGAAAGACGAGTCGGGCTACGCGAACGAGCAGGGGACCAAGCCTCAGACTCTCGGCGTCGCACTCAACGATTCACCGGCCGGCCTCCTGGCCTGGATCGTGGAGAAGTTCCGCACGTGGAGCGACTGCGACGGCCATCCGGAGAACTGCTTCACCCGCGAGCAGATGCTGACGAACGTGATGCTGTACTGGGCCACGCAGACGAGCGCGTCCTCGGCGCGCCTGTACTGGGAGAGCAGGCACAGTGACTCGTCGGCGCGGCTCCCGTTCGTAGATGCTCCCACCGGGGTGGCCCGCTATCCCAAGGAGATCCTGCGTTGGCCGCGATCGTGGGTCGAGCGCCAGTACAACGTGGTGCACTGGGCCGTGATGGAGCGCGGCGGCCACTTTGCCGCGATGGAGCAGCCTGACCTCTTCGTCGAGGATCTCCGGACGTTCTTCCGCCTGGTGCGCTGAAGCGGGTGAATCCCGTCAGGAGAGGCTCGGCCGCCTCCCCGGACGCTCATCCAGAGCGAGCTGCGACTCGTCCCGGCGGATCAGCGAGCCATTGACGAGGACGTGTCGCATGCCGGTCGGCTCCTCCGCGGTGAGGCGTTCGCCGTTGGCCGGCAGATCCCGCAGGCGTCGCTGTGGGCCGGGGCCCACCGTCGTGGGATCGAACACGGTCACGTCGGCAAAGGAGCCCTCGCGCAGATAGCCGCGCCGGTCGAAACCGAACATGTCGGCAGCCTCTCCGGTCAACTTCCGAACGGCTCGTTCGAGCGGCATGAGCTCACGATCCCGCACCCAGGTGCCGAGCAGGTCGGTTGGAAGTGGTGCATCGCAGAGCTGGTCGACGTGGGCGCCGGCATCCGTCAGGCCGAGCACCACATGGTCCTCCATGAGCAGACGCGCCACTTCCTCGGGATCATCGTTGGCGATATAGGCGCGGAACCGCGTCGTGAGGTCCTCGGCAAGTGACAGTTCGCACATGACGTCCAACGGGGTGCAGTTGCGTTCACGGGCGATATCGGTCACCCGTCGTCCCACCAATTCGGGGAACCGTTCCGTTTCCGACACTTCATACGTCTCCCAGCGAGGCTTCATGCCGGTCGCATTCTTCTCGAGGTCGTCGAACGCCCGAGTCCGCCACTCTTGATCACGGAAGGCGGCCTTGCGGACATCACGACCGACCTTCATCAGCTCGCCGAACACTTCGCCGACGTTGAGGTTGTAGGCGTCGGCCAACGTGAACTGCATGGTCAACGGGCGTGGCGTGACCTGTGGCCAGACATTTGCACCCCTCGAGAGCGCCTCCTCGTGCAACCTGACAACCTCGAGATGCTTCCCACTCGAGAGGGCGAACAGCGGGCAGGTGAAGGGCCGGCCGACGCGCTCTTGCCAGGTGAAGACGTCGGGATACTCACATTGCCAACCCGGCGTGGCGAGCACGACCCCTTTCCCGGCCCTCCCCGCCGTCATGAACAGCGCCTCGACCTCGTCCATCTCGGCAAATCGGCTCGGCACCGGCTTGCCGTCGGCGCCACGGTGCGCGAACGAAAAGCTCGTCGAGAACCCCGCGGCGCCCGCATCGATGCCCTCACTCACGAGCTGGCACATGCGTTCGATTTCCTCCGCGGACGCCGCGCGTTCGTAGGCTGCGTCCCCCATGACGAAGAGCCGTAGCGCCGTGTGGCCGATGTAGGCGGTGAAATTGAGCACGGTGCCCCGACGGCGCACCAGGTCGAGGTAGTCGGGGAAAGTCTCGAAGTCCCAGACGATGCCCGCCGAGAGCGAATCGGCGTCCATGCCTTCGACGTTTTCCAGCGTGTGCACGATCACGTCGTGATGCTCCGGGCGACAGGGGGCAATCGAGAACCCGCAGTTGCCCGCGACCACAGTGGTGACACCGTGATACGACGATGGCTTGAGCTCCGGGTCCCAGAAGACTTGGGCGTCGAAGTGCGTGTGAATGTCGATAAAGCCCGGCGCGACGGCGCACCCGGACGCATCAAGCTCGACTTTGCCTTCAAGGTTCGAGCCGATCTGTTCGATCACGTCTCCCTTGATGGCCACGTCGGCCACACGGCCGGGTTCACCGCTGCCGTCGAAGACAGTCCCCCCGCGGATCACCACATCAGCCGGCATTCGCGTGTTCCTCCTCCTCGTCTGAACCGGTCGTCAACTGCACACCGGCGGGGTTCGGCGACGTCCACAAAGCCGCAGGGATTCGCACTGTGAACCGCTACTTCAGTCGGTAGCGGATCGGCAGATGCTTGACGGCACCATTGATCGTGGAGTTGAGGCGTTCCACCGGTCCCGACTGTTCGAACCACTCCATCCGATCGATCAGGAGGCCGAACATCGCCGACAGCTCGGCGCGAGCCACGTGGACACCCATGCAACGGTGGGGACCGAAGCCGAACACGAGCTGTTGGACTGGTGGGCGGTCGATGCGGAACTCGAACGGATCCTCGAAAACGTCTTCGTCTCGGTCAGCTGAGGCCCAATACAGGGCCAATTTGTCCCCGGCGTGGATCTTCTGTCCGTGCAACTCACAGTCCTGGGTGGCGGTGCGAGAGAAGTAGCTGATGGGAGTGACCCAGCGGAGGATCTCTTCGACAGCGTCGGGCAACAACTCCGGCTGGTCCCGCAACTTCTCCCACTGTTCCGGATGCTCACAGAACGCCTGCATACCCCCGGCGATCGCATCACGCGTGGTCTGGTTGCCCGCCTCCACCAGAAGCTCGCAGTACGAGACGAGTTGCGGCCGAGTCAAAGGGACACCGTCGATCTCACTTTGAACCAACATGGTCACCAGGTCGTCCTGCGGATCCTCGCGCCGTTGCTCGATCATGTGCTTGAAATAACGATGGAGCTCGCCGCGGGCACGCATGGAGGTCTCGTCGGGGCTCTCGCCCGGACGCCGGTATTCCGCATCGTCCTTGCCGATGATTTCGTTGGTCCAGCGAAAGTGAAGTTCCCAATCGGGCTGGGGGACACCCAGGACCCAGGAGATCACCGCGACCGGAAATGGTGCTGCGAAGGTGTCGACGAAGTCACACTCAGCGATCTCACCTGCCGTCGCGGCCCCATCTACGATCTCCACGGCGATCCGCCTGATCTCCTCGGTCCGATCGCGCACGGCACTCTTGAGGAACTTCTTGTTGACGATCTGGCGCATCGGACCGTGGCGCGGGGGATCGAGGTAGACGATCATCTCGGGCACCGCTTCCATCCCGCTGAGATCCATGTCCAACGTGATCCCTCCGGCGCTCGAAAAGAGCTGCGGCTGCGAGGCGACCTGGACGATGTCGGCGTGCTTCGTGACCGCCCAGAACGGCGGGTGACCCGGTGGCTCGATGTAGGCCACCGGCGCCTCGGCGCGCAGTTTCGTCCATACGTGATGGGGATACCCATTGTGCGCGAACCGAGCGGGGTCGACGAGATCAAGGGGGTCGATGTCGAGGTTCACTGGCATGACGGAGTTCCTCGCCGGCCGCAGGGCGAGCTCACACTCGGGTGCGCCGCTCTCGCTGGGCGCTCAGTCGAAGGCGATGACGCCACGGAGGTTCACGCCGTCGAGCATGTCCTGATAACCCTGGTTGATCTGGTCGAGCCGATACGTCCTGGTGATCAACTCGTCCAACTTGAGTTGACCGTTCTTGTACAGGGCCAAGAGGTTGGGGATGTCGAACCGTGGGTTGGCGGCACCGAAGACGACGCCTTTGATCTCTTTCTGGAACATCGCGAGTTCGAAGAGGTTGACGCTGCTCTCGGTCTGTGACTGCGGAGCGACGCCGGTGACGACGCACGTCCCACCCTTGCCCGTGAGGGTGAGTGCGCCCGACATGAGCTCCCCGTACATCACGCTCGGGACGAGGATCACCGCATCCGCCATCTGCCCCCGCGTCAGCTCGGTCACGATGGGCAGGGCTTCCTCCATGGACGCAGCCGTGTGCGTGGCGCCGAAGTCAAGAGCCGCCTTCTGCTTGAACTCCACAGGGTCCACGGCGACGATGTTCTTCGCTCCCACCATGTGCGCACCCTGCACAGCATTGATGCCCACCCCTCCGACGCCGACGACGACGACGGTGTCACCCGGCATGACCTCGGCCCGGTAGACCGCCGAGCCCCAGCCAGTCGTCACACCGCACGACACGAGGGCCACGACACCCAACGGCACATCGGGGTCCACCGGCACCAGCGACGCCTCGTGGGCGACGCTGTGCTCCGCAAAGGTGCCCAGCTTTGCCATGACGTTCAGCTCCTGGCCGTTGAGGTGATAACGGGCGGTGCCGTCCGAGATCTGACCGGGGGCGAAGGTGGCGGCGCCGAGGTCACAGAGGTTCGAGTGTCCGGTGATGCACATCTTGCAGCGGCCGCAGATCGGAAAGAAGCTGGCCGCGACGTGGTCCCCGGGCTGGACACCGTGGACGTCCGGACCGACTTCGAGGACCACGCCTCCCCCCTCGTGACCGCCCACCATGGGAAAGAGCGCCGGCTTGGGTGGCGCACCTTCCTCGGGCGGTGGCGAGCCCATGTCGCTCGACCGCAGGTGCTCGTCGGAGTGGCACAGTCCGGCGGCGGCCCACTGGACCAGGACCTCCTGGCTCCTGGGGGGATCGAGGTCGATCTCCTCGATCTTCCAATCCTCCCCCCGGCCCCAGAGCACGGCTGCATGCGTCTTCATGGTCCACATCCCTTGAGCAGTCGGGGCAACGCTCGGGTCACCCCCGGAACAGTCCACCACGCGTGGGTCACTGTGGTGTTCTGCCGAATATAGCCTTAATGTCAGAGTATGACACGAAATGCCGGAGGGTGTCCTGGGGACTTGTCTCGTCCCGTGTCGGTTCCCTCCCACGGGGATGCGGACGCTCGAGGCAAGCACTGGAACGCGAAGGGCGAGTAGCAGAATGGACGCCGTGAGCGCCTCACCCGGGCCGGAGCTGACCGAACCGGTCCAGCCGCGCCGTCCCTACAACGGGGCGCTCCGCCGAGTGAGGGCGGCCGAGACGCGCGAGCGCATCATTACCGCGGGCGCCGAGCTGCTGCACCAGTCATCCATCCGGGATTGGCAGGGATTGACGATCCGGGCTGTCGCAGAGCTCGCCGGAGTCAACGAACGGACGGTCTACCGGTACTTCGGGAACGAGCGCGGGCTGCGCGATGCGGTGATCCACCGCCACGAGGTGGAAGCCGGGATCGACCTGGCGGAGATGCAGCTCGACGACATCGCTGATATCGCAGCAAGGATCTTCGAGCACGTGTCGTCCTTTCCCTTGGAGCCGCGCCCGCCTCTGGATCCGACGCTTGCCGAGGCCAATCAACGGCAGCGGGATGCACTACTCGGCGCCATCACGTCCCGGACCGAGCGGTGGTCAGCGGAAGATCGAGAGGTCGTGGCTGCGATGTTCGACGTGCTCTGGAGTGTGGCGTCGTACGAGCGCGTCGTGGCCGACTGGCGGATCGAGTCTGAACGCGCCATTCGCGGTATCACCTGGGTCATCGAGCTGGTCGAAGAGGCGGTCCGGAGCGGTCGCGGGCCCACGTGAGGTCTCCCACGCACGTTGTCCACCTGGTCGGCCGATCGTAGTTTTGACAACGCTGACCGGCCCGAAGGAGGGAGCGACATGTCGGACGTGGACGAGATCTCGGCGCTTGTGCACTCGTATGCCCGCCTGCTCGACAGCGGGGACGTGGACGGTGTCACCGCTCTCTTCGAGCACTCGACCTGGCGCTCCATGCCGAAGGGGTCCATGTTGCGCGGCGCAGCGGAAGTGAGACCGATCTATGAGAACCTGCTGGCTCAGGACCGCACACGTCACACCAAGCACCTCATCACCAACCTGAGCGTCCATGTCGAGCCGGGTGCGATCACCGCCCTCTCCCATTGTCGATGGACGATCTTGCAGGGCATTCCGGGGGAGCCCATCAGCATCACCCTGTCCGGTCAGTACGCGGACACCTTCGAGAAGGTGGACAACCGTTGGCGGTTCTCCGACCGGCTGATCACGACCGACCTGTCCGGCGCACCGTCCCCGCCCGTCGGGTGACGGGACCGCCAGGACTCGAGGCGGTCGGCACGAGATAGGCCGGGACACGGGCGCGACCGACGCGCCCGGAGACCATGTCAGTTGTGGCGGCCCTGATCCGTGGACTCCTCCGGGTAGGCCAAGAATTCGACGAGATTTCCGTCAGGGTCGCGCACGTAGATGCTCGAACCCACGGCCCGGCGCCCGCCCTCTCGCTCGACGGGGCCCTCCTCGACTTGGGCATCAGCTCCGTGAAGCAACGCCAGCAGTGACTCCTCCGATCCCCGCCAGACGAGGCAGAGGTCGCCGCATGGGGGTAGGGCTGCGGACGCACGAAGCGAGAAGTCCCGCTGCCACACCTCGGGCCGGTGGAAATTGATCATCTGGTCGCCGAGATAGACCCGCACCAGATACGGACTCTCGACGACCGAGAGTCCGAGCGAACGGTAGAACGTGATCATGGCGTCGGTGTGCTGCATCGGGAGTGCGACGTGATCGATCCCGAGCACGGTTCCGGCCACGGTCGCTCCAGCGGGCTCAGGCGACATGCTCGAATCCGTACAACTTGGCGCAGTTGAGAGCCGTGATCTTTCGACGATCCTCGGCGGGGAGCATGCCCAACGTCTCCTCTATGGAGCGCTGCGACTCGGGGAACGTGCTGTCGGTGTGCGGATAGTCGGCGGCCCACATGCATGAGTCGGCCCCGAGGTGCGGGATGTACTGGTGGGCAAGCGCCTCCTCCTCGAAGGTGGCGATGACCTGTCGCCTGAAGAGCTCGCTCGGCGCCATGCTCGGTGCGTAGTCGATCTTGTCGCGCAGGTTCTCCCACTCCATGTCCATCCGGCTCAGGAAGTACGGCAGCCAGCCGACGCCCGCCTCGGCCAGGACCAGCGTCAGCCCGGGGTGCCGCTCGAGGGCGCCCGAAAAGACCATGATGGCGAGCGCTTCGTCGAGCTGCAGGGGTAGGAGGGTGGCGAACGCGGCCGACTGCCACTTGCCGACCTGGTAGCTCAGCCGCGGGGATGCGCCTTCCTTGATGTGGAAGCTGAGCGGCAATCCGGTTTGCTCGGCGGCCGCCCACAGGCGGTCCCAGGCGGGATCGCCGGCATCGATGTCGAACACGTCGACGATGGCGCCTCGGTGACCCCTCTCAGCGACCCGCTCGAGCTCGGCGACCGCCGCCTCGGGCGAGGAGGTCGGAAGGAACGGGAGGGCACAGAGTCGGTCGGGAGCGAATGCATTGAACTCCTCCATGGCCCAGTCGTTCCACGCCGAGTAACAGGCGGCCTGCAGGTCCGGTTCGGGGATCGAGAGGGTGAGCGGGATCGGACCGTAGATGACCGATGCCCACACCCCGTCGAGGTCCATGTCCTCCAGTCGCAGCTTCGGGTTGCTGACCCGAAAGCCGTCGTCCTCGAGGCCCGCCCGGCTGACGGCGCTGAGCACCTGGAGTTTGTCCCCCTGGGGCAGCCCGCTGCGGCCGAGAACCCGGTCGTTGCAGACCCACATTGGATCACCCTCTCCCGTCACGACCCGTGGGCCCCGTCCGGCCAGATCCTTCGGTAGCCGGTCCTGCCACAGCTGGCGCGGAACCGAGCGCAGATCGAGGTGGTCGTCGCAGGAGTAGATGCTCGATTCGTCCATGTTGTCGACCTCTCTTGTCCCGTTCTCAATCATTGACAGGCGCTGTCACCGAAGCTAGTTGCGAGCGCAGGAGGGCCGTCGCCACCAAGCTGAACCATTGCGCGGGAACGAGCTGGGGCCCATCAAGGGCCGATGTCTCGGCGTCGAGTGGCCTCCGACACGCTGCCCAGTACCTTCGTCAACGCGCGGTAGACGAGGTTGCCCGAGGGCCATTGCGTCACGATCTTCCCGGTCGATGACCTGAAGTAGTTGTGGCTCATCGTCCACGACGTCCCTTGCATCTTGGACTGCAGCCACGCGAACCACAGCGCCTCGAAGCCGGGCTTCACCTCGACGGCGGTGACCCTACGCCTGATCATCCGCTTCAGCGCTCGCACCGCGTACTCCGCCTGCGCCTCGAGCATGGAGACCAGCTCACCACCGTTGGTTCCCGGTCCGTAGAGCATGAAGAAGTTGGGGAAACCTGGCACCGTCATGCCGAGGTAGGCCCGCGGTTCGCCCGCCCAGTGCTCGTCGAGAGTCGTTCCCAACCGTCCCGTGACACGGAGGCGGGCCAGGTAGTTCGCCGCCTGGAATCCCGTGGCCATCACGATCACGTCGACGGCTCGCTCCACACCGTCGCCGTCGACGATGCTCGACGGGGTCACCCCCACCACGGCCTTGGGGACGAGCTCGACGTTGTCCTCCTTCAGGGCGGGGTAGAAAGTGCTGGCTATGACCGGGCGCTTGCCGGGGTAGGGATAGGTCGGGGTGACAGCCTTCAGCAGGTCGGGTCGTTGTGCGAACTGCTCGCTGATGTAGTCGAGGCACGTCTGCTGGCGTTTCTCGTGCAGCTTGGAACCGGGCCGGAACGTGGCGCCACCCCAGAGCCCCTTCTCCAAGCTGTACCGCATCCTCGCTCGGTCAACGGGACGGTGCCACGGCCTGCGTCGGTCTTGGCGCTCGGCCTCGGTGAAGGCCCGCTCTCCCTTGGGCATCACCCAGCCGGGCTCCCGCTGGAAGAGGTACAGCTTTCTCACCGTGGGCTGGAGGGCCGGCACCACCTGGGTCGCGGTCGACCCCGATCCGACCACGGCGACGACCTTGTCGGACAAGTTGTGCTGATGCTCCCATCGGGACGTGTGGAACTTCGGTCCCTCGAATTCCTGCAGCCCGGGCCAATCGGGATAGCGGGGGACGTTGAGGAAGCCGACCGCGCTGATCAGCACGTGGCAGTTGTCGACGGCGCCGGAGCCGAGTGTGATCGACCAGGTGTGGCGCGCCTCGTCCCATGTGGCCGAGCAGACGGCGACGCCAAGCCGTAGATGGGGGCGCAGGCCGAACTCGTCGACGGTCTCTTCGAGATACGACTGCAGTTCGGGCTGGCGGGCGTGGGTGCGGGTCCAGTCGTACGACTTGAACGAGTAGCTGTAGAGATCCGAGTGCACGTCGACTTCGGCCCCGGGATACGTATTGTCCCACCACGTCCCACCGACCCCGGTCGAGGACTCGTAGATCGTGAAGGTCTCGATCCCGGCCTGCCGCAGCTTGACGCCCGCCGCAATGCCTCCGATCCCGGCACCGACCACGACGACCCTCGGGGTCCCGGCGGGGCCGAACAGCTCCGTCGCCGACGGCCTCAAGGGTGCTCGCCTGCGACCCAGGCCTGCGCGCCGGGCGCCGGGTCACCCCGATCCTCGGTCAGGCATCCCGACCGCACCGTTGCACGCGTCCTCATCGTCCCATCCCCTGGGCAACCGCCGGGCCTCGTGAGGGCGGACCCCGATTGACCGCCCCACAGTTTAGTGTCACAGTACGACACGAAAATAGAGGGGAGGCGCCGGATGACGATTGAGGACTTCATTCCCGACATCGCCACCGAGCTGACCAACCGCGCCGGACTGCCCCGCGAGGTCGCCGTGGAGGGCGCGTTGCCGGCCTCGGGTCGAGCCCCGTTCGTGACGGGTGCGGTCATCGCGGTCGACGGAGGTTGGTCGGCGAAGTTGGCCTAGCAGAATGGACGCCGTCACCACCTCGTTGAACCCTGTGCTCGCTCCGCCCGTACGACCCGGTCATCCCCACGTCGTCGCTCCGTGCTGCGACCGGCCTGCCGGCGCCCCTGCCTCATCGGCGTTCGCCACCGGCAGCGAGCGCTCAGCCGGAGCCCGCGTCCTTCGTGCTCGCCCGGACCGTCGTCATCTGGCGGACGGGGCGTCCGGCCACGGTTCCCCCGTCCACCGGGACCATGATCCCGGTGATCTGGGCCGATCTCTCACTGGCCAGGAAGAGCACCGCCTCCGCGACGTCCTGCGACGTCCCTCGGCGTTGCAACGGCTGGTCGAGCTCAATGGTGGGGCCCAGGTCATAGTTGGTGATCCCCGTCGCGATGTGGCCGGGGGCGATGCAGTTGACGCGGACGCCGTATTCGGCCACATCCGTGGCGACCATCCGGCTGAACTGGGCAATGGCCGCCTTCGACGTGCGGTAGGAGATCGGGGGGCCGCCCCCGGTGAGGCCCCCGATCGACGAGGTGTTGATGATGGAGCCACCTCCGTGCTCCGCCATGTGCCGAGCCGCGCGCTGGGTCCCGATGATCACCCCAAACAGGTTGACGGCCATGACACGGTTAAAGTCTCGGAGGTCGTCGCGCAAGAACCGACGAAACGAGCTCGAGATGCCGGCGTTGTTGAACATGACGTGAAGCCCACCGAACCTGTCAACGCCAAAATCGACCAGCGCCTGGACCTCATCGGCGTCGGACACGTCAGTTCGCTTGAAGGCCACGGCGTCACCCAGCCCGGCGGCCAGTGCCTCCCCCTCTTCCGCGGCGATGTCGGCGACGACCACCTTCGCCCCCTCATGGGCGAACAGCTCGACGGTGGCGCGGCCGATGCCGCTCGCTCCGCCCGTGACGATCGCCACCTTTCCGGCGAGCTCCTGCCCCATCTCAAAAGGCTCCTTTCGACTCGGCTTCGGCCCGGTGAAACGACCTCGGTACCTCGACCATCGCCGTCTCCTCGGAGTTCGGCGCGGCACCGGAACATACCTCGCGTGAGGGCCGTCGGAAGTTCCGTGACGATTCGCCGGTCGTGCACACCAAGGGGCTCGGCAGCCTCGAACCCCTGTCCCACTGCATTCGCAGCCATCCGAGCGGCGCACGCGCCCTTCACGACCGAGGAGCACCATTGAGCGACCACACGTTCGATTCCATCGACTACTTCCGCACCAAGGATCTCACCGAGGACCCGTACCCCTACTTCGACTACCTCCGTGCACAGTGCCCGGTCACGAAGGAGCCGTACCACGACGTCTACATGGTGACCGGCTACGACGAGGCGATCGCGGTCTATCACGACCAGGCGACATTCTCGAATTGCATCTCGGCGATCGGCCCCTTCGCGAAGTTCCCCGTGCCCCTCGAAGGCGATGATGTCACCGAGATCATCGAGACGTACCGGGACGAACTTCCGTTCGGCGACCAGCTCCCGACGTTCGATCCCCCGAAGCACACCGCCCACCGGGGACTCCTCATGCGGCTGATCACGCCGAAACGACTGAAGGAGAACGAGGCGTCTCTCCGACGGCTGGCCGATCACCAGATCGACCGGTTCCATGCCCGGGGCGAATGCGAGTTCGTCGGAGAGTACGCGGGGCCCTACACGTTGCTCGTGATCGCCGATCTCCTCGGGGTGCCCGAAGAGGACCACGAGGAATTCCTCGAAAAGCTCATGCACCACGACTCGCTCGAGATGACCCACAAGCCGCTGGAGTACCTCTACGCACAGTTCACGACCTATATCGAGGACCGTCGCCGCGAGCCTCGAGATGACGTCATGACCGGCTTGGCCACGGCCACCTTTCCTGACGGCACACTGCCTCCCGTCGACGACGTGATGCGCATCGCGTCCAACCTGTTCGCAGCAGGTCAAGAGACGACGGCGCGGCTCCTCAGCACATCCCTGCAGATCCTCGGCGACCGCCCCGAGTTGCAGCAACAGCTCCGAGACGACCGCAGCCTGATCACGCCGTTCCTCGAGGAAGCGCTCCGGCTCGAAAGCCCGATCAAGGGCACCTTTCGGCTGTCCCGGGTGCCGACGGCGGTACGGGATGCCAAGATCCCTGCCGGCAGCACGGTGATGGTGCTGCCCAGCGCAGCGAACCGCGACCCGCGGGAGTTCGAGGACCCCGGTGAGCTGCGACTCGACCGGGAGAACGGTCGCCAGCACATCGCGTTCGGGCACGGCATCCACACGTGTGCCGGTGCGCCGCTTGCCCGTGCCGAGTCGAACGTGTCCCTCCAACGACTGCTCGATCGGACGCAGGACATCCGGATCTCGGAGTCCCACCATGGACCGGCGGGAGACCGCCGTTGGGACTACACGCCCACGTGGATGCTCCGTGGCCTGGACCGGCTCTACCTCGAATTCACCCCGGTCGGCTGAGCGACACGGGTTGCACCGACAGGAGGACGCGATGGGCACGTACAACCACACGGGGCAGGTCGTGACCGACCTGGAGCGATCGAAACGGTTCTACCAGGAGGTGTTCGGATTCAAGTCCTGGTACGAGATCTCTCCCCCCGACCAGCCGACCGGGAAGCTCACCGGCCTCACGCCGCCGCTCGGGGTCACGGCCTCCTATCTGACCCTCGATGGCTTCGTGCTGGAGCTCATGCATTACTCCGCGCCCGGAGCGACGGCGCCGTACACCGCGCGCACGATGAACGAGCCGGGGCTGACCCACTTGTCGATCTCGGTCGACGACGTGCGGGCCACGGCCGAGCGGGCCGCCGCATGCGGCGGGCAGATCGTGGTGGATTCCGACGTGGGAGTCGCCTTGTTCGTGCGAGACCCCGACGGGCAGTTGATCGAGTTGCTGCCGGTGACCTACCGCGACAGCCTGCCGCCGAAGCCATGACCCGAATGCCAGGTGACGCGGGTGGCTACGCTGACCCTGGCCTGGTTGGAACGCGGCCCCGCCAATTGGCCGATGCATTGATAGGGGGAATGTCCGATGACCATGACACGTGAGACCGAGGTACCACTGCGACACGCCGATCGATTCTTCATCGATGGCGCGTGGGTCACCCCTTCTTCGGACGCCACCATCGACGTGATCGACTCGGGTACGGAAGCTGTCTACTTCCGTGTCCCCGAGGCGCAGCCCGCCGACATCGACCGCGCCGTGACGGCGGCCCGCCGGGCCTTCGACGAGGGCCCTTGGCCCCGCATGAGCCACGCCGAACGGGCCGAGTTCCTCACGGGCTTCGCCACCGGCCTGCGAGAGAGGGCCGAGGACATCGGGCAGATATGGCCTCGCGAGTCGGGTGCCCTCCACCTCATCGCCAAACACGGCGCAGCGGGGATCGCAAGCGCATTCGACTACTACGCCGGCCTGGCCGGGAGCTTTCCCTTCGAGGAGAGGGTGCGGCCGTCGCAGGGCGAGTTCGGCCTCCTCGTACGGGAGCCGGTGGGAGTCGTCGGCGCCATCATCCCGTGGAACGCCCCGATCGGCCTCATCACGTACAAGGTTGCTCCGGCCCTCTTGGCGGGGTGCACCGTCGTGTTGAAGTGCTCACCGGAGGCACCCGGCGACGCCTACGTGGTGGCCGAGATCGCCGAGGCCCTGGGCCTTCCGGCGGGAGTGCTGAACGTCGTCACCGCCGACCGGGAGGTCTCCGAGCTCCTCGTGAGGGACGCCCGCGTCGACAAGATCACCTTTACCGGGTCGACCGCCGCCGGTCGGCGGATCGCATCCCTCTGCGGGGAGCGGATTGCCCGCTGCACCCTGGAATTGGGTGGGAAGTCTGCGGCCCTGATCCTGGACGACATGGATCTGGACGAGGCCGCCGCGACCCTGGCCAGGGCGGAATGCATGCTGGCGGGACAGGTGTGCTCGTCGCTGACGCGGATCGTCGTCAGCCGCCGGCGCCACGACGAGCTGGTCGACGCGCTGGCGAGCGCCTTCTCCCAGGTGCGGGTCGGTGACCCCTTCGACGCCGCGACGCAGATGGGGCCGCTGGTCTCCAGCCGCCAGCGGGACCGGGTCGAGGGCTACATCGCGACGGGGATAGAGCAGGGAGCGACTCTGGTCACCGGCGGCGGACGGCCCAGGGACCTCGATCGCGGCTACTACGTCGAACCAACGGTGTTCGCCAATGTGGAGAACTCGTCGACCATCGCGCAGGAGGAGATCTTCGGCCCGGTGTTGAGCGTGATCCCGGTCGGAGACGAGGATCAGATTGTGGCCACCGCCAACGACACCATCTACGGGCTCAACGCCTCCGTGTTCACCCACGACGTGGACCGGGCCCGAGACGTTGCCCGCCGTCTGCGCTCCGGCACCGTCGGTCACAACGCATTCCGCACCGACTTCGGCGTCGCCTTCGGAGGGTTCAAGCAGTCTGGTATCGGCCGCGAGGGTGGCACGGAAGGACTCCTTCCTTTTCTCGAGACGAAGACCGTGATCCTCGAGGGCGAGCCCGCCGGCTACCGCTGAGCGGCGGCCAGAACTCGTGCGATGGACCTGAACCCCTCGGGAGAGCAGCAACAACTCATCGATGCGTTCACGGCGTTCTACGCCAAGGAATGCCCAGTGGATCGGGTACGGGCCGCCGAGCCCTCCGGTCACGATGCCGACCTGTGGGCGTCGTTACGGGCCATGGGCGCTCTGGAGATGGCGATCGACGAGCAATCAGGGGGCTGGGGCGCCTCCCTGCTCGACATGGCTCTTGTCGCAGAGCAACACGGCAGGCACCTCGGACCCGCTCCCCTGATTGAGGCACAGGTCGCGGCGCGTGTGCTGGCGCGGGCCGGAGGTCGCGGCGCGGCGGAAGCTCTGGGCCGCGCCCTTGGCGATGGTCATCTCATCACCATCGCGTTGCACCCGCCCAAGGGGGGCGTGCTCGCGCTCGTTCCGGGTGGGTCGGTGGCTGACGAGGTGATCTTCTTCGACCAGGGCCACCTGAAGTGCATGGCCATCGTGGACCGGGCGCGCCCGGTCCCCAACACCGGGTCGATGCCGCTCGCTGACATCCACGTCGACTCGGCGGCGATGGAGTTGGTGTCCGGCGAGCCGGCGGAGCAACTGTTCGGGAGCGCACGCGACGATTGGCTGGTGCTCATGGCGAACGCGCTCGTCGGCGTCGGGTCCCGCTCAATCGAGCTCGGGGTGGCCTACGCCAAGGAGCGGCGGGCCTTCGGAGTCCCGATCGGATCATTCCAGGCCGTTTCCCACGGATTGGCCGATGCGGCAACGGCGATGGAGGGGAGCAAGCTCATCGCCCGTGAAGCGGCGTGGGCCGCCAACGAGGATGTCGCACGCGCCACGGAGTTGGCGTGCCTTTCTTGTGGATTCTGCGCGGAGGCTGCCCGCGAGGCGAGCTATCGCAGTCTGCACTACCACGGCGGGTACGGCTTCATGCTCGAGTTCGACATCCAGCTGTTCTTCCGGCGAGCCAGAGCTTGGCCTGCGGTGTTCGCGGAGCCGTCGCACATGTTTGCGCTGGGAGCGATCGAGCGACTCTCCGCCGCGGGAAGCGGCGCATGACGATGGATTTCCGTCTGGGTGAGGGCAGCGACGCGTTACGAGAAGAGGCCAGACGGTTCTTGGACGAGCACTTCACGGACGACGTGCGCGAGCGGATGCACACGACCGGGGTCCATCACGACCGGGATTTCCACAAGGCGCGGGTGGAGCACGGGATGCTGGCTCCCGGCTGGCCCGTCGAATACGGCGGTCAGGGTCGCGATGCCCTCGAGGTGTTGGCGATGGCCGAGGAGTTCCAGACCGCAGGAGCGCCGACGTACGGCGGCAGCACCACACTCATGGTGGCCAACGTCATTCGGCATATGGGCACGGACGAACAGAAGCGCCTGATCGTGCCCCGGGCCCTCGCCGGAGAGATCATCATCGTGCTCGGCTTCACCGAGCCCGAGGCGGGGTCCGACGTCGCCGCCGCGCAAACCCGCGCCGTGCGCGATGGCGACGAATGGGTGGTCAACGGACAGAAGATGTTCACGACCAACGCCCAAGAGGCTGACTATGTGTTCCTCCTGACGCGGACGAACGGCGAGGTGGCCAAGCACAAGGGCCTGACGACGTTCCTGGTACCGCTGCGCCAGCCGGGTGTCGAGATCCAGCCCGTGTCCACGGTTTCCGGCGAGAGGACGAATCTGACCTTCTACTCCGATGTCCGGGTGGACGACGCACTGAGGATCGGGGAGGTCGACGGCGGCTGGGAGGTCATGACAGTCGGTCTCACGTTTGAGCGGTCCCTGCCTCAGGGTGGTGATTCGCGTCGACTGCTCGGGGCCATGGAGCGATGGGCCCTGACCTCGCACGACCATGCGGGTCGTCCGAGATCGGAGGACACCGACGTGCAGGCTCGCCTTGGCCGGGCTGCCGCCGAGATCGAAGTCAGCACCCTGCTGGCTCGCCGCTGCGCCTGGGTGCAGAACGCCGGAACTCTTCCCGGAGTCGAAGGATCGATGGCCAAGCTGTTCGCCACCGAGACGCTGACCAGGCAATCGGCTGACTTCATGGACATGCTCGGACCGGACGGCATCCGGGCACAGGGTGATCCCGCGGCCGTTGCACGCGGGATCGCGGAGTACTCCTACCGGTTTGCGCTGGGAACAACGACGTACGGCGGCACGAGCGAGATCCAGCGGAACATCATCGCCCAGCGGGGCCTCGGTCTGCCCCGAGCGTGATGACCTGCCTTCCCACGTCGATGGCGGAGGCTCGATGACATCTGCCGGCGTGCCCTTCGGGACCAAGATCCACCAGGTCGCCCTGGCGGACCCGGAGGGGGTCGCTCTCGTGTTCGCGGCCCAGGACGGCAGCGAGCGGACCGTCACGTTCGGTGAGCTCGACGACCGGTCGACCCAGCTCGCCCGGGTGCTGTCGGCCCGGGGCCTCACGGTGGGCGATCACGTGGCGGTCTCGCTCCCCAACTCTCCAGAGCACCTCGTGGCGACCTTCGCGGGATGGAAGGTCGGTGCCGTCGTCGTGCCGATGCGGTGGAACCTCCCCGAGTGGGAGCGAGACCGGGTGCTTGCGGTCATCGGGCCCCGCCTGGTCGTCGATGCCGGGCACCTCGACCTCTTCGAGGAGGCGGTGTCGGCCCCTACCAGCCCCCTTCCCGAGGTGACCCCCCCTCATGGATGGGGGATCTGCAGCTCGGGGTCGACCGGTGTCCCGAAGGTCATCATGATGAAGAATCCCGGCCGGTATGTCGAGGGGGCGTCGACGGCAGCGGCGGTCGAGTCCTACGGTGCGCTCTCGCAGCCCCAGCTCGTGCTGATCCCTGCGCCCCTGTACCACTCGAACGGCTTCACCGCGACCAGGAACCTCATGTCGGGAGTTGCAGTCGTGCTGCTGGAGCGGTTCGACGCCCAGCGTGTGCTCGACCTGATCGAACGGCACCGGGTGACCGGATTCGTCGGGGCGACCCCGATGCTCCAGCGTCTGGCCCAGGTGCCGGATATCGACCGGCGAGACCTGTCGTCCCTCGACTGGGTGCAGCAGGGGGCAGCCTTGCTGCCGGTCTGGCTGGGGCGCCGGTGGTGCGAGCTGGTCGGACCCGAGCACTTCTTCGTGACCTATGGCGCCTCGGAGAGGCACGGATACGTGTGCTGCCGGGGAGACGAATGGCTCGAGCACCCGGGAACCGTTGGTCGCGGCTACATGGGCACCGAGATACGGATCCTCGACGAGGAGGGAGCCGAGCTCCCGGCAGGGGAGATCGGCGGGATCTACATGCGCAGGGCGTCTGGCCCCGAGGCGACGTACATGGGCGACAACGTGGAGCCGATGCTCTCGACGGACGATGGGTTCGTAACGGTGGGGGACATGGGCTCTCTGGACGAGGAGGGGTATCTCTACGTGGCCGACCGCCGCGTCGACATGATCGTGACCGGGGCGGCCAATGTCTTTCCAGCAGAGGTCGAGGCGGCGCTCAGCGAGCACCCGGCCATCGCCGATGTCGTGGTCGTCGGCCTGAGAGACCCCGAGTGGGGCCGCCGGGTCCATGCGATCGTCCAACCCGTCGATCCGGCCGATCCGCCCCTTCCCGCCGACATTGTCGCGTTCGCCAAGACGCGGCTTGCTGCGTACAAGGTTCCGAAGACGGTGGAGCTGGTGGAGGCGATCCCGAGGAACGACGTCATGAAGTTCAACCGGGCGGCTCTGACCGAAGAGCGGGATGAGCGTGGGCCCGAGAGGGCGCCGGCGACATAGTCGTACACGAGCTCAAAAGCCCTGGTGGCAGGCCTGAAGACGAGTGAAGGGCTTCCAAAGTCCTCCACCCCGCTGGACGCCAGTACGAGAAATGAACCGGGCCCTCTCGGCGTTGTACACAATGGCCTTGCTGAGCCGTTGAGTGGCAAAGGAGTCGTCGTGACGGAGAATTACCGGAAGGACCCAGGAGTGGTCTCCCAGCTGAACCCCCGCCAGTTCGCGGTCACCCAGGAGAGTGCGACCGAACCCGCGTTCGACAACGAATTCTGGGACCACAAGGAGGCCGGGATCTACGTGGACGTGGTCTCGGGGGAGCCCCTGTTCGCCTCCACCCAGAAGTTCGACAGCGGATGCGGCTGGCCGAGTTTCACCATCCCGCTGGAGCCCCGCAACGTCGTCGAGAACGTGGATCGCACCCACGGGATGATCAGGACCGAGGTGCGCTCGAGCCACGGCGACAGCCATCTGGGCCACGTCTTCAACGATGGACCTCCCGCCGAGGGGGGTCTGCGGTATTGCATCAACTCGGCCGCCCTGCGCTTCGTTCCCTACGAGGATCTCGAGGCCGAGGGGTACGGTGAGTACAAGAAGCTCTTCGATGGCCGCACCGAGGGGCAGGAGGTGGCCCGATGAGTGCCACGACAGACAAGGCGATCCTCGCCGGCGGGTGCTTCTGGGGGATGCAGGACCTGATCCGCAAGCGCCCCGGTGTGATCACGACGAGGGTGGGCTACACCGGCGGTGACGTCCCCGACGCGACGTACCGGAACCACGGAAACCACGCCGAGGCGATCGAGATCACCTTCGATCCGGCGCTGACCTCGTACCGTGACCTGTTGGAGTTCTTCTTCCAGATTCACGACCCGACGACGATGAACCGCCAGGGCAACGACGTCGGTACGAGCTACCGGTCCGCGATCTTCTACCTGAACGACGAGCAACGTCGGGTGGCCGAGGACACCATCGCCGACGTCGAGGCATCTGGGCTGTGGCCCGGCAAGGTCGTCACCGAAGTTGTGCCGGCCGGGCCGTTCTGGGAGGCGGAGCCCGAGCACCAGGACTATCTCGAGCACTACCCGAACGGCTACACCTGCCACTTCCCCCGACCGGGGTGGGTACTGCCCCGTCGGAACGAGGCCATGGCCGGATAGGGCGCGTGCGCCGGGCAGTCCCGGCGGCCGTGCTTCAGCCCTCGAAGCGCAGTGTGACCGCCGCGTCCGGTTCGAGCACCCGGAAGCTGAAGCTCTCCTCGATATAGAGCCGGACCACGTCGGCGTCATGGTCGAGGTAGCCGATGGAGAGGTCTTGGCCGCAGTCGAACTGGAAGTCCCCGCCGCGCTGACTGAGCACGACGCCTTCGTCCACACCCGGCGCCCACACCAGCGGCCCGCCGAGGATCTCCCGCAGATGGTCAAAGAGCAGATGCCCTCCGTACTCGGTGGTCTCCACGATCCTCGTGTAGATGTCGGGGCAGATCGCCAGCCCGTAGGGACCGTCGATACCCGCCTGGCGGAGGGCGTCCACGGCGCGGGCGACGCCATCGGGAGACCGCTCGACACCCCCGTCGATCACGATCGGCTCGTGAGAGGTGCTCTCGGTGACACCCCGCAGCCCCGCCGCCTGGTGTCCGTGGAAGACGGTCACGTTCTCGCCGAGTGCGATCTGGCGCACCGCCTCGTCCAGTTCGGGCAGGTCGGGATCGGCCGCTCCCCGCTCCACGTCGTCGAGTTGGACGCGCGAGACGTTGAATTGGGTCCGCAGCTCCATGAGGGGGAGAACGCTGCGTTGGGCCGCGGTCACCCCCTCCGACGGTCCGGCGACGGAGGAGATGCGGCCCAGATTGGTCGCCGAGTGGGACCATCCATGGGGGCCGGCGAAGTCCACCAGCTTGCGGGCGGCCAGGTAGGTGGGGAGGCGCGACGTGGCCTCCTGGTCGATCATCTCCCACCCGTCGCCGGAGATGGGAGCCAGGTCCCTGTACAGGTGGTTCATCGCACCGCTCCCTTCAGGCTGCCGATCCCGAGCGACCCCGATCCTCCCGCCGCCGAGGCGGGTCCGCCCTCGGCGCCGTCCGCGGCCTGATCACCGAGCTCGGTGATCGGAGCCGACGTGAACAGGAACTTCCGTAGGTTGAAGTCGAGCGCGGGGTCACGCCGGCGCAGCCACTCGAGAGCCATCGCCGCGTGCTCCTTCTCGTCGTCCCGGTTGTAGGCGAGCACGGCCGCCAGGCTCTCGTCCGAGGTCGCCTTCACTCGCTGGTCGTACCAGTCGATGGCCTCGAGCTCCTCGCACAGAGACGTCATGGCCCGGTGGTGGTCGACGGTGGCTTCGTCGAGCAGCTCGAGCGGTTCGTGCAATCCTTCGCTTGCCAAGGTCTTCTCCTTTGGGCGCATTCCTCAATCTGGACCGCCAGTTCCAGGGGCGGTTCCGTCACAGTGAAGCATTCTGGGCGCCGTCAGTCCACGGGCGACCTGGGTACTCTCTGGGCATGGTCATGTCGGACCGGCCGGAGGTGCAGACGGCGTCGTGGCCCATCGCAGTGGTCGACGTCGCCACCCTGGCCTCGAGCTTCGTCAGCGCGGTCAGCCGACTGCCCTTTCGCTCCCCCTGGCGTGGACCCAGCCACCCCCCTCGGAACGTGGCGGTGTCGGCCACCCGAGAGCTCGTCCGGACCCTGCTCGGCTACGCGTCCTCCCTGCCGATCGACGAATTCCGCTCCTTGGAGCGGGTCCTCGACGGGATAGCAGGTCGGGTCCTTCCCCCCTTCGTGGCGCTGCAGGGCGTGACGAGCGAACCGGACCAGATAGGGGGCGTGCCGGGGGTTTGGTTCCGACCCCCTCCAGCCGAGGGGGACCGACACGACGCCGAAGGTCCCCGGACGCCAGGCACGCATGGTGTACCTGCACGGCGGTGGCTACATCGGGACCTCGCCGCGCATGTACTCGCTCTTCATGGCACACCTGGCCCGGGTCACCGGGTGCGAGGTGTTTGCCGCCGACTATCGGCTGGCCCCTGAGTTCCCGTTTCCCGCCGCCGTCGACGATGTCATCTCGGTGATCGCCCATTTGAAGAAGAGCGGCCTGGCCTGCGAGCAGTTGCTGATCGCAGGTGACTCGGGTGGCGGAGGACTCTTGGGGACGGTGCTCCATCGCATGCGGAAGGAGGACTTGGGACGACCGGCGGGCGCGTTGTTGTTCTCGCCCGAGGTCAGCCTGACGCTCAGCGAGGATTCGATCACGGACAACGCCCCCTTCGACGTGCTGCCGTGGAACATCCCGGTCAATCCCTACCTCCACGGCGTCGACCCCGATGACGAGCGGGTGGACGTGCTGCTCGACGACGTCGCTGGTTGGCCCCCGACCTTCCTCGTCTACGGCGCCGACGAGATGTTCCGTGATGCCATCCGTGAGCTGGCGGGCAAGCTTCGCAGCGCCGGTGTGCCTCACGTCACCTCGGAGGTCGAGGGGATGTTCCACGTCTTCCCCTTCCTCCTGCCCTGGGCCAGGGAGAGCCAGGACGTGTACGACCGGGCCGGCTCGTTCGTGAGGAGCGTGCTGGTCCCCGCAGCGTGGTTGCACTGAGTCCGCTCGGCACGGAGGGACCAGGCATGCCTGACAGCGACATCCGACTCCTCCTGGCCGACGTGGACGGCACTCTCGTCACACCCGACAAGACCCTGACCCAGCGGACCATCGACGCGGTCACGGCGTTGCATGCCGCCGGCGTGCTCTTCGCCATCACGAGCGGGCGACCACCGCGGGGCATGTCGATGTTGGTTGAGCCTCTCCAGCTGACCATGCCTATTTCTGCCTTCAACGGCGGGCTCATCGTCGAGCCCGACCTGACGGTGATGGAGCAGAGGCTGGTACCGGAGACTCTCGTGAAGCCGATCCTGACGCTCTTGGAGTCCCACGGCCTCGACACCTGGATCTACCGGGGCGCCGAATGGTACGTGCGCGACCCCAAGGGACCACACGTCGATCGGGAGGCGACCACGGTCCGGTTCCAGCCGACCGTCGTGACGACGTTCGACGACCTTTGTGACCGGGTGGCGAAGGTCGTCGGAGTGAGCGACGACCGCGATGCGATGGCCCGGGCCACGCGGGCGGCCCGGGAGCAGTTCAGCCACGACGTCACGGCGGCCCAATCACAGCCGTACTACCTGGACGTCACCCATCCGGCGGCCAACAAGGGCGAGGTCGTCAAGTTCCTCTCGTCGCGCTACGGCATCCCCACGTCCCAGGTCGCCACGATCGGGGACATGCCGAACGACGTCTTGATGTTCGCCCACTCCGGGCTCAGCATCGCGATGGGGAACGCGTCGAGCGAAGTGCAGCGGGCCGCCCGGATGGTCACGACGAGCGACCAGGACGAGGGCTTCGCCAACGCCGTCGAGCGGTACGTCCTGCCTCGGGCCGGGACCCTCCCGTAGGGGGGCGAAGGTCGCTGCGATCTGGCCCGGACCGCACCAATCGTGGAATCGTATGGTCCCCGCGAGCCGAATGGATCCGAGGGGTGCGGCCACCACGTGGTCCGATCGGAGGGAGCAGACACGATGGACAACGAGCTTGGTGCAGCCGGACTTCGACTCGAGCGCGAGGGACCCATCGCGTGGTGCGTGATCGACCGGCCGTCTGCCCGCAACGCACTCACGCCCGCCATGTACTACGGCATCAAGCGCGCCGTGCGACTCGTCAACACTGACGCGGAGCTGGCCGCGCTGATCATCACCGGCACCGGGGACGTGTTCGCGCCGGGTGGCGATCTCGGTGGCCGTGCGGAGCCGGGGGACTCGTCGCCCGACGACATCGGGTACGACATCCTCCCCTTCACGGCCGTCCGCGAGAGCCGAGCACCGGTGATCGCGGCGGTCAACGGCATCTGTCAGGCCGGAGGGCTGCTGATCGCCATGATGGCCGACATCGCGGTGGCGAGCGACCGGGCGACGTTCCGGGTGCCCGAGCTCCTGCGCGGCATTCCCGACGCGACCTATGCCGCGGCGCTGCCCGCGCACGTCGGCCTGGCGGTCGCCCGTGACCTGCTGCTCTCGGCGCGCGTGTTCGACGCCGCAGAGGCGCAACGACTCGGGGTCATCTCGCGCGTCGTGCCCCACGAGGAACTGCGGGCGGCCGCGCTGGAGGCGGCGCGCCAGGTCCTGCGCACGGCGCCGATGGCCCGGGCCCAGGTGAAACGCATGCTCAACGAGCGTTACGGTCTGGTCGACTACCAGACGATGTTCGGGGCGCTCGACACCTCACCGGAGCCACGCGAGGGCATGGCGGCGTTCATGGAGAAGCGCCAGCCCAGCTGGATCCCCCCGACCTTCCGTCGTGAGGTGATCGCCGGCCATTAGGTTGCCGGTGTGGTCGAAAGCCGACGACTCGCCTTCGATCCGATCGCCGAGGCCCGGCGCCAGTGGGAGGTGCATGGGTGGCCCGACGAGGCCGAGGCCATGGCGCTGGTCACCTCGGTCATGCGCCTCCAACAGATCTTTCTCACCCGCGCCGACGCGACGTTGCGGGCATTCGACCTCACGTTTGCCCGCTATGAGGTCCTCATGCTCCTCTCCTTCGCCAAGCAGGGGGCGCTGCCCCTCGGAAAGATAGGAGAGCGACTGCAGGTGAACGCCGCCAGCGTGACCAATGCAGTCGACCGGCTCGAGGCTCGTGGTCTCGTCACGCGGCGGTCCAACCCCGAGGACCGCCGGGGCACGCTGGCGTGGCTGAGCGAGGCGGGACGCCGGACGGCGGACGAGGCCACGAAGGCGATGAACGAGTCGGTGTTCGCAGACCTCGGCGTCAGTGACTCGACCCTGCGCCGACTCTTCGACCTGCTGGCGGACCTGCGCCGCGCCGCCGGCGACTTCTCCTGAGGCGTGGTGGCAAGATACTTTGACATTTAAGTAATATGGGCATCATGGCCGACCGGGCAACCTGGCAGGACGCATTCGACCGCTCCCAGATGCGCTCGGCTCGCTTCGAGACCATGTCGGGCGTGCCGCTCGAGCCGGTCTACGGTCCCGAGGACGCCGAGCTGCCCGGCCAGTACCCCTACACGCGGGGTCCCCATGCGTCCATGTACCGCTCGCGCCTGTGGACCATGCGCCAGTTCGCCGGCTTCGGGACGGCGCAGGACACGAACGGGCGCTTCAAGGAGCTCCTGCGGGCCGGTGGCGACGGCCTGTCCACTGCCTTCGACATGCCGACGCTCCTCGGGCGCGACTCCGACGACCCCCTTGCCAAGGGCGAGGTGGGGCGGGCCGGTGTCGCCGTCGACACCCTGGCCGACATGGAGACGCTCTTCTCGGGGATCGACCTCGGCCGGGTGTCGACGTCCATGACCATCAACTCGCCGGCGGCACCGGTGCTGGCGATGTACATCGGTGTCGCCGACCTGACGGGGGTCCCTCGCGCCGCGCTCTCGGGGACCCTCCAGAACGACATCCTGAAGGAGTACCAGGCGCAGAAGGAGTATGTCTTCCCACCTCGCCCCTCGGTGCGCCTGGTGACCGACGTGATGCGCTTCTGCAGTGCCGAACTGCCGCGGTGGCACCCGGTCTCGGTGTCGGGCTATCACATCCGAGAGGCGGGATCGACCGCAGCGCAGGAGCTCGCCTTCACGCTGGCCAACGGTTTCGCCTACGTCGAGGCGGCCCTGGCGGCCGGCCTGGAGGTCGACGACTTCGCGCCCCGGCTCAGCTTCTTCTTCAACGCGCACAGTGACTTCTTCGAGGAGATCGCGAAGTACCGAGCCGCCCGGCGCATCTGGGCCCGCACGATGCGTGAGCGCTACGGGGCGGCGGACGGTCGCTCGTGCCAGCTGCGCTTCCACACGCAGACGGCCGGCGTCTCGCTGACAGCCCAGCAACCCGAGGTGAACCTCGTCCGCGTCGCCATCGAGGCGCTCGCCGGGGTGCTCGGCGGCACACAGAGCCTGCACACCGACGCGTTCGACGAGGCGCTCGCCCTGCCGACCGAACACGCCGCCCGGCTCGCCCTTCGCACGCAGCAGGTCATCGCCGAGGAGTCCGGTGTGGTGCACGTGGCCGACCCACTGGGCGGGTCATGGTTCGTCGAGGAGCTCACCGACGAGCTGGAGCGCCAGGCCGGGGACGTCTTCGCACACCTGCTGGACGCCGGATCGGGTTCCATGCTCGAGGGTGTGTTCGCGTCCATAGAGGACGGCTGGTTCGTCTCCGAGATCGCCGACGCCGCCTACGCATTCCAGTCCAAGATCGCGCGTGGTGAATGGACACAGGTGGGCGTCAACGGCTACATCGAAGAGGACGGGGTCGCCCCGTCGACGCTGTCCATCGACCCGGCCGTCGAGATCGTCCAGCTCGACCGCTTGGCCGCCGTCAAGCAGTCCCGCGACGACGACGCGGTCCGGCGCTCTCTGGCCCGCATCACCGCGGAGGCGGCCGATCCCACCCTCAACCTCATGCCGGCGTTGATCGAAGCGGCGCACAGCTTCGTCACCGTAGGGGAGGCGATGCGGGCGATGGAGACCGAGTTCGGGCTCTTCTTCGAGCGCAACGTCGCCTGACATGCCGGCCGGAGGCACCGACAGGCCGCTGCGGGTGCTCGTCGCCAAGGTCGGGCTCGACGGCCACGACCGTGGGCTGCGCGTGGTGGCACGCATCCTGCGTGATTCGGGGTGCGAGGTCGTCTATGCCGGTTTGCGCCAGTCGCCTGAGACCATCGCGGCGATGACGGCTCAGGAGGACGTCGACGTCGTGGGCGTGTCCATGCACAACGGGGCGCATCTCACCTTGGCCCCGGCCGTCGTGGAGGCGCTGCGGGAAGCAGGCCTCGACACGCCTGTTGTCATCGGCGGCATCGTTCCACCGGCCGACGTCGCGCAACTGCTGCGCGACGGCGTCGCCGCCGTCCTCGGACCGGGTGCCTCCAACGAGGAGGTCGTGGCCGCGGTGCGGGAGGCGGCGTCCGGCTGAACCCGGGTGCCGGTGGGCTCTCGCCGGTGCGACCACGTCCTCGCTAGTGTGCGCCGGTCGATTGCCGTCCAGAGATCGCGCCCCGACCGAACGGTCCGGCGTAGAGAAAGAAGGTCCGCCATGTCCGACTCGTCACGGCTCTTGGAGGTGCTCGACCTCGAGGAGGCAGGCCCGGGGAGGTTCGTGGCCCAGAACTTCGCCGAGGGGGCCGGCAACGTCGTGTTCGGCGGGCAGATCCTGGCGCAGACGATCGTGGCCGCGAGCACCATCGATTCGGACAAGATGCTGAAGTCGGTGCACACGATCTTCGCCCGCGGCGCCGACCGGGATCGGCCGTTGGACCTCGAGGTCGAGGCCATGCACGTCGGTCGGGCGCTGTCCAGCGCGACGGTCACCGCAAGGCAGGGCGATCGGCTGTGCACCCGCTCGCTGGCCCTTCTCAGCGCGCCGGAACCGGACTTGATCCGCCACGGCTCGCCGATCCCCGACGTCGGCAGCCCCGATGACGCCCCGCCCCTCGGTGGCGGCGGGGAGTTCTGGGAGCTCCGCGTCGTCGGCGGCGTGGACATCTCGGATCCCGACGCGGTGGGACCACCCGAGCTGTTCGTGTGGGTCCGCTTCCCGGGGTCGGGGGCGACCGGAGTGGAGGGGCAGGCCCTGCTGGCCTACGCCACGGACGGCTTCCTGATCGGCACGGCCATGCGGCCCCACGCCGGCATCGGCCAATCGATGGCCCATGTCTCCATCTCGACCAGCGTGCTGAGCCACACCCTCACCTTCCACGAGTCGGTGGATGCGGGCGCGTGGCACCTCCTCGCTCAGGAGAGCCCGTACGCGGGCCATGGGCGCACCTATGGTCGAGCGAACATCTTCGCCGCGGACGGCACCCTCGTGGCTTCGTTCGTGCAGGACAACATGGTTCGTTCCTTCCCGAAGGGTTAGACGAATCGCGGGCCGGGCCGGCCTTCCCTTGGCGGCCTCGCGACGAACCACTACGTTGGCCCCATGGCAGATTTCGAGACGTTGCTCTACGAGGAGCGGAACGGTGTTGCGTGGGTCACGCTCAACAGGCCCGAGGTCAACAACGCCTTCGATCCGCGAATGCGAGCAGAGCTCAGGAGCCTGTGGTACTCGTTGCGCAGGAACGACGATGTGCGCTGTGTCGTTCTGACGGGCTCCGGGGAGAAGGCCTTCTGCACCGGCATCGACAGGGCCATCATCGACGAGTGGGCAGGGCTCCCCAAGAACCCATGGAAATTTGCCGACGAGATCGCGGAGGACATCGGGCCCAAGACGAACCATCTGTGGACTCCGGTCATCACGGCCGTCAACGGCATGGCGTGCGGCGGGGCCTTCTACTTCCTCGGCGAGTCCGAGTTCGTGATCGCGTCGGACACGGCGACCTTCTTCGACCCCCACGTCTCCTACGGGATGGTGGCCGGCTACGAGTCCATCCACCTGCTGCAGAAGGCTCCGTTCCACGAAGTCATGCGCATGGCGATCATGGGGAACAACGAGCGGATGTCGGCCAAGCGGGCCTACGAGATCGGCCTCGTGTCCGAGGTGGTTCCCCGCGACCAGCTGACCGAGGCCGCCACCTGGGCCGCGGAGTCGATCGCCGCCATGTCGCCGGCCGCGGTGCAGGGCACGGTGCGGGCGCTGTGGATGGGCCTGAACGTCCCCCGGGACGTCGCCCTCGACATGGCGCCCGTGGTCGTCCGCCTGGGCACCAAGAACGACACCATCTTCGAGGGTCAGGCGACCTTCCGGGGCGATCGGCCCAAGTACCGGGTGCGCTGACCCTCGCCCGGGCATGCCCGGACGAGGTCGGACCTAGTTGGGGGACTCGGCGATCACCCGGTCCTTGAGGGAGGGAACGATCGGGGGCGCCGTCCTCCAGTTCGGCACGCCCGAGTCCTCCTTGGCGATCGGGTAGTGGTCCTCGTTGACCTGGGCCCAGTGCGAGTGGTTCAGCTCGTGCAAGGTGAAGCAGGCGTTGAGCGAGTTGTAGAAGCCCTGGTTGTCCTGAGTCTGGTTCACCGATTCCTTGATCATGAGGGCGGCCATGGTCGGAACCCGTGCGATGCGGCGCGCGAACTCCAAGGTCCGCTCTGCGAGCTCTGACTCCGGGAACACCTTGCTGACCATGCCGAGCGCGTATGCCTCGTGGACGTCGATGGAGTCCCCGGTCAACATGAGCTCCTTGGTCTTGCGGGCTCCGAACTCCCAGGGGTGGGCGAAGTACTCCATGCCGCACATGCCGAGCCGGGTTCCCACCACGTCGGCGAAGCGCACGTTGTCGGCGCCGACGATCAGGTCGCAGGCCCACAGCAACATGAGGCCGGCTGAGTAGACGTCGCCGTGCACCTGGGCAATCGTGATCTTGCGGAGGTTGCGCCAACGGCGGGTGTTCTCGAAGAAGTAGTGCCATTCCTGCAGCATCAAGCTCTCCGCACCGAGCCGGGTGCCGCCGTTGATCTCACTGGTCGGGTGGGGGTTCTCCCCGCCGCGCCGCTCGCTCATGGCGACCTTCGAGCCCATGTCGTGCCCCGAGGAGAACATCTTCCCCTCTCCGCTGAGGATGACCACACGGACGTCGTCATCCGCTTCGGCGGTCAGGAACGCCTCGTTCAGCTCGACCAGCATGCCCCGGTTCTGTGCATTGCGAGCCTCGGGCCGGTTCAAGATGATGCGGACGATCGTCCCGTCGTCTTGCGGCTCGTACTTGACGAAATCGAAATCTGGCATGGTCCCTCCCGGGCGGCAGCTGCGTTCTCAAATCTGCAATTTCTGTTCTTTGTAGGTTCTATTCGTCGGGCTCACCGGAAAGCAAGGCGGGAGGCGCTGCGTCGGTCCGTCACGGCGTGCAGCCGCCGGGCCGGACGACACGACCGCCCCTTTGTCGTCGTGACCGACGGACCCCTAGGGTGATGCCCGGGGGCACTGACGCACTCACCGGCACCGGGTTGGCCGGCGCGGCCATCCGGTGGTGGTGACGAGGTGGCAGGTTTCCCGTCACGTTCGTCGCCCGGGCGGCGGCCAGACCATGGAAAGGGGAGGCGATGGCCTGGGATTTCTCCACCGAGCCGGAGTTCCAAGAGAAGCTCGACTGGGCGCGCGACTTCGTGCGGGACAAGGTCGAGCCGCTCGACATCCTCTATCCCCACCGGCAGTTCCACCCCCTGGACGACGAGCTGAGGCCCATCGTCGACCCCATGAAGCAGGAGGTTCGTGACCACGACCTCTGGGCCGCCCATCTCGGGCCTGAGCTCGGCGGCAAGGGGTACGGGCAGCTGAAGCTCGCCCTCCTGAACGAGATCCTCGGGGTGTCGGGGTGGGCGCCCATCGTCTTCGGGACCCAGGCGCCCGACACCGGGAACGCGGAGATCATCGCCCACTACGGGACCGAGGCGCAGAAGCAGTCGTACCTCCAGCCGCTGCTGAACGGGGAGGTGTTCTCCTGTTACTCCATGACGGAGCCGCAGGCGGGCTCGGACCCACAGCAGTTCACGACCACCGCGGTGCGGGACGGCGACGAGTGGGTCATCAACGGGTGGAAGTTCTTCTCGTCCAATGCCCGCACGGCGGCGTTCCTCATCGTGATGGCCATCACCGACCCCGACGTGAGCATCTACAAGGGGGCGTCCATGTTCCTGGTGCCCACCGACACCCCCGGGGTCAACATGACCCGCCACGTCGGCCTGGCCGGCGAGTCGGAGGACGAAGGGATGCACGCCCTCATCCACTACGAGGACGTGCGCGTCCCGGCCGACAGCCTGCTCGGCGGCGAGGGGGAGGCCTTCGCGATCGCCCAGACCCGCCTGGGTGGCGGGCGCGTCCACCACGCCATGCGGACGGTGGCCACGTGCCAACGCGCCCTGGACCTGCTCTGCGAGCGGGTCCTCAGCCGCGAGACGCAGGGCAGCCTGCTGGCCAAGAAGCAGTTCATCCAGGGGGACATCGCGGATTCCTACGTGGAGCTCCAGCAGTTCCGTCTCCTGGTGCTCTACACCGCCTGGGAGATCGACCAGGTCGGTGACTACCGGCGCACCCGGAAGAACATCGCCGCCATCAAGGCCCTCACCCCCAAGGTCGTGCACGATGCGGTCTGGCGTTCCATGCACGCGCACGGCGCACTGGGCGTGTCCAACGAGATGCCCTTCGGCAGCATGTGGATGATGGCGCCGATCATGAGCGTGGTGGACGGGCCGACCGAGGTGCACAAGGTCACCGTCGCCCGCGAGGTCCTCAAGGACTACGAGGCCGCGCCCGGGCTGTGGCCGACCGCCCACCTGCCGGCCAAGCGCGAGGAAGCCCGCCAGAAGCTGGCCGAGCACATCGAGCATCTCGTCGGCAACGCCTGACCAGGCTCTCCCGGCCGAGAACCGGATAATCGTTCCGGCTCGCCCTCCGAAGGGCGGCGCCAGATACGGGCACGACCTGCGCCGGGTCACGTTCGTGGTCGCCCTCCGCCGCGGGTTCGCCACGCCGGTCCACGCCGTCGGCGGGCGTCCGGGGAGCCGCCTAGTATAGGGGCGTTATATTGTGCAGAGAGGCCCGTTCTCGGGAGGAGCCGCCAGTGAGCGAGGTTGACGATCTCATCCTGATCAGCGTCGACGACCACATCATCGAGCCCCCGGACCTGTTCGCGCACCACCTGGCCGCCGGGTACCGGGATCGAGCGCCCAAGCTGGTGCGCAACGACGAGGGGAGCGACGTCTGGACCTTCGGGCAGGTCGTGATGGAGACGGCGGCGCTCAATGCCGTCGCCGGCCGGCCCAAGGAGGAGTACGGGCTCGAGCCGCAGAGCCTCGAAGAGGTGCGGCCCGGGTGCTACGACGTGCACGAGCGGGTCAAGGACATGGACGCAGGGGGCGTCCTGGCCTCCATGAACTTCCCCTCCTTCCCCACCTTCACCGCGCGGACCTTTGCGAGCGACGACGCCGACCTCTCCCTGGCGCTGGTCCGGGCGTACAACGATTGGCACATCGACGAGTGGTGCGCCGCCTACCCGGCTCGCTTCATCCCGATGGCCGTCCCGGTCATCTGGGACGCGCAGGCGACCGCGGCGGAGATACGCCGGGTCGCGGCGAAGGGCTGCCATTCCCTCAGCTTCACGGAGAACCCCGCCGCCCTCGGCTACCCGAGCTTCCACGACGAGTACTGGGACCCGGTATGGCAGGCATGCTGCGACACCGCGACGGTGCTCGCCATCCACCTGGGCTCGTCCGGACGGCTCTCCATTCCCGCGGTCGACTCGCCGCCGGACGTGATGATCACCCTGCAGCCGATGAACATCCAGTCGGCGGCGGCCGACTTGCTGTGGTCCCGGGTGCTGAAGACCTACCCCGACCTCCGGGTGGCGCTGTCCGAGGGCGGCACCGGCTGGGTCCCCTACTTCCTCTCGCGGGTGGACCGCACCTTCGAGATGCATCACGCCTGGACGCTGCAGGACTTCGGCGGCCGCCTCCCGAGCGAGGTGTTCCGGCAGCACTTCCTGACCTGCTTCATAAGCGATCCGGTCGGCATCGCACTGCGCGACGAGATCGGCATCGACAACATCGCCTGGGAGGCGGACTACCCCCACAGCGACTCCATGTGGCCCAACGCACCCGAGGAGCTGGGGGTGGAGTTCGCCAAGTACGCCGTCCCCGCGACCGACATCTCCAAGATGACCCACGAGAACGCCATGCGCTGGTTCTCCTTCGATCCCTTCGCCCACATCCCCAAGGAGGAGGCCACGGTTGCCGCGCTCCGCAGACGGGCGGCCGGTCACGACGTGTCGATCATGTCCCGCAGCACCCGGGTCCGCACCCCCGACGAGAAGCTCGAGGGCTTCCGCTCCCGCGCCCGACGCGCTGTCGCCGCGGCAGGGAGCTGAGCCGTCTGGGCCGCCGAGAAGCCCAATATGAGGAGTGAGTGGTAACCATGGCGAAACGACAGATGTCCCTGGTCGGCTTCATGCAGGCGGGGAGCACGACGGTGTACGCCGGGTCGTGGCGGCATCCCGACACCGAGCAGGGCTTCCTCAGTGCCAGCTACTACGCCAAGCTGGGCCGGACCCTCGAAGAGGGCTGCTTCGACATGATGTTCTTCGACGATCGTCTGGCCATGCCCGGGATCTACGGCGGGTCGGTCGCCGAAGCGGTCCGTCTCGGGGCGCGCCCGGTGAAGCTGGACCTCAGCGTCGTGCTGGGCGTGATCGCCGCCGTCACGGACCACATCGGTCTGGGCGCGACGTACTCGACCACCTACTACTCGCCGTACCACGTCGCCCGTACCTTCGCCACGCTCGATCACCTGTCGGGTGGACGGGCAGCGTGGAACATCGTCACCTCGGTCAACGACAGCGAGGCGCAGAACTACGGCTTCAAGGAGCACCTCGGCCACGACGTCCGCTATGACCGGGCGGACGAGTTCCTCGAGGTGACCACCGGGTTGTGGGACACGTGGGAGGACGATGCGCTCGTGCTGGACAGGGCGAGCGGGTACTTCGCCGACCCCGGCAAGGTCCACGAGCTCGACCACGACGGCAAGTGGTTCAGCTCCCGCGGTCCGCTGACGGTGCCCCGGAGCCCCCAGGGCCGGCCGGTGCTGCTGCAGGCGGGCTCGTCGGGTCGCGGCCGGGAGTTCGCAGCACGCTGGGCGGAGCTGATCTTCACGGGCGACCCCGACATCGACATCGCACGCGCGCATTACAAGGACCAGAAGGAGTCGATCGCCGAGGCGGGACGCGACCCGCTGTCGGTGAAGATGCTGCCGATGGTCTACACGGTCGTCGGCGAGTCCCACGCTCATGCCGAGGAGCGCGAGGACCTCTTCCTCAACTCCCTCGTGGACCCGAAGGCGTCGCTGACGCTGCTCTCGGAGCTCATGAACTACGACTTCTCCGGCATGGAGCTGGACGACCCGATCACCGACGAGCTCATCGGTTCCGTGTCGGGGATCCGCGGGCTGGTGCAGAACCTGCGCACGCACATCGGAGGCGACACCGTCACGCTCGCCGACCTGGCCGGCCACCGCGCCACCCTGCTCCAGGGCCCCCGCTTCGTCGGCACCGGCACCGAAGTCGCCGACCAGATGGAGGCGTGGATCGAGACCGAGGCGTGTGACGGGTTCGTCGTGGCCGCGACCCACACACCCGGCGCGTACGAAGACGTGGTCCGGATGGTCGTTCCCGAGCTGCAGCGCCGCGGCGTGTTCCGTGACCGCTACACGGGCGAGACGCTGCGCGACACCCTGGGCATCGCCCGCCCTCGAGCCGAGCACGATGGCTGATGCACGGGGTCCCCTCGACGGCGTGCGCGTCGTCGAGGCGGCGACGCTGGCCGCGGGCCCGCTGGTCTCCACGGCGATGGGTGAGTTCGGCGCGGAGGTGATCAAGGTGGAGCAACCGGGCTCCGGCGACCCGCTGCGCACCTGGGGCGATCGCAAGGACGGGGTGGGCCTGGTCTGGAAGAGCATGAGCCGGAACAAGCGGTGCGTGACGCTGGACCTCCGCCGACTCGAGGGACAGGAGCTCTTCCATCGCCTCCTCGACGTGAGCGACGTGCTCATCATCAACAACCGACCGAGCGCGTTGGTGCGGTGGGGGATCGACTACGAATCGGTGCACCAGCGGCATCCACGGCTCGTGATGCTCCACATCAGCGGTTTCGGGCGCGGCGGCCCCAAGAGCGACAGCCCGGGCTTCGGCACCCTCGCGGAGGCCATGAGCGGCTTCGCCCATCTCACCGGCCAGCCCGACGGCCCCCCCACCCTGCCGCCCTTCATGCTGGCCGACGGGGTGGCGGCGCTGGCGGCGACGTACGCGGTGATGATCGCCCTCTACCACCGAGACGTCCACGGCGGCGGCGGGCAGCTCGTCGACGTCAACCTGATCGAGCCCCTGGCGCGGCTGATCGAGTCGTCCACCCTCGCCTTCGACCAGCTGGGCGTCGTGCCCGGCCGCGTGGGCAACCGCCTCGACGCCAGCGCACCGCGCAACGCCTACCGGACCGCCGACGACAAGTGGCTGGCGATCTCCAGCGCGTCGCCGAACCTCGTCGCCCGGGTCTACTGCGCCATAGACCGGCCCGACCTGGCGGAGGACCCGGACTACGTGGACCCGCTTCCCCGCCAGAAGCGAGGCCGCGAGATCGACGAGCTCGTCGCCGACTGGGTCCGTCGGCGCACCCTCGCCGAAGCGATGACGGTGTTCGAGGCGGCATCGGTCGCCGCGGCACCCGTCTACGACGCCGAGCAGCTGCTGGGCGACGAGCACCTGCGTTCCAGGGGAACCTTCGTGCAGCTCGAGGATCCCGACCTCGGCGCCATGACCGTGCAGGCGCCGGTGGCGGTGCTGAGCGAGACACCAGGCCGCATCACGCACCTGGGCCGCGGTCTGGGGGCCGACAACGACGCGGTCTACGGTGAGTTGCTCGACATCGACGCCGACCGTCTGGCTGCGCTCAGCGCGGCGGGCGTGATCTGACGTCGAGGCAGAGGGAGGGATCAGTGCAACGGCCGAGGGCGCGACGATCGGAGCTGGCGACACCGGCCAGCAGCGAGCGGATGTGCGAGAAGGCCGCCCGCTCCGACGCCGATCTCGTGTTCCTGGACCTCGAGGACGCCTGCGCCCCGGTGGTCAAGGAGTCGGCCCGGGCCGTCGCCGTCGGCGCGCTGAGGGGCTGTGACTGGGGCCGGACCGTCCGGGCCGTCCGGGTGAACGGGATCGAGACGCCGTGGTGCCACGGCGACATCGTCGAGGTGGTCACCGGGGCGCGGGAGGCGGTGGACGTGCTCATCGTGCCCAAGGCCCGCTCGGCGCGTGACGTCTGGTGGGTGGACGTGCTGCTCACCCAACTCGAGGCCAAACTGGGGCTGACCACTCGCATCGGGCTCGAGGTCCTGATCGAGGAGGCCGAAGGGCTCTCCAATGCCGCGGAGATCGCGCGTGCGAGCGACCGGCTCGAGGCGATCATCTTCGGCGCCGGCGACCTCTCGGCCTCGCTGCGCTCCCGGGTCGACGGCAACTTCGACCCCGTCGGCGAGTACCCCGGCGACTTCTGGCACTTCGCCCGGGTCCAGGTGCTCGCAGCGGCGAGGGGCGCCGGGATCGACGCCATCGACGCGCCGTACCCCGCCTATCAGGACCCCGAGGGCTACCGCCGGGCGGCCACCCACGCAAGCCTGTTGGGCTTCGACGGCAAGTGGGCGATTCACCCCGATCAGATCGCCATCGCCAACGAGGTGTTCTCGCCGACGGCCGCCGAGATAGAGGAGGCCCGCCAATCGATGGAGGCCTATCGCCGCTCCGAGGCCGAAGGTGTCGGCGCACTCGGACGGGACGGCAAGCTCGTGGACGCCGCCCACATGCGGCTCGCGGCCAACGTCCTCTACAAGGCGTCGCTGGCCGAGGGGAGCGCCTGAACCATGACCGAGAGCGCCGAGCAGCCACTCCGGGTCGTCCAGTGGGCCACCGGCAACATCGGCACGCGTTCGTTGCGTGGAGTCATCGAGCATCCCGCCATGACACTCGTCGGGCTCTACGTGTACTCGCCGGACAAGGTGGGCCGTGATGCCGGCGAGCTGTGCGGTTGCGGGCCGAGCGGGGTCCTCGCCACCGACGACATCGACGAGATCCTCGCCCTCGGCGCCGACTGCGTCCTGTACATGCCCCAGGAGTGCAACTTCGACGACGTCTGCCGCCTGCTGGAATCGGGCGCCAACGTCGTGACCACGCGTGGCGAGTTCCATCATCCGGCGTCCATGGACCCCGCGTCGCGTGAGAGGGTCGAAGCCGCCTGCGCGCGCGGAGGCACCTCCGTCCACAGCACAGGCAGCAGCCCCGGCTTCATCTCCGAGGCCGTCCCGCTCGTCCTGACGTCGATCCAGCGGCGGCTCGACTCGCTCGTCATTCACGAGTACGCCGACCTGTCGCAGCGCAACTCGCCGGTGCTGCTCTTCGACCTCATGGGGTTCGGCAAGGACCCGGCGACCTTCGATCCCGGCCGGTGGGCCCATGGCGCGCAGAGCTTCGGACCGTCGCTCCGCGTCTTGGCCGAGGCCGTCGGGCTCCCGCTGGACTCGGTCGAGGCCAGCGGCCAGGTGGCGGTCACCCGCCGGAGGACGGAGATCGCGGCCGGAGTGCTGCCGGCCGGCACGGTGGCCGGGCAGCAGATGAGGGTACATGGCCTTCGGGGCGGGACGCCCCTGCTCAGCTTCGTCGCCACCTGGTTCTGCACGACGGACCTGGAGCCGTCGTGGGACCTCCGCGAGACCGGGTGGCGGGTCGTGGTCGACGGCGACGCACCCCTCGACGTCGAGTTGCGCTTCGCCTTCCCGTCTGGAGGAGATGGCCGAGCGGTCGCCCGGCTACACGGCCAACCGCGCCGTCAACGCGGTGCCGTTCGTCTGCGCCGCCGCTCCCGGCATCCGGACCTCGGTGGACCTCCCACAGATCATCGGCACGCTGGGGGAGACGGCCCCGGCGACGGGCCCGGACCGGCCCCGTCGATGAGGCCGTTGCCGGAGCTGACGCCGGCCACGGAGTGGTTCTGGACCTCGGGGGCGGATGGCCACCTGCGCATCCAGCGATGCGACGCCTGCGCGTCCCTCGTCCACCCTCCGGTCCCGATCTGCCCCAACTGCCGGAGCACGGACTGGCAGCCGACGGTCGTCTCCGGCCGGGCCTCGGTGGTCGGTTACACGGTGAACCAGCACCGCTGGCACCCTGCCTTCGAACCGCCCTACGTCATCGCCGTGGTGGCGATCGCCGAGGACCCGACGGTCCGGCTCACCACCTCCATCGTCGGTTGCGATCCGGGCGACGTGCACGTCGGGCAGGAGGTCGTGGTCAGCTTCGAGCAGTGCGAGGACGTGTGGCTGCCCCACTTCGAGCCGACCGGTGGAGCGGACGTCGCCGATCCGATCGGCGCGCCGGAGCGACCGGTGCCCCGGGCGCCGCTGCACGCCGATCGCTTCGAGCACCGGTCCGTGCTCAGCGGCGTGGGGCGCTCGGCGATCGGGCGGCGGCTCATGGTCGACCCTCTCTCGCTCACCGTCGACGCCTGCCTGCAGGCCGTGGCCGACGCCGGGCTGGAGCTCGACGACATCGACGGCCTCTCGACGTACCCGGGCGCGGCGGGCATGGGCATGAGCGAAGGCGGCGTCACGGCGGTCGAGGAGGCCCTCCGGCTGCATCCCACTTGGATCAACGGCGGTGGGGACATCCCCGGCCAGGGCGGCGCGCTGATCGCCGCCATGTTGGCGGTGGCCTCCGGCCTGTGCCGCCACGTCCTGTGCTTCCGGACGGTGTGGGAGTCGACGTTCGCTGCCCTCGGCGGCGGCGCCGGGGGCGGTGCACGCGCCTCGGGCATGGCAACCTGGCGCGCACCGTACGGCGCATTCTCTGCGGCGAACTGGATCGGCATGAACGCCAACCAGTACCTGCACCGCTACGGCGCGCCACGCGAGATGCTGGGGCTGATCGCGTTGAACGGGCGGGCCAACGCGGCGCGCAACCCGGCCGCCATCTACCGGGACCCGATGTCGATGGACGACTACCTCTCCGCGCGGCCGATCACGACCCCGTTCGGCCTCTACGACTGTGACGTCCCCTGCGACGGGTCGGTGGCCATCGTCGTGTCGGACTCGTCGATCTCCGGCGACCTCCCACGCCCGGCGATCCGCGTCGAGGCGGTCGGCACCCAGATCATCGAGCGGATCTCGTGGGACCAGGGGACGATCACCCACGAGCCACAGGTCCTGGGCCAGGCCGCGCACCTGTGGTCCCGGTCCCGCCTCGGGCCGGGCGATGTCGATGTCGCCCTCCTCTACGACGGGTTCACGTTCAACGCCATCTCGTGGCTCGAGGCCCTCGGATTCTGCGGCCTCGGGGAAGCCAACGACTGGCTCGAGGGGGGCACGCGCATCGCCTTGGACGGCGAGCTGCCGGTCAACCCCCACGGCGGGCAGCTGTCGGAGGGGCGCCTGCACGGGTTCGGCTTCCTCTACGAGGCCGTCCTCCAGCTGAGGGGCGACGCGGGGGAGCGGCAGGTGGGGGACGCCGCCACGGCGGTCGTCAGCACCGGGGGCGGCACGCCCTCCGGCGTGCTCCTCCTCCAGCGCGACGGCGCATGAGGTTGCGGTCGACCCGCTGCCGCGGCCATCCGCGCTCCCGCTTCCGGAAAGAAGGTGCCTCTCATTGGCGGAAATCACGGCATCCGCTTGGACGAAACTGCCTTCTCGCAGTAAAATGGGCTTCTTACGCCGCGAGCTCGGCCAGGCCGCGGACGACTGAGGGATAGGGCACACCATGTTGCTGGCGCTGGGCTCCGACCAGGAGCTCTTTCGGGAGACCACGGCGAAGCTGCTGGACGAGCTGGTGCCGGTGGGGGAGCTCCGCCGTCTGCGCGACGACCCGGTCGGCTTCGACCGCGCCTACTGGCGCCGGGGGGCGGAGTTGGGATGGTCGTCGCTCCTGGTCGGCGAGGAGCACGGAGGGGGCTCCATCGGTGACCATGGCCTGGTCGACCTGACGCTCGTGGCGCACGAGTTCGGCCGTCATGCCGCACCGGGCCCGCTCGCCGTGACGAACGTCGTCGCCGCCACGCTCTCCGAGGTCGGCGGCGACGAATTCGATGCCGTGCTCGGCGGCCTGATGTCCGGAGAGTCGATCGCCACGTGGTGCCTCAGTGAGCCCCCGCCGGACGACGGGCTGGGTGCCGTCTCCCTCGAGGCTCGTGTCGAGGGCGACGAAGTCGTGCTGAACGGTGTGAAGCGCCCGGTCGAATCGGGCGCCGCGGCAGACCACCTGCTGGTCACGGGCCGTACCGGCGCCGGCCTCACGCAGGTGCTCGTGCCCGCCGCCGCCCCCGGCGTGTCCATCGCCCCCATGCAGTCCGTCGACCTCACCCGTCGCTTCTCGGTCGTCTCCTTCGACCATGTCCGTGTGCCGCTGCTGGGCGGACTCGTCGGTGAGCTCGGAGGGGCGGGCGAGCAGGTCGAGCGGCAGCTCGAGCGCGCCTTGGCCATCAGCAATGCCGAGTCGGTCGGCGCGATGCAGAGGACCTTCGAGATGACGGTCGAATGGGCGTTCGACCGCTACTCCTTCGGGCGGCCCCTGGCGTCGTACCAGGAGCTCAAGCACCGGTTCGCCGACATGAAGACGTGGCTCGAGGCGAGCCACGCGGTCAGCGACGCCGCCACCACCGCCGTCGCCAACGGATCGGACGAGGCTGCGGAGCTGCTCAGTGCGGCCAAGTCGTTCATCGGCGACTACGGGGCCGAGCTGATGCAGGACTGCGTCCAGATCCACGGTGGCATCGGCGTGACCTTCGAACACGATGTCCACCTCTACCTCCGGCGCCACACGGCCAACCGGGCCCTCTACGGCACGCCGGCCGACCACCGCCAACGCCTGGCGGAGATGACCGAGAAGAGCAAGGAGGCGTGAGCGGCGTGGAGATGGAGGACCTCGAGACCTTCCGGCAGCGGGCCCGCGCCTTCGCGCGCGCCAACCTGCAACCGTTCGCGGTCCACGCCTCGGTCGGGGCGCTGCGGAACGACCGGAGCGACGACGAGGAGATCGCGGCCGTCGCCCGGGACCGGGAGGTGCAGCGGATGCTCTTCGAGGCGGGCTTGGCCGGCATCTGTTTTCCCCGTGCCTACGGAGGTCAGGGGCTCACGCCGGCCCATCAACGGGTGCTCAACGAGGAGCTCGTCGGGTACGAGTTCCCGACCCGGCTCCAGGCCCCCACGCTCTCGCCCTGCGCGGCCGTGCTGCTCGACTTCGGCACCGAGGAGCAGAAGCTCCGCCACATCCCGGCCATCTTGAAGGGCGAGGAGATCTGGATGCAGTTCCTCTCCGAGCCGAGCGGCGGGTCGGACGTGGCGGGCGCCCTGACCAGCGCCGTCCGTGACGGGGACGAGTGGGTGCTCAACGGCTCGAAGATCTGGACCACCGGCGCCTGGTGGTCGGACTGGGGCCTCTGCCTGGCCCGGACCAATTGGGACGTGCCGAAGCATCGGGGCCTCACGGTGTTCATGCTCCCCATCCGCCAGCACGGCCTCGACATCCACCGCATCGAGATGCTGAACGGGTCGATGGAGTTCTGCCAGGAGTTCCTGACCGATGTCCGGGTGCCGGATTCGGATCGGGTCGGCGACGTCGACGACGGGTGGACCGTCGGCACCAGATGGATGTTCCACGAGCGCATGCTGACCAACTCGCCGCTGGTCACCGTCCCGGTGGGGTACACGAACGGCGGCGTGGGGTCCTCGTTGATGGGCGACATCGCTCGTGACGCCGGCCGCTTCTCCGATGCCCACGTCCGCGACCTGGTCGGCCAGGCGCGCGTGCTCGACATCGTCGACCGCGAGCTCAAGCGACGGATCGGCGAAGGGATCGCATCGGGTGCCCTGGCCGACCAGTCGGCGGCCATCGGGAGACTGTTCAACGGGGTCTCCTCGGCCCGGATCCGGACCATCGCATTCGAGATCGCAGGGACGGCGGGCGCCGCCTGGACCGACGACGACGGGGAGCTGGCCTTCAGCGCCAACGACTACCTGATGCGGCAGGTGTCCTGCATCGGTGGCGGCACGACCGAGATGGCCCGCAACGTGATCAGCGAGCGTGTGCTCGGGATGCCCCGGGAACGGTCGGCGGACCGGGACGTGCCCTTCCGCGACGTGCCCCGCGGCGCCGCCTCCCCCCGGCCCTGACCCGTTGCGGCGACCCTGACTCGAGCGTCTTCCGGGTCCGTCAGCTCGCCGGCCAGGCCAGGGACTTGGTCTCGAGGTACTGGTCGAACCCGGCGATCCCGTTCTGCCGGCCGACGCCGCTGTCCTTGTACCCGCCGAACGGCAGGTCGGGGCTGTAGATCATGCCCCCGTTGACGCTGAGCGTGCCGGTGCGCACCCGTCCCGCCACCGCGAGCGCCCGTTCCAGCGACGCGGAGACGATCGCCCCGCCGAGGCCATAGGTGCTGTCGTTGGCGATCCGGACCGCATCGTCGTCGTCGTCGAAGGGGATCACGACCAGCACCGGCCCGAAGATCTCCTCCCGGGCGATGGTCATCGCGTTGTCGACGTCGGTGAACAGCGTGGGCTCGACGTACCACCCGCGGGCCTGGTCGGCGGGGCGGCTCCCACCGAGTGCCAGCGTGGCGCCCTCCTCGACCCCGCGCTCGATGTAGCCGAGGACGCGCGTGCGCTGCCTCTCGGAGATGAGCGGGCCCATCATCACGTCGGGTCGCTGCGGGTCTCCGTAGGGGACGCTCCCCATGTAGGTCTTGAGGAGCTCGACGCCCTCGTCGTAACGGGAGCGGGGCAGGAGCATCCGGGTCGGGATCGCACAGCCCTGGCCCGCATGGGAGCAGACGGCGAGCCCCGACATCATGGCGGTGGTGAAGTCGGCGTCGTCGAGGACGATGGTGGCGGACTTGCCCCCGAGCTCCAGGAACAGCCGCTTCATCGTGGCAGCGCCCTTCTCCATGATCCGCTTCCCCACCGCCGTCGACCCCGTGAAGGATATGAGGTCGACCTCCCGCGAGAGCGTGAGCTCCTCACCGACCAGGTGGTCCGACGACGGGACGACGTTCAGCACCCCGGGCGGGATGTCGGTCCGCTCGGCGACGACGCGGCCGAGCAGCGTGGCGTTCCAGGGCGTGTCGGGCGCCGGCTTGAGGACGACGGTGTTCCCCGTGGCGAGCGCCTGGGCGAGCTTCGTGACGGTGACCTCGAACGGGTAGTTCCAGGGCACGATCGCCCCGACCACGCCGACCGGTTCCTTCACGATGCGGCGCGAGTTGGTGTTCCCCCTGAAGTCGACGGCGTCGGGGAGGTCGGTCACCCAGGCGTAGTCGTCGATGAGCTGCGCGGCGTAGGTGAGTGCGCCGTCGAGGGGAGCGTCGAGCTGTGGTCCCGCCGTCAGCATGCGGGGGCAGCCGACCTCGAGGATCAGCTGCTCACGCATCTCCTCCCGCTCGACGTCGAGGGCGGCGTGGAGCTGCTCGAGGCAACGCCGGCGCAAGGAGCGGTTGGTCGACCAGTCGGTGTCGTCGAAGGCGCGGCGGGCAGCGGCGACCGCCCGCTGCATGTCGTCGTGGGACGCATCGGCGACGTGACCGAGCACCTCTTCGGTGGCGGGGTTCACATTGGCGAACGTCGTGCCCGTGCTCGACTCGACGAGCTTCCCGTCGATCAGCATCAGCGGCTCCGGGTTCACCGGTGCTGTCTCGGCCATGGATCGGATCTCACTTCCCTCGCACGGCGGCGTCACCGCCGATGATGTCGTCTGCCGCCGCTGGCGGTCGTCTTGCGACAATAGCGTTGGAGCGGAAATGCCATCCTGGACGGGCAGGACGACAGTCAGATTGCGCCATGTGAGGAGCGGGTTGCCGCCGGACCCGGTTCGTTGGACCCGTGGCTAGCCGAGACCCATCTTGCGAAAGTCCCAGCTGACGATCTTCTCCGGCGCCACCCGGAGCCAGGCGTGCCGGCCGTCGTGCGTGAACGCGCCACCCGCGTACTTGGCACCGAAGAGCCGCTCGGGCTCGGCCAGTGCCTCGTCCGCCTGACCGGTGCGCGGGATCTCGCCCACCGGCGTGGCCCGCCCCCTGATCTCGACGCCGCGCAGCTCGCCGAATCCCTCGCCGGTGTCGACGAGGACGGTCACGCGGGGATCCCGCCGCAGGTCCGCCCAGCGCTGGCTCTTGACGATGGAGTTCAGCCAGATGGATGCGCCGTCCCACACGAACCACAGCGCGGTCGCGTGCGGGCCGTCGGCACCGATCGTGGCCACCCGGCACGTCCGCTCCGCCCCGAGGAACAGGTCGCGCTCGTCCGGCGTCATGGCGATGCGGCGGGAGCGGCGCTGCTCCTTCACGGGGCGCTACCCGGCGTCCGGCGCCGCCGGCGTGAACTCCAGGTACAGCCGGGTCAGCCCACGCAGGATGAAGGTCGGGACGTAGTGGTACCGGCGGGCACCGGCCGGGCCGTGGTGCTCCTCAGAGATCCGGATGTCGCTCGTCCGGTCGAGGATGCGCTCGAGGCTGACGCGGGCCTCGGTGCGGGCGAGCGGTGCTCCCGGGCAGGTGTGGATGCCCCGACCGAAGGCCATGTGGTGCCGTGCGTTCTCCCGGGCGATGTCGAAGGTGGCCGGGTCTTCGAACCGGCGCGGGTCACGGTTGGCCGCGGCGTTGACGAGCATCACCGTCGTGCCCGCCGGGATCTCCATGTCCCCGATCGTCGTCGGCACCCGCGACAGCCGGAAGTCGCCCTTGACCGGGCTCTCCATCCGGAGCGTCTCCTCGATGAAGTTGGGGATCCGGTGCCGCTCCTCTCGCAGCAACTGTTGGAGCGCCCGGTCCTCGGCGATGAGCATGAGGGCGGAGCTGAGCAGGCGGACGGTGGTCTCCTGCCCGGCGGCGAAGAGGTTGGAGGCCACACGGACGACGTCGATGACCTCGGGGACCGAGCCGTCGGGGAACGTCGCCGTGGCGAGGCCCGTGAGCACGTCCTGGCGCGGGGCGCGCCGGCATTCCTCGACGTAGGACGTGAACTGCTGGTACAGGTACTCGAGGGGCGACAGCGCGATGGTGTCCTCGCCCAGGCCGCCGATGGTCCCGTGATCGGCCGTGCCGCGGAGGAGGGCCTCCTCGAACGCCTTGTGGTCCTCCTCGGGCACCCCGAGCAGGTCGGCGATGACGAGCATCGCGAACGGGCTGGCGAACTCGCTGATGAACTCGCACTCGCCTCGCCCGAAGAAGGTGTCCAGCTGGCGGTCGGCCAGCCGCCACATGAATTCCTCGTTGCTGCTGAGGCGCTTCGGCGTGATCAGCCGCAGCAGCAGGGAGCGGTGGTCGGTATGGACCGGCGGGTCGAGCGTCGGCAGCTGGTCGCTCATCGGGAGCTCGTCGCGGTGCTGCTCGATCAGCTCGCTGATGTCGTCGCCCTCCAGGGGGACGGGGAAGCCCGGGAACGGTCCGGTCACCGCGGTGCACGACGAGTAGGTCTTGGCGTCGCTGTAGACGGCCATCGCCTCCTCGTACCCCGTGATCATCACGACGTCGTGGTGCGGCTCACGCCATGCGGGGCCGTGGGAGCGGATGGCCTCGAAGTAGGGATAGGGGTCGACGAGCAGGTCGTCGTCCCGGAAGAAGTCGAGCGCTTCGTAGTCCGTCACCGGTTCCACCGTCTCCTGAGTCGTGACCCGGGGCCTTCGCCGCGCAGGCTGGTGCGCCGACGAGGTGCTCCCGATCGTCACCGGCGAACGATAGTCCGTTATGCCGTACCTGGAAACTGGGTTCTGTCGGTTCCGAAACCTCACTTCCGGAGTTCCACCGGCCGGCTCAGGGCCCGACCGGGCCCGGCACCGGCCGGTCGGCCCCGACCCGTCCATCGCCGGTGGAACTAGTCTTCCACGAAGAGAAGAAGTAAGTTCTCATTTTCGCGATCCCCGACACCGGAAGGAACCTGGGCATGCGCATCGGCTTGATGATCGGCCCGGAGCGGGGCCGCTACCGGACCAAGGTCGAGCGGCTCCAGGCCGACGCCCGTTGGGCGGAGGAGGCGGGCCTGGCGACCGTGTGGATCCCACAGATCCCCGACGAGTTCGACGCCCTCACCGCCGCCACCGTGGTCGGAGCGGTCACCAGCCGCATCGAGGTCGGGACCGCCGTCGTGCCGGTCCAGCCCCGGCATCCGATCGCGCTGGCCCAGCAGGTCCTCTCCGTACAGGCGGTCTGCGAAGGGCGCCTCGCGGTGGGCCTGGGCGTCTCGCACCACTGGGTCATCGACGAGATGCTGGGGCTGCCCTACGAGCGCCCGGTCCCGACCATGCGCTCCTACCTCGACGTCCTCGGCCAGGCGCTCGCCGGACCCGGTCCCGTCGACGTCGAGAACGACATGTTCCGGGTGCACAATCCCCTCGACATCACCGACATCACTCCCACCCCGGTGCTGCTCGCCGCGCTCGGCCCGCGCATGCTGCAACTCTGTGGCGAGCGTGCCGACGGCACGATCCTGTGGATGGCCGACGAGCGGGCGATCGCCACCCACGTCGTCCCGAACCTGACCCGCGCCGCCGAGGCGGCCAACCGGCCCGCCCCCCGCGTGGTGGCCGGCGTCCCGGTCTGCCTCTGTGGCGACGACGAGATCGAGGCCGCGGTGGCGCGCACGAATCGCATCCTCGCCGAGGCCGAGGTCTCGCCGAACTACCAGAAGCTCCTCGAGCACGGCGACGCCCGCAGTGTCGGCGACATCCTCGTCGCCGGCAGCGAAGCCAGCATCATGAAGCGCCTCAGCGGCTTCGCCGACGCCGGCGTGACCGACATCTCGGTCCGGGTCGTGCCGATCGGGGAGAACCGCGAGGAGCTCATCAGCTCGTCGAAGCGCACCCGCGAGCTCCTGCGCTCGCTCCCCTCGTCGCTCTGACGTTCACGGGCCTGCGCCGCTCGAGCGGGAACGACACCGATACCGACACCGACCGAGGGAGCACACGATGGAGAACACGGACCCCCTGGAGGCGGCGCGTGCGATGCGACGGGCCATGCTGGGGGACGACTACGTCGACAGCCAGGCGAACGACCCCGACCCCGACTCGGCGGCGTCGCAGTTCCAGGACTACATCACGTCCATGGCCTGGGGGGTCTGGACCAGGGCCGGCGCGCTCACGCCGCGCGACCGGAGCCTGCTCGTCATGGCGATGACGGCGGCGCTCGGCCGCATGGAGGAGTTCCGCCTCCATGCCGGCAGCGCGCCACGGACCGGCGTCACCGACGAGGAGCTCGACGAGCTGCTGTTCCAGATCGCCGCCTACTGCGGCGCCCCGGCCGGGATCGCCGCCCGCCGGAGCCTCCAGGCGGTACGGGCGGCGCCCACCTCGGAGCCGTGACCGTGACCGCGGTCGGTTTCGTGGGCCTCGGGAACATGGGCGGCGCGCTGGCCGCCAACCTGGTGGCGTCCGGCCACGACGTGGTGGCCCACGACGCCCTCGGCCCGTCGCGTACGCCCGCAGGGGCGGCGGACGCGGACGACGTCGCCGGGGTCGCCCGCCGGGCCGAGGTGGTGGTGCTCAGCCTGCCCGACGGCGAGGCGTCCGAGCGGGTGGCCGAGGCGATCGCGACCGCGCCCGCTCGCCGCACCACCCATGTCGTCGACACCTCGACCGTCGGCCTCGCCGCGGCGCGCCGGGTGGCCTCACTCCTGGCCGGCGCCGGTGTCGGCTTCGTCGACGCGCCGGTGTCCGGGGGTGTGGCCGGTGCCCGCGCCCGCACGCTGGTCGTGATGTACGCCGGGGCGGACGACGCCTGCGCCCGGGTCCTGCCCGTGCTGAGGGGGCTCAGCGACCGCCTCCACCGGGTGGGGAACGAGCCCGGCATGGGCCAGGCGCTCAAGCTGGCCAACAACTTCCTCTCCGCCACGGCGCTGGCGGCGACGAGCGAGGCCATCGCGTTCGGCGTCTCGGTGGGGCTGGACATGGCGGCGATGCTCGACGTCCTGAACCAGTCGAGCGGGAGGAGCGCCGCCTCCACCGACAAGTTCCCCGACCACGTGCTGACGGAGCGCTACGCGGCCGGGTTCTCCAACTCGCTGATGCACAAGGACGTGCGGCTCTACCTCGAGGCCGCCGACGAGCTCGGGAGTCCCCGCTCCATCGGCACGGTCACGGCGTCGGTGTGGGAGGCGTTCGAGCGGTCCGAGCCCGGGGCCGACTTCACCCGCATCTATCCCTTCGTCGAGGGGTCGTGACCGCGACTACAACGGCGCGAACGCCGGCATCCGCCGCCCCGACACCAGGTCCTGACCGAGCTCGCGGGTGAGCGAGCGGGACGCGCCGAACAGCTCGTCGAGCACCAGGACCCGCTTGGCGTAGCGGTGGAACTCGTGCTCGGTGGTGAAGCCGATGCCGGCCAGCACCTGCTGGCAGTGGCGGGAGGCCGTGCGGGCGCCCCGGCCGGCGAGCGCCTTGGCGACCGCCGCCGTCACCGGTGAGCCGTCCTCCCAGGCCGCGTCCAGCACACCCGCCGCCGCCTCGATGCCCACCAGCGTCTCGGCCAGCCGGTGCCGGACCGCCTGGAAGCGGGCGATCGGCTGCCCGAATTGGACGCGGGCGAGGGCGTGCTGCCGGGCCAGCTCCAGCATCGCCCGCGCCGCGCCGACCAGCTCGTAGCCGACGGCGAGCTGGGCCAGCGTCACCGCGGACGACCAGGAGGGGGCCACGACCTCGGGGGCCAACGCGTCCTTCGGCACGGTGCCGTGCACCTCGACGAGCCCGAGGCCCGGGTCCATGCCGTGCACCGGCCGCAGCGTCAGCTCGGCCGTCGGCACGCAGAAGGCGAGCTCGGTGTTGACCGCCTGGGCCACGACCACGGCGTCCCCACCCCCGAGCAGGGACTGCGTGCCGAGGCCGCGGACGACCAGACGTGCGCCGTCGAGTGCGGCCGGCGGGGTCCAGCGCCCGAGCGGCGGCAGCACGAACCCCGCCGGCGGCGGGACGTCCAGCCCGATGGAGCACGCCAGCACCCGGTCGAGCGCCGAGGAGGAGGCCAGGGCGGAGCCCTGGAGCCCGAAGAAGACGGAGACCGCCTCCTGCGTGTCCTCCACGAGGGCGTCGGGCCACCCGAGCTCGGCGAGTGCGGCATCGAGACCCGCGCCGGTGTGCGCCTCGACGGCGTGGCGCAGGCCACGCTCGAACACGTCCCTCTCCGCGCGTTCCATCAGCGGTCGGCCCCGAGGTCGAGCAGCCGGCGAGCGATGATGTTCCGCTGGATCTCCGCCGTCCCCCCGTAGATGGTGGCGGCGCGCGAGTACAGGAACTCGCGGCGCCAGCGCTCGCTGGCGGGGTCGTCACCCGTGCCCAGACTCACCGACAGCCCGTCGGCCACCAGGTCGAACACCGCCTGCTCGGCGGTGGCGACGAGCACCTTGTCGATGGACGTCTCGGGCCCGAGTCGCTCGCCCGACGCCAGCCGGCGCTGCGTCGAGCGCGAGCGGGCGCGCAGGGCGAAGAGCAGCTGCGCCACCTCGCCCACGTCCGCCGGGTCGAGCGCCCCGGCCGGGGCGGCCCGGAGCAGGCCCGCCAGGCGCTGCTGGAGGTAGGCCGCACGGTGCCAGAGGGCGGTGCTGCGCTCGTAGGGAAGGAGGTCCATGGCCACCGACCAACCCTGACCCTCCTGGCCGAGGGTGCGGTCGAGCGGGACGAGGACGCCGTCGAAGAAGACCTCCGAGAACTCCGGGAAGCCGTGCATCGTCTCGATCGGCCGCACCTCTATCCCGGCGCTGTCCATGTCGACGAACAGGGCGGTGATGCCGCGGTGCGCAGAGTCCGCGGCACCGGTACGTGTGAGCAGCACGCAGCGCTGGGCGTACTGGGCGAGGCTGGTCCAGACCTTCTGCCCCGTCACGCTCCAGCCGCCGTCCGTCCGGGTGGCTCGGCACGACAGCGCGGCCAGGTTGCTCCCCGTCCCGGGCTCCGAGAAGCCCTGGCACCACGTCTCGTCGCCCCGCAGGAGCCGCGGCACCATGGTGGCGGCGAGCTCGGGCGTGGCGTAGTCGATCATCGTCGGCGCCAGGACCTCGGTCAGGGAGTAGATGCCCGGCTCGACCAGTCCACGGAAGGTGAGCGCCTCGCCGAGATAGGCGCGTAGCAGGCTCGACCCGCCCAGGCCGCCGACGCGCTCGGGCCAACCCCAGCGCATGTAGCCCGCGTCGTAGGTCAGGCGCTTGACCCTGGCCAGCTGCGCCATCTGGTCGTCGAGCGTCTCCGCGGCCTCGTGCTCGCCCTTGAGCAAGTGCTCGTTCTGGTCGAGCCAGTCGTCGAGCGAGGATCGGAACTCGTCGAGCTCCATCAGTCGGTCGAGGGCGACGGCGGGGGCCGCGTCGGGTCGTGCGGCCGCCCGGCGTCGCGGGCACCGCTCTTGCGGAGGAACGTCATCGACCGGGTGCGCAGGCGCCAGCCCTCGTCGGTGCGGCGGTAGGTGTCGCTGTAGTAGCCGATCCGCATGTCGTGCGTCGTCTGCTCGACGAAGCACAGGGGCTGCTGCCCGGTCCCGGCATCCCCGTCCAGCTCCAGGACGGGGGGTCCCACCAGGAACAGGCCCTTGGGGGCGGCGGCCACGAGCGCCGGGAAGTCCTCGAGGCGGTAGGTATCCCCGAAGGCGCTGTACGTGCCGTCCGCCGTGAAGACCTCCACCACGCTCTCGATGTCGTCCTTGGTCATCCCGAGGGCGTAGCGGGCCAGCAATTGATGGATCTCCAGCACGTCGTCGATCGGGGCGCCGCCCATCAGGCGTCCTCGTAGACCACGTGGACGGACGGGCTGTTCGGGACGGCCTGGCACGTGAGCACCCATCCCTCGGCAACCTCGTCGTCGGTGAGCGCGTTGTTGACGTGCATGTCGGCGGTGCCCTCGACGAGCCTCGCCATGCAGGTGGCGCAGCTCCCCGCCTCGCAGGAGAAGGGCGGGGCCATGCCCATCTGGCGTGCCGTCTGCAGGATCGTCGTGCCGGGGCGATGGTCGGTCGAGTCGGTGCGGCCGGACAGCTCGACGGTGACCCGGGACGCCACCGCCGTCGAGAACGGCGGGACGGGCTCGAGCACCTGCTCGGTCGGCGTGAACCGCTCGATGTGGATCCGGTCCTCGAGCACCCCGCCGGCGAGGAGCACCTGCTCGACGATGTCCATGAAGGGGCCGGGCCCGCAGACGTAGAACTCCGAGTCCCAGTCGACGCCCGCGAAGTCGCGGATGGCGTCCGGCTGCACGAGCCCGCGCTCGATGTCGAGGTGGTGCGACACCGAGAGGCGCTCGCCGTGCGACGCACCCAGGGCGTCGAGCTCGGATGCGAAGATCACGGCGGCGCGGTCTCGGTTGGCGTAGAAGAGGCGCACGCGCCGGGTCGTGGTCGTGAGCGCCGTCTTCAGCAGCGAGTGCACGGGCGTGATCCCGCTCCCGGCGCAGAAGGCGACGACGTCCCGGTCGCCCGGGGAGAGGCAGAAGACGCCGGCCGGCCGGGTGACCTCGACCGTGTCGCCCGCCGCCAGATGGTCGATCATGAAGTTCGACACCACGCCGCCCGCCGTCCGCTTCACGGTCACCTGCAGATCGGTGTCGACCGCCGGCGAGGACGACATGGAGTAGCACCGCAGGTGCGGCTGGCCGTCCACCCGCACCCGGAAGGTGCAGAACTGTCCGGCCTCGTAGGCGAAGGCCGGCGCGAGGTCGTCGGGCACGTCGAGCACGAACGAGCTGGCGTCGGCCGTCTCGCGGATGACCCGGGCGATGGGCAACGGGTGGAACCCGTGGTCGTGCACCGTCTCCGTCGCACCTGCCAGTGGCCGTGAAACCGCCATAATTCAATACGATAATGTAGTTCTCGTCCACGGGCAACGAGGCTGGCCGCGTGCGCCGGGACCGTGCCATAGTGCGTCAGGTCGTCGTGCGGGAGTCACGGCGCGGGGCGGACGGAAGGAGGACCGGTGGGGGAGCGTCCGGGCACGGCTGCGGAGAGGTGGGCGCTGCGATCGCTGCCCGAGGGCGAGGCGCGCCGCTACGTCGCCGAGGGCTGGTGGACCGACGCCACGCTGGGCGCCACGGTGGCGGAGGGGCTGGGGCGCCTGGGCGCTCAGACCTTCCAGGTGCACTCGCAGGTCCGGCCGTGGGCCGGCACGTTCGCCGACGTGGACCGTGCCGCCCGCGCGCTGGCCGGCGCGTTGGCGGCGCGGGGCATCGGCCCGGGCTCGGTGGTCGTGCTCCAGCTGCCCAACTGGGTGGAGGCCGCCATCTCGTTCTGGGCCGCGGCGTACGTGGGTGCCGTCGTCATCCCGATCGTCCACTTCTACGGTGCCAAGGAGGTGGAGTACATCCTGGGGGCGACGTCGCCCGACGTGGTGGTCACCGCCGGCCGCTTCGGCCACAACGACTACCTGGCGGTCTACGCCGACCTGCTGCAGCGGCACCCCGTCCCGCTCTGGCTCGTCGCCGCCGACGGCAGTTCCCAGCGCGAGCTCCCCCCGGGGCCACGCCGTTCGCGTCGCTGCTCACGGGCGGTGCGGTCGCCGCTCCCGCCGCGGTGGACCCCGACGCACCGGCGATCGTCGGCTTCACCTCGGGGACGACGCGCGACCCCAAGGGCGTGGTGCACTCGCACCGGACGATCGGCTTCGAGGCCCGCCAGCTCGACTACATGTTCCCCACGGGCGGCCCGCCCGGCATCACCGGCGCGCCCGTGGGCCACTTCATCGGGATGCTCAACGCGTTCCTGGTGCCGCTGCTGCGGGAGCGCCCGGTCCACCTGGTCGACGTCTGGGACCCGGGCGAGGTGCTGCGCCTGATGAGCGAGGAGGGGCTCGGGGTCGGCGGCGGCGCGACCTACTTCCTGACCAGCCTGCTCGACCATCCTGACTTCACGCCTGCGCACCTGGCCCTGATGCCGTTCGCCGGGCTCGGGGGATCTCCGGTCCCGGTGGCGGTGATGGAGCGGGCGACGAACCTCGGCATCCGCGTGTTCCGCTCCTACGGCAGCACCGAGCATCCGTCCATCACCGGGTGCCTCCTCAGTGATCCCGAGGTCAAGCGGCTGACCACCGACGGACCGCCGCTGCCGGGGGTCGAGCTGAAGCTCTCCGGTGAGGGGGAGATCCTCAGCCGGGGCCCGGACTGCTTCCTCGGCTACACCGACGCCACGCTGACCGCGCGCGTCTTCGACGCGGAGGGCTGGTACCACACCGGGGACGTCGGCACGCTGGACGACGACGGCTACCTCACCATCACGGACCGCATCTCCGACATCATCATCCGCGGCGGGGAGAACATCAGCGCCCAGGAGATCGAGGAGCTCCTGGCGGGCATGGACGGCGTCGCCGAGGTCTGCGTCGTCGCCGAGCCCGACGCCCGCCTGGGCGAGCACGCGGCGGCGGTGGTGCGCGTCCACGACGGCGCGGCCCCTCCCACGCTCGACCAGGTGCGCCGCCGCCTCGCCGCCGCCGGCCTCGCCCGCCAGAAGTGGCCGGAGTCGGTCGTCGCCGTCGGCGAGTTCCCCCGGACGGCGTCGGGGAAGGTCCAGAAGTTCCGCCTCCGCCAGCAGCTGCGCGAGGGGAGCCCCGGGACGGCCGCGGGGTGAAAACGCTATTCTTGAAAACCAGTAGCGCGCCTCTATCGAGTCCGGACGCGAAGGGAAGACCCATGACTGCGGTGACCACGGAACAGCTCAGCGCCACCGTGGGGGTGGAGGTCGCCGGGGTCGACCCCGAGCGGCTGCTCCAGGACGAGGCGCTCCCGGCCTGGCTCCTGGCCACCCTCGACACCCACGGCGTCCTGGTCTTCCGCGACCTGCACCTCGACGACGCGGCGCAGGTGGCGTTCAGCAAGCGGCTGGGACGGGTCGAGGTCTTCGGCAAGGGGGTGCACCCCGAGATCTTCCGCATCACCCTCGACCCGGCCAAGAACCCCATGGCCGCCTACCTGCGCGGGACGTTCGACTGGCACATCGACGGTTGCACCGATGACGTCCCGATCATGGCGACGATCCTCAGCGCCCACGCCGTCGCCGAGTCGGGGGGCGAGACCGAGTTCGCCAGCACGTACACCGCCTTCGACGACCTGCCGGACGAGGTGAAGGAGCGCTGCCTGTCCCTCCGGGTCGTGCACTCCTTCGAGGCGGCGCAGCGGATGATCAACGACGACCCCTCACCCGAGGAGCTCGCCCTCTGGCGGAAGCGACCGTCGAAGGAGCACCCCCTGGTCTGGACGCACGAGTCGGGGCGCCGCTCCCTGGTGCTCGGCGCGACGACGTCGCACGTGGCCGGCATGGAGGTGGAGGAGGGGCGGGCGCTGCTGGCCGACCTGCTGGCCAGAGCGACCACGCCCGAGCGCGTCTATCGCCACCAATGGGCGGTCGGTGACCTGGTGATCTGGGACAACCGCGGGGTGCTGCACCGGGCGTGCCCGTACGACGCGGCCTCGCCGCGGGACATGCACCGCACGACGCTGCACGGAGAGGAGCGGATCAAGTGAACACGGAGCGCATTGCAATCGTGACCGGGGGCGCGTCCGGCATCGGGCTCGCCATCGCCGAACGGCTCGCCGCGGAGCACGACGCCGTTGCCATCTTCGACCGCGACGCCGCGGCCGCCGAGGCGGCGGCGGCCAAGATCGTGGCGTCGGGTGGCACGGCCATCGGCGTCGAGGTCGACGTGACCGATCGGGCGCAGATCGATGCCGGCGTGACGACGGTCCGCGAGCGCCTCGGTCGGCCCACCATCCTGGTCAACAGCGCAGGGATGGAGGGGTTCGACCCGTTCCTCAAGATCACCGCCGAGAAATGGAGCCGCATCCTGGCGGTGAACCTGACCGGGACCTTCGACTGCTGCCAGGCGGTCGTGCCCGACATGATCGAGGAGGGGTGGGGCCGCATCGTCAACATCTCGTCGTCGAGCGCGCAGGGGGGCCAGCCGCTCATGACGCACTACGTCGCCTCCAAGGCCGGCGTCATCGGCTTCACCAAGGCGCTGGCCCTCGAGCTCGCCCCGTTGGGCATCACGGTGAACACGATCCCGCCGGGCTTCATCGACACCCCGATGCTCCGCGGCTCCGAGCGCAAGGGTCGTCTCGGCGAGGGGGTCGAGCACCATGCGTCCTTGACGCCGGTGCGCAGGGTGGGCCGACCCGAGGACATCGCGGCGGCGTGCGCGTTCCTCGTCCGCGACGAGGCCAGCTACGTGACGGGGCAGGTCATCGGTGTCAACGGCGGCCGGAACACCTGACGTGGCGCGGCTCACGCCCCTCCCTCCCAAGCAATGGCCCGAGGCCATGCGGGCCGCCCTGGCCGCGCTCCGTCCGGCCGACGCCCGTCATCCCCGCCCCCAGACAGAAGGCCGCCCGAAGGCGCTGAACGCGCTCGGCACCCTCGCCCTGCACCCCGAGCTCACGAAGGCCTTCAACACCTTCAACGGGTACATCCTCTTCTCGTCGACGCTGACGCCGCGCCAGCGTGAGCTGCTCGTGCTCCGGGTCGCCGCGCTCAGGGGGTCGGTCTACGAATGGGAGCAGCACCGCGTGCTCGCCGGCGACGTGGGGCTGGACGCCGACGACGTGGCCCGGATCGGCGAGGGCCCGGACGCACCCGGCTGGTCCGGTCTCGACCGGGCCATGCTCTCGGCGGTCGACGAGCTGATCGGCGAGGGGGAGATCGCCGATGCGACGTGGCAGCTCCTGGCGGCCGAGCTCGGCGAGCAGCAGATCATGGACCTCGTCTTCACCGTCGGTGCCTACGAGACCCTCGCCCTGGCGTTCAAGTCCTTCGGGATCGAGCTCGACGACGACCTACGGCGGAAATGATATTCTCTTATTTGAAGATCTGTGATATCGTGAGCCCGTCTCGGATCTGAACTGGAGGACACATGGCGCACTTCGCGAAGCCCGACGTGGGGAGCTGGACCGAGCACTACCCCGAGCTCGGCACCGATCCGGTTTCCTACGAGGACTCGATCTCACCGGAGCACTACGAGCTCGAGCGCAAGGCCATCTTCGCCCGCACCTGGCTGAACGTCGGCCGTGTCGAGCAGGTACCGCGCACCGGCAGCTACTTCACCAGGGAGATCGCCGCCGCCGCGACCTCAGTCGTGGTGGTGCGGGGCAAGGACGGGGAGATCCACGCCTTCCACAACATCTGCCGTCACCGGGGGAACAAGCTCGTCTGGAACGACTTCCCCGGTGAGGAGACGAAGGGGACGTGCCGCCAGTTCACCTGCAAGTACCACGGCTGGCGCTACACCACGGAGGGCGAGCTCACCTTCGTGCAGCAGGAATCGGAGTTCTTCAACCTCGACAAGTCGGACTACGGGCTGGCGACGGTACAGGTCGAGACGTGGGAGGGGTTCATCTTCGTCAACCTCGACCCCGAGAACACCACGTCGGTGAAGGAATATCTCGGCGAGTTCGCGACCGGCATCGCCGGCTACCCGTTCGAGAAGATGACACAGGTGTACAAGTACCGCGCCAATGTGGGCAGCAACTGGAAGCTGTTCATCGACGCCTTCGCCGAGTTCTACCACGCACCGATCCTCCACGCGAAGCAGGCCACCGCCGAGGAGTCCCGGAAGCTCTCGGGCATCGGGTTCGAGGCGTTGGCCTACGACATCGAGGGTCCGCACGGGATGGTGTCGTCGTGGGGCGGCATGTCCCCACCCAAGGACCTCGACATGGTCAAGCCGATCGAGCGGGTGCTCCACAGCGGCCTTTTCGGGCCCTGGGACCGCCCCGACATCGAAGGCCTCGACCCGCTGCCGCCCGCCCTGAACCCGGCCCGCCACAAGGCCTGGGGCATCGACTCGTTCGTCCTCTTCCCGAACTTCATGCTCCTGATCTGGGCGCCGGGCTGGTACCTCACGTACCACTACTGGCCGACCTCGTACAACACCCACATCTTCGAAGGCGCGCTCTACTTCGTGCCGCCGAAGAACGCGACGGAGAGGCTCCGCCAGGAGCTCGCCGCGGTCACGTTCAAGGAGTATGCGTTGCAGGACGGCAACACCCTCGAAGCGACGCAGACGATGCTCGAGTCGCGAGCGGTGACCGAGTTCCCGCTCAACGACCAGGAGATCCTCCTTCGCCATCTGCACAAGACAGCGCGTGACTACGTGGCCGATTATCGGAAGTCGACGGCGACACCGGTCCGGATCTCGGCCGCATCCTGAGAGGAACGAGTTCGAATGCCAACCCTTCCCGCCGCCTTCGCCGATCTCGAGCCGTTCGCCGACTGGTCACTCGAGTCGGAGGGCGAACGATACGCCAAGCGACTGTCGAGCACGATGGACGAGCTCCAGGCGTTCTACGACGCCGCCTTCCCGCGTCTCACCGACGCCATGGCCTATCTCGACCAGCTCGACCTCCAGGCGCTGCCCGAGGAGGCCACGCGTCTGCTGTGGCTGTGCTACTCGCTGGTGAACGCCTCGTTCCCGGTCGAGGTGTGGCGCCAGCCCCGCGTCCCCGACAGTGGCGCCGCCAGCATGGACATGCTGATCGAGCCGGCCGTCTGATCGGCCCCGCCGGCCCCAGGGCAGCGGGCGTCGGGCCGGCCCGGTCGGCGTCGAGGTGGCCGGGCCGACGTCCTGAGATCGGACCGTGGCGGGGCCGGGGAGCGGCGTCGCGGAAGCGTAGTTCTTGGCCGATGAACTGCGTGGTATCGCCGAGAAGAGATCGTGTGTCTCACCCAGCATGGGGTACGCTCTCCGGTTATGGAGAACGAACTGCCGGTCGAGAACCCCGAGGCGGACGCGCTGAGTTGGCGTGACCTCGCAGTGGCGCGTTCGCTCGACTCCGCCCGGCTTCGGGCCGAGAGCCGGGTCCAGCGCTTTCTCGATGCCGCCATGGAGCTGCTGAGCACGGGCTCGGGCAAGGACTTCACGGTCCAGGAGGTCGTCGAGCGATCCGGACAGTCGCTGCGCAGCTTCTACCAGTACTTCAGCGGCAAGCACGAACTGCTCCTCGCCCTTTTCGAAGAGTCGGTTCGCGCGACCGCGGACATCCTGCGCCAGGAGGTCGGCCGCGAGCACGAGCCCCTCGAGCGCCTGCACCGCTTCGTCGTCGCGTACTACCGCCTGTGCCGTCCGGTCGAGGAGGGGGCCACCGCGCCCAAGGAGCGGCCGCCGATCATGGCCGAGTTCGCGCAGCAACTGCTCACGACGCACCCGAAGGAAGCCGCCCGGGCGTTCGCACCGCTGGTTGCAGTGTTCGAGGAATTGCTCCAGGAGGCGGTGGCCGCGGATGCGGTGCGTGACGACCTCCAGCGTGGGCCGATCATCGGTGCCGTGCTCGAGGTGATCATGTTCAACGCGTTCTCGGCGACGATCGGCGGCTCGTCGGTGCGGCTCGACGACGGGGAGTCCGCCGAGGAGCTCTGGAAATTCGTGCTCAACGGAATCGGGACCCCGATTCCCGGCTAGCGAGGCGAGGTCGGCGACCGCCGGCTACTCAGTGCGGTCCGGCCGGTGGTAGACCCGGCCGCCCTTCATGACGAAGCGGACGTCCTCCGTCACGCCGATGTCGGCCAGTGGGTCACCGGGCACCGCGATGACGTCGGCGAGGAGCCCGGCTTCGAGCCGGCCCCGGTCGTCGACGTCGATGAGCTCCGCGGCGACCACCGTGGCGGCGCGGATGGCACCGAGGGGTGTCATGCCGCGGTCGACGAGGGCGATCAGCTCCTTGGCGTTGCGCCCGTGCGGGATCGCGGGAGCATCCGTCCCGCAGGCGATGCGAGCCCCGCGGGCGACCGCCTTGGAGATGGTCTCCTTGGCCCGGGGGAACACCTCCGCCGCCTTGGCCTGGAGCTCGGGCGCCGCATGGGACACGTCCATGCCGTCGGCCAGGTAGGTGGTCGGCACCAGGAAGGTCCCGCGCTCGATGAAGAGGTCGAGGGTCTCGTCGGTCATCAGCGACCCGTGCTCGATGCAGTCGATGCCGGCTTCGATCGCGGCGCGGATGCCGTCGTCGCCGTGGGCGTGGGCGGCGACCTTGAGGCCGGCCCGGTGCGCCTCGTCGACGATGGCCCGCAGCTCCTCGTCGGAGTACTGCTGCGCCCCTGCCGGCCCGGTGTGCGACATGACGCCGCCCGACGCGCAGACCTTGATCACTTGCGCGCCGTGCATGATCTGGTAGCGGACGGCCTTGCGCACCTCATTCACGCCGTCGGCGATGCCCTCTTCGACGGTCATGGGCATGATGTGCGGCGCGAAGGCCTGGAACATCCTCGGGTCGAGGTGCCCGCCGGTCGGGGTGATGGCGTGCCCGGCCGGCACCACCCGCGGCCCGTCGATCCAGCCGAGGTCGATGGCCTTCTTCAACGCGACGTCCAGCAGGATGCCACCGGTCTGGATGAACAGGCCCAGGTTGCGCACGGTGGTGAACCCCGCCCGCAAGGTGCGGCGTGCATTGGCCACGGCCCGCAGCGTGCGCACCGCGGGATCGTCCTGCACCGCGGTGAGCGGGCTGCGATGATCGGGGCCGCCGAGGAGCAGGTTCACCTCCATGTCCATCAGCCCGGGCAGGAGCGTCAGGTCACCGAGGTCGACGACGGTCGCATCGTCGGGGACGCTCGTCGGCGAGACCTCGAGGATCCGGTCACCCTCGATGAGCAGGCTGCCCGGTGCCACCAGCTCGCCCTTGTCGACGTCGAGCATGCGGGCGCCGCGCAGGTGGATGCGCTGCGGCGTCTGAGAGCGGGCCATCGTGTGCTCCTTTGCGGCGGAAGTAGTGTTTCCCCTGACGATATACAGCGTTGCTGAATTGCGCGAGTGAAGCTACCGTAGCAAGCCGCGAAGTCTCTTGGGGAGGTAGGAGTGACCGCTGTTCTGGAGGGCGTCCGGGTACTGGAGGTGGCCGAGCACACGTTCGTGCCGGCGGCCTCGGCGCTGCTGGCCGACTGGGGCGCCGAGGTGATCAAGATCGAGCCGGTCGAGCGGGGCGACGCCATGCGCGGCCTGGCCTCCACCGGCGTGGTGTCGATCGGTGGCGACGTCCATGCGCTCCTGGAGCACTCCAACCGCGGCAAGCGCAGCCTGGCCCTCGACCTCACCACCCCCGAAGGCCTCGAGATCCTCCACAAGCTCGCGGCCACGGCCGACGTGTTCCTCACCAACAAGCTGCCGCGGGTGCGCCAGAAACTCAGCATCGAGCTCGACGACATCCGGGCCCACAACCCGCGCATCATCTACGTCGCCGGCACCGGACAGGGCGAGCGGGGCCCGGACGCGGACAAGGGGTCCTACGACTCGCTGGCCTTCTGGTACCGGGCGGGTGTGTCCATCGGCGTGAAGCCGGCGGACGAGGATCGCCTCCCGACCCCGCCCGCGCCGGGCTTCGGGGACTCCGTCGGGGCCATGACCATCGCCGGGGGGATCATGGGGGCGCTGTTCCATCGCGAGCGGACCGGTGAGGCCACCACGGTCGACGTCTCGCTGCTCGGGACCGCGATGTGGGCCATGGGCCAGGCCTTCGCGCTCTCCCTCGTGAGCAACACCCCCTGGCAGGGCCCGCCGTCGGGAGCGCCGCGGCTGAACCCGCTGGTGCGGAACTACGAGACCAAGGACGAGCACTCTCTCTCCTTCTGCTGCCTCCAGGCCAGCCGCTATTGGGCCGAGCTCTGGGAGACGATCGGCCGGCCGGAGCTCGGGACGGACCCACGGTTTGCCGATCACGCTGCGCTGCTCGAGCACAGCATCGAGGCCCAGCGGACACTCGAAGAGGCCTTCGCCGAGCGCACCGTGGCCGAATGGCGCGAGCGGCTGGCCGACTTCAGCGGCCAGTGGTGCGTCGTGCAGGACACGCTCGAGTGCGCGGTCGACCCGCAGAGCGTCGCCAACGGGTACGTGCAGGAGTGCGAGACCGCGGCGGGGGTGCCCTTCCGGCTCGTCGCCGCCCCGGTGCAGTTCGGGGGCGAGCCGGCTCCCGCCGGTCGCGCGCCCGAGTTCAACGAGCACGGCGACGCGATCCTCGAAGAGCTCGGTATCGACTGGGATACCATCGTGGACCTCAAGGTCCGCTCCGTCGTCGGCTAGGACGCGGCGTCCTTCGTCAAGAGGAGATCACACATGTCACTGTTCGATGCATTCCGCTACGACGGGAAACGGGTCCTGGTCGTCGGTGGCGCCACGGGGATGGGTGCCGCCGCTGCCGAGCTGGCGCAGGAGGCCGGGGCCGAGGTCGTCGTGATGGACTACGCGGCAGTGAAGCTCCCCGGCGCCAAGGCCATCCACGTGAACCTGGCGGAGAAGGACTCCATCGACGCCGCGGTGGACGAGTGCGGTGGCCCGGTGCACGCGCTGTTGTCGTGTGCCGGGGTGGCCGACGGCACGCCTGGGATCGAGAAGATCAACTTCGTCGGGCACCGCCACCTGATCGACCGCATGCTGGCAGGCGGGATGCTGCCGCGCGGCTCGGCCATCGGCTTCATCTCCTCCGCCGCCGGACTGGGGTGGGAACCGAATCTGGCCGAGATAAAGGAGTACCTCGACACACCGGACTTCGAGTCCGGCTCGGCCTGGGCGATCGAGCACGGCTATGCCGACTACTTCCACTCCAAGCAGGCGGTCTGCGCCTACGTCGCCTCGCAGGCCTTCCCCCTGCTCAAGCAGGGCATCCGCATCAACGCCATCTGCCCCGGACCGACCGACACCCCGTTGGCGCAGGCGAACAAGGAGATGTGGCTCGGCTTCGGCGCCGACTTCCGCGAGGAGGCGGGGATCGAGGCCTCGACGCCGCTCGAGCAGGCCTACCCGCTGGTGTTCCTGTGCAGCGACGCCGCGGCAGCGATCTCGGGGATCACCCTGATCAGCGACGTCGGCTACATCAGCTCGGGGATCACCGAGTCCTTCCCTCCGGCGACCGCCGCCGCCGGCTTCCTGCTCGGCCGGATGTAGGCGGGCCGATCAGGCCGGCCGTCGCGGCGTGACCGCCACGGAAGGGATGCTGGCGCTGGCACCGCAGCGCAGCACGAGGTCGACGACCCGGATGAGCTCGTCGACCTCCATGAGTGAGCCACTCAGGAGGTTGCGCTCCTGCCAGAGGGGATGAAATTCGGACAACAGCCCCATGTCCCAGTTGTTGGCGAACTCGGTCATGGAGTGCCCCTCCCCGCCGGCGCAGTCACCGACGATGACGCGGGTGAAACCGACCGCGGGGTGCTCGGCCCGCCACGCCTCGACCATGGTCTCGAGCGCCGCCTTGGTCGTGGCATAGACGCCCAGCCCGGGCCATGGATCGGTGAGCGAGCCGTTCACGGACGTCAGGTACGCCGCCACACCCCGGGACTCGGTGAGGTGCGGGATCGCGGCGGCGGTGACCAGCGCCGCCCCGATCACATTGGTCTCGAACGTCTGTCGCCACGTCTCGGCGTCCGTGTCGACCAGCAGGCCCAGTGGGCCGACGCCCGGGGCGTAGAGGAGCGCGTCGATCCCGCCCAGCCCGCGCGCCGCCTCCTCTATTGCCGCCTGGCACGAGGTGGCATTGGTGGCGTCACAGGCAATGGCCAGCGAACCCGGGCCGGCCTCCTTGGCCGCGTCCACCAGGCGGTCATGACGCCGTGCCAGCAGTGCGACGGACGCACCTCTCTGACCGAGCCCGATTCCGATGGACCGACCGAGACCACTCGACGCACCGACGATCACCGCTCTCATGGCACTCCTTTGTCGATTCGATTGACGCCCATCAGGCCGTCAAGACGGGCAACCGCTCCCAGCCGCGCACCGTCGACGTCCGGGCCTGCACCGCATTGTCCCAGTCGACCTCCCACGACGGGAACCGCTCGAGAACCTCCTCGAGGGCAACGCGGCCCTCGAGCCGGGCCAGGGCGGACCCCAGGCAGAAGTGGATGCCGTAGCCAAATGCCAGCTGGCGGTCGATGCTGCGGTGGATGTCGAACGTGTCGGCGTCGGGGAACTTGCGCTCGTCGCGGTTCGCCGATGCGGTAAGCAGCAGCAGCGCACTCCCGGCCGGCACGGTCCCACCGTGATGTTCGACGTCGCGGGTGACGTAGCGGGCCTGGACCGGGGACGGCGACTCGTAGCGGAGCAGCTCCTCAATGGCGTTCGGGACGAGGTCGTGTCGCTCGACGAGCTCCGCGCGCTGGTCGGGGTGCTCGGCCAGGACCTTGCCGGTCCACCCGATCAGGCGCGTCGTCGTCTCGTTGCCCGCAGCCGCCAGGAGGTTCACGTAGGAGAGGACCTCGGGGCGGCTCAGGCGGCGGAGGGCTCCGGTCTCGTCCTCGTACTCGGCCTGGAGCAGGTCGGTCATCAGATCGTCCGAGGGGTGGCTCGCCCGCCACTCGATGTACTCCTCGAACGCGGAACCCGGATTGGTGCTCTCGCCGTACATGGTGTCGACGTCGGGCATGGCGCTTTCGGTCAGCCGCAAGCCCTCGTCGATGTGGTCACGGATGGCCTCCTGGTCCTGTTCGGGGATGCCCAGCAACATGCCGATGGTGCGCATCGGCATCTGCGCGCCGAGGTCGTGAATGAAGTCGAAGCGTCCCGCACCCACCAGGGGATCGAGGCTGCGGGCACAGAACTCCCGGATCTTTGGCTCCAGTCCGTTGATGTTCCGGGGCGTGAAGACCCTGGCCAGGAGGCGACGGTGCACGTGGTGGGCCGGGGGATCCTCGAAGATGATGGAGCCGGGAGGGATCTCCATGCCGCTCTTGATGAGCTCGAGGACGGTCCCCTTGCTCGAGACGTAGGTCTCCCAGTCGAGCGAGCACCGGTCGACGTCCTCGAAGCGGCTCACGGCGTAGAAGTCGTAGCGGTCGTTGTAGTAGAGCGGCCGCTCGTCGCGCAGTCGCTTCCAGACCGGGTACGGGTCCGTGTCGATCTCGAAGTCGTAGGGGTCGTAGTAGACGTCGGATCCCGAGAGGTCGGGTTTCGTCGTGGTCATGTCAGCCCCCATCTGATGGTCGAGCGTGGGTTCCGGCCGCCCGGGCAACCGAGCCCCCGGCGGGCGATGAGCGAGCGTACGTTCGTGGGCGCTCGTGGATTCCCCTGCCGTCACGGCCCCGTCACTGGCCGACGGGCAAAACTAGCATTACACAAATCGAAGAAGTGTGTTCTCGTGTCTTTCCGTCCAGCGTGGCGAGACGGGACGGCGGCGAGCGGAGCACAGGCCCGGGGCCTGGCAAGATCGTTGCAGAAACGCTACTCTCGTGAGATAGTATTAGGGTTCTCACCCCAGCGAGAATGGGAAGGGCCGTCATGCCGAATGCCACGCTGAGCATCCCCTTGTTCGATGCGGACAACCACCTCTACGAGACACGTGACGCGTTCACCAAGTACCTGCCGGAGCAGTACAAGGGAGCGATCGACTACGTCGACGTGCACGGCCGGACCAAGATCGTCGTGCGCGGCGTGATCAGCAACTACATCCCCAACCCCACCTTCGAGGTCGTGGCCCGTCCTGGGGCGCAGGAGGAGTACTTCCGGGTCGGGAACCCCGAGGGCAAGAGCCGGCGGGAGATCTTCGGTGAGCCCATGAAGTCGATCCCCGCTTTCCGTGACCCCGCCTCCCGGCTCGCCCTGATGGACGAGCAGGGCGTCGACCGCGCCCTGATGTTCCCCACCCTGGCCAGCCTCATTGAGGAGCGGATGCGCGACGCTCCCGAGCTCACGCATGCGGTGATCCACAGTCTGAACGAGTGGCTGTACGAGACCTGGACGTTCGACTACGAGGGCCGGATCTTCGCCACACCGATCATCACGCTGCCCATCGTGGAGCGGGCGATCGAGGAGCTCGACTGGGTCCTGGAGCGGGGTGCCCGGGCGGTGCTCATCCGGCCCGCACCTGCGTACGGCCTGCGCGGGCCTCGCTCGTTCGGCAAGGAGGAGTTCGACCCCTTCTGGCAGAAGGTGGTCGAGAGCGACGTGCTGGTGGCGATGCACTCCTCGGACAGCGGCTACGAGCGCTATGCGAACGACTGGGAGGGCAACGACTCGGAGATGCTCCCGTTCCAGCCCCAGGCCTTCCGGATGCTCTCGGCCTGGCGGCCTGTCGAGGACGCCGTGTCGGCGCTCATCTGCCACGGCGCCCTGACCCGGTTCCCGGCGCTCAAGGTCGCGGTGATCGAGAACGGCAGCAGCTGGGTCGCACCCCTGCTCGAGAGGCTGGCCGACGTGTACAAGAAGATGCCGCAGGACTTCGGTGAGAATCCCGTCGACGTCTTCAAGCGCAACATCTACATCAGCCCCTTCTGGGAGGAGGACCTCGGCGAGCTGGCCGACCTCATCGGTGTGGAGCACGTGCTGTTCGGGTCCGACTACCCCCACCCGGAGGGCCTCGCCGACCCCGTGAGCTACGCGGACGAGCTGAAGGGCCTCGACGAGGAGTCGGTTCGCAAGATCATGGGCGGGAACCTCGCGCAGTTGATGAACGTGGCTGAGGTCGCCGCTCGATGACGGCGCGCGGGGATGGCCCGTCGCTGACCATCCCGGCGCTTCTCGCGACTGCCGCCAACCGGTTCGGGCAGCGTCCCGCCGTCGAGGATGAACACGCACGACTCACCTACGCCGAGCTCTTCGAAGCGGCCCGCTCGTTCGGCGCGGCGCTGGTGGCGTCGGGTGTCGAACCGGGAGACCGCGTGGCGATCTGGGCCTTCAACAGCCCCGAATGGATCGTCGCCGTGCTCGGCCTCTGGCAAGCAGGCGCGGTCCTCGTGCCGGTCAACACGCGCTTCAAGGGCGGCGAGGCGGCCGACATCATTGCGCGGAGCGGCGCTCGGGCGCTGGTGACCGTGACGGATTTCCTCGACACCGACTACGTGGAGTTGCTGCGCGCCAGCGCGGTCGAGCTCCGCAATCTCGAGACGATCGTGGTGGCGAGCGGGCGCGCACCCGAAGGGACCGAGCCCTGGGCCGCGTTCGGTGGGCGGGCCACCGATGCAGGGCGGGCCGAGGTGGACCGGCGCCGGGGCGACCTCGGCCCCGACGACCCCTCGGACATCCTCTTCACCTCCGGGACCACGGGGCTGCCCAAGGGCGTCGTCATGTCCCATCGCCGGACGCTGCGTGTCGCCACCGACTGGGTGGACATGACCGGGCTGCGTCCTGACGACCGGTACCTGATGGTCAATCCCTACTTCCACATGTTCGGGCTGAAGGCGGGGATCCTGGCCTGCGTGGTCGCCGGGGCGCAGATGCTCCCAGAACCGGTCTTCGACGTCGAGCGGGTGCTCGCCCGGGTCGAGCGTGAGCACGTGACGGTGCTCCCCGGCTCGCCCACCATCTACCAGGCGATCCTCGACCACCCGGACCGGGAGCGCCGCGATCTCTCCAGCCTGCGGGTGGCCGTCACCGGCGCGGCCGACATCCCGGTGGAGCTCATCCGCCGCATCGACGACGAGCTGCCCTTCTCGACGGTCATCACCGGCTACGGGCTGACGGAGGCGGGAACCGCTGCGGCCACGTCCCCGGGAGACGACGTGGAGACCGTCGCCACGACGGTCGGGCGGCCCCGGCCGGGTTTCGAGGTCCGCATCGTGGACGGGAGCGACGCCGACGTGCCGGCCGGGGACCCCGGCGAGATCCTGCTTCGCGGGGGCAGCGTCATGGTCGGCTACCTCGACGACCCCGAGGCCACGGCACGCGCGCTGTCGCCCGACGGGTGGTTGCGCACGGGCGACATCGGGGTCGTCGACGGGGCGGGCTGCCTACGGATCGTCGGCCGCTCCAAGGACATGTTCATCGTCGGTGGCTTCAACGCGTACCCGGCCGAGATCGAGAACGTCCTCCTGCGCCACCCCGACCTCGCGCAGGCCGCCGTGATCGGGATCCCCGACGCTCGCCTCGGCGAGGTGGGCATGGCGTTCGTGGTGCCCCGCTCACCGGAGGTGACCAGCGCCGCCATCATCGAATGGTGCCGTGACCAGATGGCCAATTACAAGGTCCCGCGGGCGGTCGAGCTGGTCGACGAGCTGCCGGTGAACGCCACCGGGAAGGTCGTCAAGGACCTTCTGCGAGCGCGGGTCGCCCCGCCTCACTCCGGGGTCGACCGTTGAGCGCCGACACGGCGTCCGGGCTCTCGACGCTCGCCGACCTGCGGGTCGTGGAGCTGGGGGTCTGGGTGGCCGCACCCTCGGCGGCTGCGCTCTTGGCCGACTGGGGCGCCGACGTCATCAAGGTCGAGCCACCCGCGGGGGACCCGATGCGTCGGGTGTTCGGGTCGTTGGGCATCGAGAGCGACATGCCCAACCCGGCCTTCTCGCTCGACAACCGGGGCAAGCGCAGCGTGGTCCTCGACCTGCGAGAGCCCGGTGACCGGGAGCATCTGGAAGAGCTGCTCGCCACCGCCGACGTCTTCATCAGCAACCTCCGCCCCGACGCCCTCGACGGCCTCGACCTGGAGCCCGAGGCCACCGTCGCCCGCCACCCGCGCCTCGTGTACTGCAGCATCAGCGGCTACGGGCTGCGCGGTGACGAGCGCAACCGCCCCACCTACGACATCGGTGCGTTCTGGGCCCGATCGGGGCTGTCGATGCAGATGGCCGACCACGAGGGCACGCCGCTCAACGCGCGGGGTGGCATCGGTGACCACATCACCGGGCTCGCCGCGCTGTCCGGGCTCCTCGCCGCGGTGTTGGAGCAGCGGGCCACGGGCCGAGGGCGCGTCGTCGAGGTCTCGCTGTTACGGACCGGGACCTACGTGCTCGGTTGGGACCTCGGCCTGCAGATGACCCTGGGCAAGGTTGCGCGCGCCGAACCGAGGGAGCGCAACCAGGCACCGTTGATGAACCCGTACCGCGCCGCCGACGGCCGCTGGTTCTTCTTCACCGGCCTCGAGGCGTCCCGGCACATCGATGCGGTCTGCCGCTCCCTCGGGCGTCCCGACTTGGCCGAGGACCCCCGCTTTGCCGACGCCTCGGCCATCCGCCGCCACCGGACGGAGATCATCGCCATCCTCGACGAGATCATCGCCGAACGACCCCTCTCCGCGTGGGCGGAGCGCTTCGAAGCCGAAGGCGTCTGGTGGGCGCCGGCTCAGACGCCGGCCGAAGTGATCGAAGACCCACAGCTCCTGGCCAACGACGGCATCGTCGAGATCGGTGCTGGCGGCTCGGGGACCACGCAGCGCTCGGTGAACGGACCAGTGCGCTTCTCCGACGTGGCCCGCCACATTGCTGCGGTGCCTGCCCTCGGAGAGCACACCGACGAGGTGATCCGCGAGCTCGCCGGTGGCGCCGGTGAACCCCGGCCGGCCTAGCCCTGGCGCGCCGCCCGCGCCAGCAAGCCCCGAGCGATGACCAGCTTCTGGATCTCGTTGGTTCCCTCCCCGATGACCATGAGGGGGGCGTCGCGGTAGTAGCGCTCGACGGGCAGGTCGGTCGTGTAGCCGGTGCCGCCGTGGATCCGCATGGCCTCGGTGGCCAGCTCGAGCGCGGTCTCGCTGGCGAACAGCTTGGCCATGCCCGCTTCGACGTCGCAGCGCAGGCCTGCCGTCTTGCGCTCGGCTGCATTCTTGGTCAAGAGACGAGCAGCCTCCAGGCGCGTCGCCATCTCGGCGATCTTCAGCTGGATCGCCTGGTGCTCGACGATCGGCTTGCCGAAGGTGACGCGCTGCTGCGCGTAGGCGAAGGCGGCATCGAAGGCGGCCCGCGCCACGCCCACCGCCCGCGAGGCGATGTTGATGCGACCGAGCTCCAGCACGCTCAGGATCTGGGCGAGGCCGCGCCCGGGCTCACCGATCAGGTTGGCAGCGGGGATGCGGTGGTCGGTGTACGCCATGTCGACGGTCTCCACGCCCCGGTAGCCGAGCTTGCCGACGTGCCGGACGACGGAGATCCCCTCGAACGCCGGCCCGGGCTCCTTCTCGACGATGAACGCGGAGATACCTTCGTCGGTCCGGGCGGCCAGCGCGACGATCGCCGCGCGCTCCCCGTTGGTGACCCACGCCTTGGTGCCGTTGACGAGGTATTCGTCACCGTCCCGCTGGGCCCGGCAGGCGATGTTGCGCGTGTCGCTGCCCGCGTCGGGCTCGGAGAGGGAGAGTGCGCCCCGTCGCTCCCCGGAGGCCATCGAGGGCAACCAACGGGTCTTCTGCTCCTCGGTGCCGTGCTGGAGGACCAGTGTGGCGGCCATGGTGTGGGTGTTGACCACCCCGGTGAGGCTCATCCAGCCGTAGGCCAGCTCCTCGATGACGCCGATGTAGGTCAAGAGGTCGAGGCCGAGTCCCCCGTAGGCCTCGGGGATGGTGACGCCGAAGAGGCCGAGGGTGCGCATCTGCTCGACGATCTCGGTGGGGTAGCGGTCCTCCCGCTCCAACTCCGGGGCGACAGGAACGACCTCACGGGCGACGAACCGTCGGACGGTCTCGATGATCTCCCGCCGCACCTCGTCCTGCTCTTCAACGGTCATAGAAGGGCCTTCCCGATCGCATCGGAGAAGTGTACATCCGCACTATGTTGACGATGGATCTCAAATTAGAGAAGAATGTTTCCGATGCCAGGGCCCCCGATGCATGCGAACCTGACGTTCGCTGCGGCGCGGTTCGGGGAGCGAGACGCCGTCCGGGCGGCCGATGCGAGCTGGTCCTTCCGCGAGCTCGACGAGCTCAGCAACGCCTTCGCCGGGCACCTCGCCGGCCAGGGGGTCGGCCCAGGAGACCGCGTGGCCGTGATGATGGCCAACCGGGTGGAGTTCATCACCACGGTCTACGCCATCAGCAAGCTCGGGGCGGCGGCCGTGCTCCTGAGCCCGGCGTGGAAGTCGACCGAGGTCGGTCACGCGCTGGAGCTGACCGGCCCGGTCCATGCCGTGGCGGACGCCGAGGCCGCCCCCCTGCTCGCCGAGGCACTCGGCGCACCGGGCGTGACGGACCTCGACGACGCCAACGAGGACCCCTTCGCCGGCAGCCGGGCCCGGCCGCAATCCGATGTGAGCGACGAGACGACCGAGGCGATCCTCGTCTTCAGTTCGGGCACGACCGGCCTGCCCAAGGCGGTGCGCCATACGCATGCGTCGATCGGCCATGCGACCGAGCACTGGCGCGCCGTCCTCGGCCTCGGGCCCGACGACCGCTTTCAAGTGGCGACGCCCCCCTCCCATATCCTCGGGCTCCTCAACCTGCTCACCGCCGTGGCGGCGGGAGCGACCGTGCGACTGCACCGGCGGTTCGACCTCGACGAGGTGCTGCGCCGCATCGCCAGCGAGAAGATGACCTTGGAGATGGCCGTGGCGCCGATCGCGTTGGCGCTGGCCAACCATCCCCGCCTCGAGGAGTACGACCTCTCGTCCCTCCGCTACATCATGTGGGGGGCCACACCGGTGACCGAGAGCGTCGCCCGCATCGTGACCGAGCGCACCGGGGTGCGCTGGCTGCCTGCCTACGGGGCCAGCGAGCTGCCCGTCATCACGGCCAACCCGGTCGACCGGCCCGAGTCGTGGCGATTGGACTCCGCGGGACTGCCGCCGGCGGGTGTCGAGTTGCGCATCGCCGATCTCGAGAGTGGGGAGGTGCTCGGACCCGGCGAGGTCGGTGAGATACAGGTGCTCAGTCCCTCGGTCATGGCGGGCTACCTCCCCGACGAGGCCACGGCCGAGGCCTTCGCCGACGGCTGGTACCGCACGGGGGACGTCGGGTGGCTCGAGCCCGAAGGGTGGGTGCACCTGACCGACCGCTCGAAGGAGATGATCAAGGTGAGGGGCTTCCAGGTGGCTCCCGCAGAGGTGGAGGCGGTGCTCTACCGTCATCCTGCCGTGCTCGACTGCGCGGTGTTCGGCGTGCCGGACGCCCGGGCGGGCGAAGTGCCTGTGGCCGCGGTGAAGCTCGACCCGAACCAGCCGCTCGCCGACGGCGAGCTCGAGCGGCTCGTTGCGGACTCACTGGCCACGTACAAGCAGCTCCACCGCGTGGTCATCGTCGACGAGATCCCACGCCTCCCGTCCGGCAAAGTGTTGCGGCGCACCTTGCGCGACGAATGGTCGCAGCCGGTCGCCCCCACGCGGGGCGATTGATGGACGTCCGGCTGTCCCAGGAGCAACAAGCTCTGCGCGACGCCGCGGCCCAGGTCGTCGACCGGCTCGGCCCCAAGGCCGTCGCCGAGATCGGCGATCCCCGGCGGGCGGCGAAGCTCGATGCAGCCGTGACCGAGTCCGGATGGCGCGACCTCCGGGTTGCAGCCGAGGGAGGCGGTCCTCTGGCGTCGGGAGTGGAGGCGGCCATCGTCGCCGAGGAGCTCGGCCGGGGAGCGGCCGACGCGTCGTTCCTCGGGCCGACACTGGCCGCGGAGCTGAGAAGGCTGGCGGGTGCGCCGCCCGGCGACACGGTCGAGACAGTGGCTCTGGACGCGCGCCTCGTGTCGCTCGTTCGAGGTGTCGACCGCACCTGCCCGCCCGCCGTGGCCATCGACGCCCAGGGTTCGGACCGGGCGCTCCTCCTCGCCCACGGACCCGAGGGCGGTCGCTTGGCCCAGGTCGACCTGCATGCGCAGCAGTCGGGTCTCGACCTCACCCGTCCCTCCGTGGTCGTCGACGGCGTCGCGGTCGCGGCGGTCGAAGGAGCCCAGCGGACCCTGACGCAGGACGACCTCGCCCGCTGGACGGCCCTCGGCCTCTCGGTGACCTGCGCCGACCTCGTCGGCACGATGCGGGGTGCGGTGGACCTCGCCTGCACGTACGCCACGCACCGCCACCAGTACGGTGCGGCCATCGGCTCCTTCCAAGCCGTGCAGCACATGCTGGCGGACGCCTTCGTGGCCATGGAGGGGTCCCGCAGCGTCACCTTGCACGCAGCCTGGGCCGTGGACGCGCTCCCGGCCGGCGAGGCGGTGGCCGCCGCCGCCGTGGCCAAGGCGTACTGCGCCCGCGCCGCCCGCAGCGTGTGCGAGGCCGCCATCCAGGTGCACGGCGGCGTCGGCAACACGTGGGAGTGCCTGGCGCACGTCTTCCTCCGACGCGCCCTCTTGTCCGGCGACGTCCTCGGCGATCCCCACGTCAGCCTGGAGCGCGTCCTCGCCCACCACGGGATCGGAGGCGGTCATGGACTTCGGTGACTCCCCGGGGGAGTCCGAGTTCCGCCTGCGGCTGCGGACATGGCTGGTGGACAACAATCCAGGCCTGCCGGCGTCCTCGACGGACGACGAGTACTGGGCCGGCATGGCCGCCTGGCACCAATCACTGTACGACGCCGGGTTCTTCGGGATGTCGTGGCCCACGGAGATCGGCGGCCACGGACTGTCGACCGTCTTCGAGGTCATCGTCGACGAGGAGCTCGCGGCGGCGGGCGCGCCCCCGCGGCCCAGCCTCGGCTACCTGGTGCAGGGGGTCCTCGAGCACGGGAGCGAGGAGATCAGGCGCCGCTTCCTCCCCGGCATCGTGAACGGCCGCGACCGGTGGTGCCAGGGTTTCAGCGAGCCCGATGCCGGCTCCGACCTCGCCTCGTTGCGCACCCGCGCCGACCGTGACGGAGAGGACTACGTCCTCTCGGGCCAGAAGATCTGGACGAGCTACTCCGACGAGGCCGAGTGGTGCCTCCTCCTCGCCCGCACCGACCACGACGTCGCGAAGCACCGTGGCATCTCTGCCTTCGCCGTCCCGATGCGTCAGCCCGGGATCGAGCAGCGCCCGCTCCGCATGATCAACGGCGTCACGAAGGAGTTCGGCGAGGTGCACTTCGACGGTGCCCGGGTCCCCGCCGCCAACATGATCGGAGCCCCGGGCGAGGGTTGGGCACTGGCGATGACGGTGGTCAGCCACGAGCGGGAGCCGGGCGAGCTGGGCTACGTCGCCCGATACGCCAAGATGGTCAACGAGCTGCGCCGGCGGGTCATCGACGACCCCGGGGCCTATGGGCCCGAGCAGGTCAGTGAGCTGGGGTGGGCGATCGTGGAGGTCGAGATGCTCCGGCTGCACGTCCGCCGCCGCCTCTCGGACCGGCTCGACGGCATCTCGCACGGGCCCGAGGGATCGGTCGACAAGTTGCTGATGACGTGGGTCGAGCAAGCCGTCGGTCACGCCGCGCTCGCCATCGGTGGGATCGCCCACGGTGGAGGGGACGACACCTGGTTGAACGCCTACCTCTACAGCCGGGCGCAGAGCGTCATGGGCGGGACGTCGCAGATCCAACGGAACCTCGTCGCCCGCCGTATCCTCGGGTTGCCGGTCTGATGAGAGGTGGGAGATGACTTCGTACGATGTCCCGGACGCGATCGAAGTGTTGATCGACGGACCGGTCAGAGTCGTCCGCCTCAATCGACCGGGCCATCTCAACGCGACGAACCATGAGCTGCACAGCGGTCTGGCGCGGCTCTTCCCCCAGATCGACGCTGACGACGAGGCGCGGGCCGTCGTGTTGACCGGCAACGGCCGGGCGTTCTCGGCCGGCGGGGACTTCAGCTACATCGACGAGCTCGCCAGAGACGGGGCGCTGCGAAAAGAGAGCCTCGCGCACGGCCGACAGATCGTGACGGGCATGGTGGCGTGCCGCGTGCCGATCGTGGCCGCCGTCAACGGACCCGCCGTCGGCCTGGGCTGCAGCCTCGTGGCCCTCTCCGACATCGTCTTCATGGCCGAGAGTGCGCACCTGGCGGACCCCCACGTGGCCGTGGGCCTGGTTGCCGCCGACGGTGGGCCGGTGACCTGGCCACTCCTGATCAGCCTCCAGCTGGCCAAGGAGTACGCGCTCACCGGTGACCGGATACCGGCGAAGCGCGCGGCCGAGATCGGCTTGGTGAACCATGTCTGTCCGGACGGCGAGGTGGTGGACCAAGCGACGGCGTGCGCCCACCGCATCGCGAAGCTGCCCCGGCGTGCCGTCGAGGACACCAAGCGGGTGATCAACCTGCACCTGGAGCGGGCCGTGCTGGCGACCATCGACTTCGCGTTGAGCGCGGAGGACCGGTCGTTCGCCTCACCGGAGCTCCGGGCGAACATCGACCGCCTCCTGGCCAAGGACGATGCGGGGGGACCGGCGTAGGTCGCCCGGTCGGGCCCGGCGGGTCGGCCCCGCTCGTCAGAGCCGAGTCAGGGCTGGTCGGGCCAGTCCGGGTCGTCTCCCATTGGCAGCCTCTTCACGCTCGAGATTGCGCCGTCGCCGGGTCATCGTGGACACGGCGCTCACCACGAGGACGACGGCCAGCAGGCTGAATATCAGGACGTAGAACACGGACTCGGGCGTCACCTTAGACCCGGTCGGCGACCGGGCCCTGGAGCGTCGGTCCTGGCCGCCCGACGTGAAGAGATCCTGGTCATCCGGCATATCGGCTGATCGTATGGCTCCGCCCCGGAGCCATCGACCGGGCGGCAAAAAGGCTCAACCCCGGGGGCCAATCTGCCGTCTTGTAGGAGATGGGGGGAACCACAGTTCTGGCACGCGGCCCGCAGTCGGCTGCGTCGCCCGTCGGGCCGACCGAGGCGCTCGGCGCAGTCGCCGGACAGCTCGACGAATCGGCCACGCACCGGGTCCCGACTCGGGTCCGTTGGACACTCGGGATCGCAGTGGCGTTGGTCGTCGCCCTCTTCATCTCTCTGCTCGTGCGGAGTACCGGCTCGTACTACACCCCGGTCGACGGGTGGGGCGTGGCCATGTTCGAATTGACGATGGGCAACATCTGCCTGGCCCGCTACTTCGAGGGCTCCTGGCGATCCAGCAACTCGGTGGCCCGCCTGTTCCCGCTCATCATGGGTGTGGCGTGCATCTCGTGGGCGTTGGGCGACTTCGCATTGACCACCGAGTCGCTCGGCGGGGCCACGCCACCGATCCCGTCGGTGGCGGACGTCTTCTACGTCGCGTTCTTCCCCGTGTGCTTCCTGGGCTTCGCGCTGCTCATTCGGCGCGGCAACCGCGGCTCGCTGTTCGTGACATCGCTGGACGGATTGATCGCCGGCCTCGGTGTGGCCGCGCTCTCGGCCGCCTTCGTGGTGGCCGAGGTGATCCGGGTCACCGGGGGCGGTTCGTTGGCCGCCGCGACGCAATTGGCGTACCCCCTCGGCGACCTGCTGCTGCTCGCACTCTGTGTCGGTGGCCTGCTGGTGCTCCCGAGAGGGTTCCGGCCCGTTCTTCGCAATCGCCTGCATCGCCCTCGGTGCCAACGCCATCGGCGACACGTTCAACCTCCTCCAGCCCACGAGCAGGTTCGGCTATGTCGCCAACGGCGTGGCCTGGCCCATCTCGTTGACCCTGTTGGCGATCGCGGTGTGGATCCTGCCGCCCAAGGTGGAGAACCACGGCTTCGACCGGGTCGCCGGCTTCGCGCTGCCGGCGTTCGGTGTGGCGATCAGCATGGGGGTCCTGGTCGCGGCAAGCTTCGCGCACGTCGGCCGGCCCGCCATCGCACTGGCCACCATCACCCTTCTCGTGGCATCCGTCCGCTTGACGCTGACCGTCCGCGAGGCCCACTCGCTGAAGACGGCCCGCTTCCGGTCGCTGATCGACAAGACCTGGGACCTGATCACGGTGATCGAGTCGGATCTCCGGATCGCCTACATCACCCCGTCGGCCGAACGCGTCCTCGGCTATGCGCCGACCGACCTCGAGGGCAGGCCGTTCACGGAGCTGCTGCATCCGGACGATTCCCGAATGGTCATTGAGCACCTCATGGGGCTGACCGATGACCGTGACACCGCCGACTTCGAAGTGCGCATGCGGCATGCGAACGGGGAGTGGCGCATCTGCGACTGGACGGCCGCCAACCTCCTCGACGACCCGTCCGTGAACGGGTACGTGCTCAACGGAGGCGACGTGACCGAGGCCCGCCAGGCGGCCGAGGACCTGGTCGCGGCACGGGACGCGGCGCTGGTGGCGTCCAGGACGAAGTCGCAGTTCGTCTCCACGATGAGCCACGAGATCCGGACACCGATGAACGGGGTCATCGGCCTCACCGACCTCCTGCTCGAGACCGAACTCGACGACGAGCAGCTCGAGCTCGCCACGGGGGTCAAGCTGTCGGCAGAGAGCCTGCTGGTGATCATCAACGACATCCTCGACTTCTCGAAGATCGAGGCCGGGAAGCTCGAGATCGAAGAGTCCGCGCTCGATTGTGCCCGGCGTCATCGACGACGTCGGGCGCATCCTGGCGAGCACGGCGCACGCCAAGGGCATCGAGCTCCTCGTCGACGTCCAGCCCGACGTCCCGACCGCTCTCCTCGGTGACGGCACCAGGATCCGGCAGGTCCTGCTCAACTTCGGCGCCAACGCGGTGAAGTTCACCTCCGAGGGTGAGGTGGTGATCCGGGTCAGCGTGCTCCACCAGAACTCCGAACGCGTGGCGCTGCACTTCGACGTCAGTCGACACGGGGATCGGGATCGCGGAGGAGGATCAGGAGCGGCTGTTCAGCGCCTTCGCACAGGCAGACTCGTCCACCACCCGGAGGTTCGGTGGCACGGGGCTCGGCCTGGCCATCAGCCGGCAGCTGGTGGAGCTGATGGGGGGACGGCTCGGCCTGCGCAGCGCTCCGGGCGAGGGATCGACGTTCTGGTTCGAGCTGTCGCTGCGACGCGGCGACGAGGTGGCGACCGACGAGAGGGGCGCGGATCCGCGGACGCTCTCTGGCCAGCGGGCCCTGGTCGTGGACGACAACGCGACCAACCGGAGGATCCTCCGCCAGCAGTTGCTTTCGTGGGGCGTGGAGGCCGTCGAAGCGGCCGACGGCTACCAGGCGTCTGGAGCTCGCCCTGACCGCGGCCCAGGACGGCCGATCGTTCGATCTCGGCGTGGTCGACCTGAACATGCCAGGCATGGACGGGATCGAGCTGGCGCGCACCTTGAAGGCGGATCCCGCCACGGCACAGACCATGCTCTTCCTCCTGAGCTCGTCCGGGCACCGTCTCGAGGCAGCCGAATCGCATCTCACCGGCTTCGCCGCCAGCCTGACGAAGCCGGTCCGCTCGTCGGAGCTCTTCGATTGCCTGATCACCAGCCTCAATTCGGGTGCGAGCATCGATCCCGGCCACTGCTGCGCGAAGGAACGTTCCGAACCGTCGCGGAGCTCGGGCACGATCCTGCTCGTCGAGGACAACAAGGTGAACCAGCTCGTCGGCTCGAAGGTGCTCGAGAACCTCGGCTACACCTTCACCATCGCCAACAACGGCGTCGAGGCGGTCGACGCCTTCGGATCGGGCACGTACGACGCCATCCTGATGGACTGCCAGATGCCGGAGATGGACGGGTACGAGGCGACCGAGGACATCCGGCGGATCGAGGGGTCGGAGGGGCACATCCCGATCATCGCCATGACCGCCGCGGCCATGGAGGGTGACCGGGAGCACTGCATGGCGGCCGGGATGGACGACTTCATCACCAAGCCCGTGCGGCTGGAGGTCGTGTCCGACGGTGCTCGAGCGCTGGGTCGCCCGGTCGGCACACGAGCCCGAGGAGGTGGGCGCGTCATGAGCGAGGTCTTGAGCGATGCGCTGGACCGCTCCCAGATCGAGCTGCTGCTCAGCCTCGATGACGGGGCAGGCGCCGCGCTGCAGGAGATCGTCGACGAGTACCTGGCCATGAGCGAGGAAGGCGGAGTCGAGCTCCTCCGGGCACTCGACGACGGCGACGCCCATGCCGTGGAGCGCGGCGCCCACACGCTCAAGGGCGCCAGCGCGAACGTCGGCGCCACCGCACTCGTCGACGTCTGTGCCGCATATCGAGACGTCGCGCGCGGCACGGCCAGCTCGAAGGTGCCGCAGAGCTGACGGAGCAGTTCGAGGCCGAGCTCGCCCGTGCCCGGGCCGCCCTGCAGGCCGCCATCGCACCGAGGGCCTGAGATGCGGATCCTGATCGCCGACGACGACCCCACCAGTCGCCTGCTGCTCCGGGCGATCGTGTCGAAGCTGGGCCACGAGTGCATCGTGGCCGAGGAAGGCTCGAGTGCCTGGGACATGCTGACGTCGGGGGGGATCGACGTCCTGCTCACCGACTGGATGATGCCGGGAGTCGACGGCCCCGAACTGTGCCGTCGCGTGCGGGAGGGCACCGGCGACAGCTACGTGTACATCGTGCTGACCACGGGGCTCGACCATCCCGAGCACGTGCTCGAGGGCATGAGCGCCGGTGCCGACGACTATCTGATCAAGCCCGTCGACTCGTTCGCCGTGCAGACGCGCCTGATCGCAGCACAACGGGTGACGGAGCTGCACGGCGCACTGACCCAGACCCAGGCCGAGCTCGAGAGAGCCAACACCGAGCTCTTGGAGCAGTCGCTGACCGATCAGCTGACCGGTCTCGGCAACCGCCGGCGCATGGAGGAGGACCTCATCCGGACGCACGCGCGTGCTCTGCGGGTCGGCCGGACCTACGGAGTGGCCCTGTTCGACGTCGACCACTTCAAGCTCTACAACGACCACTACGGTCACGTTGCCGGAGACGAAACCCTCCGGCACGTCGCGTCCTGCATCGACTTCGTGGTGCGTGCGGGTGAGTGCGCCTACCGCTACGGCGGTGAGGAGTTCCTGCTCCTGATGCCGGACCTGCGCCCCGGCGATTCGCTGATCGCAACCGGCGAGCGCATTCGTCAGACCGTCCTGGAGGCCGTGATCCCTCATGGTGCCCGGCCGTCGCTCCCTCCCCTCGTCACCCTGAGCGGCGGCGTTGCCAGCTGGTCACCCGGCAGCCCGTTGTCGTTCATGGAGGTCGTCGAGCAGGCCGACGAGGCCCTGTTCCGGGCCAAGTCCGCCGGTCGCAACTGCGTCCGCGCCGCCGCCTCGGCCCTCGACGGGCGGAGCGAGCCGGCCGTCGGGCGCCGCTGACCGTCCGCTCAGGCCCGGTGACCGGCCGCCGTTCCCTGGCTTCCCGCACCCGTCGTCAGGGCCGTCCGCAGCGCCCGGAAGCCCGCCGACGTCTGCTGCACGAAGTCGTCGTCGCGTGCGGCATCCCCCCGCTGCAGCCAGGTGAGCGTCGCCTCGACCAGCCAGTCGAAGAGGATCTCGGAGCGCCAGGCGTCGAGCAGCTCGTCACCCGTGTCGAGTGAGGTCAGGTCGCGCACCACGGCGACCGAGACGGACCTGAGCTCCGCGGCGTAGGCCGCGAATTGCGGCTCGCGGGCGGCATGGCGCCAGAGGAGAGTGAAGGCCGCGGGGTCCTCGCGGGCGACCGTCAGGAGCGTCCGGGCACCCAGCCCGCTCCGGGTGGGTTGCGCCAGCTCGTTGCGGAGCTCCTCACCGAGGCGATCGAACACCTGCTGGAGGAGCTCGCGGTAGAGCTCTTCCTTCGACCCGAAGTGCCGGTACACGATGAGCTTGGTGACCCCGCACGACGCGGCCACGTCCTCCATCGAGGTGTCGGCGAACCCGGACGACGCGAACGCACGGGCGGCACCGTGGAGGATCGCGGCCCGTCGCTCGGCGCGGGGAAGCTGTTTGCTCTCGATCTGTATACCGGTGAGTGTATACTCAAAAGTGAACACCGTTGGGTGACTGGGAGGGACGGGCGATGGGCACGGCGCAGGTGCGGTTCACGGAGGACGAGCTCCTGGCGGACGTCGGCGTGGCCGAACCGCTGGTCGCCGGCGGCGTGCACTGCCATGGCGGCTTCGACGACGACGGCAGCTACGTCTCGCCCCGGACGAGATTCCGGGTCCCGGCGATCGAAGCCTGGGGGGCGCAGAACTGCGAGCGTTTCTCGAGCGAGTTGATCCACGTACCGACGGAGCGATGGGAGCGCTCGTTCCCGAACGTCGAGCAGGCGCGCTTCCTGATCCGCGCCGGTGTCCCGGAACCGCTCATGGCGACGCTGACGAGGATCGGCACGGTCGAGGGATACGGGGCGAACATCCGTCTCCTCAAGCCTCGAGACCTTCAGCGGCACTTCGTCGAGGACGTGGGCGGGACGGCGATCGACCATCTCGGCGGGGGGTTGTTCGAGGCCCACGGCCGCGACGAGGCGGGATGGGACGAAGAGGCGGGCCACCGGGACATGTGGTTCGCCGCACGCGACATCGCGTTCGACCGGTCGTGCGGGGAGCTCGACGTCGAGGCCATGCTGGCCCGGATGGGCTTCGGGCCGGGTCGTCCGGGCGCCGACGCCGCTCGGCTGCTCCCCGACGACATCCCGCACGAGCTCGAGATGATGGTGTGCCTCATGGTGCGGGTCCTCTTCATCGAGATCTCGGCGTTCCACACGTTTGCCTGGGCGGAAGCGTGGATGTCCGATGACGGGCTCGTCGCCGGCGACGGCGAGGCCGCTCGCCTCGTGTCCTACATCCGGGCCGACGAGACGCCGCACGTGGACTACCTGCGCACCGCCCTCTCCGAAATGCGGGATCGCACGTGGATCGGCGACGGCGGGCGCCGCCATCCCGGTGGCGACATGATCGGGCGGATCTGGGAACCCCTGCTCGCCCACAGCCTCGGGCCTGGTCGTGACGAGGGCCGGCGGGCCGCCCTGGGGGAAGTCGAGTTCTGGTGCGCCCAGCACCGGAACGGCGCAGACCTCCTGGCCGAATTCCACGCGCTCGGTGCGGCATGAAGTTCGGCATCTTCTACGAGCACCAGCTCCCCCGGCCCTGGCAGGAGGACAGCGAGTACCAGCTGATGCAGGATGCGCTCGAGCAGGTCGAGCTGGCCGACCGACTCGGCTTCGACGTCGTCTGGGAGGTCGAGCACCATTTCCTCGAGGAGTACAGCCACTCCTCGGCCCCCGAGGTCTTCCTCGCCGCGTGCAGCCAACGGACGAGGGACATCCGGCTCGGGCACGGGATCATCCAGACCGCGCCGGGCTACAACCACCCGGCACGCACCGCGGAGCGGGTCGCCACCCTCGACCTGATCTCCGGGGGCAGGGTCGAGTTCGGTTCGGGGGAGTCGGGCTCCGAGGCCGAGCTCGGGGGATTTCTCGTCGACCCGGCGACCAAACGCGAGGCCTGGCTGGAGGGGCTCCAGGTCGCCCTCCGCTGCATGACCGAGACCCCGTTCAGTGGTGTCGACGGGCGCTTCGTGCAAATGCCGCCTCGCAACGTCGTCCCCAAGCCGATGCAACGCCCACACCCTCCGCTGTGGGTGGCCTGCTCCCGGCGCGACACCATCCTCCTCGCGGCCGAGAAGGGTATCGGCGCGCTGACCTTCGCCTTCATCGACCCCGAGGAAGCCACCAAGTGGGTGTCCGACTACGAGCAGACGCTCACCGAGCGCTGCGTCCCCGTCGGCCTGGCCGTCAACGCCAACATCGCCTGCGTCACCCAGATGATGTGCCACCCCGACGAGCGGGTGGCACTCGATCGCGGCCTCGAGGGCGGCAACTTCTTTGGCTACTCGCTCGGGCACTACTACGTCTTCGGGGAGCATCGTCCCGGTTCGACCGACGTCTGGACCGAGTACCTCGACCGCCGCGGCACGCAGGGGTATTCACCGGAGATCGAGACGGCCCTGCAACAGGAGCGGCTCGGCGCCAAGCTGGCGGCCGGAGATCGCACCGGCCTGCGGGGGGCGACCGGGACCCCCGGGCAGGTGCGCGAGTACCTCGAGCGGTTCGAGCAGGCGGGGGTGGACCAGGTCATCTTCGTGTTGCAGGCCGGCAAGAACCGTCACGAGCACATCTGTGAATCACTGGAGCTCTTCGGCCGCGAGGTGCTCCCGGCGTTCAAGGAGCGCGACGAGGCCCAGATCCGAGCCAAGTCCGCCCGTCTCGCCCCGGCCGTCGACGCCGCCATGGAGCGGCGGGCGCACGAGCCGCCGCCTCCTCCGCTCGCCCCGGACTACTCGTTCCCGGCCTTGCCCCGGCGATGGGCCGACGAGACGGGCAGCCAGGAGATGCGCGACTGGCTGGACAACTTCGCCGAGGCACGGGCCAAGGGGCTCAGAGACGAGGGGCTCGGGATCCTCGGGGGCTGAGCCGCCGCCGGACGTGGGTTGTCAGAGGTCATAGTCTCGTCCGGTCAAGGAGGTACAGGGGTGGGGCAGGCCGAAGGCGCGGAGGCCACGGATCCTCGAGGCGCTTGGCGGGTGCTCGTCACGGGAGCGACGGGTCGTGTGGGCTTCCCTCTCGCCCGGGCGCTCGCCGCCCGCCACGAGGTCTTCGGGTTGGCGCGCTGTCGCGGCGCCGGCGATCGGCAGCGCCTCACCGAGGCGGGGATCCGACCGATCGTGGGTGACGTGGCGACGTTCGATCTCGGTGAGCTCCCCGAGGGGATCACCCATGTCTTCCACGCGGCGGCCCGCTTCGGACGCGAAGGGCCGACGGACTGGCAGCAGGTCTTCGAGACCAACGCCCAGGCGTCGGGTCGCCTCGTGGTCGCCAACCCGGGGGCCAGGTTCGTGTACTGCTCGAGCGGGTCCGCCTACGCGTACCAGGGTCGGCGCCCGCTCGCCGAGGACGACCCGCCGGGGGTGCACCTCGGCATCTACAGCCTCTCGAAGATCGCGGGGGAGGCCGTGGTGCGCCACGCCGCCGTCCAGTGTGGGTCCCCTCTCACCATCATCCGCATCTTCTCCACCTACGGGCCCGAGGGAGGAGCACCGGTCACCCGGCTGCGGCGCATCCTGGCCGGCGAGGAGATCGTGCTCCATCCCGACGCGCCCAACAACTACAACCCGATCTTCGAGGACGACTACGTCCGGCTCGCCGTTCGGGCGCTCGAGGTGGCCGACCACGAGCCCGTGGTCGTCAACTTCGCCGGGAGCGAGACCGTGAGCGCCGAGGACTACTGCGCCTACCTGGGAGACCTGGTCCGGCGTCGGGTGCGGCTGCGGTACGACGCAGAGGCCCCATGGCCGCTCTGGCCCGACGTGACCCGCATGCACGAGGTGCTCGGCCGGACCGAGGTGCCCTGGCAAGAAGGCATGCGCCGCATCGCCGCCGCTCTCGGCGGTCGTCCACGACCGACGACGCCGCACCGGGAGGACACTGCACTACCGATCGGCGAGGGCCGGGGTCAGTCGATCTGACCCTCCCCCTTGACCTCGGCGCCGAGCTTGCCCATCTCGCGCTCGTGTCCTGCCACCGCGGGATCGAGCGTGTTGGTGTCGGCGGCGGCTTCCTCTTCTGAGGTCGGAGGCCGGTCAGCCGTATGCGGTGCAGCGGCCTCGCGCTCCTCTTCGTCCCTCGTCGCGGCCTGGACCTTCCCGTCCCCCGCGTCGGGTGCCTGTGCTGATTGGCTCACGCTGCCTCCTTTGCTCGGGAGGAGCATTGCCAATCGACGCCGTCTCTAATCATCGGTCCGGCCGTGGGCCTGCAGGCACCACGCCTCCGGGTACTACGTCCGACGTAGCACCATGGCAGCGGCGCCCGTGGCACGGTCGCTACAGTCCCGTGCGGATGCCGGACTACGACGCCATCGTGATCGGTGCCGGGCACAACGGCCTGACGGCCGCGACGGTGTTGGCGCGCGGGGGTCTCAGGGTGCTCTGCCTGGAGAAGAACCACTTCATCGGCGGGATGGCGTCCACCACCGAGCTGATCCGCGGTTACAGGTTCGAACTGGCCGGGTCCATTCAATTCCCGGTGCCCAACGAGATCTTCGAGAGCCTCGAGCTCGGGTCCTGCCCCATCTACGAGCCCGAGGTGCAGTCCGCCAGCATCGGGGAGGAGGGCCAGGCGCCGATCTTCCTCTACTCCGACCCGGAGCGCCTGCTGGAGCACCTGGGCGACACCTTGGGCATCGAGGCGGTGCTCGGCATGGCCGAGGTCGCGGCATGGGCCGAGGCCCCCGCTCGGGCGATCGGCCGCTTCGACGTGCGCCGGCCGCCGAGGTCCCTGGACGAGATGTGGGCCTGCGCGACGAACGAGGCGGAACGGGAGGCGATCCGCACGGCCATGTTCGGCAGCGTGATGGACGTCGTCGATCGCTTCCTCCCCGACCGGTCGAAGCACGCACCGGTGCGCAGCATGCTGAGCTTCCTCGCCGTCAACTCCACGTACCGGGGACCGTATTCACCGGGCAGTGCGTTGTGCCTCGCCTTCGCCCTCGCGTCGCCCGGGACCGCCACCATGTCCAAGGTGCGGGGTGGGCTCGGCACGATCGCCGACCACCTCCTCGCATTGTTCGAACGGCACGGCGGCGAGCTGCGACGCCACGTGAAGGTCTCGGGGATCGTGGTCGACGACGGAAGGGTGCGGGGTGTCGAGTTCGGGGACGGCGAGGTGGCCACGGCGCCGGTCGTTGTCTCGAACCTCGATCCGACGGCCACCTTCACCCAGCTGGTGGACCCCGACGCCCTTCCCGAGTCCTTCGCCCGCCGGGTGACGGCCATCGACCACCGGGCGGCCTACTTCCAGGCGCACTTCGCGTTGCGAGGGCTGCCCGAGTACGGCGCCCCGTACGAGGCGCTCAACGAGAGCCAGTTCGGGCGCAACGTCACCTTCTTCGGCACGGCCGAGCAGATGCAGCGCGACTTCGAGGGGTGCGTCCGTGGCGAGGTGCCCGTGTCGCCCTCCTTCAACCTGCAGATCCCGTCGCTCGATGACCCCAGCCTCGCTCCGGCGGGCATGCATGCGGCGAGCAGCTTCGCGTTCTACCTTCCCATCGGCGCCGACCATGAGTCGCAGGGGCGGCTGCGCGACGAGATGGCGCAGCGCATGGTGGACAAGATCGCCACGGTGGCTCCGAACTTCCCGGACCTCATCGAGCGCCAGCTCAACTACCCGGCCTATACCTACGAGCTCATGTTCGGCTGCACCGGAGGCGACTTCACGCACGGCCTCCTGCAGCCTGAGTTCATGGGACCGTTCCGGCCCGGACCCAGGGGGTGGCCCGACAACCCGGTCCCGATCGAAGGCCTCTACCTGTGCGGTGCCGGGTGTCACGGGGGACCCGGGGTGACCTTCATCCCCGGCTACAACTGCGGCTACGAAGTGCTCGAGGGGATGAGCGACCGGTTGTAGCGGAGCTGGCGCTCCATGAAGGCCAGGAACATCGCCATGGCGAACGCGAGGCTCGTGAAGAGGCTCATCACGAAGAAGATCCAGGCCCACCGCAGGCCGCGCCGGCTGCCCTCGACGATCGTCCAGAGCGGCAGGAGCACCACGTTCACGATGATGTAGTCCTGGGCCGCCGAGTCGGCCGCCCAGTTCGTGAACAGCATCTTGGTGTAGTCGACGTAGCTCGCGCGGTGCCCGTAGAGGTGTGTGTAACGGATGTTGAAGTACCAGCCCAGAGCGAGGGAGCACAACCCGACGACGTAGTACGTCCCCTCGAGCAACGTGACCGGTCCGGACCCTGCCCCGACGAAGAGGCGGCGGTTCACGGCGAACGCCGCCGCCGTGCTGGCGATGCCCAAGATCCCGAAGAACACCAGAGAAGCCGTCACTCTCGTCCTCACCTTCCTTGCGCGGGTGCGACCACGCTAAGTGCACGCAGTGGCCGGCGGCGGGAGGGTCAGAGCAGCTCGAGCACCCGTTCGGGTGGCCGGGCGATCACGGCCCGGGCGCCGACGACGAAGATCGGCCGCTCCAAGAGGATGGGGTGCTGCGTGATGGCATCGAGCAGCTCGCCCCGAGAGCGGTCAGCGAGACCCATCTCCACGTAGATCGCTTCGCCGGTCCGCATCATCTGGCGGGGGTCCTCGATACCAAGGAGATCCATCAGCCTTTCCAGCTCGGCGCGCGTCGGTGGCACGTCCAGGTAGCGGATCGACTCGGCCTCGACGTGGTGCTCCTCGAGCAGCGAGAGCGCAGAGCGGCACTTCGAGCACGACGGGTTCACGTAGATCTGCCGGTTCACCCTTCGAACCATACAAAGGCAGCGCGGCGCATGGCCGGAGGCCATCGCAGGTCAGGGGGAGCCGGGTGGCATGGCCGCCAACACCTGGGCCCAGCTGTAGGTGTAGGACCGAGCCGGCGCGTCGGCCACGGCCAGGGTGACCGCCATGGAGGTGCCGCCGGAATCGCCGCCGTGGGTGTCACCCGCCGCATTGAGCGCGGCGCCCATGACGAGGTTGGCTCCCGACCCGAAGTCGTCGAGGATGCCCTTTCGGTGCCCCCAGCACCCGGGCGCGCCCCGGTGCACGCAGTCGAGGTTGCCGCTGTCGTAGCCGTCGTCGTACATCCAGCCGTAGACGGCATCGAGCCCGTTGGACGACCCGCCGGCCCACTCGGCGTCCTCGAGGACGTAGGCCTGGCCGGCGTCGGGCGGGTCATTGGCGGCGTTGGCGCCCCGCTGGGCATTCTCGTTGAGCCTCGCGGTGAGGCCGCCGAAGGGTGCCAGCCCGCGGTCGACCCGCTCGAGGTTGACCGCCACGAACAGCTGGTTGGGCACGCTGAGCTGGGCGAAGCCGGCCGGTAGCACCATGGGGCGGACGTCTTCGAGGGCGTGAGCGTGGTTGATGGCGGCGAGCGCGGCGTCGATGCAGGCCGGTGTGTTGTCGAGCCCGCTGGCGCAGGCGCTCGTGTAGTCGGGCGTCGGCGTCACGTTGCCGGTGGGGTCCGGGATGCCGGTGCCGGACTCGGTGGAGGGGATCGAACGGAGGGGCTGCAGCGTCCCTCTCGTCGTGGCCGTGAGGGCATCCCTCCAGGTGTAGGTGTAGGTGTAGCTGCTCGGCCGCGCTGCGTTCACCGCGAACAGCGCGGCCAACGAGGACCCGCCCTGGTCGCCCGGTGTGGTGTCGCCCGATGCGTCGAAGGCTGCTCCCATCGCCAGGTGGTCGGACCCGAACCGGTGCAGGACCATGTGGCGGTCGGCCCAGCACCCCGAGGCCTTGCGGCCCGAGCATCCCGGGACACCGCTGTCGGGGCCGTCGTCGTACATCCACTGGTAGTCGGCGTCGAGGCCGTTGTCGACCGCGTTGATCCATTCCGTCCCGACCGAGGGGTAGGCGTCGCCGGGCCGGGGCGGCAGCTGCAACGCGTCGGCACCCTTCTGTGCCCTCACGTCGAGCGCCGTTGTCAGGCCTGTGAACGGTGCGAGGCCGCGGTCGATGCGCTCCCGGTTCACGGCGACGAAGAGCTGCTCGGGTACCGTGAGCTGGGAGAAGTCGGCCGGCAGTGTCATCGGGCGGACGCCCTCCTTCGCCCGGGCGGCGTCAATGGCCTCCAGCGTGACCCGCAGGCACGGGGCGGAGGTGTCCGCGCCGACAGGGGCGCACACATTCAGATAGTCCGGCGCGGGGGTCACCGAATGCGGGGGGTTGGACGTCCCATTGGTCGCCGCTCCGCTGACCGAGTAGTCCGTGAAGAGCAGCGTCAGAGCCAGCAGGACCGCCACCACCACCGGGAACTGCCTCGGAGCGGTGACGTCGTCGGAGCCCCCCATCAAGTGATCAAACGTAGCCAGGCCCGCACCCGTGCCGGGGTCGGGCTGGAGCGATGGCGGTCAGGGCGGGGAGGTGCCGAAGCGCGGCGGTCGCTTCTCGAGGAACGCGGCGGTCGCTTCCTCCATGTCGCCGGTCATGGACGAGAGGATCTGCGTCCTGTTCTCGAGGTCGATGCCGGCCCCGAGGGAGCCCACCTCCAGTTGCGACCACATCACCTCCTTGGTCATGCGGACCCCCCAGGGGCTGTTGGCGGCGATGAGGCGAGCAGTCTCCAGCGCAGCGTCGAGCAGCTGCTCGTCCGGGACGACGCGGAGGACGAGGCCGATGCGGTCCGCCTCCTCGGCCCCGATGATGCGGCCGGTGAGCATCAGCTCCCACGCCCGCGACGCACCGATCAGGCGGGGCAGCAGCCAGCTCACCCCGATGTCGCAACCCGAGAGGCCGAGGCGGACGAACGCCACGTTGAAGCGCGCCGACGACGACGCGATCCGGACGTCGCTCGCCAGCGCAAGGGCCAGGCCTCCTCCGGCCGCCGCCCCGTTGACGGCGGCGATGACCGGCTGGGGGAGCGAACGCAGCCGGGGGACGAGCGTGGCGATGTGCCTCTGGGTGGCGAACCCAGCCTCGACCCGGCCGAGACCTTCGGCCCCCGGCGCACCCCCGTAGCCGCCCAGGTCGAGGCCGGCGCAGAATCCCCGCCCAGACCCGGTGAGGAGCACGACGCGGCACGAGGCCTCGGCAGCGAGGTCGGAGAGCGCATCGTGGAGGTCGGCAACGAGCGCCGCGTTCATGGCGTTCAGCTTCTCGGGCCGGTTCAGGGTGATCCTGGTCACACCCTCATCGGGCGAGTCGACGAGCAGCGTGGACATGCGTGGGCTCCCCTCCATCGTGGCGAGCTCTCATCCTTTCCGATGGCCACGGCTGCGGCCACACATGCGCCGCGACGCAGCGTCCGCGTCCGATCCGGTCCGTAATTTAGCGCTAAACTTGTCGGGTGACAGCTCCTCCGGCGACGACAAGGCAACGCGGGACGGACCCCGTGGTCGTGGTGTTCACCCGCGACCTGCGTCTGCACGACCATCCGGCGCTCTCGGCCGCCTGCGCCTCCGGGCGGACGGTCGTCCCGCTGTTCGTGATGGAGCCGTCGCTGACGGATCTCCGGAGCACGTCGGCCAACCGGCTCGCCTTCTTGTGGGAGTCACTCGCCGACCTTCGAGCATCCCTCATCCGTCGTGGCGCCAACCTGTACGTCCGGCGCGGCGATGCGGTGGCTGAGACCATGAGGATCGTCGAGCAGACCGGTGCGTGCTCACTCTTCGCGTCCGAGGACGTGAGCCGGCTGGCACGTGAGCGTCAACAGCGCCTCGAGCGCGCGTGCCGGGCGCAGCGCTGCCACTTCGAGCTCTTCCCGGGTGTCACCGTCGTCCCTCCGGGCCGGCTCACGCCCGCGCGCAGGGACCACTACGCGGTCTTCACTCCGTACTGGACCCGCTGGAGGGTGGAACCCTGGAGGGTCGCGTTGCGGGCGCCCGCCCACGTGTGCGGCCCGCGGGGTCTGGCTGCGGGCCGTTTCCCGAGCGCCTCGGGGCGCTCCGTGGGCCCGGCGTCGCCACACCGACCCGGTGGCGGAGAATCGGAGGGCCGTGCTCAGGCGGCGCGCTGGTTGCGGCACGACGTGGCCGGGTACCCCAGTACGCATGACGACCTGGCTGCCGATGGCACCTCCCGGCTGAGCGCGTACCTTCACTTCGGCTGTGTCTCCCCGCTCGAGTTGGCGCGGAGAGCCGGCACCCACGAGCCGTTCCTCCGCCAGCTGTGCTGGCGAGACTTCCATCATCAGGTCCTCGCCGCGTTCCCGGCGCTCGCCACCCGCGACTATCGAGCACGAGGTCGCCGATGGCGCGACGACCAGGATGCCCTCGACGCGTGGCGAGAGGGGCGAACCGGGGTGCCGATCGTCGATGCCGGCATGCGGCAGCTCCGGGTCGAGGGGTTCATGCACAACCGGGCTCGGATGTTGACGGCGTCGTTTCTGGTCAAGGAACTCGGGATCGACTGGCGGCTGGGCGCCCGGCACTTTCTCGACTGGCTGGTGGACGGCGACGTCGCCAACAACTCGGGGAATTGGCAATGGATCGCCGGGACGGGGAACGACACCCGTCCGAACCGCCGCTTCAACCTGATCCGGCAGGCACAGCGGCACGACCCCGACGGGGCGTATGTTCGTCGCTACGTCCCGGAATTGGCCGGGATAGCCGGAGGCGCCGTCCACCAGCCCTGGCGACTGCCCACGGCACGTCGCGAACAACTCGACTACCCCGAGCCGATCGGCGGCGTCGCGGGCACGAGGAGATAGTCATGGGACTGCGGCATACGAGCATCGTCGAGGCTCCGCTGGAGCAGGTCTTCGCCTGGCACGAACGTCCCGGCGCGCTGCGTCGACTCGCGCCTCCTTGGCAACCGATCCGGGTGATTGAAGAGGCGGCGTCACTGCGGGACGGAAAGGCAGTCCTGCGGCTCCCCGGAGGGGTGCGCTGGGTCGCGCAGCACTCGGGGTACGACCCGCCCCACCGGTTCGTGGACGAGCTCGTCTCCCTGCCGCTGCGGTGGCGCCACACGCACAACTTCGAGCCGTTGACCGAGTCCAGGACCAGGGTCGTCGACGTGGTGGACACGCCCGTGCCCGGCTCCCTGCTCACCCAGACGTTCCGCTACCGGCAGAGCCAGCTGGGAAGCGACCTCGCGGCCCACCGGGTCATGCAGCACCTGCGGGAGGGGCCGCTCACCGTCGCCGTCACCGGGTCGTCGGGCCTGATCGGCACGGCGCTGTGCGCCTACTTGAGCACCGGGGGCCACCGGGTCATCCATCTGGTCCGCCGTGCCCCTCGCCGCAGCGACGAAAGGCGGTGGCAGCCGGACCGCCCCGACGCAGCCTCACTCGAAGGCGTCGACGCGGTGGTGCACCTGGCGGGGGCGTCGATCGCTGGCCGGTTCACGGACCACCACAAGCAGGCCATCCGGGAGAGCCGGATCGGGCCGACCAGCGCGCTGGCGGCCTCGATGGCGTCCATGAGCGAGCCACCGGGCGTCCTCGTCACTGCGTCGGCCATCGGCTTCTACGGCGCAGACCGGGGCGACGAGGAGCTCTCCGAGAGGAGCGCACCGGGGACCGGCTTCCTCGCCGATGTCGTGGCGGACTGGGAGGATGCCGCCCGGGCGGCACAGGACGCAGGCCTGCGCGTGGCCCACGTGCGCACCGGCATCGTCCAGTCGGCGCAGGGCGGCTCGCTCAAGCTCCTGCGCCCCCTCTTCGCAATGGGACTGGGTGGACCGGTCGGCGGGGGCTCGCAGTGGGTCTCGTGGATCGGCATCGACGACCTGGTCGACGTCTTCGGCCGGGCCCTGGTCGACGAGCGCATGGCGGGCCCGGTCAACGCCGTGGCGCCCCACCCCGTACGCAACGACGAGTACGCCAAGACCCTGGCGCGGGTCCTCCATCGGCCGGCCCTCGTGCCGGTTCCCGGGTTCGGGCCCCGGCTGCTCTTCGGGGGCGAAGGCGCCTCCGAGCTGGTCGAGGCCAGCCAACGGGTCGTCCCCCAGCGGCTGGTCGACGCGGGCCATGCGTTCAGGCATCCCGAGCTCGAGGGGTGCCTGCGGCACCAGCTGGGCCACATGGATGCGCCCGACTCCTCGCCCTCCCCATAGTGTCGCGGCGCATGATCACGGGTATGCACACGCTCGTCTACGCCGACGATGCCGAGGCGGCGCGGGCGTTCTTCCGCGACGTCCTCGGCTGGCCCCACGTGGACGCCCATGCCGGCTGGCTGATCTTTCGGACGGGCCCGTCGGAGTTGGGGGTCCATCCGGCCGACGGCAGCGGGCAGCACCACGAGATCTCGCTCACGTGCGACGACATCGAGCGGACGGTGACCGACCTGACGGCCCAGGGAGCGCGGTTCAACGGTGGGATCGAGGACCGCGGGTTCGGCCGGACGATCGCCCTGCAGGTCCCCGGCGCCGGGGAGATCCTGCTCTACGAGCCGCGGCATCCGACGGCATTCGACCTCTGAGCTCACCCGTCGCCATCGGGCGCCTTGGCCGCCGCGGAGACCTGTGAGGGCGTGGGCGTGCCGGTCAGGGTCGTCTTGGGATGCACCGGCAGGACGAGGGGCGGGCGCGGGCTCTGGCTGAAGTCGAAGTCGTTCTCGAGGTTCCCGAGGATCTTCTCGTTCTCCCGGACGTCGGGCCGCGGGTCGGGACGGCCGTCGGTGGCGGGGTTCAGCCGCTGGCCCTGGAGAAAATCGTCCTCGATGAACTTGTCGTAGGCGTCGAAGCTCAGGGTTTGGTGATCGATGTACCCCTGCTTGGCGTAGGGGCTGATGACGATGCCGGGCACGCGCAGTCCGTACCCGTTCACGTCGACCGAGGGCGGGACGACGTGGTCGTAGAAGCCGCCCCAGTCGTCCCACGCCAAGAAGATCGCCGTGGAGCTCCAGTCGGGGCTGTGCATCACTGCGTTTATGAGGCTGGTCACGTAGCTCTGCCCGTAGCTGACCGGCGCTGGCGGATGCTCGCTCACCTCACCCGAAGGCGTCACCCACGACACCGCGGGCAAGGTGCCCTTCTTCGCCGCGCTGTAGAAGTTGTCGACGTCCTGGATGTTGCCGAGCTGGTGATCGGCTCGCACCGTGTCGAACCAGGGGAGGGGGTTCCAGATGCCGGGCGTGTTGGCGTTCTGCGACACCGCGGCGCAGGTCTCGGCCGCCGGGTTCTCGCAATCCGGTTCGGTCCCGCTCACCACGTAGTAGCCCCAGCTCACATGGTCCCTGTGGAGGAGGTAGGTCAGATCCGTCCAGGCATAGTCGGGCTGGCCGGCGACGACGGCCTTGTTGGGGCGCTTCGCGTTGACGCCGCTGTTCTTCGGGCCGGCCTCGCCGCCGTAAACGGCTGGCGCGTTCTGCGGCCGCTCGACCGGTCTGGTCTGCAGTGCGTTCACGCAGCTCGACGGGTTGTCCTCCTCGGTGCAGTAGGCCGACCACTCCGAGACGAGGAACAGGTGGGCAGGCAGGCTCCACGATGCGTTGGGCTCGAACATGTGGTCCTGGAGCACGAAGTCCTTGGCGTAGGTCCAGTAGTTCGGGATGTCACTCTCGGTGTGGTAGCCCATCACGTCGGGCTTGGCCGAGTTGCTGCACGCCGGGTCGGTCGGCACCAGGCACCCCTTGCGGCCGGACTCGGCCTGGGCGATGAAGCCGTTCATCTGGCCGCCGTTGATGTCCGCCGTGGCGTTTGGCGCCGGAGTGGGGCCCACCCCCGTTCACATCGGCGTGGTCGGGATAGGGGGTGACGCACTGCCCGGTCTGTGGATCGTTGACGCAGACGGTGGGGACGCCGTTCGTCGCGGGGATCCCGTCGGCGCCGGGGAACGTGCCGAAATAGGAGTCGAACGAGCGGTTCTCCTGCATGATGACCACGATGTGCTTGATCTTGTGGATCCCGGGATCGACGACGTAGCTGCCGGTGGGGCCGCCGGTCACCCGCTCGACCGCAGCCGGTGTCGAGGGGCTGCCCCCGCCGCATGACGCCACCACGACGGCAAGGGACGCGACACAGAGGCAGAGGCGCCAATGCATGGGGAACAGTCTGTGCCGACGTTGTTGTCGAAGTATGAGGCTTTGGGATCGGCGGACCTGACCGCGTCCCGTCATGGAGCGCGCACAGCCTCAAGCCGCCGGCTTGGTGGCCGCCCCGAGCGTCAGCCAGCACCACGGCTTTGGCCCGCGGACGTAGCGCTGCTCGTTGCGCCGCATGACGAAGCCGGCCTCGCGCACCAGACTCGAGGCGTCCCGGGTGAGGTGGCAACCGTCGGCCACCCGTCGTTGGACTGGTTCGAGGCGTCGCTGCCATTTCGCCACGCCGGGATCCGGCGAGAGCCCGTGCTCCAGGAAGTGGACCGCGCCGCCCGGGCGGAGCACCCGCCGGACCTCGAAGAGCGTCCGGGTCGGATCGGGCACCGTGCACAGCGTGAACGTGAAGAGTGCTGCGTCACAGGACGCGTCCTCCAGCGGGATGTCCTGGCCGTCCAGCCCGACGTGCTCGACGCGCACCGTCGCCGCGCTGATTCGCCGGTCGGCCAGGCGCCGGGCCAGTTGAGCCGGCTCCACGGCCAGCACCACCTCGACCTCGGGCGGGTAGTGCGGCACATTGTGCCCCGAGCCGAAGCCGACTTCGACCACGCGGCCGGACAGGCCGTCGACCGCTTGCGCCCTCCAGCGGTCGAACCCGGCGGCGCCGCACATCCGATCGACCAGGCGGGGCACCACCTGCTCCCGGTACACACCCATCGGGGGGACGCTACCGCCGGTCGTGCGGCTGGGGAAGAATCGGCTCATGGACATTCACGGGAGTGCACTCGTCACGGGAGCGAGCCGCGGCCTCGGGCGGGCGATCGCCCTCGAGCTGGCCAACCGGGGCTTCGACACGATGGCCACCATGCGCGACCCGGGCGCCGGGGCGTCGATGGCGGACGAGACGCGGGGACGGCTCAGCGTCCGTCGGCTCGACGTGACCGACCCCTCGACGTTCGATCTCCCGGGGGACCTTCGTGTGCTGGTGAACAACGCGGGCATCGACACCGACTACCTCCCCGTCGAGCACGCCAACATCGATGACTGGCGCCGGATGTTCGAGACCAACGTGTTCGGCGTCGTCGCCATGACCGCCGCCGCCATCCCGATCCTGCGGGCCAACCAGCCGGCGGTGGTGTGCACCATCACCTCGTCGTCGATCCTGGCCGCCGTGCCCTTCTTCTCGGCGTACCGCGCCTCGAAGGCGGCTGTCTCCGCCTTCGGCGACAGTCTGCGCGTCGAGGTCGCCCCCTTCGGCATCCGGGTTGTCGAGATCCTGCCCGGGCCGGTGGACACCGACATGTTCCGCCTCAGCACCGGAGAGCCGGATGCCACCCGGTTCGCCGACTACCGCGCGCTGGCCGGCGTCGCCGCGACGCTGCGCCGCGAGCACGCCGACCCCCGTGTCGTCGAGCCGGCGACGGCTGCGTCGGCCGTCGTCGACGCCATCCTGGACAGCTCGGGACCGATGCGTTACGGCTGCGATCCGATTGCGCTCGAGCTGCTCGATCTGTGGCGCCAGTGCGACGACGAGACCGTCTTCACGATGACCGGCCGGTCGATCCTCGACCAGGTGGCGGCGGGCGACGGCGGGAACCCGGCGGGGGCCTAGCAAAGGCCACTCGGACTTCGCACTACGACTTCAGCCGGCAGGGCCGAAAGTACTGCACCCGACAGCGCGACCACGACCGGGGGTCCCAATGGGTCCTTCGGCCCTAGGACGAGACCATGGCGGACGCCATGGTGGACGTATGGGCGGGACCCGTAGTGAGGGAGACACGGCCGAGGCCATGAGCGACGGAGCAGATGCTCGCGATGCCCACTGGCTCGAATGGAAGCAGGCCACCGTCGACGGGCGGTCCGCCGAGTACGGGGAGGCAGGCATGGGTGCTCCGGCACTCTTCCTGCACGGTTGGGGCCTCGACCACAAGGCCTACAAGCGTGCCCTGTCTCGCCTCGTGCGTGCGGGGCTTCACGTCTACGCTCCCGCGCTGCCGGGGTTCGGCGGGACGGCAGCGCTGCGGGGGCCGCCGGCCTCCCTGAGCGGCTACGGGGACTGGGTCGCCTCCTTCCTGGACGCGGTCGGTGTGGAGGACCCCGTGCTCGTCATGGGGCACTCCTTCGGCGGCGGCGTCGGCATCTCCTTGGCGCACGACCACCCCCGACGCGTGCGTGCCCTCGTGCTCATCAACTCGGTCGGCGGTTCGGCCTGGGCCCACTCCGGCTCGTCCATCCGCTCAATGGCGGAGCGGCCGTTGTGGGACTGGGGCATCCACTTCCCCGCCGACCTGTTCCCCGCCCGGCAGGTGCACCGGGTCCTGCCCGTCATCGTCTCCGAGGTGGTCGGGAACCTGATACGCGACCCGAGGTCGTTCTGGCGGGCGGCGGGTATCGCGCGCCGGGCCGACTTGATGGACGAGCTCGATACGTTGCGGCGGCGCCGACTGCCCGTCGTTGTCCTGTGGGGCCAGCGCGATCAGCTCATCACGCGCGACTCGTTCGAGGACATGTGCCGCGCCCTCGGCAACCCCGAGGTCATGACCGTCCCCGGGACCCATTCGTGGATGCTGGCCGACCCCGACGCCTTCGGTGAGGTCATGACGAACGTGCTCGACGTCGTCGGCATGGGGGAGCCGCTCGCCGACGCAGTGTGACGCCGCCGGCCCGGCGCTTTACGCGCTGACCCGCGGCGGGTTGTCCAACTGGAAGAGGACCGACTCGAGGACAGTGCGGCGCTCGCGCAATCCGTCCCGGAGCTCGGCGTTGTGCGTGTCGGCGATCTCGGAGCTGAGGTCGCTCAGGGTGCTCTCGAGCAGGCGCTGCAGCTCCGCACACTGCACTTCGGTGAGTTCGATCAGCATGCACTTGCCTCCCGACTCCTTGCCGGCCACCGGGCGTCCCGGCGACTGGTCACCAACGGGCACCAAGCTAGGCGATGGCGGCCCCGCGTGCGGCCGCACGCTACGTTCGGCTCCGACAGAAAGGTAGCCGTGCAGCTCGCCGTCGTCGTCGCCGTCTTCCCGATCATCTTCCTGGGCGAGCTCCCGGACAAGACGATGTTCGCCTCGCTCGTGTTGTCCACACGGGGTCGGCCTGCAGTCGTGTGGCTCGGCGCCGCCGGTGCCTTCGCCGTGCACGTCGTGATCGCAACCACCATCGGGGTCGCGCTGTTCCATCTCCTTCCCCAGCGGGCACTCGAAGCGCTGGTGGCCGCGATGTTCCTTGCCGGCGCCGTGTTGGCGCTGCGGGAGGCCGTCAAGGAACGCCGGGAGGCAGCGTTGGTCGAGCGGGAAGTGGCCTCGCACCGCCGCACGGCCGCCACCGCATTCGTCGTCATCTTCGTCGCCGAATGGGGTGACCTGACCCAGGTCTTGACAGCCAACCTGGCGGCCCACTACCACGATGCCCTTTCGGTGGGCGTCGGCGCGCTGCTCGCCCTCTGGACCGTGGCGGCGCTCGCCGTGGTCGGCGGGCAGAGCCTGCTGCGCGTGGTCAACCTCGCCACGGTGCGCATCGTCACTGCCGTCGTGCTGACGGCGCTCGCCGGGTGGGCGGCATGGGAGGCGGCGCGCTCGAGGCCCCGGCCGCCGCGGCGGCGGCGGATCAGACCTCGCGGTGGTGGATGTGCCGTCCGCTGACCGACTCGATGGCGACCCGCAAGTAGAGGTCGCGATCGGGGCCTCCCCAGGGCAGGAGGGGCAGATGGCCGAGTGCGTCGAGCTCATCAGGGTCCGTCACGTGAGCTGCAGCTGCCCTGCACGAGGACGCTCCATCCCTCGTGGTACATGCTGTCGGCGTGGTCGATCTCGATGGCCACGAAGCGGCCTCGGGTCGCTTCGTCGAGCCCGCCGTGGGGCCGCACCCGCACGACCACGCTGTCCCCGTCCACGAGGTAGTTGACCGGGAAGATCCCGACCTTCCCGTGCGGCGCGACGCCTATGCGGCCGATCCCGTGCGCCGCCAGTCGCCTGATGCACTCGCCGCGCTCGAGGCTCTCGATGTGGTCCTGGGAGGCCCAGGCCTGTCCTTCGTCGTCAGCCATCGGCCGCGAGGGACGCCGTCTCTGAACGGGGCCAGCCCGTGTCGCGCCGGAGGCTCTGTCGCAGGAGGCTCTCCAAACCCGCTTCCATCAGCGCGTAGGTGTCCCGCATCTCGAGGAGGCGCTCGTCGGAGTGACCCCGTGCTGCGTCGAGAGCGGAGTCGGCCAGGTCGCGCATGTCGCCCAGGGCGCGGAAGCGTCGTTCGAGCACTCGCTCCCACCCGTGCTCGCGGAGGCGGTGGTAGGTACGGCGGTCCCCGGACCGGGTGACGCCCTCGAGCAGGCCAAGCTCACCGAGCATCCGTACGGCGGTGCTCACGCTGCCGGCGGACAAACCGAGCTCGGCCTGGATGTCCGCGGCCGTCTGCTCCCAAGGTCGGCAGACCACCATCCATCCCAGCACGCGCATCACGGCGCGGGGCGTGCCGTCCACCAGCGGGAGATCACCCATCTTCCGGGTGAAGTCACGTTGCCATTCGTCGGCAACAGGACCAGGAGCAGGGAGTGGGACCGCGCTCATGCTTCAGTATTCGCTGAACGAGCCCGTCTGTCGTAGGGCACAAGGTCCCGACACGGACCGGTCGTCGGCCCCGTGTGCCCCGGGGCGTCGGGAAAGGCGTGCCCCTGGGACCTGCGGCCCTGGTGCGCGGGTCGCCAATTCGATAGAAGAGAGACCATGGCGGTGGGACGCACACACATGGTGGTGTCGGCTCTCGCTGCGGCGGCCGTCCTGGGCGCCATCAGCGCCCTCGGCGCGGCCGGCGCCGGTGCCACGACGAACGGTCAGCCGGCCTTCACCACGTACGAGGCACCCGGCGGGGCGGCGACGGCCGGCCAGAGGGTGATCGCGCTCACCTTCGACGACGGCCCCGGGCCGTTCACCCCGCAGGTGCTGTCGGTGCTCGAGCGTTACGAGGTGCCTGCCACCTTCTTCGAGATCGGTGACGAGGTCGCCCGGTACCCGCAGTACGCCAGGCAAGTCGTCGCCGCCGGGTTCCCTGTCGGGGACCACACCTGGAGCCATCCCGATCTGTCCACGCTCACCGCTCAGGCGGTGGCGTCACAGATCGACATGACGCAGGCCGAGATCCGAGCGGTGACCGGCGTCACGCCGCAGTGCGTGCGCCCCCCGTACGACGCGTGGAACGCCACCGCTCTGGGCGTGATCGCATCGCGGGGGTTGACGACGATGAGCTACTCCGTCGACCCCAAGGACTACACCCTGCCCGGCGTCCAGGCGATCGCCGACAGGGTGGTCGGCGCAGCGTTCCCCGGCGCGGTCGTCGGCATGCATGACGGTGGGGGAGACCGCTCCCAGACCGTGGCAGCGCTGCCGCAGATCATCACCCGGCTACGGGCGATGGGGTATTCGTTCGTCTCCGTCTGCGGCGGGCGTCCCGGACCAGGGCCTCAGGTCAGCGCGACCTACGCCTTCGGGGATGCGGTGGCCTCGAGTACCCCTGTGACGTCCAACGTGCCGTATGTCGGCGCGGCCACCTCCGATGGCAACGGCTACTGGGAGGTGGCGTCCGACGGCGGGGTCTTCTCCTTCGGCGACGCCGCCTTCCACGGCTCCATGGGCGGCACCCCGCTCAACGCGCCGATCGTGGGCATGGCCGCCACGCCCGACGGCAACGGCTACTGGGAGGTGGCGTCCGACGGCGGGGTCTTCTCCTTCGGCGACGCCGCCTTCCACGGCTCCATGGGCGGCACCCCGCTCAACGCGCCGATCGTGGGCATGGCCGCCACGCCCGACGGCAACGGCTACTGGGAGGTGGCGTCCGACGGCGGGGTCTTCTCCTTCGGCGACGCCGCCTTCCACGGCTCCATGGGCGGCACCCCGCTCAACGCGCCGATCGTGGGCATGGCCGCCACGCCCGACGGCAACGGCTACTGGGAGGTGGCGTCCGACGGCGGGGTCTTCTCCTTCGGCGACGCCGCCTTCCACGGCTCCATGGGCGGCACCCCGCTCAACGCGCCGATCGTGGGCATGGCCGCCACGCCCGACGGCAACGGCTACTGGGAGGTGGCGTCCGACGGCGGGGTCTTCGGTTTCCGGGCGCCGTTCTACGGTTCCCGTGCGGGCCTGTCTGCCGTGGACCGCTTCTACTCGATCGTGCCGACAGCCGACTCCGCGGGCTACCTGCTGGCGGGGCAGCACCCCGCCGGATGACCGCCGCCGCCTGGGGCGCAGTCCCGACTAGGCGGCCGGGATGGAGAACCGGTAGCCGATGCCCCGTATGGTCAGGATCCACCGCGGGTTCTCGGGGTCGGACTCGATCTTGAGCCGGACCCTCCGGATGTGCTCGGTGACGGTCGAACGGCCCTGCCACCGGCCGTTGGAGCCCCACACCCGCTCCAGCAGGTCCTCCCGCGAGAAGACCCGTCCGGGAGCGGCAGCCAGAAAGGCGAGGAGATCGAACTCCTTGCGGGTCATCGTGACCTCGGACTCGCCGACCGTCACCGTGCGGGTGCCCTGGTCGATCACGAGATTGCCGTGCTCGAGCGTCGTGGTCGGCGCGGAACTGCCACGCCGGAGCACCGCCCGCACCCGGGCCTCGAGCTCCGCGAAGGAGTAGGGCTTGACGATGAAGTCGTCGGCACCGAGGTTGAGCAGGCTGACGCGGTCACGCTCAGTGGCTCGACCCGAGCAGACGATGACCGGGACCGTGCTGCGCCGCCGGATCTTGGTCAGGACCTCTGAGGTTCCTCCGCCCTGGTCGAGGTCGAGAATGACCAGATCGGAGGGATGGGCGAAGGCCGCCTCGAGCGAGGTGGCCACGCTGGCGGCCTCGGCCACGTGGTAGCCGGACCGCGTGAGGAAGTGGTGGAGCGCCCGGCGGCAATTGCCGTCGTCCTCCGCCACGAGGATCGTCCGAGACGCTGCGTCGTCCCCTGATGGCGTCATCGGGGCCACCGGGTCCATGGCACGCAGCCTCTCCATGACGGGCGCCGAGCGGGCGGACAGGTCGAACGGCGGGGTCATGCGCCACCTGCCACGGTGCCGGCGTCGCGGGAGCACGACGTCGGGTGCCGGTGCGTCTCGCGTCCACATCGAACGGGCACGCGCAGCAAGCCGAGCATCATGGTCAAGTCCCCTCGTCCGTCCCGCCCCTCTCTGCGGAGCAGGTCATGACGACCTCAGGTGCAGCCGGCGTCGAGGTCCCCCTCTTCCCGGTCGCCCGTCATGCGGTCGCATTCAAGGTGTCGGCTCGTGGTCACGCCCGCTGCATAGGCCATTCGGACCAAAATTTTGGCTGCCGTGGTGTGAGTGCGGCTGGGCGGCCTACGCGTCGGGCAGGCAGAAACGGTAACCGACGCCCCGGACGGTGGTGATCCACTTGGGCTTGTCCGGGTCGGGCTCGATCTTGAGGCGGACCCGGCGGACGTGCTCGGTGACCGTCGAACGGCCCTGCCACTCCTCCGTGGAGCCCCATACCCGTTCGAGCAGGTCTTCACGCGAGAAGACCTGACCCGGGGAGGCAGCCAGGAAGGCCAGCAGATCGAACTCCTTCCGGGTCATCGGGACGACCTCGTCGCGGACGGTGACCGTCCGCGTGTCCCGGTCGACCATGAGGTCGCCGTGGTGGAAGTACTTCGCCGCCGGTTCGCTGCTGCCTCGCCGCAGCACCGCCCGCACCCGGGCCTCGAGCTCGGCGAACGAGAACGGCTTCACGACGTAGTCGTCGGCGCCCAGGTTGAGGGTGCGGATGCGCTCCTCCTCGGAGTCGCGGCCCGAGCACACGATCACGGGGACCGAGCTGTGGCGGCGGATCTTGGCCAGGACGTCGCTCCCGTCGAAGCCCGGGAGGCCGAGGTCGAGGATGACGAGGTTGGCCGAGTGTTGGAAGACCGCCCGCAGCGCGGTGGGACCGTCGGCCGCCTCGGTGACGCGGTAGCCGTTTCGCTCGAAATAGGTGTGCAGGGCGCTGCGACAGCTGTGGTCGTCCTCGGCCACCAGGATTGTCCGCTGCGCGCCGCCCTCCGGTGCGCCGTTCGTCACGGCACTCGGCCCGGTCGACCGCAGACCGCGACTGTGTGCCGCGGCACGGCTCGCCACATCGACCGCCGGGGTCATGCGCGGAAAGGTGCTTTCCGGCATTTCGAACACCGTCTCCTCGCTTGGGTTCCCCGCTTCCCGCTCATACCCAGAAATTTCGGCCCGCGGTGCCCGAACCTTGAGGGGAATGGCCGTTCTGCCCATTTGGCATGGGAAGAAGCCTCAGCGCGGGCCCGGACTGGGGTGCCCGTGGCGCCGTGTGCGGGACCCCAGGCACGCGGAGAGTTGCGCACCGCGGTGTGGGGACGCACCGTTCTCGGCGCCCCCACATCGACCCGCGCCGGCACCTGGGACGACCGGGGAGGAATTGTTGCTCAATGGTTGCGTGGGCTTCGCAACCGTTGCGCAACGTTTAGGCAACTGACCTGCACGTACGCGCCTGATTAGAGTGGTGGCCACTCCTGAAACACGCGAATTCCGCATGGCGAACGAATGGCCTCAGGAGGCGAGTGGTATCCGTCGGAGGTGCCAGATGAGTGAGGGGGAACACGTGGGATCGACGTCTCGCCAACTTTCCACGACGCAGGAACCGGCCGAGCGGGGCATCGACGCCCTGTGGGTCGAGTTCAAGCGGACCGGGGCACAGACGCTGCGCAACCAGCTGATCATCTTCTATTCGCCGTTCGTGAAGTACGTCGCCGGCCGGGTGCTGGCCGGACTGCCACGGCACTTCGACGAGGAGGACCTGGTCAGCTACGGCATCATCGGGCTGATCGACGCCATCGAGCGCTTCGAGCCCGACCGCAACCTGCGGTTCGAGACCTACGCCATCCCGCGCATCAAGGGGGCCATCATCGACGAGCTCCGGTCGATCGACTGGGTCCCGCGGTCGGTGCGCACCAAGGCACGAGCGGTCGAGCAGGCCGTCACGCATCTCGAGGCGACGCTGCGACGGACGCCCAACGAGTCCGAGGTCGCCGCGGAGCTCGAGATGACGGTGGGTGAGTTCCACAAGGCGATGCGCAAGATCTCCTCGGTCGGCATGATGGCGCTCGACGAGGTACTGCGCGGGGGTGAGCGTTCGGAGCGCTCGACCCTGGGTGAGACGCTTCCCGACGGGGGGCAAGGCCCGGTGGACACGTTCGAGGCCAAGGAGTCCAAGGAGGCGCTGCTCCGGGCCGTCGACGGCATGCCCGAACGGGAGAAGACCGTGCTGACGATGTACTACTACGACGGCCTGACGCTGACCGAGATCGGCGAGGTGCTGGGCGTCACCGAGAGCCGGGTTTGCCAGATCCACACCAAGGCTCTGCGCCAGCTCCGGTCCAAGCTGGCGGACCGCCCAGAGAGCGTCGCCCGCGCCAGCACGCCGGCCCCCCGGACAGCGCGCCGGGACGGAAGCCGCCTGCAACTGCTCGCCAGCTGAGCGGCGTCACGGTCGCGACGCGGTCGCGCACGCGCCGCGCTCGCGTACTGATCGCGAGAGTCGCTCACATCCCTGTGGCCCGGTACGGTGGGCGAACCGCTGCACCGAGATCACAGGAGGCGCGCCATGCCCTTGCACAAGCGGGAGTCCGTGCGGGACGAGATGCTCGACTCGATCTTCGCCAACCGGGACCTCATGGCCACGCTGCCGTCGACGCAGTGTCCCGGCGACGAGATGCTGCCGGTGGAGGCCTACCAGGCGATCGCCGACGAGCTGCTCCTCGACGGCAACGCCCGCCAGAACCTGGCCACGTTCTGCCAGACCTGGGAGGAGCCGGAGATCCACAAGCTGATGGACCTCTGCATCGACAAGAACCTCATCGACAAGGACGAGTACCCCCAGACGGCCGAGCTGGAGCGCCGCTGCGTCCACATCCTGGCCGACCTGTGGAACGCGCCCGAGTCCGGGCAGCCCGTCGGGTGCTCGGCCATCGGGTCGTCGGAAGCCTGCATGCTCGGCGGCATGGCGGCCAAGTGGCGCTGGCGGGCCAAGCGCCGGGCGGCCGGCAAGTCGACCGACTCCCCCAACATGGTGTGCGGCCCCGTACAGGTGGTCTGGCACAAGTTCGCCCGCTATTGGGACGTCGAGATGCGCGAGATCCCCATGTCGCCCGGCCGCTACTGCATGGACGTGGAGCAGATGCTCGAACGCGTCGACGAGAACACCATCATGGTCGTGCCCACCTTCGGCGTCACCTACACCGGGGCCTACGAGCCGGTGCTGGAGCTGTCGCAAGCCCTGGACAAGCTCCAGGAGGAGACCGGGCTCGACGTCGACATCCACGTGGACGGGGCCAGCGGGGCGTTCCTGGCTCCCTTCTGCGCGCCCGACATCCTGTGGGACTTCCGCGTCCCCCGGGTCAAGTCGATCAGCACGTCGGGGCACAAGTTCGGGCTGGCGCCGCTCGGCGTGGGCTGGGTCCTGTGGCGTGACACCGCCGAGCTGCCCGATGACCTCATCTTCCACGTGACGTATCTCGGCGGGGACATGCCGGTGTTCCAGATCAACTTCTCCCGACCCGCCGGCCAGGTGGTGGCCCAGTACTACAACTTCGTGCGCCTGGGCCGGGAGGGCTACCGCAACGTGCACCAGGCCTGTTACGACACCGGCACGTTCCTGGCCCAAGAGGTCGTCAAGCTCGGGCCCTTCGAGCTGTTGTGCGACTCCGACCCGCAGACCGGGATCCCCTCGGTCGCCTGGCGCATCCGCGAGGGCGAGGACCCCGGGTACACGCTCTACGACGTCGCCGACCGTCTGCGCACGCGGGGCTGGCAGGTGCCGGCCTACCCGTTGACCGGCTCTGTCTCGGACATCTCGGTCCAGCGCATCCTGGTGCGCCAGGGTGTCAGCCGGGACCTGGCCGGGCTCCTGCTCGACGACATGAAGCAGGCCATCGCCCACTTCGACCGCCACCCCGTCACCGTCTCCATGACGAGGGAGGAGTCAGGCGGCTTCAGCCACCTGTAGCGGCTTCAGGAGGCCGGCAACGCATCTGTCGGGGCAGCCTCCGACCAGTCGACGTGCAGCGGGCGCCGGCTCACGAAGCGCGGCTTGCCGACGTCGGCCGGGCGGTCGGTCGTCCACGGCGAGGGGTACGCCTCGGTGAGTCCGGCCAGCGACCGCAGCGCCGGGTCGTAGGCGGAGCGGATCCAGGCGAACCGGCGCCACCCCTCCTCCTCGCCGCCGGGACCGAGGACCAGGATGGGTGCCAAGGCCGTCATGGCCTCGAGGTACTCGTCGCGGCCGATGCTGATCGGCGGCGGGGGCTCGCCGAAGTGGGCGGTGAGCTCGGCCAGCCGCTCCGGCTCGGGTAGCGGGATGTTGGCGGCCCGGGCGATGCGCACGATGAGCGGCAGGCCGTAGACGAGGATCATGCAGGGGCCCCTTCTCGACGTCCTCGTAGACCTCGCCGGCGTGCGTCTCCGACGCCGAGAGCGACCAGCGCGGCGGCATCGAGCAGGGACCCGACGGTGGCGACCCAGGAATGGTCGGTGCGGGTCTCGGGGAAGTAGGAGAGGATCGGGAAGGCCGTGTGGGTCTGCTCCAGGTCGAGCATCCAGTCGGCCTCGGTTCTTCCAGAAGTCGGGGCTGTCGAGCGCGCCCGTGCGGTGCAGCGTCTGCAGCAGCTCGGTGGCGCGTGGGCGGCGCGCCGGCGACCGGGCGGAGCCTGACGATGCCCTTCTCGCGCCCGTTGTAGGCGGAGAAGATGGTCGGCAGGTAGCTGATGAGGAGGGCGACCAGGCCCAGGCCGATCGTCGCCTCGATGAAGGCGATCCAGATGCGGCCCGTCCCGTCCGGCTTGGAGAACCCCAGCGTCGTGAGCGAGGAGCCGCTGATCTCGAACGCCTTCTGCCAGGTGAGCGAGCCCGGTGCCCCAGAACACGAAGGTGAAGGCGACCACCATCAGGAGCATCCAGACCAGCGGCAGGCTGACGAGGGCGACCGGCGCGTAGAGCGCCCGCAACGCCTTGGCCCGGGACTCGTTGCGCCAGCGGTGCACCAGGAGCCGGTACACGAGTGCGAAGACGGCCTGGGACAGGCGGGGGAAGCCCCCCTGGGGCAGGACCACGGTCTTCAGCGCCGAGCCCAGGATGGAGAGGACCAGGACGGTGCCGAGGAGCAGGGACAGGATGTGGAGGGCGGTCATGGTGTTGGGTGTGCCGCCTGGGTGCGACCGACCGCCGGAACGCTACCCGCCTCGACCCCGGGGCAGGGGGCGATGCGCACCTGCCCGAGGGCTCCGAGTGGAGCGGCGGTCGCTCAGGAGATCTCCTGCGCCGCCTCCTGGACCGCCTTGTCGACGTCCTTCTTGTCGACGTCGAGCTCCTTGGCCACCTTCTTCTGTGCCTTCAGCTCGGCCTTCTCGACGTAGGACTCGATGGTCGTCTCGCCCACGATGACGAGGGCGGCCTCGCCGGCGTCGATGACGTCGCCGAACTCCTTCACGTCGGCCCGGGACATGCCCTTCCACAGGTGGCCGCTGACGCCGCCGATGGCGGCGCCCACCAGGGCGGAGCCGATGATGGAGGGCGGGAAGAGGATGCCGACCAGGGCGCCCACGCCGGCGCCGCCCCAGGCGCCGTGCCGGGTCGTGGTCTCGTCCTTGTTGACGTGCACCTTGCCCTTGTCGTCCTTGGTGACCACGGCGGCGTCGTAGGTGCCGACCGCACCCAGGGCGTGGAGGTCCTTCACGACCTCGTAGTCGGCGCGGGCGTCGACCTCGCTCGCATAGGTCCCGATGTAGATGAAGACACCGTCGGCCTTGGACATGGCAACGCTCCTTTCACGACGCCCACCGTCTGGTGGGCGCGACGCACTGTTCCTCTGGGCAACTCTCCCGCGAGGGGTCACCGCAGCGTAGGGCCGTTGGTCCCTTTCCCCTCCCTGCGACCGATTCCGCCCGGTCTGGCATGATCCATCCCGGTGCCAGTTCCTCCGGCCATCGAGATCGCGCGCGGGCGCGACGCTCCACCCCGTGGCCGACATCGCGGCGCAGATGGGCATCGGCCCCGAGCTTCTGGAGCCCTACGGTCCGCACGTGGCCAAGGTGAGCCTCGACGCCGTCGACCTGCTGGCCGATCGGCCACGGGCCCGCTACGTCGTCGTGACCGCCGTCACCCCGACGCCGCTCGGCGAGGGCAAGACGACGACGACGGTCGGCCTCGGGCAGGCCCTGGCGTGCGTCGGGCGGCAGGCCACCATCGCCATCCGCCAGGCCTCCATGGGACCGACCTTCGGGATCAAGGGTGGTGCTGCCGGCGGCGGCTACAGCCAGGTGGTTCCCTTCGAGAACCTCAACCTGCACCTCACGGGGGACCTGCACGCCGTGACAGCGGCCAACAACCTCCTGGCCGCCATGGTGGACAACCACCTCTACAACGAGAACGCCTTGGGGGTCGACCCCTTCAGCATCACGTGGAAGCGGGTCCTCGACGTGAACGACCGCTCGCTGCGCGACATCGTCAGCGGGCTCGGCACCAAGCAGGACGGCATTCCCCGGGAGACGGGATTCGACATCACCGCCGCCTCCGAGGTGATGGCCGTGCTCGCGCTGGCGCGTTCGTTGCGAGACTTGCGCGAGCGCATGGGCCGCATCGTGGTGGGCTACACCACCGACGGGGAACCCGTCACAGCGGAGGAGCTCAAGGCCGCGGGCGCCATGACGGTGATCATGCGCGACGCCATCAAGCCGAACCTGCTGCAGACCCTCGAGCACACGCCGGTCCTGGTCCACGCCGGTCCCTTCGGCAACATCGCGCACGGCAACTCGTCGGTTGTGGCCGACCTCATCGGGATCCACGCCGGCGAGTACCTCGTCACGGAGGCGGGGTTCGGCGCCGACATGGGTGCGGAGCGGTTCTTCAACATCAAGTGCCGGAGCTCGGGCCTCGTGCCGGACGCCGCGGTGGTGGTGACGACCGTGCGGGCGATGAAGCTGCACTCGGGTCGCCACCGCGTGGTGGCCGGCCGCCCCCTCCCGCCGGCCATGCTGGAGGAGAACCCCGAGGAGGTGCAGCTCGGTGCGGCCAACCTGCTCGCCCACCTGGCCATCGTGCGCCGCCACGGAGTGACGCCGGTGGTCGCCATCAACGCCATCGAGGGCGACTTCCCGTCCGAGCACGCCGCCATCCGGGAGATCGCCGCCTCGGCCGGGGTGCGGGCGGCGGTCTGCACCCACTTCGAGCACGGCGGCAAGGGAGCGGTCGAGCTCGCCGAGGCCGTGGTCGAGGCGGCGGAGGAGCCGGGTGGGTTCCGCATGCTCTACGACGACGCAGCGACGTTGCGGGAGAAGATCGAAGCCATCGCCAGCGAGGTCTACGGAGCGGAGGGGGTCGACTTCCTGCCGACGGCGGCGAGCCAGCTCGACACCTACGAGCGAGCCGGTTTCGGCGTCCTCCCCGTGTGCATCGCCAAGACGCACCTCTCGCTCTCCTCGGACCCCAAGCTCCTGGGTGCGCCGCGGGGCTGGCGTCTCCCCGTGCGCGAGGCCCGGGCCAATGTGGGCGCCGGGTTCGTCTACGTGCTCAGCGGCGACATGCGAACGATGCCCGGGCTGTCGCACAGCCCCGCCGCCGAGCGCATCGACATCGACGAGAACGGGAACATCGTGGGCCTGTACTAGGCCCGGGGAGGAAACATGGCCATCGACTTCACGCTCGCCCCCGAGCACGAGGAGATCAGGGCGCGGGTGCGGTCCTTCATCCAGGACACGGTCCAGCCGCGGATCAAGGGGTTCGACGACGAAGGACGGGTGGCCTCGCGCCGCGAGTACCTCGTCACCATCCTGGAGCTGCGCGAAGAGGCCAAGCGGGCTGGGCTGTGGCTGCCGCACATGCCCGAGGAGTGGGGCGGCATGGGGCTCGGGCACGTCGAGCTTGCCATGGTGCAGTGCGAGGCGGGCAAGACGCGTCTCGGGCCCTGGATCCTCAACTGCATGGCCCCCGACGAGGGCAACATGCACACCCTCCTGCACTGGGGGACCGACGAGCAGAAGGACAACTACCTTCGCCGGCTGTGCGACGGCACCGCCATGTCGTGCTTCGCCATGACCGAGCCGGAGGTGGCGGGGTCCGACCCCACCCTCATCCAGACCCGGGCCGAGAAGGACGGAGACGAGTGGATCATCAACGGGCACAAGTGGTTCATCTCGAACGCGCGCCGGGCCCAGTTCGCGATCCTGGTGGCTCGCACCGAGCCCGACGTGCCACGCGGTTCACGTGGCGCCAATACAGCCTTCCTGGTCGATCTCCCGGCAGAGGGATGGAACGACGTGCGAGAGGTCGAGACGATGCACGGGTCGACCGGCCACTCCGAGATCGTCATCGAGGACCTGCGGGTCCACGACTCGCAGGTCCTGGGCGGGCGGGGCAACGGCCATCGCCTCGGGCAGTACCGGTTGGGACCGGCCCGCCTGGCCCACTGCATGCGCTGGATCGCCCAAGCCGAGACGGCGCTCGACATGATGGTGGACCGGTCGCTCCACCGCTACTCGCACGGCTCGCTCCTGGCCGAGAAGCAGGGAGTGCAGTGGCTCATCGCGGACTCCGCGATGGAGCTGTACCAGTGCAAGCTGATGGTGTTGCACGCGGCGTACAAGATCGACCGGGGCGAGGACTTCCGCACCGAGGTGTCGATGGCGAAGCATTTCGTCGCCAACAGCCTCAACCGCATCATCGACCGGTCCATGCAGGTGCACGGCGCCCTGGGCTACTCCACCGACACCCCGTTGGCCGGCATGCTCCAACACGCCCGCTGGGCCCGCTTCGCCGACGGGGCCGACGAGATCCACCAGATGCGCATCGCCGAACGCACGATCGCCGCCTACAAGGACACGGGCTCGACGGCGTCCGCCACCGGCGACCTCCCCCTCTGAGCCGCGATGGGCTGCCTCCTCGCGCTCCTCGCCGCCATCTCGCCCCGGTTCGTCATCTTCCTGCTCTGGATCTTCACGGACCGGCTCACCATCGCCTTCCGCTCCGGCTGGGAGGGGCTCCTCGGCTTCCTCCTGCTCCCGTACACGACGCTCTTCTACGCACTCGTCTATGCGCCCGGGAAGGGGGTCGACACGTTCGGGTGGTTCATCGTGGCCCTCGGCGTGCTGCTCGACCTCTCCACCTTGACCAACGGCGCGCGGGTGCGGCGACGTCAGGCCCGGGTCGAGAGCTAGCCGAAGTGCAAGCGTAGGTCCGGCTCCGGCCCGAACGCCGGGGCGCTGGGACCCTCGGCGGCCAGCTTGTGCCAGCCGGCAACGCCGATCATGGCGGCGTTGTCGGTGGCCATCGACGGCGGCGGGATGAGGAGCCGACTGCCGAACTCGCCGGCGAGCGCCAGCGCCCGGGCGCGCAGGACGGGGCTGGCGGCCACGCCGCCCACGATCGCCACCGCGGGATCGCCGAATTCCTCGAGGGCCCGGCGGAGCTTGGCGCACAGCACGTCCATGCAGGCGCCCACGAAGGAGGCGGCCACCTCGGTCTCCGAGAATCCGGGGTCGGCACGCACGTGGTTGACGACCGCCGTCTTGAGGCCGGAGAACGAGAAGACATAGCCCTCGGTGAGCATGGGGCGGGGGAAGCCGAGCACGTCCTCGCCCGTGGCAGCCAGGCGGTCGAGCACGGGGCCGCCCGGGTAGCCGAGACCGAGAAAGCGCGCCACCTTGTCGTACGCTTCCCCGACGGAGTCGTCGACCGTCTCGCCCAGCAGCTCGTAGTGGCCCGGCCCTTTGGAGCGCGTCAGCATGCAATGGCCGCCGGACACGAGCAGCGCGGTCTGGGGGAACGGCACCTCCCGATCGGCCAGGTACACGCTGGCCAGGTGGCCCTCGAGGTGGTTGACACCGACGACGGGCACGCCCCAGCCCAGTGCGAGCGCCTTGGCCGTCGAGATGCCCACCAGAAGGGCGCCCACCAGGCCCGGCCCGGACGTGACCGCCACCGCGGCGAGGTCGCTCCCCGTGGTGCCGGCCTCGTCGAGGGCTCGGTCGACCAGCGGGGTGATCGTCTCGACGTGGGCACGGCTGGCCAGCTCGGGTACGACACCTCCGAACGCAGCGTGCAGGTCGATCTGGCTCGCCACCACCGACGAGCGCACGGCGAGGGTGTCGTCGACGACCGCCGCCGCCGTCTCGTCGCACGACGTCTCGATGGCCAGCAGCAGAGGGCTCATCGCGCCTCGGTCAGGGCGCCGGCCACCTCAGCGCGTGAGATGGCGCCCTCGCGCTCCACGACCGGATCGGCCTCGCGCACGTTGACCAGGGTCGAGGGCACATCGCGGAGCTGACCCCCGTCGACGACGAGGTCGATCGACGGACCCAGGCTCGCCGCCACGTCGTGGGCCGTGCGGGGCGTGGGTGCGCCGTGCGGGTTGGCACTGGTGACCACGAGCACACCGGTCTCAGCGAGCAGCGCCAGCAGGAAGTCGTGGTCCGGGATGCGGACCGCCACCTCGTCGCGCCCCCCAGCCAGGCCGGCCGTTCCGAGCGACGGTCGAAGCCGAAGGCCAGCGTCAGCGGGCCCGGCCACCACCACGTGGCCAGTGCCCGGGCCGCCGGCGTGAAGGCCACGCCGAGGGCGCGCACCTGCTCGAGGTTCGAGGCCAGGACGGGGAGATGCATCCCCTCGGGCCGGCCCTTGGCTCGGTACACCGCCTGCACCGCGTGGCCGTCACCGGGCCGAGCGGCCAGCCCGTACACGGTGTCGGTGGGCACGACGACCACGCCCCCGTCGCGCAGGACGGCGGCGGCGGCCAGGGAGCCCTCACTGTCGGCGCGCACGATCCTCACGACAGGTTCACGGCCCGCGCTCTTGTCCTGTTCAGAGCTTCAGCGGTCGGATCGGCGCCGCGATGAGCGCCGGCTCCGAACGCCAGTCCACCCCGGGCACGTCGACGTAGAGCTCGATCTCGTTGCCGTCGGGGTCGAGGATGTAGAGGCTGTGGGTCACCGTGTGGTCGGAGGAACCCACGACGGTCGCACCGGCCTCGCGGACCTTGGCCAGAGCCTCCCGCAAGTCGTCGTCTGTCTCGCCGACGTTCAGGCCGAAGTGGTACAGCCCGACGTGCCGTCCCTGCGGGATGGGCGCGGCGTCCGCGCCGACCTCAATCAGGAGGAGCTCGTGATGGGTGCGGCCCGACGAGAACGCGGCGGCACCGACCGGTGCCTGTCCGGGCTCGGGCATGATCTGGCGCCAGCCGAGGACGTCGCGGTAGAAGGCCGCCGAGCGACCGACGTCCCGCACGTACAGGACCAGGTGACCCAGCTCTCGTACCGTCATGCGCTCACGCTACCGGTCGTTCCTGCGTGGGGTGACGCCGCGGCCGCCCGGATCCAGGTGGCCGTGGGCGGCATACCGGGCCCGAGGTGGATGGGCACGTCGAAGGGCTCCGGCTCGAGCCCCGCCGCCTCCATCAGCTCGGTGAGCGCCTGCGGCACGGCGGCGGCGATGTCCCACAGGCGGGGGACCGCCCGGGCGTCCGAGGCCAGGCCCCAGTACAGGACGCCCAGATAGCTCATGATCGTGATGTTCAGTCCCATGCCGTCCATCACCGGGCCGAGCGGGAACATCCCGAGCAGCTGGCTGCCCCCCAGGTAGAGGGGGAAGTCCGGTCCCGGCACGTTGGACACGACAAGGTTGGCCACCGGCCGGTGGCGGTCGGCCAGCTTCATGCCGGTATAGAGGCGCGCGGCGGCGGCGAACATGTTGGGAGTCGCGTGCTCGGCCCAGTTCTGCAGCGTCGTGGCGCCGAGCGCCTTGTGCTCCTCCTTGGCGCCCTTGGTGCCCTCGTGGATGGCATGCAACCGTTCCAGCGGGTCTTCGATGTGACACGGCAATTGGACGAACATGGCGGACACCTTGTTGGAGCCCTTGAGCTCGGCCACGTCCGGCGTCACCGAGACGGGCACGACGGACACGAGCGGGATCTCGGGGAGCTCGTCGCCGGCCAGCAGGTAGGTGCGCAGCGCGCCGGCGCACATCGCCAACACCACGTCGTTGACCGTGGTGCCCATCTTGTTCTTCAGCTTCTTGACGTCGTCCAGGCTGGCCGCCGCGAAGGCGACCCGGCGGCGGGCGTGCACGGCCACGTTGATGGACGTGCGCGGCGCGGTCAGCGGCAGCGCCGCCTTCGCGGTCTGCCCCTGGCGGATCCGGCGGATCCCGAAGAGGCTGCGCGTGGTCCGCAGCATCATCCGCCCGACGTCGAAGGGCGCCATCAGGCTCGCCACCATCGCCTGGGAGACCAGCTCGAACCCCGAAGGGATACGCGAGTCGAGCTGGCGCGGCGTGAGCGGCGCCGACTCCGGGGGCTCGGGCTCCAGATCGAAGAGGACGCCGAGGAGCTCTGCGCCCGACACGCCGTCGATGGTGCTGTGGTGCATCTTGGCCACCAGGGCGATCTTCCCGTCCTCCAGCCCCTCGACGATCCACATCTCCCACAAGGGCCGATCGCGGTGGAGCTGACGGCTGATGACGTCGGCCGTGAAGTCGGCGAGCTCGCGCATGCCGCCGGGCGAGGGGAGCGCGGCACGACGCAGGTGGTTGTCGATGTCGAACTCGGGGTCGTCCACCCAGACCGGGTGCCCGAGGCGCATCGGGACCTCGACGAGTCTGCGCTGGAAGACCGGGAGGAGCGGGATCCGGTCACTGATGAGCTGGCGGATGCGCCGGAAGGAGTAGCCGCCGGGCACCGTCGCCGGGTCGAAGACGGCCGTGATCGCGACGTGCATGTGGAGGGTCGGCGTCTCCATGTAGAGGAAACTCGCATCGAGCCCGGTCAGCCGTTCGGGGGTCATCGACTCTCCTTGGTCATCGCTCGCCCTGCATAACCTCGCACCAACGCCGGACGGGGGCAAACGGGGAACCGCCCCCGACCAGGGCAGACCTGCCGCGGGCAGCCCGTTCGGGTGAGAATGGAGGGGTGCCCTACGCCTTCCTGGTCGTCACCCTCGTCGGGGCCGTCGCGGTGGCGCTGGCCTACCGCCCGATCCGGCGGGAGCCCTTCACCGTCCTGAGCTTCTCGGCCGGCTGGATCGCCGGCGAGCTGGCCTTCCAGAACATCGTGTGGCAGATGGTCGCGACCGCTCTGTTCATCGCGTTCGGCGCCCTCGAGGGGTGGGCCGGTTGGCTCGGCCTGGCGGTTGCGATCGTCGACTGGGTGGGCCTTCTCGGGCTGGGCATCGCGGGCCGCCGGGCCGCCATGGTGACTGCCGCCGCGCTCGACGACGTGCGCAGCGATGCCTTCCCGGTGCCCGCCGAGCCGACGGCGCCGACGTGGGGACGCTGGTGGCGGGTGACCCGTGCCATCCCGTTCCGGTCGCGCGCCGTGGAGACCACGTGCAACGTCGACTACTGGGGCGACGGCACCCGGCGCCACCGGCTGGACGTCTACCGCTCGCGTCTCGCCCCGCCCGAGCGGGCCCCGGTCATGGTGTACATCCACGGCGGGGCCTGGGTCATCGGTGACAAGCGGGAGCAGGGCAAGCCGATGATGTACGAGCTCGTGGCCCGGGGCTGGGTCTGTGTGGCCATCAACTACCGGCTGAGCCCCAAGGCGACGCTGGCCGGACCACATCGTCGACGCCAAGCGGGCCGTCGCCTGGGTCAAGGAGCACATCGCCGAGTACGGGGGCGACCCCGCCTTCGTCGCGGTCAGCGGGGGGTCGGCCGGCGGCCATCTCTGCGCGTTGTTGGCGCTCAGCGACGGCGACGCCGCGTTCCAGCCCGGCTTCGAGGGGGCCGACACCTCGGTCCAGGCCTGCGTCCCCTTCTACGGCGTCATGGACCTGACGGGCTCCCCCGACGGATCGGCCCGCTTCGGCCCCGGTCTCCTCGAGTTGCTCGAGCGCCGGGTCATGAAGACCCAGGAGTCCGAGCACCCCGAGGTGTTCCGCGACGCGTCCCCCACATTCCGCGTCCACCCCGGGGCGCCACCGTTCTTCGTGCTACAGGGCGTCAACGACACTCTGGTGCCGGTCGAGACCGCGCGCACCTTCGTCGATCGGCTGCGCGCCATGTCGCGCCAGCCTGTGGCCTACGCCGAACTGCCACTGGCCCAGCACGCCTTCGACGTCCTGGCCTCGCTGCGCTGCCAGGCCACCACGTCGGCCGTGGCGGACTTCCTGGAAGGGGCGCGGGTCGCTGCCGGAGCTCCGGGTGGCGAGCCGAGTGCGACCGCGGGACGCGTTCTCTCCGACACGGAGTCGGAGGGCGGGTCCTGACGCCTGTCCCTGACCCTACGGGTCAGGCCTCGTCGGCCAGCGCCACCTCCACGGAGAGCGCGTCGCCCGGCGCCAACACCAGCTCGTCCACGCCGCCGGCGTCGACCAGATCGCCCCGGGCGGCCTCCACCGCAGCGAGGGTCGCCTCCGGCCCCGTCACCGTGAGGAGCGCCACCCGTGCCCGCATGGAGCGCTTGTGCGCCGTCTTCTCGCGGCGAACCGCGCCCAACACTTCGGCCGCCACCGTCAGCACCACCGCGTCGCCACCCGCGCCGGCCCCGATGTCCGTGCGGTCGGGCCAGGGCGCCCGGTGCACCGATCCCTCCTGCCACCAGCTCCATGCCTCTTCGGTGACGAAGGGCAGGAACGGTGCGAAGAGGCGGTGCAGCGCGGAGAGGGCCACGGCCAGCGTCGCCCGCGCCGAGTCTGCACCGACCGGGTCACCCTCCCCGTAGGCCCGCGTCTTGACCAGCTCGAGGTAGTCGTCACAGAAGGACCAGAAGAAGGTCTCGGTGATCTCGAGTGCCCGGGCATAGTCGAAGCCCTCGTGGGCGGCCGTGGCCGCCTCCACCAGCGCGGCCAGCTGCGTCAGGAGCGCAGCGTCCAGCGGTTCGCGCACCGCCTCGATCCCCGGCACGGGGCCCTCGCCGAGCCGGCCCAGCGCGAACTTCGAAGCATTGAGGATCTTGATCGCCAGACGACGCCCGATCTTCATGACGCCGGTGTCGAGAGCGGTGTCCGTCCCTGGTCGCCCGTTGCAGGCCCAGTAGCGCACGGCGTCGGAGCCGAACTCCTCGAGCATCGCCATGGGCGTGACGACGTTGCCCTTCGACTTCGACATCTTCTTGCGGTCCGGGTCGAGGATCCAGCCGTTGATCGTCGCGTGTGTCCACGGCAAGGTCTGATGCTCGAGGTGCGAGCGCAGCACCGTGGCGAAGAGCCAGGTGCGGATGATCTCGGGCCCCTGCGGGCGCAGGTCCATCGGGAAGGTCGCCGCGAACAGATCCGGGTCGTCCTCCCACCCGCAGGCGATCTGCGGGGTCACCGACGACGTGGCCCAGGTGTCCATGACGTCGGGATCGCCGGCGAAGCCGCCGGGCACGCCGCGTTGTGCGGCCTCGTAGCCGGGGGGCACGTCGGTCGTCGGGTCGATGGGCAGGCTCGCCTCCTCGGGCACGATGGGCGCGCCGTGGTCCGGCTGCCCCTCGGCGTCGAGGGGGTACCAGACCGGGATGGGAACCCCGAAGAAGCGTTGACGGCTCACGAGCCAGTCGCCGTTGAGGCCGTTGACCCAGTCGTCGTAGCGAACCTTCATGTACGGCGGGTGCCAGTCGAGCTGCCTGGCCCGCTCCAGGAGCTCGCGGCGCAGTGTCTCGTCCCGGCCGCCGTTGCGGATGAACCACTGGCGGCTGGTGACGATCTCGAGCGGGCGGTCGCCCCTCTCGTAGAACTTCACCGGGTGCGTGATCGGACGGGGATCGCCGACCATGTCCCCCGAGGCGGCCAGCATCTCGACCATGGCGCGCTGAGCCTGCTTCACCGTGCGGCCGGCGATGGCGTGCCAGGCCTCGGAGTCGGGGACGCCGGGCGGTGCGGCCTCGGTGATGCGGCCCGACCTCGTCACGATGCTGCGCGTCGGGAGATCGAGCTCGCGCCACCACACGACGTCCGTCACGTCGCCGAACGTGCAGATCATGGCGATGCCCGATCCCTTGTCCGGCTCGGCGAGTGGGTGGGCCAGCACTGGCACCTCGACCCCGAACAGCGGCGTGCGCACCGTGGTGCCGAAGCGCGCCGCGTAGCGCTCGTCATCGGGGTGCGCGACCAGGGCGACGCAGGCGGCGATCAGCTCGGGCCTGGTCGTCTCGATCTCGATGTCGCCGAAGCGGAGCCGGTGGTAGGCGCCCGACTGCTCACGGTCCTCCATCTCGGCCTGGGCGACGGCGGTCTGGTAGTCGACATCCCACAGGGTCGGCGCCTCGGAGGAGTAGGCCTCTCCTCGAGCCAGGTTGCGCAGGAACATGCGCTGGCTCGTGCGCCTGCTGCGGTCGTCGATCGTCGCGTAGGTGCGCCCCCAGTCGACCGAGAGCCCGATGTGCCGCCACAGGTCCTCGAACGCCTGCTCGTCCTCCGCAGTCAGCTCGGCGCACAGCGCGATGAAGTTGGGCCGGCTCACGGGGACGTCGTCCTTGCCCGGCTCCTCGGGCAGCGTGAAGTCCGGGTCGTAGGGGAGCGTCGGGTCGCACACCACCCCGAAGTGGTTCTGCACCCGGCGCTCGGTGGGCAGCCCGTTGTCGTCCCAGCCCATCGGGTAGAAGAGCGTCCAGCCCCGCATCCGCCGGTAGCGCGCGATGGCGTCGGTCTGCACGTAGCCGAAGACCGATCCCATGTGGAGCGAGCCCGACACGGTCGGTGGGGGGGTGTCGATGGAGAAGACCTCGGCGCGGCTGGCACCGTCCTCGAAGCGGTACGTGCCCGCCTCCTCCCAGGCTCCGGCCCACCGGTCCTCGAGGCCTTCGAGGGTCGGCTTGTCGGGGACGTCGGGCGCACCGGTCCTGGGGGTCGACATGATCGGGTTACCGTACCCGGGGTGCTACGCCTCCACGACACCGCCACGGGAACCGTCCGCCCGCTCGAGCTCCGGTCCGCCGGCGAGGTGTCCATGTACGTCTGCGGCCCGACGGTCTACGACCTCCCGCACATCGGGCACGGACGGGCCAACCTGACCTTCGACATCCTGCGGCGCTACCTCAGCTTCACCGGACTGCGGGTGCACCACGTGGCCAACGTCACCGACGTGGACGACAACATCATCAAGCGGGCCTCGGCCCTGGGTCGCACCGAGCCCGACGTGGCGGCGGAGTTCGAGGCCCGCTGGTGGGAGTCGATGGACGCGCTGGGCGACCTGCGCCCCCAGGAAATCCCGCACGCCACCGAGTACATCGACCGGATGATTGCGCTCGTGGGCCAGCTGATGGACCGGGGGATGGCGTACGAGACGCCCGACGGCGTCTACCTGGAGGTGTCCAAGGTCGACGGATACGGCCTCCTCGCGCAGCAGTCGCTGGAGTCGCTGCAGGCCGGGGCGAGGGTCGAGGCCAACGAGGACAAGCGCTCACCGCTCGACTTCGCCCTCTGGAAGAAGGCGAAGGACGGCGAACCCAGCTGGGACTCGCCGTGGGGGCGGGGCCGGCCCGGGTGGCACACCGAGTGCGTGGTCATGTCGCTCGACCTGTTGGGCGAGGGATTCGACCTCCACGGTGGCGGCCAGGACCTGATGTTCCCGCATCACGAGAACGAGCGGGCGCAGGCCGTGGCCGACGGCAAGGCATTCGCGCGGCACTGGATGCATCACGGCTGGGTGGAGGTCGAGGGCACCAAGATGTCGAAGTCCCTCGGCAACTTCTCCACGCTGCCCGACCTCTTGTCCCGCAGCGACGCCCGCGCCTACCGGGTGCTCGTGCTCCGGGCCCACTACCGCTCGCCCATCGAGGTGACGCCGGACACGCTCGCCGACGCCGAGAAGGCACTGGCCCGGCTGGACGGGCTGGCCCGGCGTTTCCCGGCCTTCGACGTCGCAGAGCTGCTGGCGCAGACCGAAGGCGGCTTCGTCGTCGACGGCACGCCCCCCGCCACCGGAGCCGACGCCGGCGCCGTCGCGGCGTTCCGGTCACGCATGGACAACGACCTCGACACCCCGGGCGCCCTGGCCACGATCTTCGAGCTGGTGACGGCGGCCCACTCGGCGGCTGACGCCGGCGACGAGGCCGAGGGCGGTCGCTTGGCCCACACGGCGGCCGTGCTCCTGGCGGCCCTTGGCCTCGCGTTGCACGGTGACGGCGACGAGATCGACGAGGAGTCGGCCCGCCTGGTGGCCGCGCGCGACGAGGCCCGCGGGGCCCGGGACTTCGACCGGGCCGACGCCCTGCGCGACGAGCTGGTGGCCCGTGGCTGGACGGTGGAGGACACGCCGACGGGCACCGCCATCCGCCGCTGACTCGCAGAAGAAAACCCCAGTTCAGAGGGCAAACCGCATCGAGTGGTGGACCGGTTACCAGCCCGTAGGTTACTCTGTGGTAACTACGAACGTTCGGGGGCGGCCCGCGCCAACTCCGGCCGCGACCGGAGAACCCGAAGGAGGGCGAACGCATCATGTCCGACTACTCGCTCGAGTTGAACGAAGACCAGCTCCAGATTCAGAAGTGGGTCCACGAGTTCGCGGAGAACGTCGTCCGCCCCGCAGGACGGGAGTGGGACGAGCGGGAGGAGACCCCGTGGCCGATCATCGAGGAGGCCGCCAGGAACGGGCTGTACTCCTTCGACTTCGTCGCCCAGTGCTTCTCGGACCCCACCGGGCTCCTCATGTGCCTCGTCAACGAGGAGATGAGCTGGGGCGACGCCGGCATCGCGCTCGCCATCTTCGGCTCCACCCTGGCCGTGGCCGGCATCTTCGCCAACGGCACCCCCGAGCAGATCGGCGAGTGGATCCCCCAGTGCTTCGGCACGGCTGACGACGTGAAGCTGGCCGCATTCGGCGTGTCGGAGCCCGACGCGGGGTCCGACGTGTCCTCCCTCAAGTCACGGGCCGTCTACGACGAGGCCAAGGACGAGTGGGTGCTGAACGGCACCAAGACCTGGATCACCAATGGCGGCATCGCCAACACGCACGTTCTGGTGCTCTCGGTCGACCCCTCGCTGGGCAGCCGCGGCCAGGCCAGCTTCGTGGTGCCCGAGGGCACGCCCGGGATCTCCCAGGGGCAGAAGTTCAAGAAGATGGGCATCCGGGCCTCGCACACCGCCGAGGTCGTCCTCGACGATTGCCGGGTCCCCGGTCGCTGCCTCCTGGGCGGCAAGGAGAAGCTCGACGAGCGCCTGGCCCGGGCCAAGGAGGGCAAGAAGACCTCGACCCAGGCCGCCATGGCGACCTTCGAGGCCTCACGCCCGATCGTGGGCGCCCAGGCCGTCGGCATCGCACGCGCCGCCTACGAGTACGCGCTCGAGTACGCCAAGGAGCGCAAGCAATTCGGACGGGCCATCATCGAGAACCAGGCGATCGCCTTCAAGTTGGCCGACATGAAGATGCACACAGACGCCGCACGCCTGCTCGTACACCGGGCCGCCAACATGGCGAGCACCGGCAAGAAGTTCGAGAACGGCGAGGGGTCGATGTCCAAGCTCTACGCCGGCGAGAACGCGGTCTGGGTCACCGAGCAGGCCATCCAGATCCTCGGCGGTTACGGCTACGTCCGCGAGTACCCGGTCGAGCAGTGGCACCGCGATTCGAAGATCTACACCATCTTCGAGGGGACCTCGGAGATCCAGCGGCTGGTGATCAGCCGGGCCATCTCGGGCATCCACATCAACTGACCTCACTGGCCCTCGTCCGCTCCCGTCGGGCCGGGGAGCGTCCCTAGTCCTCCTCGGGGATCTCGATGAGGAGCGGCTTTGGTGGGCCGAGGCTCGAGCCGACGCTCATCAGCGTGGCGCGCCGTCCATCCGATTCGAGCAGGCTTACGCAGAAGCGCCCGGCCACCACCGTCAGGTCGCGACCCCAGACGGTCATCACCCAGGCAAGGGGCAGTCTCACCCGGATGGGGCCGCTCGCGTCTCCCTCGAGGCTGGCGCCGGCGCCCGGCTCGACCACCTCGAGCTCGACGTCCAGATCCGGGTCGCCCAGCCATGCCCGCAGCGCACATGACGCCCGTCCGAAGAGCGACGCCTCGAGCGCCGGTCGGGCCGGCGGGCCGTCCGGATCCTCCCCGTCTTCGAGGAGCACGGCAGTGACGGTGGCCGCCATGCGGAGGGTGAGCTCGTGTCCGAGGCCGGCAAGGAGCGCGATGTCCTCCTCGCGAGTGGACGATGGGCTGGCGTGACCACCTGTGGCGCCACCGGGGACGGCGATGCCCGTGACGGAGCCGCTGCTGCCCGACGGTGCCATCGCCATCCACCTGCCGGTGCCAGCGGCCAGCACGACGTTGCGAGGGCCTGTCGTGACCGGGTAGGGGAACGGGCCAGTCCGCAGACCCTCGGTCTGTACCGGATCCTGGGGTCCCCGGCTGAGCGCAGAGAGGAGGCCGGGGCTCTCCTTCTGGCGCGCCCACGCGCCGAGCACCTCGAGGCAGGTGCAGCTCGTCCCCCCGAGTGCGGCCAGCGCCCGCTCGCCCTCTGGATCGTCATGGTCGAGCGCAATCAGGTCGCCCCCCTCCCAGCGGACGGCGTGCCTCCCGCCGGAGCAGTTGACCCGGGCGATCGCCGCAGGCAGCTCACGGAGGCGGTCTGGCGTCACCCGGCGCCGCCAAGCGGGGCCAGGGGTATCGTCACGACCCCCCGACAACGTGATCCCGTGGGGAGCAACCTGAGCCGGGTCGCCTTCGGATCGAGCGGGGCGAGAGAGGTCACCTGGCCCTCTGCGATGTTCCCGCCCCCGCCCCCCCGATCGGAGAAGGCGACGTAGGCGTTCATCCGGTCGTCTTCGGCCCACCAGGTGATCGGGGACGGTTCGAGGTTCACTCCCGGGAAATGCCGAAGGAGTGGTGTCCCCGGGGACATGGCGAGCGCGATCGAGAACGATGTCTGCTCGGAGGTGAGCGTGTCGAGCCGGATGGAGAACCCGTCGAGATCGTCGATGACGGCGCCGATGGCGAGACTCCCGGTGCGCCCGTCCGCCCTGGAGTACCGCGCCAGCAGGGAGGCCCAGGGCTCGGGGAGGCCGGGCACCGGCGCCGCGCCGGCGACCGCTCCGGCGATCCGGCGGACCTCGACCAGCACGGTGTCGTCCTCGTCGAGCGCGCCGACGGCGACGAGCGCCCGGCATGCGATCTCGAACGTGTCGTCACCGCCGTGGCGACGGTCGGTGCTCAAGATCTCGCCGTAGAGCGTGGCCCGGAGCGGATCCATCGGCTCGATCTCCTCGATGTGGACCTCCGGTGCGGGCTGCCGCGGCGGCAGCCCGATGCGGGTCCCGTCGACTTCGATCCACTCGGTGTCGGGCGAGAGCGGGGCATCGCTGATGTAGGTCGCCTCCCACGATCCGCCGCCCCACCTCGACTGCCCGACCCGAGCGGTGGCGCCGGTCCCCCGGTCGTCCGCCAGCGCCAACGTCTGGGGGTGGGGCTGCTGTGGCGGCCCCGTTGCCATGTTGTGTCGCACGAGGCCCCCACGGCGCACTGGGTGCCCTCCTGGCCCGGCGGCACCCGTCCCCGTGAGGTCGAGGTGCGTCGCCTCGTCGGTGAACAGGACCCGCTCTAGGTTCCACGGCGCGCCTGCACGTTCGAACTCGCACGCACAGACGGCGACCCGCTCCACGGAGAGCCGCTGGCGTTCACCCCTCACCATCGACCTGCGATGCATCAGCATGCGTCCCCGCTGCTGAGAACGGAGGCCCATGGCCAGCTCGTACTCGTCGAGGACGGAGTGGGCCGCTTCTCGGCCGAGGGTCCCGGCGGCGGCGAGAGCGCGGCCGATGACCGCCGGCCCGATCCCGTCCTGCATCCCGTTGTTCCGGCTCCGGGAGAGCAGGATGCGCTCGCACGCGAGGCGCAAGTAGGTCTCTGGATCCGTGGACCGGCCCACGCCACAGCATCCCACGGCGCGGCACGGCCAGACTGGGGGGATGGACGACCAGGCCGCCGTGGTCGAGGCGCTCGCGCTCGCGGTCTGCGTCCGCGTGCCCGTCCTGCTCTGGGGATCACCCGGGACCGGCAAGACGTCGGTGATCAGGGCCCTCGCAGACGCCATCGGGCTGCCCTCGGAGACCGTGATCGCCTCCATCCGCGAGCCCTCTGACTTCGCCGGCCTGCCGATCGTCAACCATGACGGCGGCTACCCCCGGGTCGACTTCGCGCCGCCCAGGTGGGCCCAGCGCCTCGCCGCAGAGGGGAGCGGGGTCCTGTTCTTCGACGAGATCTCGACCGCGCCGCCGGCCGTGCAGGCGGCGCTCCTCCGTGTCGTGCTCGAGCGGACGGTGGGGGATCTCGACCTCCCTGTCGGTGTCGCCGTGGTGGCAGCCGCCAACCCTCCGGAGCAGGCGGCGTCGGGGTGGGAGCTCTCGGCCCCGCTGGCCAACCGTTTCTGTCACCTCGACTGGGCGGTCGACGGGAGAGCGGTGGCCGACGGCCTCTCGGGTGGGTGGCCGGCCCCACGGATCCCGGTGCTCACCGACGGCTGGGAGCGCTGGATCGGAGTGGCCCGCAGCTGGGTGGGTGGCTTCATCCGGGTGCGACCCACGCTGGCCGTCGAGGTCCCCGACGACGCGGCGACGGCGGGACGGGCCTGGCCGAGCCCGCGCAGCTGGGACATGGCGGCGACGCTGCTCGCGGCCGCCCACGCGGCCGGAACCGACGATCTCGTGCGTTCGCTCCTCGTGCGGGGTGCCGTCGGCCAGGGTCCGGGCATCGAGCTCCTGACCTGGCTGGCCGAGGCCGACCTGCCCGATCCCGAAGAGGTGCTGGCGGATCCCGAGTCGTTCGTCCTGCCCGAGCGCGGGGATCGCGCCTTTGCGGCGCTCTCGTCGGTGGCGAGTGCCGTCGCTGCCAGACCGACGCTCGAGCGATGGCAGCAGGGCTGGGTCGTCTTCGGTCGGGCCGCCGATCAGCGCGCTGGACGTGGCCGCCGCCGCCGCCCGGCCCCTCGTCCGCTGCCGCCCCCCGGGCGCACCCGTACCGCCCGAGGTCCACCTCTTCACGGACCTCCTCAACGAGGCCGGGTTGCTCGGCTGACCGCGCCGTCGTCGTCACGCACCGTGCTCGACCAGCGGAAGGTCGCGGCAGCCCGCGTCTTCGCCGCCTCGCGCTACCCCTACCTCGCCAGCGCCCTCTTCGCGGCGCAAGTACAGCGAGCAGAGGGCGCCGGCACCATTGCGGTGGATCGAGGCTGGCAGGTCCACGCCGATCCCGACGTGCTGGACGAGATCGCGGTCGATGACCTCGGGCGACTCCTCGTTCACCTGGTCTCCCATCTCCTGCGGGACCATGCTCCCCGGGCCGAGCGGGTCGGCGTCCACGACACGGATGGCGAACCCCATGCGTGGAACCGGGCCAGCGACGCCGAAGTCAACGACGACCTGGCGCCGAGCGGGATGGTCCCCCCTTGCGCCGCCGAGATGCCCGCAGCCCTCGGCGCAGTGGAGGGTCGGTTGGCCGAGCACTACTACGAGTTCGCCCGGGGCGGCCGCCGGCAATGGGACTGCGGATCCGGCTGCGACGGCATCGCACGACCATGGGACGGTGATGGTCCCCGGCGCGGCCTCAACGACCGCGACGGCCAGTTCCTGCGGTTGGCCGTCGCGAGCGAGATGCAGCGATTCGAGGCCGCCGAACCCGGAACCGTGGCAGCTGGTTGGCTGAGGTGGGCGGACAAGGTCCTTCCTTCCCGGACCGATTGGCGACGGGTACTGGCCGCCGAGGTCCAGGCGGGTGTGGTGCGCATGGCCGGGATGGTCGACTACTCCTACCGGAGGCCCTCGAGGCGTTCGGAGGCCACGCCATCGGTGATCATGCCGACCCTCGACCGCCCGGTGCCCGACGTGGCCATCGTGTGCGACACCTCGGGCTCGATGAGCACCGACCTTCTGGCTCAGGTCCTCGCGGAGGTCGAGTCCCTGCTCCAGCGGGTCGGGTTGCGGGGCACGAACGTGCGCGTGCTGGCCTGTGACGCACAGGTCCACTCCGTCAAGCGCGTGAGCCGCGCCTCGCAGGTCGAGCTCCTCGGGGGCGGCGGAACCGACATGGGCGAAGGAATCACCCAGGCCCTGACACTCAAGCCGCGCCCCTCCATCGTGGTCGTCCTCACGGACGGCTTCACCCCGTGGCCGCACGAGCAGCCCCGCGGCGCCCGTGTGATCGTCGGTCTCATCGAGCCCCACCGGGGTACGGGGCCGGGACTCGTGCCGTGGATGCTCCGCATTCCTCCACCGCCTCCCTGGGCGCGCCTGGTGAGGATCAGCGAGTGAACGACCTGCAGCTCAGCGAGCGAGAAGGATGGCGTGCAGCCCGATGACGTCCTGACGGTGGTCGGGGAGCTCGAGGCAAGGGATCTGCAGGTATGGATTGATGGCGGATGGGGTGTGGATGCTCTGCTCGGAGAGGTCACGCGGTGTCACGGCGACGTCGATCTCGTTGTCGAACTGCAGGCACTTCCCGAGGTGTACAGGTGTCTCGCCTCACTCGAGTTCTCCGTGTCAGAAGACCTCTCTCCGGTACGTGTTGTGCTGCGGTCACCAGATGGCCGCCAGATCGACCTGCATCCCGTCACGTTCGCCGACGATGGGACGGGGTGGCAGGTTGGGGCGTCGCCCGACGGGTCCGATTGTCCGTATCCTCCAGAGGGCTTCGCAGCGGGACTGATTCTCGACAGGGCCGTTCCCTGCCTCAGCGCCGAGTTGCAGCTCGAACACCACAGCGGGTACGCACCTCGGGATCGTGATCGTAGGGACATGGCCCTGTTGGCGAGCCGGTTCGGCCTCGAGCTTCCCTCGCCCTATTGAGGTTCTCGACATTCCCCTCGACAGGACCGGTGCCGGTCGCGCGAACTCTTCCCACGGCTCCGTGTCGGACCGCGGGGCCGTGGGGTGACGGTGGGCCGGCTCCGTCCCCACAGGCGCCGTGATCGAGAAGGTGCGTGAGCTTCTGGAGTTTGCCCCCCTTTCACGGGTACCGAGGTGAGGACGTGGTCGAGATCGTCCTATCGCTTTCGGCACCACCCACTTTGGGGCGGGCTACTTGACCAGTCGAAGATGAGATTCCTTCTCTGCTTTGAGTCGCGCGTACAGGCGGCGAGGGAGTTCTGACCAGATCGGGCGAAGTCGGCTCCGCTCCACGTGCGCGCTGGGGTGATCACCCGGAATCGTTTCCGTCATCCCATAGGCCAGGGTGGAAATGAGCCTTGCGGCATCGTGGGCGGGCAACCGAAAGGTGCCGGTGCAGACGTCGCCCTGCCACAGGGAGATGACCATGGTCGAATCGACCGGATGCGTCGAAACCCCCATCCTGCGAACCGCGCTCCGGGTGTCGCAGAACCACGTCCGATCGCCGTACAGATGCCCCTCCACGAGCACACGACGATTATCGCACCATGACCACCCGTCGGCCACCGGGATCCTGGTGGGGAGTCGTCCTCGTGCGCTCGGGCTGATGTCCCCGCATAACCGGCAAAGTGGGCGGGTCGGACTGGGTGTCTCAGGGGCGTTTGGCACACCTCGTACACCGGCTCCCCTGAACAGCCGATTGCAGCTCAGGGCGGCGGTCTGGTTCAGAACGGCGGGTCGCCGAGACCCTGAAGGTACGCGCGGTCCCTGCCGTTGGGCAGCACGGCTCGACCCTCACGATCGCCGGGCAGCCTCAGCTCGAATGCTCCGACCGCCTGTAGGGTCCGCAAGTCCTCCTGGGCCAGCCCGTGGAACCGACCATCCCACGTCGTCGATAACACAACGGACTCGATGCCGACCAACGTCTCGAACTCCTCCACGCTCTGGCGCTTGGTCAGATGGACGTCCGCCTCGAACTTCTGGGCGCCATCGACCCAGACCTCCACGGGTCCCTTGTAGTGGTGCTCCCTCGTCGTTCTCACTCCGAGTGCCGCCCGGGGTCGCCCAAGTGGGCCGGGACACCGGGATGCAGCCGAACGAGGTGCCCGACTATTCGCTGCGTCTGTGCTGCCGAGAGTGCCACGCCCTATTCAGGCTATCCGTGGAATAGCCGCCGTCCCGGCGATGGCAGACACCTCCGATATGGCACAGCACGCCATTGACCCCCCGGGCCATCATGGACCCATGACCGAGGTGGAAATCCCGACCGTTGGCGTACTTCCGGCTTATGTGGCCCTGCCGACAGGCGACGGAATCTGGCCTGGCATCGTCGTCATTCACGATGCGTTGGGAATGAGCTCGGACCTGCGAAACCAGGCGGACTGGTTGGCGAGTGAGGGATACCTGGCGGCGGCCCCGGACCTCTATCACGGGGGCAACAAGCTCCGATGCATACGAACGGTGATCAAAGACGCTCTTGCCCGCCAGGGCCGGACCTTCGATGACCTGGACGCCACGCGGGCCTGGCTGGCCGACCGACCGGACTGCACGGGGCGGATCGGTGTCATCGGCTTCTGCATGGGAGGTGGATTCGCTCTCCTGCTGGCGCCCGGACACGGCTTCTCCGCATCGAGTGTCAACTACGGCGGCGTGCCGAAGGACGCCGAGGACCTCCTGCGAGGTGCCTGCCCGGTCATCGGGAGCTACGGGGCCAAGGATCGTTCACTGCACAAGGCGCCTCACCGCCTGGAGGAGGCACTGCGTGCCAACGGAATCGACCACGACGTCAAGGTGTATACGGATGCCGGGCATTCCTTTCTCAACGATCACGATCCCACTGAGGCTTCCACGATCTTCAAGGTCCTGGCGAAGCTCTCAGGCGCGGAGTTCCACGAGAGTTCCGCGCTCGATGCCCGCAGGCGCATCATCGCCTTCTTCGACGAACACCTCAAACCCTCGGTCGCCTAGGTTCAGACCGACTGGCCAGGTACCAGTTCCGGCGACACTGAGGTACCCCGAGGCGGCGTCATCAGACGCCAGGCACCGAGCCCTGAGCGAGGGCCCTTTAGGCGGCGGACTCAGCTATCGGTGCTGGAGCGTCCTTGTCGCGCGAGGCTGATGTCGACATGAAGCGGAGCGAGGAACTGGCTGCCGATGGTGGGGAGGCCCCGAGGAGGACCCTTGAGGTCCACTTCAAGCTGTTTGGCACTGATGGGGTGTCGCTCCAATCCCAAGAGCTTTCCAAGGCCCTTGGCGCAAGGGGCTGGCAGGCATTCTCCTGTGCCTCCGATGTACCGCCGGACGCTGAAGGCTTGACGTTGCCGGAGCTCTCCTACCAGTCGCCTGACGCCGTGGCGCTGCGAAAGAGGGTCTTCTCGACGTCCGAGGGTCATCCGCCGGCGTCGGACGGGGACAGCCTCGTCATGGAGATCGTCAAGCGTGCGCAGCCCATTCGGCGACAGGTCGAGGCCTACGTGGATGCCCAGGAGATCCCGTTGCTGCATATTCGCAACATCATGTCTCTGCCCTACAACCTTCCCGCCACTCTTGCTTTGTACGACCTGGCGACTGAACGGCCCGACATCGGCTTTCTCATGCAGCACCACGACATCTACTGGGAAGGCCCCAATGCCAAGAATTTCCTGACGCCATACCAACAAGTCAACGACATGATGGATCGCATCATGTGTCCGTCGTTGCCCAACGCGCGCCACGTGCTGATCAACCCTCTTGCTGCTGAGGCGTTGCGTGCAAAGAAGGGAATCGTTGGCACCATCGTTCCCGACGGGTTCGACTTCGATCGGGATGTACCGGTCATCGACGAACACGCCTTCCGCAACCAGCTCCAGGTGCTGGTCGGTGATCCCAGACCCGTGGGCGCAGACGATCTGGTGGTAGCCATGCCGGCCAGAATCGCCATCAACAAGGCGATCGAACTTGCCATTCAGTTTGTGGCGGCGCTGAATGGCGAGCGCATGGCTCTCGAGAGCGCGCCAGACGGGTTAGGGCTGAACAGACGGAGGTTCAGCACCGCCAGCAGCATCGTTCTGTTACTACCGCAGGGCGAAGATCTTGACGACAACCGGCCCTACTTGGAAAGACTGCTGTCGTACGCTCAACAGCTCAGGATCAAGCTCGTCTACGGAGGCAATATCGTCGTCCCTGACCGACGATTCCAGCACGACGACCACGACCACTATCCCTTCTATGGCACCTATCGCGCCGTCGATCTTGTCTGCTATCCGCCTGAGCACGAAGGTTTCGGCAACCAGGCGATCGAGACGGTCTGGGCGAAACGACCCTTGGCTGTTCTTGAATATCCGGTGTTCAAACGCTTCGTCCGCGACCATATTCCGCACTACATCTCGCTGGGGGACACGGAGCAGCTTGAACGGCTCAGCGAGTTCGGAGGGCTCCATCAACTTCGCCACGACATCCTCGTCGGAGCTGCACAGCGGGCCGTCGCGGTGCTCACGGATCATGACCTTGAGAGGCGGTGGACGGAGGAGGATTTCACCTCGCTGCGCGAGTTCTGTGGGATGGATACGGTTGCCGCCGAATACATTCGGCTCTACACCGAGCTAATCGGAGGAGTTGGAACGTAACGTCCACCACGACCACAGCGGCCCCGACACCCGCACACCGCCGGCCAGCACGCGCCACGCCTGTCAGGAGGAGTCGCGGGAGTCGGGCCTGGCCGAGATGTCGACGACGATAGCTCCCGTCACCTGACAGCAGTCCGACGTCGCAGAGGGCCCGGGCGCTCGTATTCCGGGGCGCCACGGGAGGCCCTCGACGAGCCCAGCCAATAGTGTCGGCCTCCCATGTCCCCGCTCCCGCTCCTCCGCCACGCGGCAGACGTCACGCCGGAGTGGATGACCGACGCCCTGGAAGCCGCGGGCGTGCTGGGCGGCGGCGCCCGGGTGACCTCGTTCGAGACCCGGCCGGTCGGCACGGGCCAGATGGCCGACACGACGCGCTTCTCCCTCGCCTACGACGCGCCCGGGGCCGGCCCGGGCAGCGTGGTGGGCAAGTTCGCCTCGGCCGACGAGCAGAGCCGCGGCACCGGCCTGGCACTGCGCGCCTACGAGATAGAGGTCCGTTTCTACCGCGAGGTCGCCGCCCGTGTGGGCGCCCGTGTGCCGCAGGCGTACGTGGCCATGGTCGAGCCGGAGACGGGGTGGTTCACCCTTCTCCTCGAGGACATCGTCGGCGCCGACCAGGGCGACCAGATCGCCGCCTGTGGCCCCGACGTGGCCGCCGCCGTCCTCGAGGAGATGGCTGGACTGCATGCCCCATGCTGGGAGGCTCCCGACCTGGCCGGGCTCGAGTGGCTCAACCGCGCCACGCCGGAGTCGGACGGTCTCCTCTGCATGCTCGTGTCCTCGCTGCTGCCCGGGTTCCTCGAGCGCTACGAGGACACCCTGGCACCCGACCACCAAGCGGTGTGCCGGATCTTCGCAGAGCACCTCCCGGCCTACCTGCACCTGCGCACCGGGCCCCGCACCGCCAGCCACGGCGACTTCCGCCTCGACAACCTCTTGTTCCAACCCGGCGATCCGAGGCCGGTGGTCGTCGACTGGCAGACCGTGGCATGGGCGGGAGCGTCCTACGACGTGGCGTACTTCATCGGCGGCTGCCTGAGCGCGGAGGACCGCCGCGCCCACGAGGCTGACCTGCTGACGCACTATCACGACGCGCTCTGCCGGCGCGGTGTCCGTGACTACAGCCTGGAGCAGCTGCAGGCTGATGTGCGCCGCGACAGCTTCGGAGGCGTCCTGATGGCGATCGTGGCCGCCATGGTCGTCCAGCGGACCGAGCGTGGCGACCTCATGTTCCTGACCAGCACGACCCGCCACGCGCAGCACGCGCTCGATGTCGACGTGCCGGCCCTGCTCCTCGCCGCCGGATGACGGAGCTGCTGGTCCTGTGCACGGGGAACGCGGCACGGTCGGTCATGGCCGGCTTCATGCTGGAGCACCTCCGCGATGGCCGTCCCGCAGGGCAGTTGCACATCGTCACGGCCGGTACCCACACCATTGACGGCCAGCCCATGGGGATGCGGACGCGCGCCGCGCTGTCGCGCCTCCCCGAGCTGGCCGGCGCGGACTTCCGCCGCCATCGGAGCCGCCAGGTCCACGGGATCGACCTCGTGCACGCCGAGCTGGTCGTCGTCATGGAGGCGGATCACGTGCGCTTCGTCCGGCGCCGGTTTCCGGATGCCGCCGCCAAGACCGCGACGATCCGCCGCCTGTGCCGCGACCTGCCGCCGGCACCGCCCGCGCTCGGCCAACGGGTTGCCGCCCTGGGCCTCGCCGAGGTGGAGGTGTCCGACAGCGAAGACGTGCTCGACCCGGCGGGGGCGGAGGCGGACGAGTACGCCGCGTGCGTCGACGAGCTCTGGGGATTGTGCCGGACGCTGGTGTCGCTTCTCTAGCTCGGTCGTCCGGATCCGGGTCGCCCGGAGCTCAGTCGGCGTGCACCGACCGCAGTCCGGCCCAGGCCAGATCGGCCATGCGCCGGGCCAGCTTCTGCGCCGCTTCGTCGAGCTCGGCCTCGCTGTCCGGGCGCTGCGCCATGAAACGTCGGCTCGCTCCCTCGGCCATGCCGACGATCCCGTAGGCCAGCAGGCGCCGATGGTCGTCGTCGAGTCCGGCGTCGATGAGCGGGTCGATCGCCTCGGCGATTGCGTCCTCCACGGTGCGCAGCGCCCGGCCCAGCTCTTGGTCGTCTGCATGGTCTCTTCCGTAGAGCAGACGGAACTCCGCTTCGTGGCGGACCACGAGCCGGAAGTAGGCGGCAAAGCCCAGCTCCACCTGCTGGCGGGGTCCGTCGGCCCGCATGACGGCATGCCGGATGGCCGAGAGCAGGTCCTGGGCAATGGAGTCGACAAGCTCCAGGTACAGCGCCCGCTTGGACGAGAAGTGCTGGTAGAGCAGGGGTTTGGTGACACCCGCCGCCTCGGCGATGTCGTCCATGGTGGTGGACCGATAGCCCCGCTGCGCAAAGAGCTCGAGTGCCACCGCGTACAGCTGGTGGCGCCGCTGTTCCGCCGTGAGCCGCCGGGAGGCGGCCTGCATCGCACCTGTCACGACGCTTACGTTACCGAACGGTCACAAGGGTCAGGGGGTAGACCCGGCAGGTCCCGCAGGATCCGGGACAACCGCAGCGGGAGGTCGGCCAGGTTGAAGTGCTCTGCCGCCACCTGGTGGTTCCGCATGAGCAGTCGCTCGTCGGGCGTGCGCAGCCACGCCGCCAGCGGGGCCGGGTCGGCGGCGTCGAACCAGTCGAACCCGAACGCCGCCAGCTCGGCGGCGACCGGATAGGTGCCCACGGCGAGCGGGCGGCGGTAGGTGGCCGACTCGACCGAGGGGTTGCCGAATCCCTCCCAGGTGGACGGCAGCAGGACAGCGTCGCACGCGGCGTACGCGTCGGCGATGGTGCAGCCGCCCTCGGGCTCTCCGAGGAGGACCCGGCAGCGCGCCCGACCGACGAGGCGCGCGAGCTCCGGCTCGTACCCGTCCTCGGCCGGGCCGAGCAGCCAGTAGGTCGCTCCCACCGCCTCGGCCAAGGCGATTGCTCCCCCGATGTTCTTGCGCGCCAGGGCACGGGTCGGTTGGAGCAAGAGCGGGACGCCGTCGCGCAGGTCGAGAGCGGCGCGCGTCCGTGCCCGGTCGCCGGGACGCGGGTCCGGGTCGAACGTGTTGTACACCGTTGTGGCGCGGATGCCACGGACCCCCAGCTCAGCGCGGCTCAACTCGTTGATCGTCACGTGCGCCCATGCCGTGTCGTCCGGTGGTGGCGGCAGGCGGGCCAGGTGCGGGCGCTGCCACGGGAGGTCGTGATGGTGGAGCACGGCAGGGCGGCCCGCGCAGGCCGCCGCGACCACGTCCGAGGCCCGCGGGTTCAGCGGGAGCGAGCAGAGGTTCTCGACGACCACCAGGTCGGCCCCGGCGAGCGCGTCCTCCACCTCGCCCCGGCTCGGGGGCTCGGGTGCGTGCATGGCCAGCCCCGGGAGCAGCGTGTCGACGCAGCCGGAGCCGGCGATCGTGCGGACGTCCCAACCGAGGGTGCCCAGCGCGTCAGCCCACTTGGCGGCCTCGACGGCGACCCCGTCGCCGCCCCCCAGCCGGAAGGACACCATGCTCACCGTCGCCACGCCGGCACTGTAGGCGTGCGAAGTGGCACATTCGCGGGTGGACTAGCGTTTCCCCAATGGCAAAACGGGCACTGATCACGGGCGTCACCGGCCAGGACGGGTCGTACCTGGCCGAATTCCTGCTGGAGCAGGGCTACACGGTCATCGGCATGGTGCGGCGCTCGAGCACCTTGAACTTCGAGCGCATCGCCCACATCCAGGACCAGGTCGAGCTCGTCGCGGGTGACCTGCTGGACGAGGTGTCCCTCATCAACATCCTGCGTGACCACCGGCCCAACGAGGTCTACAACCTCGCCGCCCAGTCCTTCGTCCAGACCAGCTTCAGCCAGCCGGTGCTGACTGGTGAGACGACGGCACTGGGCGTCACCCGCCTGCTCGATGCCATCCGGCTGGTGGACCCCGAGATCCGCTTCTACCAGGCGAGCTCCTCGGAGATGTTCGGCAAGGTGCAGGAGGTCCCCCAGAGGGAGTCGACGCCCCTCCACCCGCGCAGCCCCTACGGAGTGGCCAAGGTCTACGGCCACTGGATCACAGTCAACTACCGGGAGAGCTATGGGCTGCACGCCACCTCGGGCATCCTGTTCAACCACGAGTCCCCCCGCCGGGGCCTCGAGTTCGTCACGCGCAAGGTCACGCACGGCGTGGCCCGCATCGCGCAGGGTCTCGACGACAAGCTGGCGCTCGGCAACCTCGACGCACAACGAGATTGGGGGTACGCGGCCGACTACGTCAGGGCCATGTGGCTGATGCTCCAGCAGGACACACCGGGCGACTACGTCGTGTCGACGGGCCAGACCCACGAGGTACGCGAGTTGTGTCGCCTGGCGTTCGAGGCGGCGGGGCTCGACTGGGAGCAGCACGTCGTCATAGACGAGCGATTCCTGCGGCCGGCAGAGGTCGATCTCCTGGTCGGGGACCCCAAGAAAGCGCACCAGGTTCTGGGTTGGCAGCCCGAGGTCGACTTCGCGAGCCTCGTCGCCATGATGGTCGATGCCGACATGGACCTGATCCGCAAGAGCCTCAGGTAACCGGGGGGCCACCGCGCTCCCCTCACCCGCCTCGATCTCAGCCGACCCGGTCGGCGTCCTCGTCGCGTTCGGTGCCGGGATCCTCTCCTTCGTATCCCCGTGCGTCTTGCCGCTGGTACCCGGCTACCTCTCCATGGTGTCGGGTCTCTCGGCCGCCGAGCTGGCTGCGGCGAGTGAGGGCACGACACCGTCGGCCGCGCTGCGCCCCGTCCTGCGCGGGATCGGGTTGTTCGTCGCGGGCTTCACTCTCGTGTTCGTGGCGCTCGGTGCCACCGCGTCGAGCATCGGACGTCTGCTCAAGCCGCACGCCCTCACGCTGTCGCACGTGAGCGGTGCCGTGGTGGTGCTGCTCGGGCTCGTGATGCTCGTCGGGGCGCTCCCGGCGCGCGTCTGGACCCATGCCGGCTCGGGGACGCTCGGCGTGGTGACCCGGGTCACGGGGGAGCACCGCTTCGACGTACGGCCCTCCAAGCTCGGCCTGTGGGCGGCACCGCTGATGGGGATGGCCTTCGCCTTTGCGTGGACCCCGTGCATCGGGCCGGTCCTCGGCGTGGTCCTCGGCCTGGCCGCCAAGAACGGGACGTTGACCGGCGGCGTCGTGCTGCTCTTCGCCTATTCGCTCGGCCTTGCGGTGCCCTTCGTCGTGACCGGCCTGGCCTTCGAACGGATTACTGCGGTCATCGCCCGGGCCCGACGCGGGCTCTGGGTGGTCGAGCTGGTCGCCGGCATCGTCCTTGTGGTCTTCGGCGTACTGCTCCTGACCGACAACGTCAGCTGGGTGTCGACGCAGCTGTCCAGTCTCCTGAACGATCTCGGGCTCGGACGGCTCTCGACGAGCTGAGGCGGAGGCGGTGAAACCTAGGGCGCGTCGAAGGTTCCGGCCGCCGTCACCAGCCGTGCCATCGGGATGATCTCGGTCACGAAACCGTGCGAGGACGACATGACGGGGTCGCCATCGCGCACGGACTCAGCGTCGGCGAGGTCCTCGGCGAGCACGATTCCGATCCCGTGCGGTGTGGCCGGGTCGTCCACCGGCCCGAACACGATGACCCGTCCCTGCGCCAGCAGCTCGCTCCAGTAGCCGACGTGCGCCAACATCGTCGCCCGTTCCCCTTCGGACATGGTGGCCCTGAAGTCGGGGCGGGGCGGGATCAGCCGGAATACGAACCCCATCATTCGCATCACCCTACGGCGAGGACTCGGCCAGGACGTCGGCGACGGTCCGGGCGAACGTGTGGGCGTCGCCGGGCCAGCGCGCCGATACGTACAGGCCGTCGCGCACGACCCAGGCCGGCCGCGTGTCCGTCGGGCTGTCGCGGGCGCGCCCGCTCGTCTTGCGCCGGTAGTCAGGGACGTCGCGCGGCACGTCCACGAAGTCGTCGGGAGTGGCGAGCGCGCGCGTCACTTCCTGTTGCACGGACATGTACCCGGCGGGCTGCCCCGGCTCCTCCACGTAGGTGCGGTAGTAGTCGGGGTCCCAGAAGCGGGTCCGGCTCGCCAGCTGCCACGCCCTGCCCTCCAGCTGCCACGTCAGTGCCGTGGTGCGCCGGCCGTGCAGCACCGACCGCCCGCTGGCGGGCTCGATCGCACGCGCCACCACGAGCACACCGTGACAGATCGCCCCCACGGGCTTGCCGGCGCGGAAGGAGTCGACTGCCATCTGCTGCACTTCCAGGCTCTCGAGGTAGTCGCGCATCCCGCGGGCTCGGTGCCCGCCGGGCAGGACGAGGGCGTCGTAGGTGCTCCGGCGGGCCGCACCCCAGTGGAGCGGGGAACGGAACGCGGTGTCGCCGAGCAGCGCGGCATAGGAGCGCCGCGCCCCGCGTCGGCCCGCAGGGACCGGCCGACCACCGTGACGTTGCGCAGCAGCGGGACACCGCCCCAGGGGTCGAGGCCACGCCCGCTGACCATGATGTCGTCGGCCTTCCCGGGCTGCCCCGAGGGGGTCGCGAACACGACCTCGTGGCCGGCCTCGGACAGGATCTGCCAGCTCACCGCCACTTCGGTCGGGTCGAAGTCGCACGCCGGCAGCGGCATGAGCACGGTCGCCATGGATGCGACGCACACTACCGATGCTGCCCCGAGCACATGCCGGGCGCCGGGGGTAGCGTCCGTCCATGACCGACTCCGACACCGACCTCGACGCCCCGGCGCCCATCTTCTCGGCCGACGACGGCATCGACGAGCTCTGGATCAAGGCCTACCAGGGCGAGGTGCTCGGCGAGGCCTTCTTCTCGGGCGTCGCCGACCGTCTCGCCGATGACGAGCGGGCACGCAAGATGCGGGTGCTCGCCACGCTCGAGCGCCGAACCAAGGACGCCGTGGCCCCCGCGCTCGAGCGCGCCGGCATCTCCACCGAGCCCGATCCCGCGATGGTGTCGGTGGCCGAGGCGCTGGTTCCGGACTCGGCGGCCGGCGCCTGGGAGGACCTCATGAGCTCGGTTGTGAACGTCACGGGCCAGTACATGCCGCTGTACCGCCGCATCGGCGAGCTGAACCCTGCGGAAGGCGAGACGGCGGAGCTGCTGCTGGCGCACGAGGTCGCGCTCGCCGACTTCGCCCGCGCCGAGTTGGCCGGCCACACGGCGACGTCGCTCGATCCTGTCAACGCGCTGGCACACATGCGCTGACCGTGGGGACCGGGCCCGACTTCGCTCGGTTCGACCGCCGCCACTACCCGACGGTCTCGGCGCGTGAGGGGTATCACGCGTGGGCGCCGACCTACGAGAAGACCGTCGAGGACGTCATGGACCTGGCGCTCCTCGAGCGCATCGGATCAGTCGAGTGGGACGCGGTCGCGCGCGCCGCCGACCTCGGGTGCGGCTCGGGGCGCACCGCCGGCTGGCTGCGCTCCCGGGGGGACTTCCCCGTCGACGGCGTCGACGTGACGCCCGCCATGCTGGAGCTGGCCCGGGCTCGCGGCATCCACGACCGCCTCGTCGAAGGGGACGTACGGGACAGCGGTCTGCCCGGTGCCGCCTATGACCTGGTCGTCTGCGTCCTGGTCGACGAGCACCTGCCGGAGTTGGCCCGCCTGTACGCCGAAGGGCGCCGGCTACTCGGCCACGAGGGGTCGTTCGTGGTGGTGGGGATCCATCCCTACTTCGTGATGTCGGTGGGGATGCCGACGCACTTCGACCTCCCAGGCGCCGGACCCCTGGCCATCGAGACCTTCGTCCATCTCCCCTCCGAGCACGTGGCCGCGGCCACCGGCGCGGGCTTCACTCTGCGCGAGTTGCACGAAGCCCTGGTCGACGATGAATTCGTGCGCCGTAAGCCGGGCTGGCAGCCGTACCGGGACTGGCCCTTCAGCTCGGCCTGGGTCTGGGCACTGCCCTGATGGAGGCGGCCGGGACCCGCTTGGAACCCCGGGACCGACCCCCCCTACCATGGTGGGGAAGGCCATGGCCCCTGTCGTCCAATTCCGCGCCGCTGTCGCTCTCGCCGGCCGCTTCCCCGCCCTCGCAGGGGTAGACCTCTGCCTCGAGCAGGGTGAGGTCGTCGTGGTCGTGGGGGCCAACGGGGCCGGCAAGACGAGCCTCCTGCGCGCGTGCGCAGGGCTTTTGCCTGTCACGGCGGGCGAGGCATTCGTGCTCGGCGTCGACCTGACCACCGATCACACCTCGGTGCGCCGCTACGTCGGCCTCCTGGGCCATGCCGCCCCCCTCTACGACGAGCTGAGTGCGGCGGAGAACGTCCGCTTCGCCGTGCGCGCCCTCGGGCTCCCCGTCCGGAGCGCGGACGGCGCGCTCGACCGGCTCGGCCTGACCGGCCGCCTGCGCACCACACCGGCCGGGCGCCTGTCGGCCGGACAGCGGCGTCGGGTCGCGCTGGCCGCCCTCTTGGCCCGCCGCCCCGCCCTGTGGCTGCTCGACGAGCCCCACGCCGGCCTCGACGCGACCTCGCGCTCTCTTCTCGGGCTTCTGATCGGCGAAGCGGTGACGGATGGAGCAACGGTGCTCCTGAGCTCCCACGAACCGCAGCTCTCCGTCCCACTGGCCGACCGCGTCGTCTCCATGGGCGGGGGCCGGATCACCGCAGAGGAGCCGGGCGGGCGTCGCGTCGCGCTCACCGCGGTCCCGACCGCCGTGGCGGACGACACGACCGGCGGCGTGGGGGCCACCCATGTGGCATGACGCGGTGCTCGTGGCGGGCAAGGACCTCCGGATCGAGGCGCGCTGCGCGCGTCGCGCTGTGGCAGGTCGTCCCCTTCGCCCTCCTCGTGCTGGTCCTCCTGGCGTTCGCCATCGGTCCGGACGAGGCTGCGCTGCGCCGCGCCGCCCCGGGCATCTTCTGGGTCGCCCTGCTGTTCTCGACGGTGCTGGCGATCCAGCGCAGCGTGGCGGTGGAGTCCGGCGAGGGCACACGTGACGGCCTGCGCCTCTCGGGCATCGACCCGGCAGGTATCTTCCTCGGCAAAGCGGCGGCCGTCGGCCTCCAGCTCCTGGTCCTCCAACTGGTGCTGTGGGCCGGCGTCACCTTCCTCTTCGACGTGCGGGTGCACGTGGTGTGGCTGGCCGTGACGGCCAGCCTGCTGGCCACCGTGGGCCTGGCTTGCGCGGGCGTCCTCTACGGCGCACTCTCGGCCGGCCTGCGCGTGCGTGACACCCTCCTGCCGCTGCTCGTGCTGCCGGTGCTGGCCCCGGTCCTGCTGGCCGGGTCCAAGGTGTGGGAGGCCGCGCTGAGCGGGAGCGTGTCGTCGGGGACCCAATGGCTCAAGATCCTCGTCCCCTTCGCCGTGATCTATCTCGTCGTGGGGATCGTCCTCTACGGGCCCCTGCAGGAGGCGGCATGAGCACGCCCACCCTCCGGCCGTCCCGGCCCCGCTGGCTCGACGTCGTGGGCGCCGTCGGGGTCGTCGCCCTGGGCTTCACGGTGTGGCTCGGCCTGTGGATCACCCCGCCCGACGTCGTGCAGGGGAACCTGGCCCGGCTGCTCTACATCCACCCGCCTATCGCCACCGTGGCGCTGTACTGGGTGGGCATCGTGGCCGCCGGCGGCAGCCTCCTGTACCTGTGGCCCCGCACGCGCTCCCTCTTCTGGGACCGCCTGGCTGCGTCCGCCGTCGAGGTGGGCGCCGTGTTCTCGGCACTCACCCTGGTGACCGGCTCGCTGTGGGGCCGGCCGGCCTGGGGCACCTGGTGGACCTGGGACGCCCGGCTCACCTCGACCGCACTGCTGCTCCTGCTCGAGATCGGCTACCTGGCGCTCCGGCGTGTGCCGGCCGATCCCGCCGTCCGGGCCCGGCGCTGCGCCGTGGCCGCGCTGCTCATCGCCGTCGACATCCCGCTCGTCCACTTCTCGGTGGACTGGTGGAACACCCTGCACCAGGGGGGCACGTTCATCGACCCCGGCTTCAAGATCCACGCCTCGGCGTCGATGTCGTGGACGTTCCTGCTGGCGTTCGTCGCCTTCTCCTTGATCTTCGTGTGGTTGCTCGGCGTGCGCTACCAGGTCGAGGTGCTGCAGGACGCGGTGGGCAACCAGGAGCTCGAGGTGTCGCTGGCCGAGCGATGGAGCGAGGACACTGACCTCGTCGGCGCCGACCTCGTCGGCCAGGCACCGGCTCCGGGCGGAGGCACGCCGTGAGCTACGTCGATGCCGGGTACGCGGTCACGCTGGTGACGTTGCTCGTCTACGCGGTCGGCCTGGTCCTGCGCCGCCGGCGCTGGGAACGCGCGCTGAAGGTGTCGGAGGCGCCGGCCACAGAGAGCCAGGGTGCGCCGGCGCGTGGCGAGCGGTCGTGAGCGGCACGACCACCGAGCCGAGCCCGCCGTCCAACCCTCCGACGTCCGAGGTTCCTCCGGGGCCGGCCCTGCCGCCACCCCGGCGGCGCCGGACCAGCCGGCGCGTCCTGGCCGTCTTCGCCCTGCTCCTCGTCGCCTTCGTCTTCCTTTTGGTCGAGGGGCTGGGCAGCTCGCTCAATTACTTCGACACGGTCGACCAGGCATACGCCAGCCGGCACATGCTCGGCACCACGACGTTCCGCCTGGAGGGGACGGTGGTCCCCGGCAGCATCCACGCCACCGCCACCGGCGCGGACTTCAGCATCTGTGAGGGACCCCACGTCGTCCAGGTCGCCAACACGGGCAGCCCGCCGGACCTCTTCCAGGCCAGGATCCCGGTGGTCGTGGTGGGGCACTTCACGTCGGACACGTCGAACGACTTCGTGTCCAACTCCATCCTTGTCAAGCACTCGGCCACGTACAGCGCGCAATACCCGAACCGGGTGAAGGCCACGTCGACCGGGCCGGCCTGCTGATGGTCGACGCGCATCTGGGGACGATCGGCGTGTGGCTCGCCTTCGGGGCGAGCATCGTGGGGGCGATCGTGCTCCTCATCGGGCTGGTCACGCGCCGCGACGCCGACACGACGCCGGCCGCCACGCCGGCGGGGCGCGTGGCGGGTGACGGCAGGCTGCTGGCGCCCGTGATGCTCGTCGGCGCGCTCCTCGCCGCCGGGGCGATGGAGCACGCGCTCGTCACCCACGACTTCGCGCTGGCGTTCGTGGCCGAGAACAACAGCACGGTCACACCCCTCTTGTACTCCATCACCGGGCTGTGGTCGGCGCTGGCCGGGTCGATCTTGCTCTGGGGGCTGGTCCTCGCCGTGGTCTCGACGTTCTTCGTGTGGCGCTACCGCCACCAGGCCGCCGACCCGGTCATCCGCTGGGCCACGTTCGTCCTCTACGTCGTCTCCGCCTTCTTCTTCGGGCTGATGGTGGGCCCCGCCAACCCCTTCATCACCGCCTCCGGGGTGACGCAAGGCCTCGGGCCCAACTCGCTCCTGCAGGACAACCCGCTGGTGGCGATCCACCCGCCGCTCCTCTACGTCGGGTTCGTCGTGTTCACCGTGCCCTTCGCTTTCGCCATCGGCATGCTGGCCACGGGCAGGGTGGGTGATCGCTGGCAGATCGAGTGCCGACGCTGGACGCTGGTGGCGTTCACCTTCCTCTCCGTGGGCATCGTGCTCGGTGCCTGGTGGTCCTATCAGGTGCTGGGATGGGGAGGGTTCTGGGGCTGGGACCCGGTCGAGAACGCCGCCCTGCTCCCCTGGCTGTGCGGGACGGCCTACCTGCACTCCGTCCTGGTCCAGGAGCGCCGCGGCCTGATGCGCGTCTGGAACCTCTCGCTGTCCATCGCGACCTTCGCCCTCACCATCCTGGGCACGTTCCTCACCCGCTCGGGGGTCATCACCTCCGTGCACTCCTTCTCCCAGTCGACGCTCGGCCCGTTGCTCATCGGGTTCTTCTTCGCGGTGGTCATCGTGGGATTCGGTCTGATCGCGTGGCGCGGCGACCGGCTGCGCTCGCCCGGGGGCATCGACGCCCCGCTCGGCCGCGAAGGCGCGTTCCTCCTCAACAACGTGCTGTTCGTCGGGTTCGCGTTCGTGGTGCTGCTCGGGACCGTGTACCCGCTGCTCTACGAGGCGCTCACCCAGCAGCAGGTCACGGTCGGCGCGCCGTTCTTCAACACCGTGGCCGTGCCGGCGGCCCTGACGCTGCTCTTCCTGATGGCCGTCGCACCCGTGCTCAGCTGGCGCAAGATGAGCGGGGCCGTGCTGTGGCAGCGCCTCGTCATCCCCGTGTGGATCGGCGTCGGCACCGTGGTCCTGTGCGTGGCGGTCGGCCTGCGGGGCAGTGCGACGCTGATCGGGTTCGGGCTCGGAGCCATGGCGGCCGCGACGGCGGCGCGCGCCCTCGTGTTGTCCGTGCGGGCCGCCCGCGCCCGCCGCGTCGGCTGGTGGCGCGGGCTGGTGGGGCGCGCCAACGGCGGCATGATCGTGCACCTCGGCGTGGTGCTCCTCGCCATCGGGGTCATCGCCGCCACGTCTTACCGGCACCAGGCCGAGCTCGCGCTGCACCGGGGCACCGTCGTCACCTACGACGGGCACAGCTTCACGTTCGAGGGACTGCGCACCGTCACGTCGCCCTCCCGGACGGCCCACCAGGCCCTGGTCAAGGTGGACGGCAGCGTGTTCGCCCCGGCGACGACCAGCTTCGGCAGCGCGCTGTCGGTCGTGGGCACGCCGGCGATCGACTCGGGCCTCTTCGGAGACGTCTACCTGACCTTCGATGCCGTGGGGGGACTCGGGCCGTCATCGGGCAACCAGGCCATCAACAACCTCCCGGCTGGTTCGGTGGCGATCGGTGTGGTGATCGAGCCGCTCGTGGCGTGGCTGTGGGCCGGCGGCCTCCTGATCGGTCTCGGCGGCCTGCTCGCGCTCGTACCGGGGTCCCGGCGGCGGGCGACCGAGCCGGCGTCGGCCCCGTCGGGGCTCGTGACCGGCGCCGAGCCCGACGGGAGCCGCGACGCCAGGGACGAGGTGCCCGCGCCGGTGGGCGCGCTGGTCGCCCGCGGGGTCGGCCCGGCATGACGGGCCGCCGTCTCGGCCACCCGATCCGCTGGGTGGCGGGCGCCGTCCTCCTGGTCCTCGTCGTCGTCGGCGTCGCCCTGGCGACGCGCACGCCGCAGGAGGCCACTGCCGTGGCGAGCCCCTTGCTGGGCCATCCGGCCCCCGCGTTCACCGGCACCGACCTGAGCAACGGGTCGCGCGTCTCCCTGGCGTCGTTGCGGGGCCACTACGTCGTCATCAACTTCTTCGCCAGTTGGTGCATCCCCTGTCAGGAGGAGGCGCCCGACCTCTCCCGTTTCGCCTACCAGCAGGCGCACACGACGGGAGGCGCGCACCTGCTCAGCGTGGTGTTCCACGACACCTCGGGGACGGCGCGCGCGTTCCTCCAGGCCAACGGCGACCTGTGGCCCGCCATCGGCGACCCCGGCGGGGTGATCGCCGAGCACTACGGCGTCACCGCGCCGCCGACGACCTTCGTGGTCGATCCCGCCGGGCGGGTCACCGCGGTGCTCGAGGGCCCGGCCACGCAGAAGAACCTGGAGACGTTCCTGGGCGCGGCCGGCGCGGCGCGAGCGAGCCCGTCGGGTGGCTGAGCGCATGGCGCGCGTACCCCTGTGGGCGCGCGTGGCGGTCCCCCTCGTCGTCCTGGCCGTCGCGCTGGTCATCGGGAGCGGCGCATTCGACAACGGGTCCCCGACGGTGGCGCAGCGCGCCGCGGCGATCGAGTCGAACGTGCGCTGCCCCTCGTGCACCGACCTCTCGGTCGCCCAGTCCAACGCGAGCACGGCCATCGCCGTGCGCCACCAGATCGAGAGCATGGTGGCGTCCGGGCGCTCCGCGTCCGAGATCGACCAGGTGCTGGTGGACGAATACGGCCAGACGATCCTGCTGGTCCCGCCCGATGCCGGCGGCGTCCCGCTCATCTGGGTCCTCCCGCTGGTGCTGGGCGCCGCCGCCCTCGTGGTGGTCGGCGTCGTCTTCTGGCGCCGGAGCCGCGCCTTCGACGCCCTGAAGGCGCCAGAGCGCGTCGCATGACGGTCGACGGATCGCGCAAGGTGACGGGACCGGACCAGTCCTCCCGGGACGAGCGCTGGTACCTCACCGACGAGCGCGAGTTCCTGCACCGCTCCCTCGACGATGCGGCGCGCGAGCACGACGCGGGCGACCTCTCCGACGAGGACCATGCCGTGCTCGTGGCGCGGCGACGCGGCCCGCCTGGCCGAGGTGGAGGCGGAGCTCGCCGCCCTGGGCCCCGAGGCCGCCGCGCCGCAGCCCGCCGTGGCAGAACCCGATTCGTCCGAGCGTCCCTCGCTGCCCCTGTGGCGCAGGATCGGGATCGTCCTCGCCTGCCTGCTGATCGCCACCGGCGCGATCCTGCTCGTCGTGCACTACGTCCAGTCCCGACAGCCCGGCCAGTCGTCGTCGGGGAGCGTGAGCATCTCGCAGGCGCAGCTCATCGAGCAGCAGCTGCAGCAGGCGCTGGCGCAGAACAACGAGGGCAACACCAAAGCTGCGCTCGAGCTCTACAACAAGGTGCTCTCGGAGGACCCGTCGAACCCGGCGGCTCTCGCCTACGCGGGCTACCTGCAGTGGAACGTCGGATCGGCCGCCCACGTCGCTTCTCTCGTCAAGATCGGACGCGCCGAGATCGAGACGTCCGTCCGGGACTCCCCGTCCTACTACCAAGGGCACCTCTTCGACGGTCTGGTCCTCGAGAACCAGGACCACAACCATGCGGCCGCCGTGGCCCAGTTCGACGACTTCCTGGCCGACGGTCCACCCGCGGCTGAGCTGCCCCAGGTGGCGCCGCTCGTGGCCGGCGCCTACAAGAGCGCCGGAGTCACTCTTCCGCCGGCCTTCACCGCAGCGTCGGCGGGGTCGTCAGCCCCGTAGCGCCCGCAGGTCGGCGACGACCCGCGTGAAGGCGTCGGCAAAGGCCGCGCAGTCAGTCTCGGTCGTGGTCCAGCCCACGCTGACTCGCAGCGAGTGACTCGGATCGGCGCCCATGGCCTCGAGCACCGGCGAGGGCTCGATGCTCTCCGACGAGCACGCCGATCCGGAGTGGACGGCCACGCCGGCTCGGTCGAGGCCGATGAGCACCGGCTCGGCCTCCACGCCGTGAACGCCCAGGCACACCACATGGGGCAGGCGGTCGGCGGCGGCAGCCCCGACCACCTCGACTCCCTGGTTGGCGAGCGCGGCGTCGACGACGGTCGCGATCTGCCGCCGGGCGGCCGCGGCCTCCGTGCCGATCAGCAGCTGCCCGTCGGCGGCGAGCGCGGCCGACGCAGCGCCGAAGGCGAGCACTGCCGGGACGGGCTCCAGGCCGGCGCGACGCCCGCGCTCCTGTTCGCCGCCGACGAGCAGCGGCTCGAACCTGCTGCCGCGCCGGACGATCAGCGCACCCGCTCCGGGCACGCCCCCCAGCTTGTGTGCGCTGATGCTGACGAGGTCGGCGTCGAGCACGGCCAGGTCCATCGGCACGTGGCCACACGCCGCGGCCGCGTCGACGTGCACCGCGACGCCTGCCTCGCGGCAGAGCTCGACGACCTGGTGGACCGGCTGGAGCGTGCCCACCTCGTGGTTGGCCCACTGGCAGTGCACCAGGGCGGGGCGGGGCGACGATGAGACGAGGCGATCCCGGAGGACGTCCACGTCGAGACGCCCGGACCCGTCCACGCGCAGCTCCTCGACCGGTGCGGCTCGCGCCGAGGAGTCCCGGACGGCGGAGTGCTCCACGGCGCCGCACACGACGGGCCCGCCGGGCGACGCACGGGTGGCACCCCACACGGCGGCGTTGATGGCCTCTGTCCCACCCGACGTGAAGACCACCTGGCGCGGCGCCACGCCGAGCAAGCCGGCGACCTGGTCGCGCGCCTCCTCCACTGCGTCGCGGACGGTGCGGCCTTCCTGGTGCAGCCGGCCGGGATCACCGGGTGGGAGGGCGGCCCACCGGGTCAGTGCCGCGAGGGCCTCGGGCCGTGGTGGCGTCGTGCTGGCGTGGTCCAGGTAGGCGCGAGCCACCGCGGCTCAGGCGGACGCGGTGCAGGCGTCGTCGCCCCGGGCCCGCGAGGAAAGGATGACCGGGAGCGCCCGCTGCGACGCGGTGCCGCACAGCCCCGACAGCAGTCCCTTGATCATGCCCCGATCCACCGCGCACAGCACGGGATTGGTGCTGCTGGCGTCGCCGAAAGGGCACTGCTCGGCGATGACCGCCGTGGTCTCGCCCCGGTCCTCGGCGTGCGCGGCGAAGCCGTGCGCCGTCAGGGTCTCCGCCACCACGTGCATGGCGGCTCGGACCGTCCGCTGTCCCTCGTTGGGCGTCATCCTCGAGGCCAGCGACCGTCCGTACTCCTCGCCCACGTGGGCTGCCATCTGCTCGGCCTCCTCGGGGCCCAGGCGCCGCATGGCCTCGCCGAGGAGGCGCATGAGCAGGTCGTCCCGCCGCTGCATGAGGCCGAGCGACAGCTCCTCCTCCACGCAGAAGTACCGCTTGGAGGGCCGACCCGCCCCGGCCGCGTTGCGCCCGGTCTCGACCCGCAGGTAGCCGCCGTCGACCAGCCGCTGGAGGTGATGGCGCGCCACGTTGGGATGCAGGGAGAAGGTGGTCGCGACCTCGGTCGCGGTCACGCCGGGCACGGCGCGGACGTGGAGGAAGATGTCGCGCCGGGTGGGGTCGCCGAACGCGGCCGCCACCGCCGTGACGGCGGCGCTGAAACGGCCGTCGTCTGCGCCGGCCGGCCGTTCGGGCTCGACGGTGATCGGAGCGGTGCTCACCCTGGGTAGTCTACCGAGGGATCAGCCCTTCGAGCTGGGGTGACGCGGGCCGTGTGCCGCCAGCCGGTGCGTGATCCCGATCCTGCCCGAGACGAGGGAGTGCATGGCAGCAGACCAGTCACAGATCGAGGCTGCGTTGAACGCGGTCGAGGACCCCGAGCTCGGCGCCAGCCTGGGCGACCTCGGCCTGCTCCGCTCCGTGCGGCCTCGCCGCCGCCGGGTGCTGATTGAGGTGGCCCTCCCCGTGTCGGCCTGGCCCGGCACCGACGAGCTGGCCGAGGAGATCCACCGGGCCGCACTCGGAGTTCCCGGGGTCGAAGAGGTCGAGCTCGAGTTCGTGGTGATGACCGACGCAGAGCGGACCGAGCTCCGCCACCGGCTCCGCGCCGGCATGCTCGGAGACGGCGGCGGCGAGGACGATGGGCACGGGCACGACCACGCCGGGCACGGCCACGCGCCGGCCGCACCCATGCCGGCCTTCCTCGGCCCCGACGCCAAGACCCGCGTCATCGGCATCTCCTCGGGCAAGGGCGGCGTGGGCAAGTCGACGGTCACCGTGAACTTGGCCATCGCGCTGGCGCAGGCCGGGCACCGGGTCGGGCTGCTCGACGCCGACGTCTACGGCTTCTCCGTCCCCAAGATGCTCGGGACGGACCATGACCCGATCATCATCGGCGACATCGTCATCCCGACGTCGGCCCACGGGGTGCGGTGCCTCTCCATGGGCTACTTCGTCCCCGACGACCAGCCGGTCATCTGGCGCGGCCCGATGCTGCACAAGGCGATCCAGCAATTCCTGACCGACGCCTACTGGGGTGAGCCCGACTTCTTGCTGGTCGACATGCCCCCGGGCACCGGTGACGTTGCACTCACCCTGGCCGAGGTGATGCCGCGGGCGGAGATCGTCGTGGTGACGACGCCGCAGCCCGCGGCGCAGCGCGTCGCGCAGCGCTCGGCCTTCGCGGCGCGCCGGCTCAAGCTCTCCGTACGCGGTGTCGTCGAGAACATGAGCTGGTTCACGGGCGACGACGGCACCCGTTACGAGCTGTTCGGGTCCGGCGGTGGCGAGACACTGGCGTCCGACCTCGGCGTCCCTCTGTTGGGCAAGGTGCCCCTTGGTGAGCGCCGTGCGCCTCGGCGGGGACGAGGGTCACCCGGTCATGGCGGTGGACCCCGAGAGCGAAGCGGCGCAGACCTTCCAGGTGATCGCCGAGAAGCTGGCCGCCCTCGGGCCGGCCCGTGTCTACCGGCGCGAGCTCAGCTTGCGCTGAGCCGGGAGGCGCGCGTGGGACTGAGGCCCCACTTGAGGTTGGCGACGTCGCGCGCGTTGCTCCGGTACAGCACGATCTGATCGCGGCCCGAACGCTTGGCGTCGTACATTGCGTTGTCCGCGTCGCGGAGCAGCATGGCCGGAGCGGCGGTCGCGTCCTGGGTGACCACGATGCCGATGCTCGCCGTGACCACCAGGTGCGCCTCGCCGATCGTCACCGGCGCGCTCGAGGCCTCTGCGGATGCGCTCGGCCATGTCCAGCGCGTCCGCCTCGTGGTCCACCTCTGCGAGGGCGACGAATTCGTCGCCACCGAAGCGAGCCACCACGTCCACGCCACGCGTCATGGCGGTCAGCCGGTTCGCCATCTCGTTGAGGACGACGTCGCCGGCCGAATGGTCGGCTCGGTCGTTCACCAGCTTGAAGCGGTCGAGGTCGATGAACATGACCGCCAGCGCATCGCGGCGCCGCCCCACGTGGTTCAGCGACTCTTGGAGGCGCTCCATGAACAGGCTGCGGTTGGCCAGGCCGGTCAGGCCGTCGTGCGAGGCCTGGAAGGCCATCTGCTCCGCCATCTCGCAGCGCTCGATGGCGAGCCCGACCATGTTGGCCAGCTCGTCGAGCTTGTGCAGCTCCTCGCTGCCGAAGTAGGGCATGTAGGGGCTGATCTTGACGGCCAGCACGTGCGTGGTGCCGCTGAGGGCCCGGACGGTGACGTGCCGGGCCCGCGCGTCCTCCCGGTCCCGGCCAACGTCGGAGTCCCAGGCGGCGAGCCCCTCGGTGTCGAGCCAGACCGGGTAGCGCGCCACGACGGTGCCGTCACCGGTCAGGAGCGCCGCCTCCGATGCGCCGACGAGCGCGCACACGTGGGGGAGGAGGTGCTCCGCCACGTCCCTCGAGTCGCCGGCCGACACCAGCTCGCCCACGGCTCGGCGGAACGCCACGTCCTCCTTGCGGCTCAAGAGGACACGGACGAAGCCGGGGAGCACGAGGGCCACCAGGAACAGGATCCCCATCGCCACGGTGACCGCCCGCGTCACCAGCCTCACGCTCGGACCCTGCAGTCCAAGCGCCGCCACCACCACCTGCGCCTCGAGCCCGGCGACGGCTACGGCGAGCAAGCGCATCCGCACGGACGCGATGAGCGGCTCGCCTCTCCCGGCCGTGTAGAGGCGGACGACCACGTACGTGAACAGAAATCCGAAGGCGATCGCGAAGGCGATTCGGTAGGCCAGGAAGTGCGGGGGTGGCGGAGTGCCCGGGGCCGGCAGGTACGAGAGGGTGAAGGTGAAGGCGACGATGCCGACGGTGACTGCGGCCGCCAGGGAGCTCACCGCCCGGCTCGGCGCGTGGAACGTTGCGGCGAAGCGGAAGAGACAGTAGGGCATCACGAGCAGCAACGCGACGAGGGACTTGGCCACGACGTGGTGGGTGACCACGGTCGGGTCGATCTTGACCGTCAGGGCTAGCCCTCCGAGGATGGCGAAGGAGAGGGCGACCCATCCCGCACCGGCGATCCGGTGGCGTGCCCATTGGAGCGTGGTCAGGGCGGCCAGCAAGACGAACTCCACCAGGGAGACGTTCGACAGGACCTGAGTCCAGTGTGTCACCTTGTGAGACCCTCCTCCGTTGCGTCGCCACGGTCACGAAGACCCGCAATGGTCCCGTTTCCAGGCCCGCCAGACCTGAAACGAGGGCCTTCCCGAACGTACGGGGCCACGTTACAGCGACCGGTACCCGTTTCCAAGCCCTCGCCGCGCCCCGTCATCCTCGGTACTGTGGCCGGACGCAGCTGAGCGCGCGGGAGGTGGCATGGCACAGGACTGGGCACGACCCGTGGTGCACTGGGAGATCGAGGCCAAGGACCCCGAGCGCCAGCGTGCGTTCTACGCCGACCTGTTCAATTGGAAGATCGGCGACGGCTTCATCATGGAGATCCCCGCCGGCATCGGCGGTCCCGAGCCCGGCCCGGCGGGCCACATTCGCGGCAGCGAGCGATCCGGTGTGACGCTCTACGTCCAGGTGGCCGACCTCAGGGCCTCGCTCGAGAAGTCGGTCACCCTCGGCGCCACCGTCGTGGCGGAGCCCTTCGACATCCCCAATGGCCCGACGCTGGCCGGCATCGTCGACCCCGAGGGCAACCCCGTCACCCTCGTGCAGGCCTGACCCGTGGCCATCGTCGAGCTCACGACGTTCCGGCTCGCCGAGGGCGTCACCGATGACGCCTTCCTCGCCCTCGACCGACGGATCCAGACCGAGCTGGTGCCCAACCGGCCGGGGTTCCTGCGCCGCACGACCGCCCGCCACGGCGACGACTGGCTGGTCGTCACGCTCTGGGCCTCCGATGCCGACGCGGCCGCCTTCCAGCGGGCGGTCGACGGTGACCCGCTCCAGGTCGAGTTCGAGCATGCCGTCGAGGCCGGCACCCTGCACCTCACCCGGTACGCCACACTCGACTGAGGTGGAGCTGACCGACCTGAAGGTCACCTGCTACGAGGTCCGCGACCGGGTGGCGACCGTGACGCTGCACCGCCCCGACCGGCTCAATGCCTGGACCGGCCGCATGCACGCCGAGTACCGGGCGCTGCTCGACCGGGCCACCTCGGATCCGGCCGTCCGGGTCATCGTCGTCACCGGGTCGGGTCGGGGTTTCTGCGCCGGCGCCGACGCCCGCGCCCTCGAGGGCCACGTCGAGCGCGGCGCCTATGACGCCGGGCTGGGTGACGACGTGGCCATGCCGGGCTACGGGGTGCGCCCGGAGTTCGACGCGGACTTCGCCTACCACTTCGGCATCCCCAAGCCCATCATCGCCGCCGTCAACGGCCCCGCAGCAGGCGTGGGCCTCGTGCTCGCCTGCTACTGCGACCTGCGGTTCGCCGCCCGGGGCGCCAAGCTGACGACGTCACACGGTCGGCTCGGGCTGCCCGCCGAGTACGGGCTGTCGTGGTTGCTGCCCCGCCTGATCGGCGTGACGAGGGCCGCCGATCTCCTGCTCTCCAGCAGGGTCTTCCTGGCCGAGGAGGCCGAGCAACTCGGGCTGGTCAACTGCGCGTTGCCTCCCGACGAGCTCCTGCCGCACACCTACGCCTACGCCCGGCTGCTCGCCACCGAGGTGGCGCCCTCGTCGCTGGCGGCGACGAAGCTGCAGCTCTACCGCGACCTGCACGGCGACGCGGCGACGTCGGTCAACGACGCCGCGTCGCTCATGGCCGAGATGATGGGCGGCGCCGACTTCGCCGTGGGGGTGGCCGCGCTCAGCGAGAAGCGCCCACCTGCGTTCCCCGACCGACCGCTCTGAGCCGGCTCAGCCCGTCAGCCGTCGACGCCGGCCGGGAGCTTGGCGGGGTCCCAGCCGAGGAGGGCCACGGCCTGGCGGAAGGCGAAGCGGTCGGTCATCCCGGCGACGTAGGTGACGGCGGCCTGCACCGCCTCACGGCTGCCGGCGACCACGTCCGCGGCGCGTGCCGAGGTGGTGCGATCGGTGATGAGGTGGGGTCGGTCCGAGAAGTGCTCCACCAGGGCTCGCAGCACGCTGACCACGGCTTCGCCCTGTCGCAACGACGCGTCGCGCAGGTAGATCCGCTCGTAATTGCAGGCCCGGAAGGCGGCCAGTGCCTCGGCCTCCTCTTCTTCCATGCCGACCTGCCCGGTGCGCAGGGTGGCCGAGACGACCCCCATGATGAACGCGCCCAGCTGGGCGCTGCGCCGTTCACCGCACAGGGACCGGACCGCGGCCGGCAGCTGGTGCGGAGCGACGATGCCGGCCAGCACGGCGTCCTCCCAGTCGTGGCACACGTAGGCGATCCGGTCGGCCCAGCTGACCACCTCACCTTCGGGGGTGGACGGCGCGGGACGCGACCAGCTGTGGTTCGCGATGCCGTCGACGGTCTCGGCACACAGGTTGAGCGGCGCGAGGGAGACGAGCGCCCCCCAGGGCGCGTGGTCGAACCCCCCCGGCACATAGGGGTCCAGCGCGTCCTCGCTGGCGTGACCGCCGGGCCCGTGACCGCAGTCGTGACCCAGCGCGACGGCCTCGGTGAGGGCCACGTTGAGGCGGCAGGCGCGAGCGATGGCCGTGGCGACCTGTGCCACCTCGAGCGCATGGGTCAAACGTGTGCGCTGGTGGTCCTGTGGGAACACGAAGACCTGGGTCTTGCCGGCCAGCCTCCGGAAGGAGGTGGCATGGAGGATGCGATCGCGGTCGCGCTCGAAGCAGGTGCGCCACTCGTCGGGTGGCTCGGCCTCCTGCCGGTCGCCGGCGCCCGTGGGTCGGGTGGCCCCGGGTACCAGCAGCGTGTCCTCGAGCTCTTCGCGCTCCTCGCGACCGCTCGGGATGGTGAAGGGGGGGTCGTCGGCGGGAGCCGGCCCCTGTGCCGGAGCGATGCCGGCGTGCGAGTCGGCGTGGGCCAGGCGGACCGGGCCCGAGTAGCCGGCCATCGTCGCTGCCCAGCGGGCACTGCGCTCCGTCCCACCGGACTTCGGCATGCCGCTCATGTCATGCAGTCTGCCCGGTCGCTGTAACGTCCAGGTGGCCCCGGAAAGATCCAGAGGTCCGTGAGAGGAGAGACCAGGTGGACGTGCGCATCGGCATCACCCACACCCCCAAGGAGCTCGAGGTGGAGATGCCCGACGATGCCGATCGCGACAAGGTGGTCGCCGACATCGAGAAGCTGCTCAAGACCGGTGACGGGGTCCTCTGGCTCACCGACCGCAAAGGTCGTCGGGTCGGCATCCCGGTCGTCAAGGTCGCCTACGTCGAGGTCGGGGCGCCCTCTTCTGACCGACGCGTCGGGTTCGGCGCGCCCTGAGCACGGCCTTGGCGGCGGGGCAGGCGCAGGGGCGGTGAGCGCGGCCCCGGACCTGCTCGACCTCCGGCTCTTGTTCGTCACCGGCAAGGGCGGCGTCGGCAAGACGACGGTCGCGGCGGGGCTGGCCCAGCTGGCGGCCGAGCACGGCAAGCGCGTGCTGGTCTGCGAGGTCGACGCCAAGGGCGACGTCACGTCCCTCTTCGAGGCGCCGCCCACGGACTTCACGCCGCGAGAGATCGCGCCCGGGGTCTGGTCCATGTCGATGGACACCGAGGCCTCGCTGCGCGAGTACCTCAAATTGCACCTCCGCATCCCGGTCGTCGGGCGCATCGGCCCGCTGGCCAAGGCGTTCGACTTCGTGGCGACGGCCGCGCCCGGCGTCCGCGAGATCCTCACCGTGGGCAAGCTGTGTTGGGAGGTGCGCGAGTCCCACTACGACCTGGTGGTGGTCGACGCCCCGGCCAGCGGCCACATCATCGGTCAGCTGGCGGCGCCCCAGGCCATCAACGACCTGGTCAAGGTCGGGCTGATCCGCAGCCAGACGGACTGGATGCTCGAGATCCTCTCCGACGAGCGCCAGACCGGGCTCGTCGCAGTCTGCACGCCCGAGGAGATGCCGGTGGCCGAGACCCTCGAGCTCACCACCCGGGTCCGCGAGGAGACGACGGTGCGCATGTCGGCCGTGGTGGTCAACCGCGTCCTGCCCGAGCTCTTCGGCCAACGCGAGGAGGAGGTCTTCGAGCAGATGCGGGCGCCCGAGATCCAACGTGTGCTGTCGGAGCGAGCGGGTGGCGACGTGGCCCCGGTGCTCGAGGCGGCCCGGCTGGCCGTCACCATGCGGCGCACACGCTCGGTCCACCTGCAGCGGCTCCAGGCCGGCCTGCCCGAGGGCCTGCCGGTGCTCCTGTTGCCGTACCTGTTCGCACGCAGCTTCGGCGCGCGCACGACCCGCCAGGTGGCGCATGCGCTCGGCGAGGAGCTGGGGCTGTGACGGCGGCGCGCAACGGCTCCACCGGCCAAGACGGTCGGGCAGCTGCTCGCCGCCAAGGACATCGTCATCGCCTGCGGGCCGGGTGGCGTCGGCAAGACGACGACCGCAGCCGCCCTCGCCGCCACTGCGGTGGTGGAGCAGGGTGGCCGCGTGCTGGTGCTCACGGTCGACCCGGCACGTCGGCTGGCCGACGCCCTCGGGTTGAAGGGGATCGGGAACGACGAGGTCCGCATCACCGACGATGTGTTCGAGCAGGTGGCGGGCCGTCCCAGGGGCGAGCTGTGGGCGGCGATGCTGGACACCAAGCAGAGCTGGGACGACCTCATCCGGACCCACGCGCCCGACGAGGAAACCCGCGAGCAGATCCTGGCCAACCCGCTCTACCAGAACATCTCGGGACGCTTCGTGCAGTCACACGACTACATCGCCATGGAGCGCCTCTACGAGATCCACTGCGAGGGCAAGTACGACCTCATCGTGGTGGACACGCCGCCGACACGCAATGCGCTCGACTTCCTCGACGCCCCGCAGCGCATGGCCGACTTCTTCTCGTCCCGGTTGCTGCGCTGGCTGATCGTGCCGTACCGGTCGCGGCTGGTGAACATCGCGTCGAAGCCCTTCTACCAGGTGGCCGATCGGATCCTCGGCACACAATTCCTGGCCGACATCTCGGAGTTCTTCATACTCTTCCAGTCGATGTACGCCGGGTTCGTCGAGCGGGCCGAGGCCGTGACGCGTCTCCTGTCGGACCGGCGCACCACCTTCATGGTGGTCTCGACCCTCGAGGCCACGCCGGTGCGTGAGGCAGAGTTCTTCTCGTCGGAGCTGACGGCGCGCAAGCTGCATCTCGGTGCGGTCGTGCTCAACAAGGTGCTCCCCGAGTACCTGCGCGACCCCCGGGCGGACAAGCTGGCCCAGTCCATGGTGGGCCGGGCGGCCGAGCTGGCCGACGGGCTCACCGACGACCCGGTGGTCGCCACCCGCGTGCTCGGTGAGGTGGCCGAGAGCTTCCTCAACTTCGGGGTGGTGGCCCGCCGCGAGGCCGAGCAGCAGGCGGAGTTGAAGGGCGCGCCCGACGTGCTCGTGACCGTGCCGTTCTACGACGCCGACATCTACGACATGGGCGGGCTGCTCGAGCTGGGCGCGCAGGTCTGGGGCTGAGGGCGGGCGGTCCCGCCGGCGAGCGTGCCGGACCCGGGCGCCTACCATGCGTGCCATGGCCAACCTTGTGGACCCCGAAGTGGAGCTCTACGCCGCCGCCCACACCACACCGCCCCCGCCCTTCCTCGAATCGGTGGAGGCTTCGACCCGGGAGGGCTTCGCGGCCTGGGGGATGATGGTCGGTCGCCTGGAGGGCCGCTTCCTCGAGATGCTGTTGTTCGCCTCCCAGGCCACCCGCGTGCTCGAGATCGGCACCTTCACCGGCTACTCGGCCATCGCCATGGCGGCCGGCCTGGGGCCGGGAGGCTCCATCATCTCGCTGGAGGTGGATCCCCACCACGCCGTGACCGCCCGCGGCAACATCGCGGCAGCGGGACTGGAGAGTCGCATCAGCGTGATCGAAGGACCCGCACTGCAGTCCCTGGGCGAGCTCCAGGGCCCTTTCGACGTCGTCTTCATCGACGCCGACAAGGTCTCCTACGACGCCTACTACGAGGCGACCCTGCCGAAGCTGGCGAGGCATGGGCTCATCGTGGTCGACAACACGCTGCAAGGCGGCGGCGTGCTGGCCCGCACCGAGCAACCGAACGAGGCGGCGAAGGCCCTGCGCGCCTTCAACGACAAGGTCGTCAACGACCGGCGCGTCGTGTGTGTGCTCACCACCATCCGCGACGGCGTGACGCTCATCCGCCGCGCCCAGGACGGCTGAGGCCGCGGTGCCCGACGCCGGACCGACGGTGCGGGACTGATGGCGCGCGACTGAGGGTGGACTGACCGTGCTCGACTACCACCTCCATCTGTGGCCGCACCACGAGCACGACACCCCCCTGCGGGTCGAGCAGCTGGCCCGCTACTGCGACCGGGCCCAGGCGGCCGGGGTGACCGAGCTCGCCCTGACCGAGCACCTCTTCCGCTTCCGCCAGGCCGACGCCGTCCTCGGTGGCTTCTGGGAAGACGGGCGAGTGCCGCCCGCGTTGGCCGCGTCCATGGCCGAGTACTGGGAGTTCCACGCCAGGACCGACCTCGACGCCTACGTGACATGCGCGCTGGAGGCAAAGGAGGCCGGGCTGCCCGTCGTGATCGGACTGGAGGTCGACTACTACGAGGGCCGTATGACCGACGTGGTCCGGCTCCTCGAGGGCTACCCCTTCGACGTGCTGCTCGGCTCGGTGCACTGGGTCGGCGGCTGGCGCTTCGACGACCTGGACGACCCGGCGTCGATGGCGGAGTGGTCGGTGCGCGAGGTCGACGCCTGCTGGGGCGCGTACACGACCGCCATGGAGGAGCTGGCCGCCTCGGGCGCCTGCGACGTGCTGGCCCACCCCGATCTGATCAAGGTCGCGGGCTACGTCCCCGACGCGCCGGCCGAGTGGTGGGACCGGATTGCCGAGGCGGCGTCGTCGTCGGGCATGGCGGCCGAGCTGTCGTCGTCTGGATGGCGCAAGCCGGTGGACGAGCAGTACCCGGCCCGACAATTGCTCGAGCGCCTCGTGGCGCGCGCGGTGCCCCTCACCACCGCGTCGGACGCCCACCATCTGGACCACGTCGCCTACCGGGCCGACGACCTGCGCGCCGTGCTGGCCTCGGTCGGTGTCGACGAGCTGCAGGGCTACCGGGCCCGCGCGCCACACGCGGTACCGGTGGCCCCGGCACCAGCGGGGACCGGCAGCCGGGCCGGCGAGCGGTCGGGGGCGTAGATGCCGACCCCCGCCGAGCTGGCACAGAGCCATACCGACCTGAAGCCCGAGGAGCTCGAGCACCTGCAGCGGCTGCTCGGCAGCTGGAGCGTCCTGGCCGACCTCTCCTTCTCCGACCTCCTCCTCCTGGTGCCCGTGCACACCGCGGGAGCGGGGTCCGAGGAGGTTCCCGAGCAGGACCCCGAGCTGGTGGTGCTGGGACAGATGCGTCCCAACAACCGACCCACCCTGGTCGACCAGGATCTCGTGGGCCAGACGGTCAACGAGTCCCAATGGACGCTCGTGGCCCGCTGCTTGCATTCGGGGGAGATCGTGCGCGGCAGCATCCACCACCCGGTACTGGGCGAGCAGGTACCGGTGGAGAACATCCCCGTGCGCTTCGAGGGCCGCATCATCGCCGCGCTGCTCCGCGTCTCGCTGGCCCCGCTCAAGGGTCCGACGAGCATGTACGAACGCACCTACCTCGACGTGTTCGAGCGCCTGGCCGACATGGTGGCCCAGTCGGCCTTCCCGTTCCCCGACGAGGACGTCGGGACCGAGGAGGCGCCCCGGGTGGGCGACGGGGTCGTCGTCGTCGACGCCGACGGCCGGGTGGAGTTCGCATCGCCCAACGCCATGAACGCGTTCCACCGCATGGGGATCTACACCCAGCCCGAGGGGCGCCGCTTCGGGGACCTCGACATAGAGGAGTCGGCGGTCGAATGGGCGCTGGCCACCGGACGCCCCGTCGTCGAGGAGGTGGAGCGCCGACCGGACGTCATCGTGCTCGTCCACTGCATCCCGCTGCTCTCTCATGGCGTGGTGACCGGTGCCATGATCCTGCTGCGCGACGTCACCGACGTGAGGCGCCTCGACCGCCTGCTCCTCTCCAAGGACGCCGCCATCCGGGAGGTGCACCACCGCGTCAAGAACAACCTGCAGACGATCTCGTCGCTGCTGAGCCTCCAGGCACGCCGGGTGGGGGACCGCGCGGCGCGGGTTGCCCTGCACGAGGCCGAGCGCCGGGTGCGCTCCATCGCGCTGGTGCACGAGATCCTGTCGCGCGACCCGAGCGACCAGGTCCCCTTCGCCGAGATCGTGGGCTCGCTGGTACAGATGGCGGAGGACTCCGTGGTCTCCTCGCAGCCCATCGTGATCTCGGTCCACGGTGACCTGGGCGAGGTGGCGGCCGACGTGGCCACACCGTTGGCGGTGACGGTGGCCGAGCTGCTGCAGAACGCCGTCGAGCACGCTTTCGACCCGGAGAACGTGGGCGGCACCGACGGCGCGGCCGGGCTGGAGGGTGCGGGCGGTGCGGCGGGCTACGCGCCCGTGGGCCACGTCGACCTGACGCTGTCCAACGAGGACACCGCGCTGTGCGTCGAGGTGCGCGACGACGGGCTGGGGTTGCCGGAGGGGTTCGACATCGAGCGGACGACGAGCCTCGGCCTCTCGATCGTGCGCGACCTGGTGGTCAGTCAGTTGGAGGGCACCATCTCCATGGAAGGGCTGCCACTCGCCGCCGGAGGCGGGACGCGGGTGGCCATCTCGGTGCCGGTGCGGGCGCCCCGGTGAGCGCGGCGCAGGGCCCGCGTCGGGCTCAGAAGGCGGCGCGCTGCGAGCGCCGGGCCGCCAGCCAGGCCTTGCGCAGCTTGCGCCGCTCCTCCTCGGAGGTGCCACCCCAGACGCCGGACTCCTGGTTGGTCGCCAACGCGAAGTCGAGGCACGGCTCGAGCGCCTCGCAGGAACGGCAGACCCGCTTGGCCGCCTCGATCTGGTCGACGGCCGGGCCGGTCGTGCCGACGGGGAAGAAGAGGTCCGGCTCCGTGTTGCGGCAGGCGGCGACGCGCCGCCAGTCGTCCGCGTCCCAATCGACGGTCCGGTTCCACATGAGTGCCATCTGGATGAGCCTCCACCAGGATTGTGAACTTATTCACATGATCGGACCCAACCGGTGTCCGTCCGTGAAAAGCGGGTTTACGGGAGAAGAGGGTAACGGTCCGTCCTGGGCCTCGCAAGGAGTTTTCGTGAATATTCCGTGCCCGATTCGCGGCATTCGTGACGTGTGCCCGTCAGGAGCCCCGATGACCGCGGTCTTTGCTCACAGGGGTTGCACAGAAGGCTTCGCCGAGAACTCCCTGGACGCGTTCGCCGAGGCCCGGCGCCTCGGGGCCGACGGGGTCGAGCTCGACGTGCGCCTCACCGCGGACGGGGCCCTGGCGGTCCACCACGACGCCGAGGTCCCCGGGCTCGGCGTCGTGGCCGGCCTGGAGGTGGCCGACCTGCCTGCCCACGTCCCGCTCCTGGGGGACGTCCTGGCGGTCTGCGACGGCATGGTGGTCAACGTGGAGATCAAGAACGCCCCCCAGGATCCAGGGTGGGACCCCGCCGAGGCGGTGGCGGCGCTCACGGCGGCGGCGATCGACGAGGCCGGATGGACCGACCGGGTCATCGTGTCGTCGTTCCAGGTCGCGACGCTGCGCGCCGTCCAGGCGGCGGACGGCCGCCTGGCGCTGGGTGCGCTCTGGGGCTTCGGCGCCGAGCCCGGTCCGGCCCTCGACGAGGCGGCCGGAGCCGGGTTCCGGGCGGTGCACCCCTTCGTGGCGTCCGTCGACGCCCGAGCTGGTGGAGCGGGCGCACGCGGCCGGGCTCGCCGTCAACGTGTGGACCGTCAACGCACCCGAGGACCTGCGGGCGATGGTCGGGCTGGGGGTGGACACGGTCATCACCGACCGCCTCCGCGACGCCCTCGCGATCGCCGGCGGCCGCGCGCGGCTGACGCCCGGAAAGGCCTGTCACCGGGCCGAATGGCGGGGCACGGCCCTGGTCCACAAAGATGGTCCGCCATGAACGTCGTCGTGTGCGTCAAGCAGATCCCCGATCCGGCCGCCCCCGGTGCGCTCAAGCCGGACACCAAGACCCTCGACCGGTCCGGCAAGCTCATCATGGACGACTCGGACAACTACGGGGTCGAAATGGCCCTGCAGCTCGCCTCGGGTGAAGGCGACGAGGTGACCCTCGTCTCCATGGCCCCGGGCGGGGAGACCTCCGGCCTGCGCACGGGCCTGGCCATGGGCGCCGCCAAGGCGATCCTCGTCAGTGACGACGCGCTGGCGGGCAGCGACGCGCTCGGGACGGCCAAGGTGCTGGCCGCCGCCATCGCACGGGCCAACCCCGACCTCGTCGTGATGGCCACCGAGTCGACCGACGGGTACACGGGAACCCTGCCCGTGCAGGTGGCAGAGCTCATGGGGCTGCCCTCCGTCACCTTCGCCAAGGCGATCACCGTCGACGGCGAATCGGTCAAGGTGGAGCGCCAGACCGAGTCGGGCTACGACGAGGTCGTGGTCCCCCTGCCGGCCGTGGTCACCGTCACGGCCGGTGTCGTCGAGCCGAGGTACCCCTCTTTCAAGGGAATCATGGCGGCCAAGTCCAAGCCGGTCGACAACCTGACCGTCGCCGACCTCGGCCTCGACGCGTCGCAGGTCGGCGCAGCGGGCGCCCGGCAGGAGATCACCGACGTCTCGGAGGCCGAGGCGCGCTCCTCCGGGGAGATCGTGGTGGACGAGGGCGACGGCGCGCAACGCGTCGTGGCCTTCCTCGAGCAGCTGAAGGTGGTCTGAGATGGCGATCGACAAGGTATGGGTGCTGGCCGAGACGGGTGACAACGGCCCGACCCCGGTCACGCTCGAGCTGTTGACGGAGGCCCGCTCGGTCGCGTCCACCGTGGAGGCGGTCGCGTGGGGCGAGGGCGCAGCCTCGCTGGCCGGGCCGCTCGGTGAGTACGGAGCGACCACGCTCTACGACATCGGCGACCTCGGCGGCGCACTGCCCGGCGTGCCGGTGGCGGCGGCACTGGCCGCGCTCATCCAGGATGGCAACGCTCCCGACGCCATCCTGATGCCGGCCACCTACGAGGGTCGCGACGTCGCGGGGCGCCTGTCAGCCAGGCTCGACCGCCCGGTGCTCACCAACGTGACCGGCCTGGTCGAGGCCGACGGCGGGCTGGCCAGCCAGCACCCGATCTTCGGCGGGAGCCACATCGTGACGGCACGCTTCACCGGCGAGGGCCCCGGGATCTTCGTGATCCGGGCCAAGTCGTTCGCGGCCGAGCCTTCCGGGGGCGCCGCCGCCTCCGTCGTCGCCGCGCCGGTCCCCGACGTCGCCGCCACCAACACGGCGAAGATCGTCGAGCGCCACGTCGAGGAGCGCAGCGGGCCGAAGCTCGACGAGGCGGCGGTGGTCGTCTCGGGTGGCCGCGGGCTGGGCGAGGCGTCCAACTACGCCCTGATCGAGGAGCTGGCCAAGCTCCTCCACGGCGCGGCCGGCGCCAGCCGCGCCATCGTCGACGCCGGCTGGGTGCCCTACTCGCACCAGGTCGGCCAGACGGGCAAGACCGTCAAGCCCACCGTCTACGTGGCGTGTGGCATCTCCGGCGCCACCCAGCACCTGGTGGGAATGAAGGGCTCCAAGAACATCATCGCCATCAACAAGGACCAGGAGGCGCCCATCTTCTCGGTGGCCGACCTCGGGATCGTGGGTGACGTGCACAAGGTGCTCCCGGCCCTGATCGAGGCGCTCAAGTCCAAGGGCTGAGTCCGGGCCGGCGGCCCGGCCCTCTCCTCCGGCGGCTGCCCTGGTTCTGGGCGATGACCGCTGATCCTGCTCGGTGTGAGGCGTTGAGCCGGCTGTGCCGGGTTCACACCGCGCCCTCGCGTGGTGGGAGTGCGCGTGCGGACGGTTCGACCGGCGGTACCCTCGGCACACCCGCCTGACCCCCGCCGATGCTCTTTCCCACCATCGACTTCGCCATCTTCTTCGCCGTCGCGTACACGGTGAACTGGTTGCTCAACCCCTACGCGCGCTGGTGGAAGCTGTCCATGATCGGGCTCAGCTACGTGTTCTACGGCTGGGTCGGGTGGAGCTACTGCCTCTTGCTGCTCGGCACGACCCTCGTTGCCTTCGGCGGCGGGACCTGGGTCTCGGCCAGCCGCACCGAACGGAGCCGGCGCGTCGCCATGGCGGTCTCGGTCGTTGCGCTGCTCGGGATCCTCGGCTGGTTCAAGTACTACGGCTTCGTCTCGGTGAACCTGGACAACGTCTCCCATGCCATCGGGCTGGGCCGGGCAATGCCCCTGCTGCAGGTCGGGCTGCCGATCGCCATCTCCTTCTTCACCTTCATGGCGATCAGCTACGTCGTCGACGTCTACCGGCGCGAGCTCGAGCCGGCCAAGCCACTCGACTTCGCGCTGTACCTCTCCTTCTTCCCGCACCTCTTGGCCGGGCCGATCGTGCGGGGGACCGAGTTGTTGCCCCAGATCCGCCGCCGTCGTGACCCCCACGAGGTCGACTACTCGCGTGCCTTCTGGCTGATTCTGGCTGGGCTGTTCAAGAAGGTCGTGATCTCCTCCTACGTGGCGAGCGCGATCGTGGCACCGGTCTTCACGTCACCCTCGCAGCACTCGGCGCCCGAGGCCATCTTCGCGGCGTGGGGGTACGCCGTGCAGATCTACTGCGACTTCAGCGGGTACACCGACATCGCCATCGGCCTGGCCCTGCTGCTCGGCTTCCGCTTCCCGCAGAACTTCGACGCGCCCTACACGTCCCGCAATCTGCAGGACTTCTGGCGGCGCTGGCACATGACGCTCTCGCGCTGGCTGCGCGACTACCTCTACATCCCGCTCGGGGGCAATGCGGGCAGCCAGGGAAAGACCGTCCGCAACATCATGATCACCATGATGTTGGGCGGACTCTGGCACGGCGCCGCCTGGACGTTCGTGGCGTGGGGCGCGCTGCAGGGGGGAGGCCAGAGCTTCGGGCACCTGCGCCGCGCCAGCCGGGTCCGCCGCGGGCTGCCTCCGGTGGCCGACGGCCCGGTGCGGGTCTGGGTCCAGCGGTTCCTGACCTTCCAATTCGTGTGCCTGGGTTGGGTGTTCTTCAACGCCACGGGCATGTCGCAGGCCTTCGCCGTGATCGGCCGCGTGTTCCGCGGGTGGGGCACGCCCTCGCCGCTGGTCACCCCGCTGCTGGTCGTGACCGTCCTGGGCACCATCGCGGCCCAGTACGTGCCGACGCTCAGTGTGTCCCGCCTGCAGGCGGTGTTCTCCCGCCAGCGAGCGGCCGTGCAGGTCGGCGTGCTCGGCCTCGCCCTGCTCGGCATCACCACCTTCGGTCCGGTCGGCGTTGCGCCCTTCATCTACTACCGCTTCTGATGACGGACGCCCGGACACCGCCCCACCCCGTGCAGTGGGAATCGCCCTCGGAGTGGCGGTCGCACCCGCACAGCGAACTGGCGCCGCCGCACGACGGCCGGGTGCGAGCCCCGTGGACGCGCGTCCTGGCGCTCGGCGCCGGCGCCTTCGCCGTCTGGTTCCTGCTCTTCGCTCCGACCCTGCAGCACAACGCCCAGGTGTCGCCCGTCGGCGCGCGCCGGACGGTCAGCCTCGACCTCGTGGGCCCCGTGGCGGCGCTCAGTCGGGGCCTCGGGCTGTCGCACATCGTGTCGATCACCGGGCGGTCGAACCGCCTCCCCGGCGGGACGGTGGGCCTCACGACGTCGGGACCACGGCCCAATCCTCCGGTGGGCGGTACCCACGCCGGGCAGAACCCCGGGGCGGGGCACGGGGGTTCGACCGCCACGACACCGCCGACGGTGCCCCCCAACCCCAAGCGCCCCACGGCGGCCAACCCGTTGCGCGTCCTGATCGTGGGCGACTCCATCGGGCTCGACATGGGCGGCCCGCTGCAGTCGGACCTGGCAGGCACGGGTGTCGTCAACGCCGCCCTCGACGCCCGTGAGAGCACGGGGCTGACCAGGCCCGATTACTTCAACTGGCCGGCGGAGCTGACGGCGGACATCAAGTCGGTACAGCCCCAGGTGGTCGTCGTCATGATCGGGGCCAACGATGCCCAGGACTTCCTCGGGCCGCCGGACGTGCCCTACACGTCACCCCAGTGGAACACCCTCTACGCCGAGCGGGTGAACCAGTTCATGAAGGTCGCCCAGACCGGGGGCGCCGCCGTCGTGTGGGTCGGCATGCCGCCCATGCAGAACCCGGGCCTCGAGCGCGCAGATGTCCGACATCAACGCCGTGGTGCAGCAACAGGCGGTGCTGCTCCATCCGCCGGTGACCTATGTGGCCACCGACAAGTCGCTGGGGACAGCACAAGGGGGGTACACCGCCTTCGTCACCAACGCGGCGGGGCAGATCGTCAACGTCCGGGCGCCCGACGGCACCCATCTCACTGCGGGCGGGGGGCAGGTGGCGGCCCAGCAGGTGATCAACGAGCTGCAGACGCTCGGCTACCACATCTGAACGCAGGCCCCCGCTTTCGGCGCGGGCGTGGGGTCCAGAGCGGGCCCGTGCGGCCTACGTCGGCGGTGACGCACCCTCGAGCCGCGGGGCGTCGGCCTGGGCGCCGTCGGCGAGCGCACCGACGCCGGCCCGGCCCGGGCGCACGTAGGCCAGCCAGACCACCGCGGCCGCCAGCAGCACCGCGCCGAGGGTCCAACCCAACGCGGTGGTGCCGACGCCGACGTACTTGAGGCCCGAGGCGAAGATGACGAACGTGATGACCGGTCGGAGGAGACGGTCGGGGGCCCGGGAGGAGATCAGCGAACCGGCCAGCACCGCCGGCACGCTGCCGACGACGATGGAGGCGGTGACGGCGAACGAGATGTGCCCGAAGGCGAGCGCACCGAGCGCCGCCGCCAGCGTGAGCGGGACGGCCTGGGTCAGGTCGGTGCCGACGAGCTGGTTGGCGCCGAGGACCGGGTAGAGGAAGAGCAGGAGCACGATCATGAGCGACCCCGAGCCGACCGAGGTCATCCCGACGACGAAGCCCCCGACCACACCGATGGCGACGGTGGGCAGCGGGCGCACGACCAGGTCGCCGATCAGCCCCTGGCGGCGGTGGCCCGAGCGGCGGTCGAGGCCGTAGCGCAGCACCATGGCCCCGGCCCCGAGCAGCAGGGCGACGCCGAGGATGACCTGCACGTTGTGCTCGGCGCCCTTGGAGTTGCCCAGGAGATGGAGGGCGTAGGCGCCGAACAAGGCGGCGGGGACCGAGCCGAGCACCATCCAGCCGACCAACGAGTAGTTGACCGTCTTCTTGGCCATGTGGACGACGGCGCCGACCGGCCGCATGAGCACCGCGGCAACGAGGTCGCTCGAGATCGCCGTCGAGGGCTTGATGCCGAAGAAGAGGATCAGCATGGGCGTCATCAGCGCGCCGCCGCCCGCCCCGGTCATGCCCACCAGGAACCCCACGATGGCGCTCCCGAGGACGATGTAGGGGTCGAGCGACACGGATGCTCCCGGGAATTCGCTACGGCCGAGCGGTCACAGCGGATTCATATTAGCTATGTATCTAGTCAACAATCCCGTGCGTCGCTGACCAGGGTGTTCGCGCCGGAGCCGGTGACCTCAGACGAGCGGCCAGGGGTAGGGGGGCCATTCACCGTCGTCGACGAGCTCGGGCAGGGCGCGCAGGCTGAGGAGCCAGGCCACCCGGTCGAGGGTGGCGGCCACCTCATCGGGCTCGAGCAGCGCGCAGAGCGCGGCAGGGGGGCCGTCGTGGGCCAACCGGGCCAGGTTCTCCTGCACCTCGGCCTCGAGCGGCGCTCCCCCGAAGTCCCAGATCACGGTGCGTAGCTTGTCGTGGCGGTTGAAGCAGAGCCCGTTGTCGATGGCCCACAGCCGCTCCTCGGCCAGCAGCACGTGGCCGCTCTTGCGGTCGGCGTTGTTGGCCACGACGTCGAAGGCGCAGAGTCGCATGAGTGAGGCGTGCCATTTGGGCTCGTCGCGCAGCGTGAAGTAGTGCGAGGTGCCATCCTCGTGCACGAAGCGCTGCACGGACCCGGGTCCGAAGGGCCCTTCGTGGCGCTGCACCGTCTCGGGGACCAGTCCCCACCCGAGGTGCTCGGAGAGCACGTAGGCGGCCACCTCGCGCCGGAAGAGACCGCCGGGGAAGTCCCACAGGGGCCGCTCTCCCTTCGACGGCTTGTACACGGCCAGGAGCTCATCGCCCCCGAGCCGGCAGGTCACGAGCAGCGTGGCATTCGAGCTCCCTGCGATGCGGCCGTGTACCTCGACGTCACCGTCGGTGAGGACGCGCTCGACCGTGGTGTCGGACACTCGTCAACTCACCGGCGGCCGGTGCCCGTTGGTGCGTGGGCAGTCGTGCCCGGCGGGGTCCAGCGGCAGCGCGCACAGCGGGCAGGGCGGCCGCCCCGCCTCGACCAGACGTGTGGCGTGGATGGCGAACGCGGCGGCTTGCTCACGCGTGAGGGCCACGCGCAACACGTGCCCGCTCTCCGCCGCCTCCTCGCCCTCCTCGTCCTCGTCGTCGACGCCCATCTCTTCGAGGACCACGACGATGCGGTCGAGCTCCTCGTCGTAGGAGACACCGATCGTCCCCACGACCCACTCGAACTCCTCGGTCCCGTAGAAGTCGAGGCCCTCGGGGAGATGACCGGGGCGACCCAGCTCCTTGACGATGCGCCCGAGGTAGCTCGCCAGCACCGCGACTTGTTGCTTCTCGACCTTGACCGTCGTCTCGGTGAGGCCCTGGCGGCAATAGAAGAGGAAGAGGCGCTGACCCACCTCGCCGATGACCCCGACCGTGCAGTGGTCGGGAGCGTCGAAGTCGAAGTCGTCGCTCATCGGTGCCGCCCCACACTCACGATGGCGCCAGCTCCTCCAGCGACCCCGTCGAGTTCACGCACAGCACGACCGGCCCGCCGGCGGTGACGAGGATGGCCGAGATGGAGCAAGGAGAGACCACCAGGCGTTGCATGAGATCGAGCGGCACCCCGGCGGCGGCGGCCACTATCGCCTTGATCGGATCGGCGTGCGACACGGCGACGATCGTCTGACCCGGATGCTCGGCGACGAGGCCGAGCACGGCGTCCATCGACCGCACCGACATCTCCGCGAACGACTCTCCGCCGGGGAACCGGAAGCCACCGGGCCAGCGCTGCACGGTGGGCCATTCCCGGGCACGGTACAGACGGGAGAGGGGCTTCTCGGTCCAGTCGCCCACGTCGGCCTCGACCAGGCCCGGAACGGTGCGCACGCGCAGGCCCAGGGCACGGGCGATGGGAGCGGCGGTCTCCCTGGTCCGCTCCAGCGGGGAGGCGTAGACGGCGCTCGGTGCCTTGGTCAGGGCGGCGATCCGCTCGGCCGCCGCCGAGGCCTGCGCCCGCCCCTTCTCGGAGAGGTGCAGGCCGGGGGCCCGCCCAGGGAGCATCTTGCCCGTCGTGGGAGTGGTCCCGTGGCGGACCAGCAGCACGACGGTTGCCGGGGGAGCCTTCCGGCTGCGACGGGACGGCGGTCGTGTCGAGGCGGACGGGGGCACGGGAGCCCATCGTAGGCTCTGCGCCGTGGCGGCCGACCGTGCCCAGAGGGACTCCTTGGCCATGGTGCAACGGGAGGTGGAGTCGTGTCGCCGCTGCCCGCGCCTGGTCACATGGCGCGAGGAGGTGGCCCGGACGGGACGGGCGTCGTACGCAGGCGAGGTGTACTGGGGCCGCGGGGTCCCGGGCTTCGGCGACGCCGAGGCCGCCCTCGTCATCGTGGGCCTGGCGCCGGCGGCGCACGGCGCCAACCGGACGGGCCGCATGTTCACCGGAGACCGGTCCGGCGACTGGCTCTTCGCCGCGCTGCACCGGGCCGGCTTCGCGTCGCAGCCGACCAGCACCTCGCGTGACGACGGCCTCACCTTGACCGGCGCCTACGTGACCGCGGCGGTGCATTGCGCGCCGCCTCAGAACAAGCCCGAGACCGCCGAGCGGGCGGCCTGCGCGCCCTACCTCACCCGAGAGCTGGCACTCCTGCGGGATGCCGTCGTCGTGGTCGCGCTGGGGCAATTCGCCTGGCAGGCGGTGGCGTCGCACGCCGGCCTCCGGCCCCGCCCGTCGTTCGGGCACCTGGCCGAGAGCGCGCTCCCGGGCGGGATGGTGCTCCTCGGCTCCTACCACCCGAGCCAGCAGAACACGTTCACGGGGAAGCTGACCGTGCCCATGTTCGACGCGGTGTTCCGGCGGGCGCGCGGCCTGATCGCGGCCGCCGCGAAACGGGGCGACCGCACCGCTCAGGACACCAGGTCGTAGAGCAGCCGAAAGAAGCGGATGCGCACCGGGTCGGGCATGATGCCGTAGCTCTCGTAGAAGAGCGGCTCGAACTCCTCGCCGAAGTTCCAGCATGTGCTCCACCCGCCGGTGGCCACGTCCCACCAGCGGTCGGCCGCACCGAGCTCGCCGAGGTCGACGTAGCCGGTGACCTCGAAGTCGCGCAGCAGCACGTTGGGCGGGCAGTAGTCGCCGTGGCAGACGACGAGGTCCTCGTCAACCGGCGCGGCCGCCTCCAGCTCGGCCAGTGCGGCGGCCGGGCTCAGGTGCCGGTGGTCCTCGTGGAAGCCCGCCGGGTCGATGTCCTCGGCGTGCATGCGCCGTCTGACGTGCTCGAGCGCCTGCCCGGTTTCGAAGCGGAACGGGCACCACTCCTCCCCGACGGCATCGTGGAACGCCCGCAGACCTCGGCCGAGCGCCGCCACGAGCGCGCCGACGTCGTCACGCCAGAGCGGGTGGGTGGCGTCGCGCCCCGGCAACGCCTCGGTGAGCAGGATCGTCGTGCCGCCCTCTTGCTCCAGCGCCACCACCGTCGGGACGGGGAGATAGGCGACAGCCCAGATCATGCGCTCCGATTCGCCCCGCAGCGTGGGGTAGCGGCCCTCGGTGTCGACCTTGGCATAGCGCACCGAGCCGTCCGGTCCCGTGAGCCGCCAGGTCGTGATCCCCGGCACCAGTCGGTAGGCGAGTGCGGGCGTCCATCCGGGCGCGAGCCGTTCGAGGCAGGGCGGCGGCGCGGGCACCTCGGGCGTGTTCGGCACCCGTGCAGGGTAGGGCCTTCCGACGGCACCGAGTACCGTCTCGGCGACACGACGGGGAGGATGGAGTGCGCGAGGCCGACGACGTGACGCCGTGCGAGGCGGCCGACATAGAGAGTTGGGACGGAGCGGCGGACGTGATCGTCGTCGGCTTCGGGGCCGCAGGGTCCGCGGCCGCCTTCAGCGCCGCCGAGGCGGGAGCCGACGTCCTCGTGGCCGAGCGTACCGGTGGCCCCGGGGGCGCGGCCGCGCTGGCCGAGGGCATCGTGTACCTCGGCGGGGGTACGCCGATCCAGACGGCGTGCGGGTTCGAGGACAGCGTCGAGGACATGTACCGCTACATGATGGCGGCCTGCGGTCCCGACCCCGACGAGGCCAAGATCTCCCGCTACTGCGCGGAGAGCCTCGGCCACTTCGACTGGCTGGAGGCACGCGGGGTCCCGTTCGACCCGACCTTCTGCGCGGAGACCTCCATGGCCCCGACCGGCACGGAGGGCCTCGTGTACTCGGGAGGCGAGGACGCCTTCCCCTTCAACGAGATCGCCCGGCCGGCACCGCGGGGCCACCTGGCCCAGACGAAGCGGGCCACGGGGTGGCTGTTGATGCAGCACCTGGCCGCTGCGGCGACAGGGGCCGGCGCCTCCCTGTCGGCGGACACCCGCATCGACCGGCTCGTGATGGACGACGGCCGTGTCATCGGCGTGCAAGGACAGCGCTACGGCGAGGCGGTGTCGCTGCGGGCCCGCCGCGGCGTCGTGCTGACCGCCGGTGGCTTCATCTTCAACGACGACATGCTGCGGCAGCACTGCCCGCCACTCGCACGGGGCACGTTCAAGGTCGGCACCGAGGGTGACGACGGGCGTGGCATCCGGATGGCCCAGGCCATCGGGGCGGCGGTGCGCAACATGTACGCCGGCGAGGTGTCGCTCCCGATCACGCCGCCACGGACGCTGATCCACGGGATCCTCGTCAACGGCAAGGGACAGCGCTTCATCAACGAGGACACCTACATGGGCCGAGTGGGGCAGGCCGCGCTCTACGAGCAGGACGGGGAGGTCTACCTGGTCGTCGACGAGGCCTCCTACGAGGTGAACTGGATGGGACTGGCCGCCACCTGGGTCTGCGAGAATCCAGCGCAGCTCGAGGCCGAGATCGGCCTGCCCACCGGGTCGCTGCAGGGCACCGTCGACCTGTACAACCGGCATGCCGCAGCGGGGGAGGACCCGCTGTTCCACAAGGGCCCGACCTGGGTGCGGCCGCTCGTGCCCCCGATCGGCGCCATCGACCTGCGCATCGGGCCCGCGCCGTACGCACCGTTCACCCTCGGCGGCCTGGAGACGACGGTCGAGGGCGAGGTGCGCTCCGTCGCGGGCGACGCCATCCCCGGCCTCTTCGCCGCCGGGCGCACCACGGCCGGCGTCTGCTCGTTCGGCTACGCCAGCGGCCTGTCCATCGGCGACAGCACGCTGTTCGGACGGCTGGCCGGGGCGAACGCTGCCACGACGCCGGCGTGAGGCTCCGGAGCTCCCCGTGATGCGGGATTCGTATGGAACGAGGCCGATCTGGGCATTACCCAGGAGGACACGAGAGGAGGGAGGCGATGGACCTCGATCTGCTTCATCTCTATCGGCAGGCGAGCGAGTGGACCTCGACAAAGGTGGCTGGAGCCGTCTCGAAGCTGGATGCTCCCACGTCGTGCGACGGGTGGAACGTCCGCACCTTGATGAGCCACATGCTCGAAACCCAGAGGTACTTCGTGGGCGCGGCACGCGGTGAGGACGTTCGCCCCCCCGCAGGCGCTCCACCGGACCTCGTCAGCGACGACCCGCTCGCAGACTTCGACCGCGCTCGCGCCGAGACATTGCGGACATTCGAAGAGCCTGGAGTGATCGAAAAGACCGCTCCCGCACTCGGCATCGCATTCAGCGACCAGCTGCTGCACGGGTGGGATCTCGCCACATCCACCGGGCAGGACACGACGATGCCGAAGGAGCTGCCGGAAGCGGCCTACTCCATCATCTACGGCCGCTTCACCGACGATCAGCGCCAGGGCGTGTTCAAGCCGGAGGTCGCGGTCGCCCCGAACGCGTCCGCCCAGGACAAGCTGCTCGCCTATACCGGGCGTGATCCTTCGGTGACGCACTGACGCGACATGTCCTCATTCCCGCAACGCTGCGTACTCGATGACCCGGGTCATGACGGTCTCGTCGGACTTCGCCACCGAGCCGCAGTCGAACGGGGGCTGAGGGTCGTACTCGATCATCAACTGCGCCGCCTCGGCCGCCGTGCGGTCGACCAGCAGCTGGGTGAGCCGGAGTGCCATGTCGATCCCGCTGGAGACACCGGCCGCCGTGATGATGCGCCGGTCGAGGTGCTCGACCACGCGCTGCGCGGTCGGCTCGGCGCCATGGGCGGCCAGCTCGCGGTAGCAGGCCCAGTGGGTGGTGGCGGTGAGATCCTCCAGTAGGCCAGCCGCCCCGAGGACGAGCGAGCCGGTGCACACCGACGTGGTGTACCGGGTGCCGGCGTGGGCGCGGCGCACCCAATCGAGGACCCGCTCGTCGCGCTCGAGTGCGCGCGTCCCGACGCCGCCCGGAAAGACGATCACGTCGGGCTCGGGCACCTCCTCGAAGGTGGCGTCGCGGGTCATTCCGAGCATCCCGTTCTCGCTGCGCACCTCGCCGCGCTCGTGGCCGACGAACACGATGTCCAAGGCGGGAATGCGCTGGAGGACCTCGTAGGGCCCCACGGCGTCGAGGGCCGTGAACCTCGCGAACAGCGGAATGGCGACCTTGAGGCGATCGGTCATGCGGGTGTCCTCTCCATCGGGGCGGTGCGGAACCGCCGGCGGTAGGCATCGGGCGAGACGCCGAGGTGGCGTTGGAAGACGCGGCGCAGCGTCTCAGCGCTCCCGAGCCCGCAGCGGGTGGCGACGACGTCGAGGGTGTCGGCCGTCGTCTCGAGCTCGCGGCGTGCGGCCTCCAGGCGGGTGCGCTCGACGAAGCGACTCGGGGTCTCGCCGACCTCCGCCGTGAAGACCCGGGTGAAGTGGCGGACGCTCATGGCGGCGGCGGCCGCCAGGGCCCCGCACGCGGTGATCGCCCCCCGGGGCGGTCTCGACGAGCGTCTGCACCGCCCGGACGGTGGTGCGCTCGGCGCGCGGGACCCAGACCGGCGACGCGAACTGGGTCTGGCCGCCCGGCCGGTGCAGGAACATGACGAGCCAGCGGGCCACCGTCTGCGCGACGTCCACCCCGAGGTCCTCTTGCACCAGGGCGAGGGAGAGGTCGATGCCGGCCGTGACGCCGGCGCTCGACCAGTACTTTCCGTCGCGGACGTAAATCGGGTCGGGGTCGACGATGAGCGCCGGGTACGCCTCGCGCGAGCTCGCGGGCACGGGCCCAGTGGGTGGTCACCCGCCGGCCCGCGAGGAGCCCGGCCGCGGCACCGAGGAAGGCGCCGGAGCACACGGTGGCGACCCGCCGGCAGCGTGGAGCGGTCGGTGGAGAGCCAGGCCATGAGCGCCTCGTCGCCGCCGGCGGCGTTGGCACCCGAGCCGCCGGCCAGCACCAGGGTGTCGATGCGCTCGGATGTGCCGGGCAGGGGGACCGTGCCCAGCTCCAGCCCGCTCTCGGCCCGCACGGGGCCACCACGGGCTGAGGCCACGACGACCCCGTACCCCGCGGACCGGCCCTGGGCGGCGGCCGCCCGGGTCGCCCCGGCGAACACCTCGTGCGGGCCCACCACATCGAGCGGTTGGACCCCGTCGAAGGCGACGATCACGACCCGGCGTTCCCTCACGAGGCCCACTCTGAGCGGTCCCCGTGATGGCGTCAATGACACAATCCCCACAGATTCGGCCAGGGGTCGCACCGAGACCGACCACGGGCCGGTCCCTTCAGGGGGTGAGCCGTCTCAGCCGGAGCGGGCCCGACGCGTCCCGCGGGCGCGCACCCAGGCCAGCAGGTCGCCGGCCTCGCCACGGCGCACGGTCCCGGTGAAGATGTCCTCCCGCTCCGTCGTGACCTCGCGGGTCACTTCGGCGTGGAGCTCGTCGCCGATGGCGGCAGGCCGGAGGTACTCGACGAGGACCGAGGAGATGATGCCGGAGTGGTCGGCGTCGTTCGCCGCGGCCGCCACCGCCGCTCCGGCGACGGCGTAGAAGACGGCGCCGTGCACCGTCCCGTGCGGGTTGGCGTGCCGGCGCGGCCGTGGTCAGCACGGCGACGGTGTGGCCCGGCCCCCGGCGGACCACGCTCGATCCCGAGGAGGGCGGCGAACTCGTCGGTCGCCGGGACCGCTCAACGGGCCACTCAGGAGGTGGGGGCCGAGGCGGGCAGGCGGCCCGGCATCGGCACCGCCGTGGCCGGCCAGCGCGTGCGGCTGATCCGGCTCAGCTTGTTCAGCAGGGTCACCGCACCCGGGTCGTCCTCGATGGGCCGGGTCTCGATCACGCCGGCCGCCACCATGTCGTCGAACAGCGCCTCGCCCTTCTCGGTGCGCACCAGGGTGAGGGTCCAGTCGCCGAAGGCGCCGATCCCGCCCGTCGAGATGTCGGCGTGCTCGGCTGCGAAGTCGGGGCAGCTCGTGCACCCCTCCCGGGTCCAGGCGTGCGCCTCTTTGAGCGGGATCTCGTGGTAGCTGCCGTCCCGCATCCAGACCTGGAAGACACCCTTGATGTTCATCTTGACGATCTCGGCCCGGGCCAGCCCGTACTTCGCCTCGAAGAGCTCCGGGAAGATGGCGTCGTCGAACGTCTTCGAGCACAGCAGGCCGATGGAGAGGCTGAAGCGGCGGGCGATCTTCCCCGCCTTGCGGGCCGCCATGACCGGCGGCGCCGAGGCCTGGCAGCCCATGCCCACGAGGGCGATGCGCTCGGCCCCGCCGCGATGGCCTCGGGGTAGGCCAGCGGGTTGGCCGAGTAGGTGTAGCGGGAGCCCGCCGTGGCGAGCACGTCCTCCCGGGTGCGGGCCACCCGCGGCACGGCCTTCCAGGTCGAGCCGTCGCCCTCGAGGCCCGAGACCAGGGCGGCGTCGATGACGTCGTGCTCGAGGGCCCAGATGAGGAGCGCGGAGACGAGCCCGCCGTCCTGCCCGGTGCCCTGCACGTCGAGGTCGGTGGCCCGGGCCAGCACGGTGCGCCGGGCGATGCCGGAGACCTCGTCGTCGGTGCGGGGCCGCCCGAAGAGGTAGTTCTCGATGTCGGGCTCCCAGGTGCGGAAGCGGGGGCAGGCCCGGGTGCACAGGGTGCAGCCCTTCTGGCCGTGGGTGCAGTTGTCGGGACCGCCGTCCGCGTCGACGTGGAACGGCCTGTAGACGCCGTCGGCGTCGTCGTACCCGAGCACGTCGTAGGGGCAGGCGATCACGCAGGCGGAGCACCCGGTGCACAGCCCGGAGGTGACGACCTCGGTGAACAGCTCGGCCCATTGCGGCTTCTCGGGTGGCATTGGCCCACCATATTCGGCCCGGCGTCGACGGTCCGATACCGTTCGGCGGGTGCCCGAGATCCTCGAAGTCGAGCGCTACCGGGCGTTCTCGCCGAGCGGGCGCTCGGGCGGGACATCGCCAGGGTGTGGATGGTCGACTCCCGCTACGGCCGGGGCGGCACGACGCCGCGCCGGCTCCGGCGCGGCGCTGGCCGGCCGATCCTTCACCGCGGCCCGCCGCCGGGGGAAGCTCATGCTGCTCGACACTGGACGCCGGCCCGACCCTCGGGCTGCGCTTCGGCATGACCGGCGGCCTCGTGGTCGACGGTGCAGCAGGCGCTCGACCGCCTGCGCTACGGACCCGGGTGTCTTCGACCAGAAGTGGGTGCGGGCCCGCGTCGACGTTCGCCGACGGCGGCGCATCTCCTCGTCCACGACCCCCGCCGCTTCGGCTCGCTGGAGCTCGCGCCCGACGAGGGCCGGCTCGGCCCCGACGCCCTCGACGTGCACCCGCTCGGTGAGCTGGCGACCGCCCTGGCCGTGGGCCGGGGCGCAGCGGCACGGCGGCGCCGCTGAAGGCCCGGCTGATGGACCAGGAGCGCCTGGCCGGCGTCGGCAACCTGCTGGCCGACGAGATCCTGTGGCGGGCCGGCCTGCGACCCGCGACGCGCCGCACCCCGCTCAGCGACGACGAGCTGCGCGGCGCTTGCACCGGTCGCTGCGCTCGACCCTGCGCCAGCTCGACCGGCGCGGCGGCTCGCACATGGGCGACCTATGGAGGAGCGCCACGCCGGCGGCCGCTGCCCGCGCGACGGCACCGAGCTGCGGCGCGACGTCGTCGGCGGCCGCACGCACCTGGTGGTGCCCGGTGCACCAGCGCTGAGCCGGGGCAGGGACCCGACCTCGGCTGACCGGAGCGCGGCGTCAGGCCTCGCGAGACTCTCCTCGAGCACCTTGGCGGCGTGGCCGTCCGCCCGCACGTTGTACCAGGCCCGCTGCACCTTGCCGTTCGGACCGACGAGGAATGTCGACCGGATGGTGCCGACGGTCTTCTTGCCGTACATCGTCTTCTCGCCCCAGGCGCCGTACTTCTCCATCACCTTCTTGTCGGCGTCGGTCAGGAGCGGGAACTTGAGCTTGTACTTGCGTGCGGAACTTCACGTGCTTCTCGGCCTTGTCGGGCGAGATCCCGAGGACGGCCACGCCGGCCTTCTCGAAGGTCCGGAGGTTGTCGTTGAACTGGCACGCCTCCTTGGTGCACCCGGGCGTGTCGTCGGCCGGGTAGAAGTAGACGATCACCCGCTGGCCCTTGAAGTCCGAAAGCTTGACCGGCTTGCCGTCCTGGTCAGGCAGGGTGAATGCGGGGGCGGTGGTGCCCGCCTCGAGTTTGGCCATCGTCGGCTCTCCTTCAGTCGTCGTGCGGTGGACGGCTCACTCTGGCACAGGACTCCGCGTCGGAACCCGTCCTGGGCTGGTACAATAGGTGTGCGACCACCGGCAAGGGCCGGTGAGTCGGGGCCGATTCTCACTCCTCTGGATGGCGCACGGTCCCGCCGCACAACAGAGAGAGCGGGTTGATGACCGTCGAAGCCTTGACCGGCGCGCACGCCGGAGCCCCCGAGACCGGGGACGTCGACGTCTCCATCTCCGGCGGACGACACCTACGAGACAGCGAGGACCTTCGAGTCCCTCGGCGTCTCACGCAGAACTGACCAAGGCGCTGGCGAACGAAGGCATCGTCAGCGCTTTTCCAATTCAGGCCCTGACCGTCGCCGACGCCCTGGCCGGCCGCGACGTCTGCGGCAAGGCCAAGACCGGCTCGGGAAAGACGCTCGCCTTCGGCGTCCCGCTCCTGCAGCGGGCCAAGGCGACCCGTGAGGCGCAGGGCGCCCCGGGCTGCCACCCGCCCGGCACAGCCACTGGCGCTCGTCCTGCTCCCGACCCGCGAGCTCGCCGTCCAGGTGCACGACGTCCTGGCCCCCTTGGCCACGCAGCTCGGACTCCGCGCCGTCGCGGTCTACGGCGGAGCCGACATCGACCGCCAGGTGTCCAAGCTGCGCAAGGGCGTCGACGTGGTCATCGCCACCCCGGGCCGGCTGATCGACCTCGGGGACCGGGGTGAGGTCGCGGTGGACCAGCTCGAGACGCTCGTGCTCGACGAGGCCGACCGCATGGCCGACATGGGCTTCATGCCGCAGGTCGAGTGGGTGCTGCGCCGCCTCGACCAGCCCCACCAGACGCTGCTGTTCTCGGCCACCCTCGACGGCGCCGTCGACCGCCTCGTCAAGCGCTATCTGACCGACCCGGTCTTCCACGAGGTGGCGTCCTCGACGCAGACCGTCACGCTGATGGAGCACCGGTTCCTCCAGGTGCACCAGATGGACAAGGTGAAGGTCGCGGCAGCCATCTGCCGGAGCCAGGAGAAGTCGCTGCTCTTCGTCCGCACCAAGCGCGGCGCCGACCGACTCGTGGAGAACCTGCAGAAGGAGGGCGTCCACGCCGCTCGCCATCCACGGCGACCTGCGCCAGGCCAACCGGGAGCGGGCGCTGGCCGACTTCTCCAACGGCAGCCTCTCCGTCCTCGTGGCCACCGACGTGGCGGCCCGTGGCCTGCACATCGAGGCGGTGGACGGCGTGATCCACTACGACCCCCCGGAGGACCACAAGGCCTACCTGCACCGCTCGGGCCGCACGGCGCGCGCGGGCAAGGCAGGCGTCGTCGTGAGCCTGTCGCTGTGGAACCAGCTGGTCGAGATGGAGGTGATCCAGCGCCGGTTGGGCCTGCGCATCCCCATCGTCGAGATGTTCTCCAACGACCCCCGGCTGGCCGACCTCGCGGCCTGGACGCCCCAACCCGAGGAGAGCGTCCTCTGAGCCGAGGTCCCCCCCTGGTCGCCGGAGGACGGGGTTCGCCGCGTCCTGGTGGTGACCGCCCACCCCGACGACGTCGACTTCGGCTCGGGCGGCACGGTTGCCGCCTTCACGTCGGCCGGCCTGGACGTCACCTACTGCATCGTCACCAATGGCGATGCCGGCGGGTCGGACCGCGCCGATGTCGCGCGCCGACATGGCGGCGCTGCGGCAGGACGAGCAGCGCGCCGCGGCCGCCGTGGTGGGGGTGAGCGACGTGCGGTTCCTCGGGCACCCCGACGGGATGGTGCAGGCCACCCCGGAGCTCCGCCGCGACATCAGCCGGGTGATCCGCCAGGTCAGGCCCGAGCGCGTGCTCACACAGTCGCCCGAGCGCAACTGGGACTTCATCTTCGCCAGCCATCCTGACCACCTGGCGGCCGGCGAGGCCGCCGTGTGCGCCGTGTACCCCGATGCCCGCAACCCGTTCGCTCACCCCGAGCTGCTCGAGGACGAGGGCCTGGAGCCCTGGAGCGTGGCGGAGCTGTGGATCATGGCCCCCGGCGAGGGGAGCGCACACGTGGCCGTGGACACGACCGCCACGGTGGAGCGCAAGGTGGCCGCTCTCATGTGTCACAAGAGCCAGCTCGGCGACCCCGACGCCGTCGCGCAGCGGGTCTTCTCCATGTCGCAGGCCCAAGGCGACCTGGCCGGGCTGCCCGAAGGGTCCTCGGCCGAGCTCTACCGGGTCACCCGCATCCCCTGAGGCAGCGGTGGGCACCGGCGGTCCGTGGGTGCTGGTGCAGCACGAGGCGTTCGAGGGCCCCGGCTCGGTTGCACGCGCCGTGACCGACTCGGGATCGGCGCTGCACGTCGTGCGCGTCGATCAGGGTGAGACCGTCCCGCCGCCGGACTCGGTCGACCGCATCAGTGGTCTCGTCGTGATGGGCGGGCTCATGAGCGTGCACGACGACCTCCCGTGGCTCGAGGACGAGCGCGTGCTCCTGCGCGCGGCCGTCGGGGCGGACCTGCCCGTGCTCGGCGTGTGCCTCGGCGCCCAGCAGCTGGCCGCCGCGCTCGGTGGCGCGGTGACGAGCGGTCCGGCCCCCGAGTGCGGCGTCGGCGAGGTCCATCTGACGACCCACGCCATCGGCGATCCGGTCTTCGGCCCCGCTCCGACCCCGCTCCCCTGCGTGCACTGGCACAGCGACACGTTCTCGCTGCCCGAGGGGGCGGTGCGGCTGGCGGGCAACGACGCCTACGAGAACCAGGCCTTCCGGATAGGGGAGCGCGCCTACGGCCTGCAGTTCCACGTGGAGGTGACGGCCAGCCTGGTCGCCCACTGGGGGCCGCACCTGCCGGCCGGCGTCTTCGTGCGGACGTCTGACGTGGCCCACGTCAGCCGCGCCGGTGAGGGCATGGTGCGCCGCTTCGTGGCCCTGGGCAGCGTCGGTCTCGCCGGCTGACGGCGCCGGGGGCGGCCACGGCCCTGCTGCGAGAGCGGCTCACGGAGTCGTGGCGGCGCAAGGCGCCGAAGAAGGTGCAAGCCGCTCTCGGCCGCTGAGGGCTACCCCGCCATTTGGCGCAGCACGTACTGGAGGATCCCGCCGTGGCGGTAGTACTCGGCCTCCATCGGCGTGTCGATGCGGACCATCACGCGAAACTCGGTGGTCGAGTCGTCGTCGGCGGTCGCCGTCACCGTCAGCTCCTTGGGTAGCTCGCCCTTGTTCAGCACGTCGAGGCCGGTGACGGAGAAGCGCTCGTGCCCCGTCAGCCCCAGGCTCTCGACCGAATCGCCCTTGTAGAACTGCAGCGGTACGACTCCCATGCCGATGAGGTTGGAGCGGTGGATCCGTTCGAGACTCTGCGCGATGACGGCGCGCACGCCCAGCAGCGCGGTGCCCTTGGCGGCCCAGTCGCGGCTGCTCCCCGTCCCGTACTCGCGGCCCGCCAACACGATCAGGGGCACGTGCCCGCCCGCATATTGCATGGCCGCCTCGTAGATCGACGTCTCGGTGCCTTCGGGCAGGTGCAGCGTGACCCCTCCCTCGGTGCCGGGCGCCAGGAGGTTGCGCAGCCGCACGTTGGCGAAGGTGCCGCGCATCATCACCTCGTGGTTCCCCCTCCGGGCGCCGTACGAGTTGAAGTCCTCGCGAGGCACGCCGTGTTCGGTGAGGTAGCGGCCCGCCGGGGTCGTCGGGCCGATGGCGCCGGCCGGTGAGATGTGGTCGGTGGTGACGCTGTCGCCCAGCAGGGCCAACACCCGCGCGTCCACGATGTCGGTGACCGGTGCGGGCGTCATCGTCATGGTCTCGAAGAACGGGGGGTTCTTCACGTAGGTGGAGTCCTCCTGCCAGGCGTACGTCTCCCCGCCGGCGATCGGGACCTCCTGCCAGTACTCGTCGCCGTCGAAGACGGCGCTGTAGCGGGCGCGGAACATGTCCGAGGTGAGCGACCGGCGGATGGTGTCGCTGACCTCGTCCATGGAGGGCCACAGCTCCGAGAGGAAGACCGGGCCGCCCTCTTCGTCATGGCCGATCGGGTCGCGGGTCAGGTCGATGTCGATGGTCCCGGCGAGCGCGTACGCCACCACGAGAGGAGGCGAGGCGAGGTAGTTCATCCTCACGTCCGGGTGGATGCGCCCCTCGAAGTTCCGGTTGCCCGAGAGCACCGAGACGACGGAGAGATCCCCTTCCTTGACGGCGTCGCTCACGCCTTCGAGCAGCGGGCCGGAGTTGCCGATGCAGGTCGTGCAGCCGTAGCCGACGAGGTAGAAGCCCAGATCCTGGAGCGGCACGCTGAGGCCGGAGCGCTCGAGGTAGTCACTCACGACGCGGGAGCCGGGCGCGAGCGAGGTCTTCACCCAGGGCTTGGACCGCAGCCCGCGTGCGACGGCGTTCTTGGCCACCAGACCGGCGGCGACGAGGACCTGCGGGTTCGAGGTGTTGGTGCAACTGGTGATCGCCGCGATGACCACGTCCCCGTCCGCCATCTGGTGGTGTGGTGCAGCGGCCGGCTCCGTCGGGGCCGTGCGCGGCGAGCGGCCGAGGGCGAACCGGTAGGCGTCGCCGGCCGCGGCCAGTGAGACCCTGTCCTGGGGCCGGGACGGCCCGGCGAGCGAGGGCTCCACGTCGCCGAGGTCGAGGCTGACGTGCTCGGAGTACACGGGCTCGGCTGCGCCGGGGTCGTGCCACAGTCCCTGGGCCTTGGCGTACGCCTCCACCAGGGCGAGGTGCTCCTCGTCACGCCCCGTGAAGCGCAGGTAGTCGAGGGTCACCTGATCGATGGGGAACATCGTGCAGGTCGCGCCGTACTCCGGGCTCATGTTGCCGATCGTGGCGCGCGTCTCGAGCGGCAGGGCTCCCACGCCGGGGCCGAAGCACTCGACGAACGCGCCCACGACTCCGTGGTTGCGCAGGAGTTCGGTCACCGTGAGGACCACGTCGGTCGCGGTGATGCCCGGCCTGGGCTCACCGGAGATCCGCAGGCCGACGACGGGTGGGAGGAGCATGGAGAGCGGCTGGCCGAGCATGGCCGCCTCCGCCTCTATCCCGCCCACACCCCAGCCCAGCACCCCCAGGCCGTTGACCATGGTGGTGTGCGAGTCGGTGCCGACGAGGGTGTCGCAGAAGGCACGCCCGTCGTCGGTGGCGAACACCAGGCGCGACAGGAACTCGAGGTTCACCTGGTGGCAGATGCCCATACCCGGTGGCACGGCGCGGAAGCCGCGGAACGCCCCCTGCGCCCACCGCAGGAGCTGGTAACGCTCCATGTTGCGCGAGTACTCGATGGAGACGTTGGTGTCGTAGGCCGACGGATCGCCGGACCGCTCGACGATCACCGAGTGGTCGATGACGAGCTCGACCGGGACCAGCGGATTGACCTGGGCGGCGTCGCCGCCGAGCCGCGCCAGGGCGTCGCGCATCGCAGCGAGGTCGACGACCCCGGGGACCCCTGTGAAGTCCTGCATCAACACCCGTTCGGGGGTCAGGGCGATCTCGTGCGCTGCGTCACCAGCGCCCTGCCCGTGTCCCTCGGGGTTCTCCCCCCAGGCGGCCACGGCGGCTATGTCGTCAGCCGAGACGTGGGGGCCATCCTCGTGGCGGAGCAGGTTCTCGAGGATCACCTTGATGGAGTAGGGGAGACGTTCGATGTCGTGGCGGTCGGCCAGTCCCGCCGCCTTGATGTTGAAGATCTCGTACGTGCGCCCGTCGACGGCCAACTGCGTCCTGGCGCCGAAGGAGTCGGGGTGCGCTGCGGGCGTGGAGTCCGGGCTCATGCACCCATTCTGCCGTGGGCCGGTGGTGCCCGCCCATCGAGGTGCGCTCGGCACCTGGGGAGCGGTGGCCTCGACACCCACGTTGACGTGCCAATCCGTAACAACTTCGTAACCGCACACGCACACACGGCGGAACCCCAGCGTGCACAATCGAGGCAGTGCACGTACGCGGAGGGGCGAGAGGTGCCGAGGGTGGACGCACGCGCCGGACGTTCCGCCCGCGCCTGGTGTCCCTCCTTCCGTCCTTGGTCACTGCCACGTTCGCCGGATTGCTCGTGCCAGGCGTGCTGGCCGCCGGTGTCGCGGCGACGCCCAGCATCCCGGCCGGAGCGTCCCAACAGGCGCACGTCTACCTCGACGCGGGCATGATCGGCTTCGGCAGCGTGAGCCTGAGCAATCCCCAGCTGCCCCAGCCGCTCAACTCGCCCGTCTTCTCCGGAGCGGCCACCCCCGACGGGGGTGGCTACGTGCTCGCCAGTGCGGACGGCGGGGTCTTCGCGTTCGGCGACGCGAGGTTCGAGGGCTCCGCCGGCGACCTGCCGCTCAACGGGCCCATCGTGGCCATGGCGACCACTTCGGACGCCAAGGGTTACTGGCTGGGTGCGCTCGACGGGGGTGTCTTCGCCTACGGCGACGCCCAGTTCTTCGGCTCCATGGGCTCCACCCGCCTGAACCAGCCGATCGTGGGGATGGCGTCCACGCCCAGCGGGAAGGGGTACTGGCTCGTCGCCGCGGACGGCGGCATCTTCTCGTACGGCGATGCCGGCTTCTACGGCAGCACCGGCAGCCTGGTGCTCAACGCGCCCATCGTGGGCATGGCGCCGACGCACGACGGCAAGGGGTACTGGCTCGTGGCGGCCGATGGCGGCATCTTCCCCTACGGCGACGCCGGCTTCTACGGCTCCGCCGGCAGCGAGAACCTCCCCGACCCGGTGGTCGGCATGGTGGCCTCACCGGACGGCGGTGGCTACCTCATGGCGACGGCCAACGGGGTGGTGCTCCCCTTCGGCGACGCGCAGGCCTTCGGAGGCCTCACCCTGGACCCGACAGCGACGCAAATTTCCGCCATCATCGGGAACAACCACGGGTCGGGGTACTGGCTGCTCGATCCGCAGGCATGGCAGTACAGCTTCGCGACCCCGACCCCCGAGGCGATGTTCCCCCAGTCGGCGGCGATCGCCGCCGCCGTCGCCTCGCAGATCCAGCCTGATCCGAGCACCGCCCAGGGCGCCTGGTGCAACCCCTACGGCCCGTGCGAGCAGTGGTGCGCCCTGTTTGCCACGTGGGCCTGGGAACAGGCGGGCGTGCCGATCCCGCGCTACGGCTTCACGGGGGACATCTGGGGTTGGGCCGCCGCCTACGGCCACGACCTTCCGCCGACTGCGACGCCGGCTGTGGGCGATGCCGTCCTCTACGGCACCGGGCCCCAGAGCACCGCCACATCGGTGCACGTCGGGATCGTCACCCAGGTCTGGCCCGACGGCTCCATCATGACCGTGGGCGGGGACGCGGGCCCAGGGCGTGACGGCTACCTCTCTGTGGCGATCGACGGGCCCTTCCTCCCGGCGGACTCGTACGAGTACAACGGAGCGCCGATCTACGGCTTCGCGCAGCCCTGACACTTGAGGTCCCGGGTGTACCCGCCGTGGAACGGCGTGTCACCGTCACCGCGCCGTCTCGTGAGGGCGAAACCCCACTGAGAACCCCCATTGAATTGCGAGGACATCGGCGTAGAGTTCCAAGGGGGAGCCCGTGTGAAGGGGGTTGCCGTGGCATTCGTGCAGATCATCGAGTTCGAGACATCCCGGCCAGATGAGGTCGAGGCGCTCGTCGAGGTGTGGCGAGCGAAGACCGCGGGGAGTCGGACGGCGCAGAAGGGGACATTCACCCAGGACAGGGACCGGCCCCACACCTATGTCCAGATCGTGGAGTTCCCCTCGTACGAGGCAGCCATGGCAAATTCGCAGCTCCCGGAGACGGCGGACCTCTCGGAGAAGATCCGCGAGCTGTGTGACGGGCCGATGGTCTTCCGAAATCTCGACGTCCGCAGCGTCGACGAGTTGTAGGTCACATCGCAGGCCAACAGAGAGGAGACACCATGGCACGACTGATCCGTAGGACGTTCGACAAGCCAGATGAGGTGCGCCCCTTCGACGGTGCAACCGGTCAGCTCGAAGTTCTGATGACCGAGGAGGGGTCCGTCGGACGGGCGACCTTCCTCCCGGGATGGAAGTGGTCGGAGCATGTGCGGCCCATCGCCAAGACCGACAGCTGTCAGGCTGCGCACACGGGGTACTTCGTGTCAGGCCGCATGAAGGTCGTCATGGACGACGGCGAAGAGATGGAGTACGGACCTGGTGACTTCGCCATCATGAAGCCGGGCCACGATGCCTGGGTGGTCGGGGCCGAGCCCTGCGTCGTCATCGACTGGGAGGGATACGCCGACTACGCAAAGCGCTGATCCTCACTGATCCACGCGGTGGGCGATGACGGCGCCCGCTGCGGGGAGGACCGTCGGCCGCACCCGTCGCCGTGGCCGCCATCGCATAGAGTGCCGGCGGAGGTCAGCCCCGTGCCCGTCTACGAATTCCGATGCTCGACGTGTCACGCCGTCTTCGACGAGCGTCGGCCGATGACCGACGCCGATGCACCGGCGACCTGCCCGCACGGGCACGTGGGGGCCACGCGCCTCCTTCCGGTCTTCGCCACGACGGGGCTGGCGGCGGAGCCGCGGGGCGCGTGCGGCGCGCCGGTCGTGGGTGGGTGCGGCGGCGGCTGCGCCTGCTGCTGACATGACCCTCTCCTCCTGGGACGACTATCCAGTCCACCAGGCCGCGGAGTTCATCGCGCACCCGGCGACGAGCGACCGCAACTTCTACGACCGCTACTACTTCAACATGCACCCCTGCTCCGACGAGTGGTTCGCCATCTTCGGGTACGGGCAGTACCCGAACCTCGGCGTGGTCGACGCCTTCATCGACGTGCGCCGCGGCGGGTCCCAGCACGTGGTGCGCGCCTCGGCGCCCCTCACGGACCGGGGCGACCTGTCCGTGGGCCCGTTCCGAGTGGAGGTGCTCGAGCCGCTGCGCCGCCTGCGCGTCGTGGTCGAGCCCAGCGAGCACAGCGTGGCCATGGACGTCACCTGGGAGGGCCACATCCCGGCCATGGCCGAACCGCGCCAGTACATGCGCAGCAAGGGCAAGGTCGTCTTCGACACCCAGCGGCTCGCCCAGACCGGTCGGTGGTCGGGCACACTGTCCGTCGGCGGGACCGTCATCGCAGTGACACCGGAGCGCAGCTGGGGGACCCGTGACCGCTCCTGGGGGGTCCGGCCCGTCGGGGAGCCCGAGACCGACGGCATTCGCCAGGGCGAGCTCGTGCTCGGCGGCATGTGGAACTACTTCCCGATGCAATTCGAGGATCACGCCATCATGTACATCTGCCACGAGCGCGATGACGGAGAGCGACCGCTGGTCCAGGGGGAGCGGGTGTGGGTCGACCCCGACCGGGGCGTCGAGCAGCTCGGCCGCTCCGAGCACGAGCACCATCTGATCCCTGGCACGCGTGTCATCGACCGCTCCGTGCTGCGCTTCCCGGAGGCCGGGCTCGAGATCAGCTGCAGGCCACTGCTGGCCAACTTCGTCTCCATCGGGACCGGCTACGGCATCGACGCGGACTGGCGCCACGGGATGTACCACGGGCCCGAGCCGGTGACCCAGGGACTCGTCCTCTCGGTCGACGAGGTGCAGGGAATCGCTCAGTACGGGATCGTCGACCAGGTGGCCGAGTTCTCCTACGACGGGCAGGTGGGCTACGGCCTGCTCGAGCACGGGTTCTTCGGCCCGTACCGCCGCTACGGCCTGATGGACGGCGCCATGGGGGCACCCCCCGGCTGACGCCGCCGCGCCCGAGGATCGCCGGCCGTGGGGCATGCGAGAATGAGGGATGCCTGACCCCTCCAGCGTGCTCCAGCGACGACTGCAGGCCGCCTTCGACACCGTGGCACCGGGGGCCGACCCCGTGCTGCGGGCGTCCGACCGCGCCGACTTCCAGGCGAATGGCGCCCTGGCCCTGGCCAAGCAGCTGGGCCGGCGGCCGCGGGACGTGGCCGAAGAGGTCGTGGCGGCAGCCTCCCTGCACGACATCTGCTCGGTGGTCGACGTCAGCGGCCCCGGTTTCATCAATCTGACCCTGTCCGACGAGTTCATCGCGGCGCAGGTGGCGGCGCTCTCCTCCGACCCGAGGCTGGGCGTGCCCGCCGCGGCGCACCCGGAGACGATCGTGATCGACTACTCGGCCCCGAACGTGGCCAAGGAGATGCACGTCGGCCACCTGCGCAGCACCCTGATCGGTGACGCGCTGGCCCGTGTGCTCGGGTTCATGGGGCATGACGTGCGGCGGGAGAACCACATCGGCGACTGGGGGACGCCCTTCGGCATGCTGATCGAGCACCTGATCGAGGTGGGCGGGGCGGAGAACGCCGAGTCGTTCAGCGTGCGGGACCTCAACGAGTTCTACGCAGCGGCGCGCCGGCAGTTCGACACCGACCAGGCGTTCGTGGAGCGGAGCCGGCAACGGGTCGTGCTCCTGCAGAGCGGCGACCCCGAGACCCTGCGGCTGTGGCGGATCTTCGTGGCTGAGTCGATGCGTCACGCGCGCGAGGTGTACGACCTGCTCGGCGTGCTCCTGACCGACGACGACATCGTGGGGGAGAGCTTCTACAACCCGCTGCTGCCCGTCGTGGTCGACGAGCTCGACGCCAAGGGCCTGCTCGTGGTGGACGACGGGGCGCTGTGCGTGTTCCCCGAGGGTTTCGAGAACCGCCACGGTGAGCCGCTGCCGCTCATCGTGCGCAAGTCCGACGGCGGCTACGGCTACCCCGCGACCGACCTGGCCGCTGTGCGCGACCGCACGGGACGAATCGGCGCGACGCGGTTGATCTACGTCGTGGGCGCCGAGCAGTCGCTGCACCTGCGCCTCGTCTTCGCCGTCGCTGTCCTCGCCGGCTACCTGCCCGAGGCCTCCGCCGCCGTCCACGTCGGCTTCGGCCTCGTGCTCGGGACCGACGGCAAGAAGCTGGCCAGCCGCAGTGGCGGGTCGGAGCGACTCGTCGACCTGCTCTCGGAGGGGATCGAGCGGGCCGAGGCGGCGCTGAAGGAGCGCTCGAGCGACCTGTCACCCGAGCAGCAGGCGGCCATCGCGCACGCCCTCGGCATCGGCGCGGTCAAGTACGCCGACCTGTCGACCGAGCGCATGCGCGACTACATGTTCGACTGGGACCGCATGCTGGCCTTCGAGGGCAACACCGGGCCCTACCTGCAGTACGCCCACGCCCGTATCCGCTCCATCTTCCGCCGCGCCGGGGTGGCGCCCCCACCGCCGGGCACGACGCCCTCGCTCGGAGCGCCCGCCGAACGTACCCTCGCCCTTCAACTGCTGCGCTTCGCCGAGGCCGTCCAGGCCACCGCGGAGACCTACAGTCCCTCGAAGCTCACGACGTACCTCTTCGACCTGGCGACCACCTTCACCGGGTTTTACGAGGCCTGCCGGGTCCTGGTCGACGACGAAGCGGTGCGCACGTCGCGTCTCGCGCTGAGCGACCTGACGGCGAGGGTGCTCGAGCAGGGGCTGTCCCTTCTCGGGATGGAGGCGCCCGAGCAGATGTGACCGGGCCGGCCACGGCCCCTATCCTCTGCCGGGCACGTCGGGCTCGACGTGCTGCCACCCATCCCACGAGGAGTCACAGAGAACATGGATCTGAACGGCACGTCGGCAATCGTCACGGGCGGCGCGTCCGGGCTGGGCGAGGCCACCGCCCGCCTGCTGGCGGGCCGCGGCGTCCACGTGGTCGTCGCCGACCTCCAGGAGGACAAGGGGGCGCCGCTGGCCAAGGAGATCGGCGGCCTGTTCGTCCCGACCGACGTCACCAACACGGAGCAGGTCGTCGCGGCCGTCGAGGCCGCCATCGAGATGGCACCTCTCAAGTCCCTGGTGAATTGCGCCGGCATCGGATGGGCGACCCGCACCATCGGCAAGGACGGCGACTTCGCCTCGGCGCACGACCTCGACCTGTACCGCCGGGTGATCGAGATCAACCTCATCGGCACGTTCAACTGCGTCCGCCTCGCCGCCACCAAGATGAGCCTCAACGAGCCGGACGCGGACGGCGCCCGCGGCGCCATCGTGAACACGGCGTCCGTGGCGGCCGAGGACGGGCAGATCGGGCAGGCCGCCTACTCCTCGTCGAAGGGCGGGGTCGTCGGCATGACCCTCCCCGTGGCCCGCGACCTGGCCGTCGTCGGCATCCGGGTGAACTGCATCCTGCCGGGGCTGATCGACACGCCGATCTACGGCGCCGGTGAGGGCTCGGAGGCCTTCAAGGGCAAGCTGGCCCAGGACGTGCTCTTCCCGCACCGCCTCGGTCGTCCGACCGAGTTCGCGACACTCGCGGTGGAGCTGCTCTCGAACTCGTACATGAACGCCGAGTCGATCCGCATCGACGCCGGCATCCGGATGCAACCGAAGTAGTTCGGAGCGACGCGGCGACGCCGCGTCGGGGAAGGGACCACACATGATCGACCCCGAGCTGGCCGCGTTCGTCGACCTCATACCGGCCTTCGACCTGGACGACCCCGTCGCGGCACGCGCCGCGTTCGACGAGCTCATCGCCCGGATACGCGTGGAGCTGCCCGAGGCCGAGTCACTCGAGATCGATGACCGGCTCGTCCCTGGGTGGGAGGGCGACCGCGAGGTGCCGGTGCGCGTGTACCGGCCGAAGGGCGGTGCGACACCGCGGCCCGGCATCGTGTTCATCCACGGCGGCGGGTTCATCATCGGGAGCGTGGAGGCGGAGCACATCGGGGCGGTGCTCGTGGCCGCCGACGCCGGGGCGGTCGTGGTGTCGGTCGACTACCGCCTCGCCCCCGAGCACCCGTTCCCGGCGGCCCTGCACGACTGCTACGCCGCGTTGTCGTGGCTGCACGCCGAGGCGGCTGCGCTCGGTGTCGACCCCGACCGGGTGGCCGTGATGGGAGCGAGCGCCGGTGGCGGCCTGTCCGCTGCGACCGCCCTGTTGGCCCGCGACCTCGGCGGCCCGCCGCTCTGCTTCCAGATGCTCCAGATCCCCGAGCTCGACGACCGCCTGGAGACGCCCTCGATGCAGCAGTTCGTCGATTCGCCCTTGTGGAACCGGCCGCTGGCGGTGCAGAGCTGGAAGGCCTACCTGGGCGAGCTGTGGGGATCGCCCGACGTCCCGGCGCTTGCGGCGCCCTCCCGTGCCACCGACCTGCGCGGGTTGCCGCCGGCGTACATCTCGACCGCGGAGAACGACCCCTTGCGCGACGAGGGGATCGCGTACGCGCTCGGCCTGCTGCGCGCGGGCGTGTCGGTGGAGCTGCACCAGTTCCCTGGCACGTTCCACGGTTCGGCGCTGGTCACCACCGCCGCCGTCTCCAAGCGGGCGCAGCACGAGGCGGCGCTCGTGGTGCGACGGGCGCTCGGGGTCGAGAACGACGGCACTCCGGGGCCGCCCTGACTCCGGCTCAGTGCAGCCCCTCGGCGACGAGCACGCCCACGGCGGCGGCGATGGCGAGGGGCACGCTGGCCAGGCCCAGCAGGCTGGCCCGCCCGATGCTCGGGCGCGCTCCGGCCGTCCCCGCCGCCCGCAACCACAGGACCCAGGCGAGCGACCCGGTCACGAACAGGTTCGGGCCGACGTTGAGGCCGACCAGGAGTGCGAACGGATGAGGCGGCTGGCGGGCCGCCAGGAGCGACGCCGCCGGAAGGTTGTTCACCAGGACGCTGGTGAGGGCCGCGGTGGCGGCCGTCCCCCAGGTGCCGAGGTGCGAGAGCAGCGTCGCCGGGCCCGACCAGGTCCGGCCGAGCGTCCCCAGCGCCACGGCGAGCCCGAACAACCCCACGAGCACGGGGAGGCCCAATAGGCGCAACGCGGCACGGGGTGAGACCTCGCCGCCGCGACGGCGCACCGACCTGAAGAGCACGGCGGCGACGCCCACAGCGGCCACCGGGAGGGCCGGCGCATGGAGGGTGAGGACGAGCACGGTCACCGCAGCGATGGCGACCAGGCCGACGCCGAGCACGGGGCGCTCGGGCTCGGACGTGGGAGAGATCGTCGTGCGGAGCTCCCGATGGTGGACCGCACCGACGACGACGGCCGTGACCGCGGCGGCCGCGAGACCAGGGAGCGCCATGTGGTCGAAGAAGTCGCGACCGGAGAGATGGAGGTGACCGAGCACGATCAGGTTCGTCAGGTTCGACCCCGGGAGCAGGAGCGAGCCCGCATTGGAGAGAAGCAGGCAGCCGTACAGCAACGGTGCCTCGCCCTCGCCGCGGCTGCGGGCGGCGTAGACGAGCACCGGGGTCAGGAAGGTGACGGACGTGTCGAGGTTGAGCAGGGTCGTCACGGTGACGACGAGGACGACGGTCCCGCCGTAGAGGGCCAATCCGCCGGGGGCGGCCCGGGCCAGGGCGCGCCCGCCCGCGGCGAACAGCCCGTCCTCGTTGGCGACGAGTCCGACCAGGAGCAGGCCGGAGACGAGGACGAACGGCGGCCAGTCCTGCACCGCAGCCGCCCGGGCATCGTGCGGAGCCAGGATGACGGCCGCGACCAGGGCGCCGCCGCCGAGAAGGGCGAGGCTCCACTCGAGGGAGTGTGGGATCGTCCTCCGCTCCAGGGTGTCGATGTCGCGCACCGTTCGTTTGAGTCCCGCCGCCGCTGTCCAGAAACGCCGGTGTCGGACCGTGGTCGTTCGGGCCGGATCGTACCGGCCTGCTGCCGCCCCGGGTCGCCCGGCCCCGGCCACGGCTAGCGTCGCTCCGGTGACGTTCAAGGGCTGGCCCGACCGGGCGCTCGACTTCTACGACGGGCTCGAAGCGGATAACTCGAAGGCCTATTGGCTCGGGCACAAGGACGTGTACGAACGCGACGTGAAGGCGCCGATGGAGTCGCTCCTCGCCGAGCTGGCCCCCGAGTTCGGCGAGACCCGCCTGTTCCGCCCCTATCGCGACACCCGCTTCAGTCGCGACAAGTCTCCCTATAAGACGGCGATCGCCGCCATGATCGGTGACGGCTACGTGCAGCTTTCGGCCAGTGGGCTGATGGCGGGGGCCGGCATGTACCACATGGCCGCCGACCAGCTCGAGCGTTACCGCGCCGCGGTGGCCAGCGACGGACCCGGCCGCAAGCTCCAGGACGTGGTCGACTCGCTCGGGGCGGCCCGGCTGGAGGTCGCCGCCATGGAATCCCTCAAGACGGCGCCCCGGGGCTACCCCAAGGATCACCCGCGGGTGGAGCTGCTCCGCCGCAAGGGTCTGGTGGCGATGAAGGCGTGGCCCGTCGCGTCCTGGCTGGGGACGGCGGGGGCGAAGAAGCGGGTCGTCGACGTCTTCCGCGCCACCGCTCCGCTGCTGGACTGGCTCCACACGCACGTCGGCCCGTCGGACGACGCCGACTCGGCCCGGCCCCGGACGCGTAGCTAGGGGCTCTTGCCGCGACGGCTAGGCCGTGTAGCAGGTCATGGAGAGCGACCCGTAGGCGTACCCGTCGATGAGCACCTGGGGACGGCCGGGGCCGCCCGCCGCCGCCAGGCCGGCGAAGTACACGAGCGGGATGAAATGGTCGGGTGTCGGGACGGCGCGGGAGTAATCGGGGTGCTGCTGCAGCGTGAGGACGTCGGCCGGTGACTCCACGACGACACGCCGGGCCTCCTCGTCGAAGCGCTGCGCCCAGTCGAACCCCGCATCGGGATGCGCCCAATCGATGAGGCCCAGGTTGTGGACCACGTTGCCGCTGGCCAGGATCAGCACCCCCCGCGCCCGTAGTGGCGCCAGGTGCGTCGCGAGGTCGAGGTGGTAGTCGAGCGGCTGCAGGGCGTTGATGGCGAGCTGGAGCACCGGCACGTCGGCGTCGGGGTAGACGTGGGTCAGGACGGACCAGGTGCCGTGATCGATGCCCCAGCTGTCGTGGTCGAGCCCGGCCCAGCGAGGCGCGACGACCTCGGCCACCTCGGCGGCCACGTCGGGTGCGCCCGGACAGGCGTACTCGAAGGCGAAGAGCCGGTCGGGAAAGCCGAAGAAGTCGTGGATCGTGCGTGGCGTGGCCATGGCCGTGACGGCGGTGGCGTTGGTGTACCAGTGCGCCGAGATGGCGAGGACGGCGCGGGGACGGGGGATGGTGGCACCGAGGGCGGCCCATGCCTCGGTGTAGCGGTTGTGCTCCAGGGCGTTCATGGGGTTCCCGTGCCCCACGAAGATGGCGGGAAGGGGCGCGTCGCTCACCGGCTCACCCTACCGATCGCGTGGTCGACCGCTCGGCCCCGTGGCGAAGTCGAGCAGGATCCCCGTCGCGTCGAGCTGCGCCGCCACGCGTCCCACGAAGCGCGCCGGCAGGTACTGTGCCCCGCCCGGCCACGTGTGGCCACCACCCCAAGCGCACGGCCCTCGGGCGGCCCGACGACTCGGTCATCCCGGGAGGACAGGGGTGGCGCGGTGGGACGTCGAGGTCCGCGGCGTCACGCGGCGGCCGGCCGCACCTCCGGCACCTCGTCGGCGCTCGAGAGTGCCTTCCACAGCGCCCAGTAGCTCTTGTAGGTGATGGCGTCGGTGATGTAGCCGGCCCGCTCGAGCTCGGCATGGTAGGCGGGGAGGTTGCGCCAGGGCACGCCCATGTCGACGTGGTGGGCCAGGTGCCAGCCGGTGTTGTAGGGGACGATCCAGAAGCGGGCGAGCAGCGACTGGCGCACGTTGTGCGTCGTGGCCCGCCGGTCGGGGCTGCGCTCCATGCCCCCGTGCTCCGCGATGGAGCGCAGGCGGTTGATGACCCGCCACTCGGTCATCCAGGGGAGGAACCACAGGAGGGGGTAGATCCACCAGCGGCCGGTCGCGGCCCACATGGCCGCCCACAGGACGGCTTGCACCGCGAAGATCGAGAGGCCGATGGGCCGGAACGGCTTGGTGCGCGTGTTCTTCACGAGCGGTACGAAGTTCTTCCATCCGCTGATCCCCACCGCGTCGCGGAAGAGGCGCCGGCGGAGCGCCCGCCGCGTGCACGGATAGGGCGCGTAGAACGCGATGTCGGGCTCGTCCGGACCGAACTCGTCCTTGTGGTGGGCGAAGTGCACCCGGCGGTAGAGCTGCACCGGTGTGAAGACGGGGTAGGCCACCACCCACTTGCCGATCCAGTCGTTCCACCGCTTGTTGGTGAAGAGGAGCTTGTGCGCCGCCTCGTGCATGAGGATGGCGAAGCGGGCGTACATCGGCCCCATGAGCACGAAGGCGATCAGGTAGCTCCACCACTGGTCGAACCACACGGCGCCTCCGATGATGAGGGCCACCCAGAACCAGACCGCGGCGACCGAGACCGCGTTGCGCACGTTGTCGATGCGGCGCAGGTCGGCCCGCAACGCGGGAACGGCCATGCCGTTGGGCAGCAGCCGCTCGCTGGGGAGGACCTCGGGCCGGTCCGCTGCGTCGGGCACCATGGTGCTCGCCATGGGTCCATATTACGATTATTCGTCAAGTGACGCAAGCAAGTAATGCCTCGATGAGCGTGACCCCGGTCCCGGCACCGACGGGCAGGGACCCCTGCTCACCGCCCGCTCGGTGCTGGCGAGCGCGCTGCTCGGCATGGACCCGCCGGAGCTGCCGGTCGCCCAGCTGGTGCGCCTGGCGGACCTGTTCGGGATCAGCGAGAACCGGGCGCGGGTGGCGCTGAGCCGGATGGTCGCGGCCGGGGAGGCCACCTCCGACGGGTCCGGGCGCTACCGCCTGGCCGGCCATCTGGCGGCACGCCAGTCACGCCAGTCGGCCAGTCGCTCGGGCGCCACGGCGGCCTATGACGGCCGGTGGCGGCTGGCCGTGGTGACGACGACCGGCAGCACGGCCGACGTCCGCGCCGCCCGACGGCGTGCCCTGGCCTACGCCCGGCTGGCCGAGCTGCGCGAGGGGGTCTGGATGCGGCCCGACAACGTCGCGGTGCAGCTGCCCGACTCCCTGGACGCGGACGTCGAGCTCATGACGGCCCGGCCGGGCGACCCGCTCGTGCTGGCGCGGCGGCTGTGGGACCTGCCGGCGTGGTCGGGCCGGGCGCGCCGCCTGCTCGGGGGTCTCGGCGCGCTGGCCCCCGACGGTCCCGAGGCCCTGGCGCCCGGCTTCGAGCTGTCGGCCGCCGTGCTGCGGCACCTGCAGGCGGACCCGTTGCTGCCGGTCGAGCTCCTGCCCGCCGATTGGCCGGGCGCCGAGCTGCGCGCGACCTACGACGAGTGGGACGCGCGGTACCGGACGACGCTGCGGGAGTGGAGCCGGGGCGGTTGAGCAGACCTGCTCGCTAAGGTGTCGCCATGCCCGACATCTGCCAGGCGCTGACCATCGCCGCGCCTCCCGATGCCGTGTTCGACGCCATCAACAGCGCGGCGGGCAACCGTGCCTTCTGGACCGACCAGACCGAGTACGCGCCCGTGGAGGGGTCGGTCGCCGTCTTCTCGTTCGGGCCCAACGCGGAGACCCAATTCCGCTTCGAGGTGGCCTCCATCGACCGCCCCCGCTCGCTGACGTGGCGCTGCGTGGGCGGGCCGCCGGAATGGCAACCGACGTCGATCGTGTGGACGCTCTCGCCGGCCGACGACGGCGGCACCCACGTCCGCTTCGAGCACCGGGACTGGGCATCGGCGGACGGCGAGCTGGCCGCCTGCACGTTCACGTGGGGCAGGATCCTCTCTGCTCTCGACGAGTATGTGCGGACCGGCTCGGCCACGCCGCCCTTCTCGGTCTACTGATCCGGCCGCCACGGCACCGAGTGTTGCCCGGACTCTCGAGCGAGACCGTTTGGGGTTCGGGAGCGCCCGCCACCGGTGCACGACGCCGGCGCCTTGGAGGACGATCGCGCCGGCATCGTGGCCCGTGGGTCAGTGCAGCCGGTCGAGCGTGTTGGTCCCGTCGTCGACGAAGAGGACCCCGCGGCCACCTGGCGCGATGGTCAGGCCGAAGAGGTTCCCGCCGCTGTTCGCCGGGTCGAACTGGACGCCCGTGAACTGGAAGCCCGCGGGTGTGACCTCGACGCCGTTCCCGTTGCCGCCGTTCACGGTGATCAGGTCGCCGTTGGGTGCCAGCGTGAGGCCCAGAGGCCCGCTCAACTGGTTGCCCTCGGTCAAGGTGATGCCCCCGCCCGTCGCCGGGAAGAACCGGAACACGGCAAAGGGGATGGCTGCGATGCGGCTGTTCACCGTGTCGGCCACGTAGAGAGTGCCGTTGCGCCCGAGGGCGAGGCCGGTCGGGCCGATCACGAGGGCCGTGTGGTCGAGCTCCTCGTCGAACCCGGTCCCGATCGTCGACGAGCCGACGAGGACGGGCGCCCGCCCCGGCGGCATCGCCACGACGAGACGGAGCACGGTGCCCTGGTTGACCGGGGTGTCGTTCGCCGCTCCTGCGAGGCCGTTGAGCACGTTGGTGACGAACAGCTCGGCGACGTTCCCGAACTGGGCGACCGTCATGTCCCAGGGCCCGTTGATCCCGCGTCCGGCCCAGGTCTCGAGGGGCACGCCCTGGCTGTTGAGCACGATGAGGCACCCCGCCTGCGGGGTGCCGGATCCCGGCGTCGGTGACCGGGAGGCTGCCCACGACCACGTCGCCGTCGTTGAGCACGGCCAGTGCGGTGGTGAGGCCGACGCCCCCGGGGCAGGCCCCGGGCAGGGTCGCGGCGTCCAGTGCCGCGAACGGGGTGACCTGGCCGCCGGGTGAGATCTCCACGATGGTGGTCCCGGTGCCCTGGAGGTTGGAGCTGGCGTTGAAATTGCTCACGAGCGTGTCGCCGCGCACGAGGGCGCCGGTGCTGAACGGCACGTTGGCGATGCCGTAGGGATTGACGTCGCCGTTGGCCGGGACGGTCGAAGCGATCGACGTCACCGTGCGAGAAGTGGGACAGGAACGGGGGCGGCGCGGCTCCGGCCGGCGCCGCGGTCGCGACCGCCGCCGCCAGGGCGACGCCGCCGGCCAGGGCGAGGGCGACGCGCCGGAGTGCCCTGCTGGCTCGTGGCCGCCGCCATGTCGGAGCGACCGGAGCGTGTGGTCGAATGGTCCGTGAGCAGTCTCCCGGCATGGCGTGGTGCCCTCCTTCCGTCTTGTCCGTTGGCGTTCAACGAACCGCCCCCTCACGAAGGGTTACGGGAGAGCAGGCCGGTCGGATTGGGCTCCCGCTAGTGTCGCCGGCCATGGACGTCGACGTCGCCTTCACGGGGGTGCCGGTGTCAGAGCTCGCCACCGGTCGGGACTTCTTCGAGCGCCTCCTGGGGCGACCGGCCGACGTCGTGGTCAATGCGGACGAGGTCATGTGGCGCCTGGCCGATCCGGCCTGGCTCTACGTCGTCGTGGACCCCGGGCGGGCCGGGCACGCGTTGGTCGCCCTCTCGGTCGGCGATCTCGACGCCACCCTGGCCGAGCTGGCGGGCCGCGGCATCACCGCCCGCACTGTCGAGGACGTCGGCGACACAGGTCGTAAGGCGACGCTGCTCGACCCCGACGGCAATTCGGTCGCCATCATCGAGGTGACGGGCTAAACCCTGCCGCAGCGCGAGGCAACCGGTGCCGATGCCGAAGGCCGGCCCTAGGCCGCGTGCGACTGGCTGATCCAGGTCTGGTACATCTCGGCGTAGTGCCCACCGAGCGCCACCAGCTCGTCGTGCGATCCCACCTCGAGCAGTCGGCCCTCGCCCACGACCACGATCCGGTCGGCCCGCATGGCGGTCGACAGGCGGTGCGCGATCAGGACGGCGGTCCGGCCCTCGAGCAACACGTCGAGCGCCGCCTCCACCATCGTCTCGGACTTGAGGTCCAGGTTGGAGGTGGCCTCGTCGAGCACCAGCACCCGGGGCTCGGCCATGAAGGCCCGCCCGAGCGCGATCAACTGGCGCTCGCCCGAGGAGAGCGACTGGCCCCGTTCGTGGACGGGGGTGTCCAGGCCGTAGGGAAGCCGGTGCACGAGCTCGCCCAGGCCGACCTGGTGCACGGCGTTCCACACCTCGTCGTCGGGCGCGCCCGGCCGGGCGAAGGCGATGTTGTCCCGGATGGTCCCGGCGAAGAGGAACGGCTCCTGGGGCACGACACCCAGCTGGCTGCGCAGCGAGGCGAGCGTCACACCCTTGAGGTCGTAGCCGTCGATCAGCACCCGTCCGGCGGTCGGGTCGTAGAAGCGCGTGACCAGCTTGGCCATCGTCGACTTGCCCGCCCCGGTCGCGCCCACGAAGGCCACGGTCTCCCCGGGCGAGATGGTGAGGTCCACGTCGTGCAGCACGGGCACGGCCGGGTCGTAGCCGAACGAGACGTGGTCGAAGCGGATCTCGCCGCGGATCTGCGGCAGTTCCACCGCGTCACGCGCCTCGAGGACCGACGGCTCGTTCTCGAGCAGGCCCTGCAGCTTGAACACCGACGCCCGTCCCTGCTGGAACGTGTTGTACTGCTGCACCAGCAGCTGGATCGGCGAGAAGAACCGGTTCACGTAGAGGAAGAACGCGGTGAGCTGGCCGAGGTTGATCTCCTGCGGGTGGTGCAGGTACATGGCGCCGCCGATGCCGAGGATGAGCACCTGGCCGAAGACGCTGATGACCTGTGACCCGGGCCCGTAGACGCCGTTGATCCGGCCGGTGTAGTTGTTGGCGTCACGGTACGACCCGACGATGTCGCGGTGGGTCTCGACGTTGTAGCGCTGCCGGTTGTGTGCGGTGACGATGCGCACGCCCTGCAGGCTCTCGGAGAGGTCGGCCAACACGAGGGCGATGCCGTCGCGCACCTTGTCGTAGCCGCGCTCGGAGGCCCGCTTGAACCAGATCGACATGACGACCAACGGCGGCAGCACGGCGAAGACGGTGATGGCCGCCAGCGTGGCGTTGGTGGCGAACAGGAAGACCGTGATCACCACCATGGTCAGCCCCTGGATGGCGAACTGGGCGAGTCCGTCCTGCAGCAGCTGCTGCAGGTTCTCGATGTCGCTCGTCATCCGGCTCATGACGACGCCCGCCTTCTCCTCGGTGAAGAAGTCGAGCGAGAGCCGCTGGAGGTGGCGGAACACCTTGATGCGCAGGTCGTTCATCACCCACGAGGCCAGGCGGCCGGTCACGCGCGCCTGGCCCCACTGCGCGACTCCCGAGACGCCGATCGAGACCAGGTACAACAGCGCCATGGCCACCACGACGGCGTAGTCGTAGTGGGGCGGCGTCAGGCCGTGGTTGATGGCGTAGGAGACCAGGCTCGGGCCGAGCTGGGTGAACAGGGCGATCATCCCCACGAGGAACCCGGCCAGCACGCACATGCCTGGGTACTCCATCAGCAGGCTGGTCAGCGTCAGCTTCTTCGCCTCGTGCTGTGACGGCAGCTGGGTGAAGACGGCGTCGGACTCGCCGCGCTCGGGCTCCTCCGCCAGGAGCATGTCGACGCCCGCCTGAAGCTCGTACGGGATGCCGCCGAAGGGCAGGCCCGCCTGGGCGGCCCCCGGGGCCCCGCCGCCGCCCATGGGAGGTCCTCCTCCGCCGAACATCAGACCGCACCCCCCTCGGGCTCGAGGACGTCGTCGTCCAGCCCGAGGTCCTCGGACCCGGCCGCGGCCGCCTCGTCGTCCAGCTCCTCGCTGGCGGCCTGCGCCAGCACCTCGGAGTACAGCGGCGTGGAGGCCAGCAGCTCGGCGTGCGTCCCGTCGGCCACGATGCGGCCCTCGTCGAGGAGCACCACCCGGTCGGCCAGGCTGATGGTCGAGAGCCGGTGGGCGATGATGAGCGTCGTACGCCCCTCCATCAGGACGCGCAACGAGGAGTGGATGCGCTGCTCCACCTTGACGTCGATGGCGCTGGTGGCGTCGTCGAGGATCAGGATCGGTGGGTTCACCAGCAGGGCGCGGGCGATGGCGATGCGCTGGCGCTGACCGCCCGAGAGCGTGTAGCCCCGCTCGCCGACCACGGTGTCGTAGCCGTCGGCCAGCCGGTTGATGAAGCCGGCCGCGCCGGCCGCCTCGGCTGCGGCCACGACCTCCTCCATGGAGGCGTCCGGCCGGCCGTAGGCGATGTTGTCCCGGATCGAGACGGAGAAGAGGAACGGCTCGTCGAGGACCACGCCGATGTTCGCCCGCAGGCTGGTGAGCGTGAGGTCGCGCACGTCGTGGCCGTCGACCCGGACCGTCCCCCCGGTGGCGTCGTAGAAGCGGGCCAGGACGCGGGCGACGGTGGACTTGCCGCTCCCGGTCCGGCCCACCAGTGCGATGGTCTCGCCGGGGTGCAGGTGCAGGCTCAGATTGCGCAGGATCTCGCGCGGTCCGTCGTCCCCGCCCGACTTGGACAGCAGGCTGTCGTCGGCGTAGGCGAAGCTGACGTCGTCGAACTCGACGTCGCCCTGGCAGTCGACCAGGTCGATGGCGCCGGGCCGGTCGACGATGGTCGGCACCTCGTCGAGGATCTCGTAGATCCGCCCGGCCGAGGCCGAGGCGCGCTGGCCCATCATGATCAGCATGCCCAGCATCATGAAGGGGGCCTGCATCATCACCAGGTAGAGGTTGAACGAGACGATGGAGGCCACCGGCAGGTGCTCGTGGATGACCATCCACCCGCCGACGAGCAGGACGAGGACGAGGCCGACCTGCGAGAGGTTCTGCACCAGCGGAGCGAAGCGGGCGCGCAGGTCGGCGTCCTTTATGTAGCCCCACTGCACCCGGTCCGCCGCCGTGGCCAGCTGCCGCAGCTGCTGCTGCTCGGCGGCGAAGCTGCGCACAACACGGACGCCGTTCACGTTCTCGTCCACCACCGTCGCCACCTCGGCCAGGCGGGACTGGATGATCCACGACACCGGGAACAGGGACTGGCGCATCTTCACGCCGACCACGTAGATGAACGGCATCGACGCCATGGCCACGAAGGCCAGTGGGACGCTGATGGAGAGCATGAAGACGAAGGCGACGATCGCGATGGAGCACTGCACGAGGATCATGGGTGCGAAGGTGAGGTACATCTGCACGGAGCGGATGTCCGAGTTGGCGCGCGAGATCAGCTGCCCCGACTGCACGCGGTCGTAGAAGGGGAAGGACATCCGCGTGAAGTGCTCGTAGAGGATGTTGCGCAGGTCGAACTCGATGGCGTAGGCGACCTTGAACAGGTTCGTGCGTGAGATGTAGCCGAAGATCCCGGTGAACAACCCCAGCACGGCGATCAGCTCCACGTAGCTGTGCAGCGGGTGCGTCTTGAGGATCAGGGCGTTGGTGATGCCGTTCTGGAGGATCTTGGGGATCCAGACCTGGATGATGAGCCCGAGGAACGAGAAGATGAGCGCGCTGAAGAACTGCACCCTGTGCGCCATGACGATGGGCGCCGCCCGCTTGATCCATCCCTTCGACCGGTCGGGGTCCACGCTCGCCTTGGGCGCGGCGTAGCTGCTCGTGACCCCCATCGGGACGTAGGCCGCCAGGGGCAGCCGGCGCGCCCGCTCCTCGGTGTCCACCGCCTCGGTCGCGACGTGGCCGTTCCCGGCGGCCTGCGCGCGGGCGGCCTCGCCCTCGAGCCGGTCCTCGGTCTTGCTCACGTGGCCCCGCCCTTCGGCGGCGGCTCGGCCGACACCCGTGGCCCCTGGCGGGACTCGGTCATCGCCCGGGCCCACAGCTCGAGCGAGCGCAGGGCCATCGCCTCGTCCTTGTCGTTCAGGTGCCCGGCTATGGACACCAGGTAGTCGTCGACCGCACGGTCGGCCTCGCCCAGCGTGCGGATGCCGTCGTCGGTCAGGCGCAACGCCACCCGGCGGCGGTCGGCGTCCTCCTGGCGTCGGTCGACCAGGCCGCGGGCGACCAGGCCGTCGATCAAGGCGGTGATGGAGGGCCGCCGCACGGCCAGCCGGTCGGCCAGGCCCGAGGCGGCGGCCGAGCCCTCCGCCAGGATCCCCAGAACCCGGTACTGGGGCAGCGTCAGGTCCAGGCCGGCCAGGGCGACCTCGACCCGCTTCGACAGCCAGGCCGCGACGCGGCCGTAGGTCCCGAGGACGGGCGGTGCGCCGGCGGCCGCCTTCTTGCGGGGGGCCGCTGCGGTGGAGGGGGGAGAGGACACAGACACTTCGACCATCTTACAGTTAGAAACCCTAACTATGTGCGGGCCCCCCGGGGCCGGAGCCCGCGGATCCTCAGGACAGGTGCGGCTCCTGGGACCCCCACTCGGGGTCGAGCTGGCGCAGGAACAGGTCGCAGCGCTGCTCCTCCTCCGTCTCCCCGATGGCGCCGGCGGCCAGCTTCAGGGCGTGCAGCGAGCGGAGGAACCCCCGGTTCGACTCGTGGCGCCAGCGGACGTAGCCCGAGCCGCGCCAGCCGGCGGCCCGCAGTGTGTCGAGCCCGCGGTGGTAGCCGACCCGGGCGAAGGCGTAGCGGTCGATCGGGTCGGGCGCGATCTCGGCCAGGTCGGCCCAGGCCTGCAGGCAGCGCGGGTCCTCTGCCGCCACGGCCGCCACCGCCTCCCGACGCCGGTCCGGCGGGAGGGACCGGGCCGCGTCGAGGGCGGCGGCCAGCCCCGGTGTGAGCGGGTCGAGGACGGTCTCGGGGCTGCCGGACGTGAATTGGACGGCGTGCTCTGGGGTCACGTGGCCATGTTACGGGTGCACGGGTGAGAACGGTCGTGGCGCGGGCAGCGAATATCAGACCGCAAGGAGACCGCTGTACTCTTCGCGCCGTGCCGACGCCCGACCGCACGCCGACCGCGTTCGAGAGCCATCCTGGGCTACGGGGCCGGGAGCCCGAGGCGCGGGAGCTGGCCGACGTCCTGCGCCGCTTGATCCGATTGTCGGTCAGCACGGCGCCTCCTGCCGCCGAGACGGCACGGCTGACGGCGCTGCTGGCCCTCGTCGCCGACGAGCTCGAGGCACACGTGCCCGATCTGCCGCTGCCCCGTTACCAGGCTCTGCACGATGAGCAGCCTCCGAGCGAGAACGAGGTGCCGCTCGGAGGCGCCATGCCCTACGACGTGGTCATCGGGCCGTTCAACCCGGTGGCGCCGCCCGTCGTGCTGGAGTTCGACCCGCCCAAGGCGCTCGGCCGTGTGGTCTTCGACGTCGCCTACGAAGGGGCGCCGGGCTGCGTGCACGGTGCCGTCCTGGCGGCCACCTTCGACATCATCCTCACGGCGGCGAACGCGATCGAGGGCGCAGCCGGGCCCACAGTGCGCCTGGCCTTCCGCTTCCTGCGCCCGACGCTGACCGACGAAGAGGCCGTCTTCGAGGGGTGGGTCACCGACATGACAGATCGCCGCATCTTCAGCAAGGGTCGAATCGTGCAGGGCGGGATCGTGACGGTGGAGGCGGAAGGGGAGTTCGCCATCTTCAACCGGGACCGGGTGAACCAGATGGCGTCGGCGAGACGGCGCACCCACGAGGCGAACGTCCGCAGCGGAGGGGGAGGGCCGGAGCGCGAAGCCGCCGCGCCCGGGGCCGACGGCGATCCCGTGGTCCCGACCGGCGAGTAGGCGGGTGCGCCAGTCGCTCCAGCCGTCGAGGGATCCGGCCGACTACGACTTCACGCACCGGGTGCGCACCCGCTTCGCCGAGACCGACGCCATGGGGATCGTCCACCACGCGGCCTACCTGCCGTATCTCGAGGAGGCCCGGGTCGAGTACCTGCGCTCCATCGGGCACCCCTACGACGTGGTGCGCAGCGCCGGCGTCGATGTGGCCGTGCTCGAGGTGGCGGTGCAGTACCGCAGGCCGCTGCACTTCGACGACGAGGTCGAAGTGGCGCTGAAGGTCGGCGCCGTGAAGCGCACCACCTTCCAGATCGCCTACCTGCTCTCGGTGGGTGGCGAGGCCCGTGCGACGGCGGTGACTGTGCACGGGTGTGTCGACGCCACGGGTCGGCCGACGCGGTTGCCGGCATGGGTGGGGGAGGAGCTCGGCTGAAGGCGGGTCGTCGTGCCGCGTCGGCACATCGGCCGCTCGGGCTGGTCACAAGTGACGAGATGATGGTGGCGAACGTCCCCGACATCGCCTGCTTCGCCACGACGGGGTCCTCCGCCCGCGCCACGACCATTCCCGCCTGCATGATCGCCCCGAGCAGGAGGTGCGACAGTGGTTCGACCGCCTCCTCCTCGATGCGGCCCTGCTGCGCCGCCGCGGTCAGGACGGTCTTGATGGTGCCGAAGGCGTAGCGCTCGTCGAGCTCGTGCCAGGTGTCCCAGCCGAGGACCGTGGGGCCGTCGAGCATGACGATGCGCTGGACCTCGGGGTTGAGGCACTGGTCGAGGAAGGCGTCGAACCCGAGCTCGAGGATGCGCAGCGGGTCGGTCTCGCCGCTCCCCGTGGCGGCCGCCAGGATCTGGGCGGTGAGGTCGTCCTCCACGGCCTCGAACGCGGCCCGGAAGAGCCCCGTCTTCGAGGCGAAGTGGTGATAGAGCGCACCGCGGCTGACGGCGGCCTCGCCGAGGATCTCCTCGGTCGACGTGGCGGCGAACCCCTTCTCCGCGAAGAGACGGCGGGCCGTGGTGATGAGCCGACCCCTGGTTGCCTCGGTCCGTTCTGCCTGCGTGGGCACGGCGGGATCCTACTCCCTCTTTACAAACAGACAGTTGGTTTATATACTTGCGACCCATGAACCCCATCACACCGACACCCACTGCACAGGCTTCCCGAGCCCCGGCGACCCTGTTGCCGCGGAGCACGGCCCGGCTCAGCCGGCGCGACGTGGCCTACGTCGACCACGGCGATCGCGACCTGCCGGCGGCCCTGTTCGTCCACGGCGTCCTCGTCAACGCCGACCTCTGGCGCAACGTCATCTGGGACGTGGCCGACGCCCGGCGCTGCATCGCGCCCGACCTGCCCGCCCACGGCGGGACGCCGGTGGGAGAGGGCGCGGCGGCCGACCTGTCGCTCGAGGGCCTCGCCGCGCTCCTCAATGAGCTGTGCGAACGGCTCGGTGTCGACCGGGTCGACGTGGTCGCCAACGACACCGGTGGTGCCGTGGCGCAGGTCTTCGCGGCGCGCTTCCCGCACCGGATCCGCACGCTGACGCTCACCAACTGCGACGTGCACGACAACTTCCCGCCCGATCCCTTCAAGCCGTTCGTCGCGCTGGCCGAGGCGGGGGAGCTCGGGCCGATGGTGGCCGCCATGGCCGGCGACCTTGCGGTGGCGCGCTCCGAAGTCGGGTTCGCGCAGGGCTACGCGCACCCCGAGACGCTCCCCGACGAGCTCCTCGTCAGCTATCTCGGCCCGTTCGTCGCCGACCAGGGCAGGGGCCTCGAGCGCTTCCTCACCTCGTCGACGGCGGCCGAGCTCATGGCGGTCGAGCCGCTGCTCGCCCAGCTGGACGTCCCGGCCCAGGTGGCGTGGGGCACGGCCGACGTCTTCTTCGAGCCGTCGTGGGCCGAGCGCCTGCGGGAGATGATCCCCGGCGTGGAGCGGGTCACCCTCGTGCCCGACGCCATGTTGTTCTGGCCCGACGAGAGGGCGGCCGACCTCGCCCCCCTGCTCCGGGAATTCTGGGAGGCACACGCCTGACCTCGCTCCGGTGACGGCGGTACGGTGCACGCGATGAGCAGCAGTCAGCGGGTGGCGCACCTCCGCAGCGCACGCGACCTCATGGACCGCCGCTTCGCGGACCCGCTGGATCTGGACCAGATGGCGGCGCAGGCCGGCTTCTCCAAGTTCTATTTCGCCCGATCGTTCAAGGACGCGTACGGCGAGACCCCGGCCAACTACCTGACCGGGCGCCGGGTGGAACGGGCCAAGGACCTGTTGCGTTCGGCCAACCTGACGGTGACGGAGGTCTGCATTGTGGCCGGGTTCACGAGCCTGGGGTCGTTCAGCTCGCGCTTCTCGGAGCTGGTGGGCATGTCGCCCAGCGCCTTCCAGCGGGCATCGGCGGCACGGGGCGGCCCACCGCCAATCCCGGGATGCTTCGTCATGGACTGGGCCCGTCCTCGTCCGGGGGCAGCCACCCAGGAGAGCAATCGGGGAGAAGCCTGAGCCGAGCGGGTGTCTTACCCTCAAGACGACGTCATCACCACACTCGCTCACCACTCGCAGCGTGCCGGTCGGCGAGCGACCGACCCGGAAGAAGGAAACGCGACAATGATCTCCCACCTCTCGCATTCGACCGTCTTCGTCCTCGACCAGGACTCGGCCAAGGCCTTTTACACCGAGAAGCTCGGTTTCGAGCTGCGCTACGACATCACCATGGGGGAGGAGTTCGAAGGCGCCGGCGGCGGCTTCCGTTGGCTGACCGTCGGAGCCAAGGATCAACCCGACCTCCAGCTGATCCTGTCCTCGTGCGACATGGGGCGTTCGCCCGAGGCCGCGGAGCAGCTGCGCACCCTCGTGGCGAGCGGCGGCATGGGCGTGGGCGTCATGGCGACCGACGACTGCCGAGCGACGTACGAGGAGCTCTCGGCCAAGGGTGTGACCTTCCTGTCGGAGCCGGCGGAGCGGCCCTACGGCATCGAGGCGACGATGCGAGACGACTCGGGCAACCTCATCAGCCTCACCGAGCCCTTCGCGTTCGACCCCGAGGCCATGTCGAACTCCTGAGGCGCGGGCCCTGGCCCGCCGTGGACGCCGGCGCGCACCGGCGCCCGCTGAAGACCGCCGAGGCGCGCGTCACTCCCACCCATCGGGGTTGACTGCGGCAGCATTTCATATAACCATATGGTTATGTCAATGAGGGCCACCGCAGACCTGACCGAGGGCGAGCTGGACCGGGCCTTCGGCGCGCTGGCGGACCCGACCCGGCGGGCGATCCTGGCCCAGCTCACCGAAGGGGACGCCGGGGTGCTCGATGTGGCCGAGCCCTTCCCGATGAGCCAGCCCGCCATCACCAAGCACCTCCGCGTGCTCGAGGACGCAGGGCTCATCTCGCGGCACCGCCTCGCCCGCCGCCGCATGTGCCACCTCGAGCCGGGGCGGCTCAAGCAGCTGTCGGACTGGGTCGGCTCGTACCGCGAGTTCTGGGAGGAGAGCTTCGGCCGCCTCGACGAGCTGCTCGAGGAGCTGCAGCGGCCCGGGACGGCGCGGCGGGACGCACGGGTGTCCACATCGAACGGAGAGCACACGGAGACACGAAAAGGAGAAGGAACGTGACCATGACCAATGCCGAGACTGAGATCATCATCCCGGCCGGCGAGCCCCTCATCGAGGTGCGCCGGTTCTTCAAGGCGCCGCCGGAGCTCGTGTACCGGGCCTGCACCGAGGGCGGCTTCCTCCGGCGCTGGTTCGGCCCCAGCCGACTGCAGGTGTCCGAGTGTGAGGTCGATCTCCGCGTCGGTGGCACGTGGCGCATCGTGCAACGTGCCCCTGACGGGATGGAGTTTGCATTCCACGGTGAGTTCCTCGAGCTCGAGCCGCCTCACCGACGGGTGGGGACGTTCATCTTCGACGGGGCTCCGGAGCACGAGGCCGTCGAGACGATGGTGCTCGAGGCGGTCGAAGGCGGCACCATGCTCACGACGACGGCGCGTCACAGCTCCCTCGAAGCTCGCGACATGCACGTCGCCAACGGCATGGAGGGCGGGATCATCGAGTCCAACGAGCGGCTCGACGAGGTCCTGGCCTCGATGCAGGCGGCATGAGGGGCATGGAGCGTGATGACGACGCAGGAGTCCTCGGCACCCGCGGCTTGCGGAGCCGCACGTCACCAGCGGGACCGGCTGCGACGTGGAGCGGCTGGCGGTTGAGGAGTTAGGCGGGGTGGCCGGGGCGAAGCGGTGGGGCGGCGCGGTAGGTGAGGAGACCGGGGTGGCCGCCCGCCACCGAGCGGACGCCCCGCACGAGGAAGGCCTCGTGGTCGCCCACGGAGAAGTGGACGAGGACCTCGCCTTCCATGCTCACCGCCGTGTCGACGAGCAGGGGCGCCCCGGTGGAGCCGAGTCGCCAGTCGACCGCGGTGAACTTGTCGACCTCGTCCCCGGTCCCCTCACCGAACAGTCGCGCCAGGTCGACCTGGCCCTCGCCCAACAAGTGGAGTCCCATCCCCGATGAGCCCTCGGCGACGCGCAGCGTGTGGTTCGCCTTCGAGATGCACACGAGGAAGTTCGGCGGATGGATGCTGCACTGGGTCACGAAGCCGGCCAGGCAGCCGCTCATCTCGCCGTCGGGTGACCGCACCGTGACCACGTAGAGCGGGTAGTCGACTCGGTCGAAGAAAGCCGCCAGGTCATCTGGCGGTACTTGCGCCCGTTCCGGCGTATCGAACCCCACGCGGGCCTCCATACCTCGACCATGCACACCGGGGACGTCCGAGGGGTGCCGTGCCCGGGCGGCGCTCGGCGTCCACCGCGCCGGCGGCACCCCGTGTGGGTTCCTCTACCCGCACCTCGGGTAGGTAAAACTCCGATGAGTGAACTGCGTGCCCGAGCAGCCCGGAGTCCGGTCGCGACCGGGCCCCCAGTGCTGAGCGCGGGGAGCGGGCAGGCCCAAGGATACGACGGGGTACTCCCGGGGTTGGAGGTCAAGAAGGGTGGGTTGGGCTCGCCGGCACAGGCGGTCGCCCTGGCCGTCCTGTGCGCCGTCCTCTTCCTCACGTTCCTCGACAACACCATCGTCAGCGTGGGGCTGGCGAACATCCAGAGCGACCTCCACGCCGGCGTCACCTCCCTGCAATGGGTGGTGAACGGCTACGCGCTCACCTTCGCCAGCTTCATGCTGGCGGCCGGGATGTTGGGCGACATCCTGGGTCGCAAGCGCATCATGCTCGCCGGAGTGGCGATCTTCTGCGCCGGTTCGGTGGTGTGCGCGCTGGCGAGCAATGTCGACTGGCTGATCGCCGGCCGCGTCGTCATGGGCGTCGGCGCTGCCGCCAGCGAGCCCGGCACCCTGTCGATCATCCGCCACGTCTACCCCGACCGCGAAACCCGCGCCGACGCCCTGGGGGTGTGGGCGGCCGTCTCGGGCCTCGCCCTGGCGCTGGGTCCGGTCATCGCCGGCGCGCTGGTGGGTTACTCGAGCTGGCGGACCATCTTCTGGTTCAACCTGGGCTTCGGCGCCGTCGCCTTCCTGCTGGCGGCGGTCTTCGTGCCCGAGTCGGCCGACCGCCAGGGCCGCCGGATCGACTACGCCGGGTTCCTCTTCGGTGCGGCGTTCCTGGCTTGCCTTTCCTTCGGCGTGATCCAGGGGGAGGACTGGGGCTATACCGCTCCTTCCATCGTGGCGCTCTTCATCGTCTGCGCTCTGTCGGGCATCGCCTTCGTCGTGGTCGAGCGCAGGGTGAAGAGCCCGATGCTCGACCTGGGGCTGTTCCGGCGCCCACCCTTCACCGGATCCAACTTCGTGGCCTTCGTCGCCTATTTCGGGACCTTCTCCATCTTCTTCTTCACCGCGCTGTATCTCCAGGTGGTCGTGAACGTGTCGGCCTACCAGGCCGCCATCGACTTTCTCCCCATGGCGGCCGGGCTGATCATCGTCTCCGCCCTCACGGGTCCCCTCGTGGCGCGAGTCGGTCCCCGGGGGCCGATGACCGTCGGCTGCCTGCTGGCGGGCGGCGGGATCCTCCTCGCCAGTGCGGTGCTGGGGCCGCACGTGACCTTCGCGACGCTCGGCTGGGTCCTCCCGATCGCAGGGATCGGCCTCGGCATGCTGCTCGTCCCGGTCACCTCCGTCCCGCTCACGGTGGTGCCGCCCGAACGCTCCGGCATGGCCGCCTCAGCCACCAACACCAGCCGGGAGATGGGCGCAGTGTTCGGCGTGGCCATCCTGGGCTCCATCGTCAACGCGAAGCTCACCGGTGACCTGGCGACGCGACTCAAGGCGATCGGCATCCCCCCCAACTTCCAGAGCCTCGTCATTCACGCTGTGCAGACCGGTGGGACCAACAGTGGCGCGGCGAGCGGTGCCGAGCACTCGAGGAATGCCGCAATCTCTCGCATCGCCACCAAGGTCGTCAACGCCGCCTATGACGCCTTCGGCTCGGGACTGCACGAGGCTCTGGTGCTCTCCGGTTGCCTCATCCTGGTCGGGGCGGTGGTGGCGGCCACCACCATCCACCGGCGGCCGGGGGCAACGTTCGAGGTCTAGTTGCGGGCGCCATGAGGAGCACGAACCCGGCGAACACATTGGTCCGTCTCTGCTGGGCGACCACCCGAGAGCTTCCGACGTGGGTGTCGTTCCCGCACATTCTCGACAACTGAGAAACCGGACTTATTTACCAGAGACATCGCGCGGGGCCTGCAACATAATGACCCCATTAGCACCGGGGGGGGCGCGGGCCGTGAAGGGCCGCGGGGAGGACGCCATGTCGAACGTGGAGCGTCGCCGAGGAGCGCGACCCCGGGGAACAACGCCGGGAGCACCCTGGTCGGCTCTCAGTGACGGCCTCCGGCCGAGGGTGGCGGCCGCCGTCGGAACGGTCTGCCTGCTCCTCAGTGCAGGACCGGTGCTCGGTGTCCTGGGGGGACCCCAGGCGGGCGGCATCACCCCGGCCGCCCCCTTCGACGTCGCCATCGCCTCTTACGACGGGGACGCGGTGACCTCGACTCCCAGTGAGTCCGCCCTCGCCGGCTCCGACGTCACCGACCAGGTGACCGTCTCGAACACGACGCCGGACGCGCAGAGCAACGTGTCGGTGCCGATCACCCTGCCGGCGAGCTTCACCTTGCACGACGCGACCGTCACAACGAGCACGGGCACGGCGTTGGTCTCGGCGTCGGGCCTCACGTGGACGATCCCGAGCCTGGCCGCCGGGGCGACGGCCACGATCAGCTACACCGAGACCACCGATGCGCCCGCGGCGCTCGAGTCCGACACCACCTCTGCGTCGGCCACCAGCGACCAGGTCACCACGCCCAGCCCGGTGTCGGGCTCCGTCGAGGTCATCCCGGCCTCCGACCTCACGATCAGCGTGAGTGACGGCACCGAGACCATCGCCCCCGGCGCGGCGGACACCTACACGATCACGCTCACCAACAACGGGCCGTCGCCCGCCACCAATGCCACCGTCTCGGACACCTTCGATGCAGCCTTCGCCGCCATTTCGAGCGTCGCATCCATCGGAGGGACCACCTTCACCGACCTCGGCGGCGGTCAATTCGAGTGGACCGGCATCAACCTGGCGGGCGGCGCGAACGCGACATTGACCCTCATAGGCAACGTGCCGCCATCGCTGACCGCGGGGAGCGCCTTCGTGAACCTGGCGACGGTCTCGTTGGCACCCGTCCAGGTCGACACGGACGCCTCCTCGAGCGCCGTCGATTCCGACGTCGTGTCCGGCATCACCCCGGCCGCCCCCTTCGACGTCGCCATCGCCTCTTACGACGGGGACGCGGTGACCTCGACTCCCAGTGAGTCCGCCCTCGCCGGCTCCGACGTCACCGACCAGGTGACCGTCTCGAACACGACGCCGGACGCGCAGAGCAACGTGTCGGTGCCGATCACCCTGCCGGCGAGCTTCACCTTGCACGACGCGACCGTCACAACGAGCACGGGCACGGCGTTGGTCTCGGCGTCGGGCCTCACGTGGACGATCCCGAGCCTGGCCGCCGGGGCGACGGCCACGATCAGCTACACCGAGACCACCGATGCGCCCGCGGCGCTCGAGTCCGACACCACCTCTGCGTCGGCCACCAGCGACCAGGTCACCACGCCCAGCCCGGTGTCGGGCTCCGTCGAGGTCATCCCGGCCTCCGACCTCACGATCAGCGTGAGTGACGGCACCGAGACCATCGCCCCCGGCGCGGCGGACACCTACACGATCACGCTCACCAACAACGGGCCGTCGCCCGCCACCAATGCCACCGTCTCGGACGCGCTCGACGGCGGGTTCGTCGCGCTCTCCGCGGTGAGCTCAATCGGCGGGACGACCTTGGAGGAGCTCGCGCCCGGCCAGTTCGCCTGGACCGGCATCAACCTGGCCAGCGGTGCCAGCGCAACCTTCAGCATCATGGGCAACATGTCGACCGGGCTCACCGCCGGGAGCGCCTTCGTGAACCTGGCGACCGTCTCGTTGGCTGCGGGCCAGGTCGACACGGACGCCTCCTCGAGCGCAGTCGACTCGGACTCCGTCATATTCGCCCCCCAGGCGATCAGCTTCACGTCGCCGACTCTGGGCATCGCAGGTCAATCGGCGGCTCTCGTCGCCACGGGCGGGGCCTCCGGCAACCCGGTCGTCTTCTCGGTCGACCCGTCGAGCGGTGCGGGGGTGTGCAGTGTGTCGGGCATCGACGGCACCACGCTGTCCTACATGCAGGCGGGCACCTGCGTCATCGACGCCGACCAAGCGGGGAACGCGAGCTATGCGGCCGCCCCGACCGTGACCGGCGTCGTCACCGTGGACCAGACGCCGGCGTTCACGCTCGATGCACCGCCGACGGCGGCCACAGTTGGGCAGAGCTACGCCTACTCGTTCGCGGCCAGCGGCGTGCCGGAGCCGACCTACTCGCTCGGCCCCGGGTCACCGTCGTGGCTGACCCTCGACGCAGCGAGCGGCGCCCTGAGCGGCTCACCGCCGACCGGCACGACGGCCTTCACGTACTCGGTTGTCGCCGCCAACGGCGTGGGGAACGCCACTGCAGGCCCCTTCGCCGTGACCGTGTCGCCGGATCCCCCACCGTCGCCTGACGCTGACATCTCGGCCGCGCTCGCGTGCCCCGTCACCGTGGAGGTGCGAGCCGTCGGCAGCTGCACCCTGACGGTCGCCAACGCGGGCCCGACGACGGCGAAGTTCGTCGCAGCCGGCATGAGCCTCCCGTTCCGGTTCGGGCGTGTGGCCGCCACGCCCGGAGGGATGTGGTTCGGCCATACGGGCGTGTGGTTCCTCCGATCGCTGCCCGCAGGCTCGTCCGTGACCTACACCGTCAGCTTCCAAGCCCGGAGGCCGGGCCGAGGGTGGGTGTGGGCGGCCGGTGTGTCGCGCAGCCCCGATCCGAACCACGCCAACAATGTGGCAACGGCGACCGTGACGGTGACCCGTTGACACCGGAGCTCACCTGACCCACCACGGCCGCGAGGGCCTCGAGCGAGCGCCGCGCCGGGCGGGTCGAGTGAGTCTGGGTAATGACTGGAGAAGCCGACGCCTCATCTGCGGAACGGGACCGAGGCGTCCGGACACCGGCGTCGTTGTCCGACTCGTGGTTGCCCGATCGTGCCCCTGGCGGCCGGGGTCAGGGGGCGGGGCTCCGGAGCGCGGCGTCGACCCACCGCCGGATCTCTTCGAGCGGAGCAGCCCCGGTACGACGTGAGACCAGGGCCCCACCCTCGAAGAGGAGGAGCGTGGGAATGCCCTGCACTTCGAAGCGGCGTGACAGGGCCGGCGAGGCGTCGACGTTCACCTTCACCAGCTTCAACCGGCCCGCCAAATCCCTGGCCAGCTGCTCGAGTGCCGGGCTGACCATGCGGCAGGGGCCGCACCACTCGGCCCACAGGTCCACGAGCACTGGGATGGACGCCGCCTCCACCACCGCCTCGAAGTCGTCGTCCCCGCTCTCGGTGATCCAGGGCAGCGCCGACCCGCATTTCCCGCACGTGGCGACGCCCGACGCCCGATCGGGCACCCGGTTCCTCGTCCCACAATTGGTGCACTGGACGATCGTGGTCGGTACCTGTGACATCCGTCCGAGTCTCGCGCCGTGCCTGCGAGCGTTCCATCCCCTCTGTGCGTGGTTGCACCCGCTCAGGTCCGAGAACGACCTGGCGTCCCTGTGTCGGGGACCCGTCAGCCCAGGCGCCTGGCCACGGCCTCCGCCTGGGCGCCGTAGCCCCCGCCGAACAGCACCGTGTGCACCAGCAGGGGATAGAGCTGGAAGAGGGCGACACGATCCTCCCAGCCCGAATGCAGGGGCTGTACCTCCATGTAGGCACGGTGGAGACGATCAGGCAGCCGACCGAACAAGGCGAGCATCGCCAAGTCCTCCTCGGGGTGGCCACCATGCACCGAGGGGTCGACCAGCCATGCCCTGCCGTCGCCGCCGAAGAGGACGTTGCCCCACCACAGGTCGCCATGGACGAGTGCGGGGCCTCCCGGTGGCAACAGGTCCGGCAGCCGGGCCACGACACGGTCCACGACCTCTTGCAGCCCGCAACGAGCGGACAGTTCTCGGAGTCGCCTGCCGTAGAAGGCGGCGCCATCGGCACTGCGTGAGGGATCGACGCGGCAGGACCCGATCCACGACGAACCACCGCCCCAGTGCGGGAACGGGGCTCGGTGCAGCGTTGCGAGCGCGCGGCCGAGGGCCTCTTCGTGTCCGGAGGTCCGGGCCGTCTGATCGACCGCTTCGGTGATCAGGAGGTCGGACTCCACCGTCACCACGTCGGGCACCGGCGGGGCGCCGGACACCGCGCGCAGTTGCCGCAGCCCGTCGGCCTCGTCCCCGACGCCTGGACCGACCTTGACCACGACGATCCGCGACCTGGCCTCGACCAGCCAGGCACCGCCACCGAGGGGACTCCAACGGCCGATCGGGCCGACGGCGCGAGCGGTGCGCTCGAGCCAGGGCGGGTCCGAGCCCACGTCGAAACCTATCGATCAGAGCCGGATGCCGGTGGAGCCCGGCATCGCTGGTGGTGGCGATGGCACACCGCCACTCTTCCATTCTCAGCGGTCGACTCGGATCCTCAACCGCCTCGGGCTCGAAGGTCGAGCATGATGGCGCTGTGACCGGGTCCGGACCTGCTGGCCTGGTGCTCACCCCGGGTGCGAGTGCCGGGCGGGATCAGCCCGCCCTGGTGGCGATCGACCGCGAGGTGAGCACTCTGGGCGTGGCCGTCGAACGAGTCGAATTCCCCGGGCGCACGGCGGGCAGGCGCCGCCCCGACCCACCAGGGGTATGTATAGAGACCGTTCGCAGCGCAACCACCGGGCTGGCTGGACGACTTGGCGTGCCGACCAGCCGTGTGGCCATAGGCGGTCGCTCCATGGGTGGCCGGATGTGCTCCATGGCGGCGGCCGAAGGTCTCGCAGTGGCGGCCCTCGTCCTGATCAGTTACCCGCTGCACCCACCGGGAAAGCCCGACCGTCTGCGGACATCCCACTTCCCCGACCTGCGCGTGCCGTGTCTCTTCGTGTCCGGTCGGCGGGATGCGTTCGCGGCTCCCGACGAGCTCGAGCGAGAGACAGCGGTCATTCCCGGCGCCGTCACGCTCGTGTTCATCGACGGCGACCACTCTCTGCGGAAGCGGGACGAGGCCGTCGCGGACATCGTGGCGCCATGGTTGGTCGGCGTGACCTGACGCCTATCCGGTCAATTTGCACGACGGCGTTCGGGCGCGTACGAGCGGACGACCTAGGCCTCGCCAAGAGCCACGTCGTCCCGGTGCGCCAGCCACGCCGGTGACCTCAGTTCGCGGACATTGCGTGGGCGTGATCCCGGCGATGGGAAGGAGAGCTCGTTCGCCGGCTGGGGTTCACACAGGAAGTAGCCCTGGGCGAGGTCACAGCCCAGAGAAACCAGTGACTCGTAGGTGTCCGCATCCTCGACACCCTCGGCGACGACTCGCAGTCCCAGGGAGTGGCCGAGCTCGATGGTGGTGCGCACGACGGCCTCGCCCTTCTGATTGTCAGCAGAAGCAAGGCCGCTGATGAGCTCGCGGTCGATCTTCAGCTCGCCGACGGCGAGGTCACTCACATAGGCCAGAGAGGAGAACCCCGTCCCGAAGTCGTCGATGGACACGATCAGGCCCAGGTCGTGGAGCCGCTGCACGACCTGACGGGCGCGCGTGCGATCCGCCATGAGGGTCGTCTCGGTGATCTCCAGGATGAGCGCGTCAGCACCCAGGCGGTGGCGAGCGAGCAAGAAGCGGATCCGGTTGGGTAACTCGACATCGAGAAGGCTCGTCGTCGACAGGTTGACCGACACGGCCACGTGGTGTCCTTCCGCATGCCAACGGCTGCATTCGGCCAATGCCAGTTCCAAGACCAGGTCGGTGAGTGGCTTTATGAGTCCCGCCTCCTCGGCGAGGGGGAGAAACTCGGTGGGCCGGATCAGGCCCAACTCCGGGTGCGGCCAGCGCAGCAGCGCCTCGACCGCCGGGACCTCGCCCGTACGGAGGTCGAACTGTGGCTGGAACCTGAGCTCGAGTGTGCGCTCCTCGATGGCATGGCGCAGCTGGTCAATGCGCTGCATCCGGCTCAAGCCATCATCGCCGGACTGTTCGTACACGTCGAACGGACGGCGGGCCACCTTGGCTCGGTACATCGCCACATCGCTGCATCGGAACAGTTCGGCACTGTTCTGCGCATGCTCGGGCGCTACCGCGATCCCGATACTGGCGCTCAGGTACAAGCTCGCCACGTCCAGCTGGAACGATTCCTCGAGTTGTGCGGTGACGCGTTCGGCGACGGTCGCGGCGTAGTCCACGTCTGCATCGGTCAGCACCACACCGAATTCGTCACCACCGAGACGGGCGAGGACATCGGAGCTTCGAAGAATGCCTTGGATGCGAGGGCCGAGGGCCCTGAGGATCTGGTCGCCGACCGGATGCCCGAACGAGTCGTTGATCTCCTTGAAATGATTGAGGTCGATCAATAGCAGCGCGAGGCGCCGATGGTGATCGACCCTGGCGTTGTCGGCGAAGAAGTCCTCCAGGACGCCCATCAAGTACCGGCGATTCCCGAGGCCGGTGAGCTCGTCGGTCAGGGCCTGTCGCTTCCTGGACTCGTTGATGGTCGTCAGGTCGCGAAAAGAGAGAAGCAGACGGCCCACGACGACCAGCAGGGTCACGCCCGCCAGCACGAGGGCCACCCGGCTGACATGGTTCAACGATCCACGGAAGAGAACGACCAATCCGCATGTCGCCCCGATCGCCGGCAGCGTGAAGCGAGGCCGGATCGCGACGGACCGGGTCAAGGTGGTGGATCGCTGCCACATCGCCAGTGAGATGAGAAAGATGGCCGCGGGCCAGGTCGCATCGAGAAGCGTCCCCACCACGTATGTGCCCGCCGATGTCTGGAACAGGTAGATCGTGTCACCGACGGCATCGAGGGCACAGCCGAGTGCGAGGATCAGCCACTGGGCATTGCGCCACGTCGGGAGCATCGCCAATGCCCCGACGACGATGGCCAGGAGCACGAGGTCGGCGATCGGGTAGGCGAGCAGCGTGATGACGGTGAGGGGAGGCCCACTCACCTCCTGGGAGATCGCGTCGAAGGCGAACGCGGCGACGACTGCCGCAGCTCCCAACCCCGTCATGATGCCGTCGAGCCACGCGGTGAGCGGCAGCTTCCTGACCTCCATGCGCATCAGCAGGATGATCGCCACACAGGCGAGTGGGTAGAACAAGAGATAGAAGGCGTCGGCCGGCGACGGTGTCGACGGGTTGCCACCGCCCAACGTCTCGATGCTCCAGAGGACGTCGCCCAAAGACCAGGCCAGCAGACCAGCACCCAGAGCGATCGCCACCGGCCGAAGCGGGCCACCGGCGATCGCCCGGGCGATGCACAGCAGGGCGACCACAAGCTCGAAGCCGTCGACCACCCAGTTGTTCAAGAAGGACGACCCCTGGCCGTTGGGATACACGAGGAGGGTCACCACGTACGCCGCTAGCAAGACACCCAGCACCCAGTAGGCGATCGAGACCCCGCGCGTCATCGGCGAGCCGTCGTCGTGCCGACGGCCAGCCGGCAGTAGATCCACAGCGACCCTCTGACCAGGAAACTCCACGATCTTCCATCGGCGGTTCCCGCCGGTGACTCAAGTGAAATGAGGCTCTCGACCCACATTCGGGGCCACCTGATCGATGAACGAGGAACGTTCAGTCATCGCTGAAAGGCGGATCCACTGGTTCTGGCGTGCCATCGAGGCGTGGGGCGTGTCACCGCCGCGGACGCGTCTCGACACTGTCATGGCGAAGTGGACCTTGGAACCCGCCCCGCGCTCGGTCAGGTACCTCTGTTCTGTCTTCCCCGGCGTGTCCCGGCGAGTGAGCCCCGACTGCTATGTGCCGGTGCGCTCGCGGTGCGTGCATCCTGGCCAGCAGCAGGGCCGACGCTGGCCTTCCTCCAGCTCTTCCTGGGTCCGGCGGATGCGGCGTTCTCGGGTCATGTCCTGCTTGGCATCTTCGACCCAGCAGATGAACTCGTTGCGGGCGAGGGGCGTGATGTCCTTCCAGGCAACGAGTGCCGTGGGGTTGGCGATCAGCGCCTTGCGCAGGTCTCCAGGAAGCTTGTGTACCACCCCACCGGGCAGTCGCGGGCCGCTCACAGGGCCACGGTAGCTGGACGCCGGCCACTTGCTCGCCAATGATCGCAGCACCTCGTGTCCGCTCGGAGTGACTACCGGGCGGGCCAGACTGCCTGATGCCGGATACCGGGACGTCCGAGCAGGAGGGAAAGTGGTCACCAAGGCGGCGGCCGGGGGCAGTGGGCTCACTCCTCGAGCCAACTCGAAAGCCGGTGCTCGACATCATCGATTGGCCGCACTCTCGAACGCTCGGTCGGCCACGTCGTGAAGCCATCACCTGACCATCTTGGAACGACGTGAAAATGCAGGTGGAACACCGACTGCTCGGAGTGTGGACCGCTGGCATTCAGCACGTTCACCCCGTCCGCGCCAAGGGTGGCCCGCATGGCCTGAGAGAGCCGCTTGACAAGGAGCATTGTGGCGTTCAGGGCTTCAGGATCAACATCAAAGAGATCGGTGGAGTGTGTGAGGGGAGCGACCAGGCAATGTCCCGGTGCCAGGAGGCCGTCCCTCGGCAGCAAAGCGATCGCTCGGTCAGACCGGTGTACGACCACGGCCGGCGCCCTTCCTGCGACGATCTCACAGAAGACGCAGACCATGTGGAAAACGATGACACATGGGTGCGACCCCCAAGAGGACGAATACCAGCCGCCGGGTCAGTAACCCACGACGTCGTGACCAGCTGATACGACGCTTGGGTCGTTGAGTGACCGAGGGCGAGGGGCGTCCCCCATTCGGGTCGAGGGTCCAGCGAGGTCGCCCAATGCCGGCGCTTGGAGACGGGCGTTCACGTGATGCCCGCCCAACGGCGCAGGCGCATGTGCACACTGCGCTGCGCATCGCCGCCTTAGCGTTGAGGTCGTGGACGGCAACGACAGCGGGAGACCCAAAGGTCCTGCCCACGCCCGCAAGCGGGCATTGCCTCGGGAAAACGAGGAACGCCTCGCCGAAATCGGCAGACAGCTCCCTCCGCCGAGCGAAGACGAGCTCGAGATCGTTGCCGGGCTGCGCGCCTCGCGCCGGCGCCGGCGTCTCCTCACCTGGGGCATCGTCCTCATCGTCGCGGTGCTCGGCGCGGGTGCCATCGCGCAATGGGTACGACCGCTTCCTCACGCCACCCTCGAGATCCGAGAAGTCCGTCTCCCGGGCCAGGCACCGTCCATCGCATGGCCAAGCAGCGGAGAGGCAGCGGCGGCGGTCGTGGGCGTTGGGGCAGTGGGCCAGCTACGTGCGTCCCGGCCCGTCCCGGTCGCCGGTCTGGCCGAGCTCCTCGCGGCCTACGTGGTCCTGACAGATCACCGTTTGGCGCCGGGGGAGGACGGCCCGGCGATCCCCGTCACCGCTGACGCGCTCGCGGCGTATCAGGCGGGGCAGGCGGGACAGGAGTCCGAGGTCCCGGTGGCAGCCGGAGAGTCACTCACCGAGCTCCAAGCACTCGAGGGGCTGTTGGTTGACTCGGGAGCCGACATGGCGACGGTCCTCGCCGACTGGGACGCGGGAAGCGTCGGCGCGTTCGTCACCAAGATGAATGCAGCAGCGAGCAGGCTCGGTCTCGGCTCGACACACATCACTGATCCGAGCGGAGTGGACCCGGCCACGACGAGCACGGCTGAGGACCTCGTCCGCCTGGGCGAGGCATCGTTGTCCATCCCGGTCTTCCGGCAGATCGTCTCGCTGGCCCAGGCGAGCGTGCCGATGACCACCGTGGTCTACAACCCCAATTTCGACCTCGGGCACGACGGGATCATTGGCATCAAGACGGGCTCCGACTCGGCTGCACAGGGCTGCTATCTCTTCGCGGCGCAGCAGAACATCGGCGGGAAGTCAGTCACGGTCGTCGGTGCCGTCCTGGGCCAGCCGGGCGGGGCGCTCGGCCCGAACACCGCCGCGGTCGATGCGGGTGACGCGCTGGTGAGGAGTGTCTTCGTCGCCTTGCACAGCTTCACCCTTTTCGCTCCCGGCCAGACGGTCGCCGAGCTCCATGCGCCCTGGGGTTCGATGGCACCCGTGACCGTGGCACAACCTGTCGACGTGATCGGGTGGCCCGGTCTCGTTGCGACTCTGGAAGTTCGACGCGGCCCCTTGGATGGCGCCTTACCGAGCGGGGCCACGGTCGGGATGTTGCGAGTTGGGGTGGGAGGCCTTTCAACCCAAGTGGAGCTGCGGACGGCGAGTGCGCTCTCGGCCCCCGGGGTGTGGTGGCGTCTGACCCGTTGAGTTGGGTCACATCTGGACACCCCTTCCAGATACGGGATCTGATTGAAAGCGGGCAGAGTCGTCACTACCGTCTCGCTCAACCTTCCTGAGACCTCAGGCGACACGAGCGCCCCTGCGGCGTCACCGACCCGTTGTGTCGACCCACTCAGGACGCAAGCGAACGGGGCCACCGTAGAGTGCCGCGACGAGATCCCGATTCCATCGTCGACCGTTGAATCGTCGACCGTTGAGAGGAGATGGCGTGCAGAACTGGCTTCCAACGGACTTTGAGCCACCCGAAGTTCTCCTCGTTCCTCCAGAGCATCATCTCCGTCCCATCAGGGCATCGGACGTCGACATCGACTATCCAGCGGTCATGAGTTCGAGGGAGCGGCTCTGGACGATCTTTGGGGATGCCTGGAGCTGGCCACCAGAGTCGATGACCTTCGAGGAAGATCGAGCTGATCTGGCACGGCACGAGCGCGAAATGGTCGACAGGCGATCGTTCAACTATGCCGTACTTGACGAAGGGGAGAAGAGGCTCGCGGGATGCGTCTACCTCGACCCGCCGGGACGAAGCGGGGCTGACGCCGACATCAGCTGGTGGGTCGTGGACGATCTCGCCTCTACCCCCCTGGCTTCATCGCTGAGCGTGCTCATTCCTCACTGGGTCTCGCAGTACTGGCCTTTCGTCGAGCCCCGGTTCATCGGCATCGATATCGGCTGGGATGAGTGGCTCCGCCTACCTCCTCCATGATTTCCTCTGCGCAGTGGTTCACGAATCGACGAGCCGATTTGCCGGACTGCTCCAGGCACCTCGGCGCCTCCTCCCGGGGCTCTGGGCATCGTTCGGGTAGGGCTGGGGCAGAATCGGGGGCATGCGTCTCGGCATCGCCCATCACCTCGGCTGGGCCGTGGTCGTGACGGCCTCGGCGGACCACAAGGTCGTGGACCGTCGGAGGATCGAGTTGATCGAACCGGGTATGCCGGCGGCGCCGATCCACCATATGGGTGGCGCACACTCCCTTCACCGATTGGCCGATCCTCTCGATGACGACGCTCTGGCGGCGTTGGTGGCGGACGTTCGAACGTCGGTCATCCGGGCATCGTCGGCGAGACTGGACGAGCTTGCGGCCGCGTTACCCGAACCGATTGTCTCGATGTCGCTTCGAGCGTGGCCGGCCGATTTTCCGGTGGACATCGCCGTCCAACGACGCGTTCCATATGAGAGTCGCGCCGACTCCGTCATGTACTGCCAGGTGCTGGCCGAACTCGCACACGAACGCGGATGGCGGGTCCATTTCTCCAACTTCAAATCCGTTGAGGACGAAGCCGCCTGCATCTTGGGCGACCGAGCGGACGACGTGCTGTACGGCCCGCGGGCAACGTTGGGTCCACCGTGGTCGAAGGACCATCGGATGGCGCTCGCGGCAACCATCGTGGCAACTTGAACCCCGATGGGTCAGCGTCGTGAACACTTGTACGTGTGAGCGCAGTGCTATGGGTTCGTCTCGTTAAGAACGTCGAGGTTGTAAAAGCGGGTGTCGCCCTTCATGAGCGGACCGATCTGGGCGATGCGCTCATGAGTCGCGTCACTCTCGGAGTGGCGCATCGCGTCTTCGTAGGAGTTGAAGCGAAGGATTGTCGCGTACGTGCCTGGACGGTCTCGATCGCGCACCACGATCACCGATGTCGGCTTGGGTACATCGCCGGGAACCGGGACGCTGTTCGCGGCCCTGATCACTGCGTCGATATCGTCCGACTCGTACTCGACGATCTGGATATATTCGGCCACGGTTCCTCCTCTCGATCGTGCTGGGTGCCGAGCATTGCGGCTCGTGTTCTTCAGGTCAACTGGGTCATCGGGCCCGCCTGACCAACCACGATGCCCGACCTGTCCCGGCGAGGCCGGCACGATGCATCGGTGCGAGCATCTCCCACGGGGCCGCGAGCCTTGGCCGCCTCCATGACATGCCTCAAGGCGCGGCGCGTTCGCTTGCGACCGGGCCCGCTTCGACGTCCATCTGTCACATCTCGTCGTGCTGAAGGGTCATAGAGGTCGTGGACCACAAGACGGAAGGAGATCACCGTGGATGCCCGACTCAACCCCTATGACAATGCCACAGCCGTGAAATTCGTCAAGTACCTCAACTCTTCTGGCGCGGTCGTAACCGATTCGAGGTTGCCGGCCGCGACGCAGGAACTGGTGAAGATCCGGGCCAGCCAGATAAACGGGTGTTCCGGCTGCCTCGACATGCACACGAAGGACGCCGAGCATGGCGGAGAAAGCGCTGTGCGACTTCACCTGGTCGCCGCCTGGCGCGATGCGACAGTCTTTGACGAGCCTGAGAAGGCCGCTCTAGAACTCACCGAGCAAGGTACCCGCCTCGCGGACACCGGCGGCGTCTCCGACGAAGCCTGGGCGAACGCGGCCAAGCACTATGACGACGAGCAGCTCGGCGCACTGGTGTGCCTCATCGCCCTCATCAACGCCTACAACCGTATGAACGTGACCACCCGCCAGCCCGCGGGTGACTATGAGCCTGGCCAGTGGGGATGAGTGAATAGGGCGCGACCAGGGCGGCGTATGAGGGAAAGGCCGAATGCGGAGTCCCTGCTAGCCCGCCATGCGTACGGGCGCGACACTATTGGAGGCTCTGATGAAGATCGACACGATGTTGGCCGGGCTGGAGGACGCTCCCGCCCACGCCCGCCGGCTCGAGGGACTGGGAGTGGACGGGGCTTTCACGTTCGAGGGGCCTCATGACGTCTTCACTCCGCTGATCCTGGCCGCCGGTGCCACCACGACCCTGGAGCTGGCCACCAACGTGGCCATCGCGTTCCCGCGCAACCCGGTGCAACTGGCCCATCAGGCCTACGACCTCCAGCTTCTCTCCCGCGGGCGGTTCAGCCTGGGTCTCGGTTCCCAGATCAGGGCTCAGGTGGAGAAGCGGTACGGCGCCTCGTTTGAACGCCCCGTTGCCCGCATGCGCGAGTTCGTCGCTGCCCTGCGGGCCATCTTCGCCACATGGGAGACCGGTGCCCCGCTGGAGTTCCGCGGCGATTTCTGGTCGCACACCCTGATGCCTCCCTTGTTCAATCCCGGGCCCAACCCATACGGCCCGCCACCCATCGCCATCGGCGGGCTCGGACCACAGATGGTCCGCCTGGCATCCGAAGTAGCCGATGGTGTGCTGCTGATGCCGTTCAACACTGCCAATCACTTCGCCTCTCGCAGCGTTCCTGCCATCGACGAAGGACTGGCACGCGGAGGCCGAGACCGTTCGTCCCTCATCGTTACCGGTGAGGTCATCGTCTGCTGTGGACGGACGGAGGAGGAGGTGGAAACCGCCCGAACGGCCGGTCGGTGGCTGCTCTCCTTCTACGCCTCCACCCCGGCGTACCGCCCCGTCCTCGAGTGCGAGGGATGGGGGGATCTCCAACCCGAGCTCAACGAGCTCTCCAAATCGGGGCGTTGGGACGAGATGCCCAGTCTCATCGATGACGACATTCTCGCTGCTCTCGCCGCGGTGGGCTCGCCCAAGGATGTGGCCTGCGACATCGTCGACCGATTCGGGGACCACGTCGATCGGGTCGGCTTCTACACCCCATACGTCATCGGCGAGGAGACCCTGGCGGAGGTGGTGGCCGAATTCGACTTCGGCAGCCCCTCGTGCGCGTCAAACAGGATCGCCCATCGCAAACGCCGAGATGACGGTGGATCCAAAGTGAGCCGCCGGCCATTCGCCCCCAGGAGCCATCCAGCAGCCTCGATCGATTGCCTGTCGGATTGCCAAATGTCGCGAGGCAGATGGCCGCCGGCGGGGTTCGTGATTGCCGTCGGGCCGGTGGTTTGTGCGTCGACTCTGCATCGAGGAGAATCGCAATGGTGCAATCGCGACAGCTCGGCATTCGCAGGAAATCGCACAGTCAATCTGACACACGCCTTGTGTCTGGTTTCTAGCGAACAACGCATAGGAGATCGGCACCGATGTCCAACGACACAGGCCTCTACGGTGCGCGGATGGGATTGGTTCGGGCGTCTTCACAAGGTGAGTTTCGCGTCTTCACATGGTGATTGAGGAGGAGCACGATATGAATCTGGACGAGATGATCCTGGTCAGCATCGACGACCACATGATCGAGCCTCCACACATGTTCGAGAACCACGTTCCGAAGAAGTGGCTCAGTGACGCTCCGAGGGTCGTCCATGAGGACGGCATCGACCAATGGGTCTTCCAAGGCGAGAAGACCAGCACGTCCTTCGGGATGGCCGCCACTGTGGGCTGGCCCTCCGAGGAGTGGGGCTTCAACCCCGGTACGTACTCCGAGCTGCGGCCGGGGTGCTTCGACGTTCACGAGCGAGTGCGCGATATGAACGCCAACGGCGTGCTGGGCTCCATGTGCTTTCCCACCATGGCGGGGTGGAACGCACGAACGTTCGCCGAGTCACGCGACAAGGAGATCGCGCTCGTCATGCTCCAGGCCTACAACGACTGGGCCATTGACGAATGGTGTGGGGCCTACCCTGGCCGCTTCATCCCGCTCGGCATCGTGCCGATGTGGGACGTCGCCGCCGCCGTCGCCGAAGTCCGCCGCATCGCCAAGAAGGGCTGCCGGTCCATCAGCTTCCTCGAAACGCCCCACGTGCAGGGGTTTCCCAGCTTCCTTTCCGGCTACTGGGACCCGATGCTCGCTGCGTTGAGCGAGGAGAACATGGTGCTCTCGCTCCACATCGGGGCCGGGTTCGCGGTGATCCGGAAGCCGGAGGAAGCGCCGGTCGACCACCTCATGGTGCTCGCCTGCCAGATCAGTGCCATCACCGCGCAGGATCTGCTCTTTGGCCCCACGCTTCGGCAATTCCCGGACCTCAAGGTAGCCCTGTCGGAAGGTGGGATTGGCTGGATCCCGTTCTACTTCGATCGGATCGACCGGCACTTCATGAACCAGGAGTGGCTCCACAGTGACTTCGGCGGGAAGCTGCCGTCGGAGGTGTTTCGTGACCACATCCTGGCCTGCTACATCACGGACCCGTCGGGTCTGCGGCTGCGGGACCGCATCGGCATCGAGAACATCGCCTGGGAGTGCGACTACCCCCACACCGACACCACGTGGCCCGAGTCGCCCGAGTTCGCCTGGAAGGAGTTTCAGGAGGCAGGGTGCACGGACGAGGAGATCCACATGATCACATGGGAGAACGCGTGCCGGTTCTACGGTTGGGACCCGTTCGCGCACACGGGGAAGGAGCAGGCGACGGTCGGCGCTTTGCGCGGCGTCGCACGCGATGTTGACGTGACTCGCATGTCCCGTGCGCAGTGGCGCTCCCGCAATGAGGCCGCAGGGATCGGGACAGTCTGACCCGTCGCACACCATGGTCATGAGTCACCCTCGCGATGGCCCATCTGATCTGTCCGGCCCGCCTGCCCATCCGCCTCAGTGCCCCTGAGCTCGAGCCCTGGTCGTACCTGCTGTCTTGCCGTTAACGCCCATTCGATTGCCAAATTTGGATTGACGGGGCTCCTGCCGAGGCTTGGGCATCCGGTCGTCCGGAACGGGTCAGCGTCTGGGGGATGAATGATCGGTGGCGACGTTGACTGGTCGGCAAGACGATCGCCGAGCGTGTTCCGCAATTGCGTGTCGGTAGACATCGACGTACTCATCGACCATGCGGCCGCTGCTGAACCGCTGGACGGCTAATTCTCGAACAGTCTGTCGGTCGAGCTGATCCACTTGCGCAATTGCCGCGGCTGCCGAACGGACGTCAGACACCACAGAACCCGTTACGCCGTCGATGATGAGTTCCGTCATGGATCCTCGGTCGAAGGCGATCACCGGTGTGCCACACACCATGGCCTCAACGACCGAGAATCCGAACGGCTCGTCAAAATCGATCAGGTGGAGGAGAGCCACGGCACCTCCCAAGAAGGATGAGCGATCCTCCGCCGCGACAGGTCCCATGAACTGGACTCGGTCCCCGTCAAGGCGCGGCACAACCTCGCGCTCGAAATACGCCTCGTCTTGAATGATTCCAGCAATTCGAAGTGGGATTCCCGATGCCTCTGCGGCATCGATCGCGGCAACCACGCCCTTGTCCGGATGGACACGTCCGAAGAATGCCAGGTAGGAGCCAGGGTCCGGAGCGAACGTGAAGGCTCCGGTGTCTATTCCGTGATGAATCGTGGCCGCGTAGCCGAGAGCAGGGTTCCTGTCAGCATCGCTGATCGCGACGTAGAACGTCTCGTGGTTGTACTTGGCGTACACCGGCACAATCTGGGGCGAAGAGAAGCCATGGATCGTTGTGACGACCGGAGTCGGAATCAGCCCGGAGTAGGTAAGCGGTAGAAAGTCGAAGCTGTTGTGGATGATGTCGAACTCGGACGCCCGCTCGAAGACCTCAGAGATGTGCAGGCACTCGGCAACTTTCGGGTCGATGCTTGCGTCCTCCGACCAACCTCGGGGGATTACGCTGGACAGGCGAGCCGACGTGTCGGAATCTCCGGTGGCGAAGAGCGTCACGTCGTGACCTCGGGATACGAGTCCCTCGGTCAGGAGCGAGGCAAAGAGCTCCCACGGTCCGTAGTGGCGCGGTGGGACACGCCAGGCAATCGGTGCGAGTACCGCAATGCGCACCGGGCCTTCAGCGCCCCGACCCCAGGCGGTCAGCCTTCTTGTTCCGCTCCTCTCGCTTCTCCTTCTTTGCGCCTCTTTTCTCCTTTAGGGATCTGCCGGGCTTCTTTCCTGCTGGTTTCTGCGGTGATCTATCAGGCACGGTGTTCTCCTATCGTTGGCCGGGAAACCCGAGTCAGTCGGGAACGGATCGAAGTGATGCGAGGAGCTCGTCGAGGGGCACCGTCGCGAATCCGATTGCAGAGTCGCCGATCCCATAGGGAATGACCAGGATGCCTGCGTGGAGGAGCGCACCGCAGGAATAGACCACGTTTGGCACGTAGCCGTCCTGCTCGTCGTGAGCAGGGCTGAGGAGCGGTTCGGGCAGCCGGCCCAGGATCCGTGTGGGGTCTTCGAGGTCGAGCAAAATTGCCCCGATGTTGTAGGTGCGCATCGGACCAACCCCATGGGTGAGTACCAGCCAGCCGGCGTCTGTTTCGATCGGAGATCCGCAATTGCCGAGTTGAACTACCTCCCATGATGTCGTAGGTGTCTGGCATGGCAATCCGTTTTCCCAACGGCGTGGATTCTCCGAGTATGCGATCGTGTTCGACTCTCGATCACTTCGCGAGAGAGCGGTGAAGCGGTCCTTGATCCGGCGCGGGAAGATAGCGAGGCCCTTGTTGGCCGCGGCCACCCCAACCATCGGTGAGGAGGCGAAGTGCACAAAGTCCTTGGTTTCCAGTAATTGCTGGCCGATGTCGGTGCCGTTGTAGGCCGTGTAAGACGCGTAGAAGGTCACGCTTCCGTCGTGTTCGACGAACCGCACGAACCGTGCGTCTTCCATTCCTTTCGATTCGGCACTCATCGCGGGCATGAGCACCTGCTCACTCAGCGGTGTGCCGGCTTCGAATCGAATGCTGTAGCTCCGTTCGGCAATCCTGCGCATGAGGCCGACAGTCCTCTTCGCCTGTTTTCGAGTGGCGACGTGATCCTCGAGGATGCTGAGCCTTTCCTCCATCTCGGCTTCCGTGAACCTCGGCCCGAGGTGATCTAGGACGTAGTCAGCATCATCACCGCCTCCACGGAGCCGACGGAGTTCTGCTTTGAATAGCTCTGCCTCGTACATCGCTCCGTCGCGGCCTCCCTTCGTGGCAAAGGTCGGAGTCGGATCGAGGTCGACGTCACCAGATCCGGTGATCGTCCCCGTCCGGAAGCCGATGGAGGAGCTGTGGCCCTCGCCGATAGCCCGGACACTCATGACGAACCGCTGTCTGCCGCGGCTGACCCCGGTCTGGTCAGGGTGCATCACCATGCTCGGATTGCATAGAGCGGCACCCTCAACGGCGTATTCACTCGTGAACGTGGCCCCAAGCAACAGGCGACGAGTCAGTGAGAGTTGGCGTTCTGGGTCGAGGCGATCGGAGAGCTCGTCGGCGTGCCGGAGGAACGTTTCGGTCAAGCCATGATGTCGGCCCTCGAAGCGCTCGAGCACGTCGTCGTAGCTTCGCTGCACCTCATCGTCCGATAGCTCCAAGACGCGTCGCAAGACCGCAGAGGACCGGGACTCTTGGTGGTCGAAACCCTCGTGCCCCGGAACGAACAGGCGGGTCACCACACGTGACCGGTCGGCCGCTAGGTAGACCGGGCTGCGACGAGCCAGGCTCGGAGCTTGCACACTCACTGCAAGGCGCCCAGTAACGACTGCGCGTGCTGCATCGTCGAAAGCAGGGCGAGCGTCGACTCGGTGCCCTGGTTTAGATTGGCGCCGTCTTTCTGCAGACCATCAAAGGCTCCGCCGGTGCTGGGGTCCCACATGAGGACCCCTCCGTCATTGTCACCAAGAAACCAATCGGTGGCCGCAGTGATCCCATGCATCCAACGTGGGTCCCCGTCGATAGCCTGAGCGCGGGCACAGGCATCGGCAAGTGCCGCCACCTCAATGGGCTGTTGGTCGTACCGAGGACCCAGGTCGTCGGGGCCACTGCCCCCAACTGGGGTGACCGACAGATGGCCGAGCTGGGTTTCGCGTTCTAGCAGCCATTCCAAGAGGTCCAATCCACGTCGGACCAGGGCCGGACGTTCCAGCGCTGTCCCGGCTGCGATCATGGCTTCGGGGAGCGTGGCGTTGGCGTACGTGAGGCGCGGCTCAGGCCACGGCCACTCGGCACGTGGACCTCGTGCGGTCATTGCATCTGCCGCATCGCACAGTAAGGCGCGAGCAGATGTGTCGTCGGGGTCGATGCTGAGCAGCTCGGCTGCACCAAGCGCAGCGAATGCCATGGCCCTCGGCCATGGCGAGCGCTGTCTCATTGCTCGGTCGAGTCCCCTTCCAGCAAGGTGGCGTATCAGGTGGTCGCCGCTGTGTGAGGCCGCGGTGCCTAGCCCCCAGATGCTTCTGCCCCAACAGTCATCGAGCGCCGGAACATCTTCCCACCCGCCATTTCGGTTCATTCGATTCCGACACTTGCCATGCGAGTCCAACGCGTCCTGCAGAAAGCTCAAGCTGAGCATCGCGAAGTTGCGCATCGCCGATGCATGGCCACGTTCCCGGGTGGCCACAACAAGCACGCGTGCCATGTCGTCACTGCAGTAGCCATGCTCTGGTCTGGGCTCACGGAAGAGGGCATGTTCGAAGGTTCCGCGTCCGTCAGTCATATCGATGAGGTGGCCGAAGTCCGGCTCGGGAGGTTGCAGCGGGGGGTTCACACCAATGCGAGTCGTTCTGCGAGGAGGGAACTAGCCACACGTAGGTACTCTCCGGCCACTACTGACCATCCGAGGCTCGGCGCGAGCCGGGAGGCCTCGGCTGCCATCTTCGCGGCGAGCTCAGGCCGAGTGAGGATTCTCCCCAGGGCACGCGCCATTGCATCGGGGTCGTCGTGGTCGACGATTAGTCCGGCGCCGCTCGAGAGCAATTCCACGGCGTGGGGAAATGCAGTCGCGACCACAGGTCGCCCCGCCGCAATGGCGTCAACCAGGACGCCGGACGTGACCTGGTCCTTGGAGTCATAGGGCAGGACCACCACCTTGCTGGATTGGATCAACGCCGTGAGCGACGCCACGTCGCGATAGTCGGCGTCGAATGCGACGGACGAGGCGATCCCGTGGCGCTGCGCTTGCTCGATCCGGTCCTGACGGTACGCCTCTCCGTGTGTGGCCAACACCTTGGGGTGGGTCTGGCCGGCGACTAGATAGCGCGGCCGCATCGGGAGGTCGTGCAACGTCCTCATCGCCTCAATGGCGCGTTCGATCCCCTTGCCCGGACCGATCAGCCCCCAGGTCAAAATCAGGGGACGGCCCACGCGATCTGGGACGACACGCGCAGCAGGGATGGCGGCGCCGTGGGCGATGGTGATCACCTTCGAAACGTCGACGTCGAAGCCGTCACAGAGGCGGACCCGGGCCGCCTCTGACATGACAACCACCCGGTCCGCCAGGGCCGCCACATCGTTCAGCACGGAGCGCTGGTGCGAGGTTGGGTTTGCGAGGACTGTATGGGCGATCACGACCGACGGGACTTGCAGACCACCGAGGATCTCGAGTACTTCTTCGCCGTCGGCGCCCCCGTAGAGGCCGTACTCGTGCTGTACGACCGCCACATCGAACTGATTCAGGGAGTCTGAGCTCGCGACCACGGAGCGCCGTGAGCCGTTGACCAGCTCGCCGATGACGCGATCGCTTGGCGAGGTTGGTCCGTCTCCGTCGACGACCCGCACCACGCCCACTTGCGTGTCATTGGCCGCCAGTCCGGTCGCCAGCGCAGCGGTGAACGTGGCCAGACCGCACGCAGTTGGAGGGAAGGAGCTGAGAATCCCGAAGGAGCGAGCGCGGCCATCAAGGCCGTCTACAGGCAAATTGGGGACGCGCACAGATGCTCCTCAGAGAGACTCGGTCGAGGCGTCGAACCTGCACGGGGCGACGTCGGCCGACATGGCCGTCCTGCCCAAGCGAAGCGACTCTCCCAAGGGGACGAGACGCTCATCCTACCGCGCAGACCCGCTGCTCGGTTCGTCGGCCCCAGGTCAACCTGTCGCCGCGGTCATCGTCCGCAGCGCCCCCGACAGGACTCGGACCTGCGCCACCGGCTCCGGAGGCCCATTGGGGTTGTCCAGACTTTCCATCGGGATCGCAAGTGGTCCTCCAGGCCGGGAACCAGTCCAAGGGGTTCGTTCCGTCTCCTTGGTGTCCCGACTTGATGACCGATTGGATTGCCAAGATCCGCTGGCGGATGGCCCACTTAGCGGTCGCGATAGTTGCCTACATCCGATCGCACCACGGGTGCTCCACCCTGCGGTGTCTGCTATTCCGGGTCGATGAGCTGAGAGTCAGCACGGCACGAGGCGCACACCCCTCGACGCAGGCCGCAGGGCCATGCCGGCGCTCAGGCGTCGCGGCGTACGAGGACCCAGCAACCGATCGCCAGGATCACCACCGTGTACAGCAGGAGAATGGCGAAGCCCGTCCATGGGCTGAATGCGTATCCGATGCGGTCGGGCGCGCCAGCCGTGGAGAACATGACCAGGCCGATATTGGCCGGCAGGTAGCGGGCCACCGCATTGCTGATCGACGCGGGCAGCGCCTGAACGATGAGGGGTAGGACCAGCACTACCCCGACGAAGGCCGAGATGGCGCCGGCGGTGTGCCGAATGATGGTGGCCAGTCCAAGTGCGAGCAACCCGAGCACGGTGAGGTAGAGACCTGCACCGATCACGGCCCGAAGGACGCCCGGCTGCCCCAACGACGCCGAGCCTGTCGTGAGCACGGCCTGAATGTTATGGGGGAGCTTTACCCCGAATTGCTGGGCATGTTGCACAGCGGCCGCTTTGGACCCGACTGCGTGTTTGGCCGACAAGATGGCCTGGCCGACGGCGAAGGCGCTGAAGGCGAGGATCTCGCTCACCACGACGGCCACCGCTCCGAAGACGAGGACCTTGGCGGTGAGGACAAGGGGCCGACGGGGCACGGCCGAGAGCGTGGCGCGGATCGTTCCTGTGCCGTATTCCGCGCTCATCACCAACACACCGAGGACCCCGAAGATGAGCTGGCCCAGGAAGATCCCGATCAGGCTCCGGCGGGTCGGATCTTCGATGATCTCGGAGGGGCTCACCGTGCCGGTGCCAAGTGCGCACAAGCCCACGACTGCCACCACCGTAGCGGCGAGCGTCCACATGGTCGAACGGACAGACCACAGTTTCGTCCACTCGGCTGCCATGGCTCGACGCAGACCGACGCGGCCCGGCGGCTCGTCGATCGCGAAGGGGGTCGGAGCCCCGAGCACGGCGGTCACGATCCACCTCGGAACTCGACCGCTTCGTCAGTCATCTCCATGAAGGCGTCCTCCAGTGAGGCAACAGGGGTCAGTTCGTGGAGGGCAATGCTCATCGCCGCGGCCAGGTCACCCACTTCAGGCGCTGACAGGCCGGTGACGGTCATCGACGCGTCGGGATCGGCGATCACGGTCCCGCCTGCATTGGTCAAGGCATCGGACAATTGGTGCGGCGCCGGTGTGCGGACCTTGACCGACTGCCGAGAGCTTCGAGCCACGAAGTCAGCCACCGACGTCTCGGCGATCAGCTTGCCCTTTCCGATGACCACCAGATGGTCGGCGGTGAGCGCCATCTCGGCCATCAGGTGGCTCGACACGAACACGGTCCGACCCTCACCGGCGAGCGTTTTGCAAAGCGTGCGCACCCAGCGGATGCCCTCGGGGTCGAGGCCGTTCACGGGCTCGTCGAACAGCAGCACACCCGGGTCGCCGAGCAGAGCGGCGGCGATGCCGAGGCGCTGGCCCATCCCGAGCGAGAACTTGCCCACCCGTTTCCGAGCGACCGAAGTGAGGCCCACGAGCTCGAGCACCTCGTCGACGCGTGCCCGAGCGATCCCGTTGCTCCGGGCCAGGGTGAGTAGGTGGGCGCGGGCGGAGCGACCGGGATGGATAGCCTTGGCTTCGAGGAGCCCGCCCACCTCCCGCAACGGCCAGGGGAGGTCGTGATAGCGACGGCCCAACACGGTGACGGAACCCGACGCCGGTGAGTCGAGGCCCATGATCATGCGCATCGTGGTCGACTTGCCCGACCCGTTGGGACCCAGGAAGCCGGTCACGGTCCCCGGACGGACGTCGAAGGACAAGTTGTCCACCGCCACTACGCTGCCGAACCGCTTGGAAAGCCCCCGGGCCTCGATCACCTGGCAAGCCTTGCATGGCTCCTGGCCTTTTGGGTATCAGGGAGAACCCTGACCCTGGGGGTCATCTCCCGGAGTCGCTGCCGTAACCAGGAGACGAACGAACCGCGCTCGACGCGTTCGGGACCCAGGTGTGGCATCTACACAGCCGTTCCATACCCCATGTCGCGCTCGAAGAATGTGTCGCTCTTGTCGCCTTCGCCACGGCTCCAAGGCGGCAAGGCTGGTGAGCGCCACGAACTCCGCAACCTCTCCACTGGTGCCCCGGCCACCGGAACCGGTCGTCACATGGCGCGTAAACGGATCTGACCGCCGGGTGACTTCCCGACTTCAGGATGTCGGCCCGAATTCGAGTTCCTTGGTCTTGACGACCTGGGCGGTCCGTCCCGGCGCCGCCTGGAAGGTCCAGTACAAGTTCGTGTGGGCGATGACCTGGTCTGGGGGAGGTGCCCCCCAAGAAGTTTGGTCCTCTGTTGTGTGAGCATCGCTGACGAGGGTCGTGTCGTATCCCCTGACGAACGCGCCGTGGAGAGTGGAGCGGATGCATGCATCGGTCTGTGCTCCGACGACGAAGAGTCGCCCACTCTGAGTCCCGACAAGACGAATCCAGTGTGGTGTCCTCGAATGCGTCGCCGCCTATTTTGTCGACGTGCGGCTCGGTGTCGAGGGGGGTCAGTTCGGGGACGATCTCCAGGGATCGCTACCTATGGCACGGGACTCGCCAGAGTCCTGGATCCAAATGACAGGGATCTGTTCCCGCCGCGATTTCTCAACGATGCGCTCGATATTCGCCACCACTGCGTCGCGCTCGTAGTTCCCAACGACTACGCCGTTCTGCACGTCGACGACCAGAAGTGCGGCATTCGGCCGGTTTCGAGAGTGGTCACAGCTTCCTCCCTGTCAGCCTGGACTGTGTCTTGCTCGCATGGGGCAATGCCCCAGCGACGAATGGTTGAAACCCGGCCTCCCATAACGGAGAGCCCACTGAAAGGCCAGGATATCGCAGGTGCCCCAACGCCGGGACGATGACCCGTAGAAGCAAGTTCGACCGACTGCCCGAGGCCGCGGTCATCCCTTGCACCGCAAGCTACCGGGCGCTATCATGCATGGCATGGGAGTGAGCGGGGGTCGCAGGACCCAGTTGCTCCGTGGGGTGCTGGACCTGTGCCTCTTGGCGGTGATGGGCGAAGGTCCAGCCTACGGATACGAGATGACCAAGCGGCTCGGGGAGCGAGGGCTCTCTATCGTCGGCGAGGGCTCGATCTACCCATTGCTGGGTCGACTCGAGCGCGACGGCCTCGTGGACACGCACCGGGCCGCCAGCAACGGCGGTCCCCGCGGAAGTACTACCGGCTCTCCCGGGAGGGTCAGCTGGCCCTGACATCGGGTGTCCACAAGTGGCAGTGCACTCGCGATGCCGTGGACGGCGTTCTTGGCGTCGCGAACACGGAGGTGAGCTTGTGAGCCAGTTCGTGGACGAATGCCGGAGGGAGTGGAGTCGGCTCGGCATGCCCGAGGCCGAGGCCAACGAGATGGCATCGGACCTTGAGGCTGATCTCGCTGAGGCTCGAGCCGACGGTGTTTCGCCCGAAGAGGTGCTGGGGAACGGCTACTTCGACCCTAAGTCCTTCGCTGCCTCTTGGGCCATGGCCCGCGGCGTCGTCAGCTCGACGCCTCGTGACCGCAGCACGATCCGAATCCGGTCACTGCTGCTCGCCTTCAGTGCTCTGGTGGGTGCGGTGGTCGCAGGGTTGGGTCTGCTCATCCTCGTGCGACCCGCTCGGCTCTCAAGCCATGGCGGTCCCGGTCGGGCGGCGCTTCAGCCGCCCAGTTCCGTCGATTCTGGTGAACCCGCACCAGTTCCTCTTCGCTGGACAGGGAAGTGCCATCGACCCGTTGGGATGGGTGTTGTTGATTGCCGGCTTGACCGGTCTCGTCGTCATACTCTCGGTCTGGCGCCCTTGGTCGAGTATGGGGGCGGGACGGGGTTCGACCAGAACATTGGAATGCCCAGTTTCCTCTGAAGCACGCCGGTCCTGCAGTGATCGGTCCCCTGCCCTGTGGACCAATCAGACGAGGGACGAGGGCAGATTCGGCGGTCGTGGGTGGCGTAGGGGTGACCCGCTACAGGCGTTCGGGATACAGCGTGGCGACGAAATGCCTGAGCATTCTGGGACACCCGGATCGGCGGGTGAACAGCGTCCGAACCGTGCCGTCGGATGTCCCGTACGACGTACCTGTGCGTGAATCTCCTCTGGGCGGGTCTTACGGGACGGTCCCGTTGTGTCAGGCCGTCTGAACTGCGCCACTCCCGGAGCGGGTTCAACTCACGGAATGGCATACCAGCCCGGGCTGCGAGAGCCGCGAACGGGCCGGCTCCGACAAAGAGCTTCCCACTCTCGCGCTCTCTAGAATCTGCATCGTGAGTCCTCTCCACACGTACGAGCAGACCTCTTGGGGGAGGCGTATCGGCATCGCCATTGCGTGCCTGGGAGCACTCGCGCTCGCGGGATTTGTAGGAGCGGTGGTCGGTCCTCACTTCAAGGCCGCGTCGACTTCCGGCACCGCGACGACTTCCAGCACCGCGACGACTTCCCTACACCGGCCATCAACGACCACGTCGACCGTGGCTCATTCAAGTGTGAAGGTTCTGGTGGCAAACGGCACTCAGGAACCCAACGCAGCCGGCCATTTCACCCAGCAGCTCCAGCAAAGCGGGTGGAATGTCTCCACTCCGGGGAACAGTACGTCCGCGGCGTCGACGACGACGATCTACTACGCCCCGTCGCAGCAACAAGCGGCCGCGCTGGTCGCTTCCGAGCTTGGCGTGCCGACGACAGCGGTCCAACCGATGACCGGGGCCGTACCAGTCGCGAACGCCACTGGCCTTGACATCGTCGTGATCATCGGGCCTGACCTTGCCGGCAACGGATTCCCGGCCACGACAGTTCCGGCTACCTGAGCGCCCCTCGCTCGTGACCACCTTGAAGCTTCCGCCTTCATGGACAGGGCTCTCTTTGGGCTAGAGCCATCGCCAGACGGGGCCCGATTCGGCAGCGCGTATCGACGGCTGCTCAAATACGCACGTCCGAAGGAACCATTTGGGTGGCCCGGATGTGTCTTCATGACGCAGCAGCAATCGTGAGGGCCGAGACCGCTTGGTCATCTCGCGGTGCCATTCAAGGATCCTCTTACGGACCGATATTCCCAACCCCCGCCCCATACCGAATCAGGCACATATGGGCTAGGTACAGAGCCGGCCGAGCGTTGGAGAATACCCTCAGGTGTCGGACTTCCGGCGCCGATGAACCAGATCGTGTGTTCAGTTGTCGCTAGCCACGGTCTGACGCCGCCAGAGCGTCGGTTTGCGACGTTCATTCTGGAATGCCACATCCAGGTCATCTACGTAGGCCGGAGGTTTCGTGGGATCGCTCCTTCTTGAGGGGCAGCCAGGACCTGGTTTGATCGAGGCGCGAGGGGACGGAGCGCGACGCCGGGAGAAACTGCTCCAATGGGAAATGGCGTTCGCGGTGTTCTTGATCGCCGCAACCGTCTTTTCCCTCTCTCCCGTCATTACGAACTACGACTCGTTTGCGACCTTTCCGACGGCCGTCAGCCTGGTCAATCGACACACGCTGTCGCTCGATGCGTATCAGCACGTGAAGGCCGTCGCAGGGAGCTACACCGTTAGCCACGCAAAGGGCCATCTCCTGACGTCGTACCCGTGGTCCGTCGGACTCTTTGCGATTCCCGCCGTCGTTGTCATCGATCTGCTCCAAGTAGTCGGGGGTCCTTCAGCCGACTCCGTTGTCACCGATCAATCACAACTCGGGGGTCTAGCCCAGCTCTGGAGCGCCTCGATCGTCACAGCACTGGCCTGTGGCACTTTGGCGATTCTCGCGTACAGACGGTTGCAGGGACCAGCGAAGAAGCGCCGTCATTGGGCCATGCTCTGTGGACTTGCTTTCGCATTCGCCACCAGCGCTTGGTCTACCGCGTCGCGGGCGCTGTGGCAGCACGGACCGTCGATTGTGCTCCTCGCGGTAGCCCTTGTTGCGCTCGACCAGCTCTTCCCGAGAAACAGGGATGACCACGCATCCCAGACGGACTCGATCTGGGCGCCGCTGATCGCAGGATTGGGCCTGGCTGGGGCGGTGACCATACGACCGACCAACGCCGTCGCTCTGGTGCTCGCGACGATCCTGGTGCTTTGGAAAACCTCGAGACGATCGAGGGCCGTCTATGTCATTGGGGTCTTGGCCGTATTCATTCCTTGGACCGTGGTCACCTATCACTACTACGGAACCCTGCTGCAGCCATACGACCAAGCCAGCAAGCTCGGGCTCCCGTCAACCTTCTTCGAATCGTTGGGCGCACAGTTGATCAGTCCATCGCGAGGGTTGTTCATCTTCAGCCCGATTGTCCTGGTCGCAATCGCCGGGATGGTGATCGCCTGTAGGCGGAAGTCAGTTACGCCGCTCGACGCGCTCAGTTCAGTAGCTATCCCTTGCTATCTCATCGTAATAGCGCTGTTTCCCATCTGGTGGGCAGGGACCAGCTTCGGGCCCCGGTTCATGACGGAAACGTTGCCGTTCTTTTTCGTTCTTTCGATCCCGTTCGTGGACTGGATCGTGGCTTGGCGAGCCAAGAAGCCCGAGCACCGCCCATTGATTTACCGAGTCGGTGTCATCGGTTCGGTCGTGGTTTTGGCATTCAGCGTGCTCGTCAATGCACAGGGTGGTCTCTTGCGCTCATCAGTCTGCTGGAATCTAAGAGCTCCCACCGTCGCTAGCGTGGACAAAGATCCTGCCCGAGTTTGGTCATGGAGCAATCCTCAGGTTGTGTACGGATTTCAAGCCATACGATCCGAAGGTTTTCACGCCGCCCTCACCCGTTGCCCATCGGGAACCCCAATTCCTTGATGTCCTGTCGCCCGAAGGTCGCGCTCCGCCGATGATCCATGAGGTGTTGCGACTTGAAGAATGCGTACCCCAACACAGCAGTGACCGCCAAGGCCGCGGCGGAGAGCCAATGGACCTTGTACGTCGTCTACGCCGCCGCCAGGACACCAATCACGGTCTCTCCCTCACCGAGCAAGAGCCGCCTGCTTCGTCCCTGTGTTGGCGGGAGTCGGGTCATTCGCCGGCTGTCGATGGGCTCCGCGCAGGGCCGGCGACTGTTCGGGGGCGAGTGCCGAGGGTCCCTACTCGTGAGCTGCAGGCCAAGGCCTCGATTCGTTGCTCAGCTGAACGAGGGCACGTAGGCCAAGATCCCCTTCACGTACTGCTTGGTTGACGGGAAGAGGCCGGCACTCTGGACGGAAGCCAGCCCCTGGTAATAGCCAGCCAGTGCCATGGACACATCGCCAGCGCTGGCAACCAGGAGCTGGTGGAAGAACACCGCCGCCATTTCGATGTTGTCCGAAGCAACGTTCGGGTCGAGGGTGCGCTGCCCCAGCTGAGCCTGCAGATGGGTGACGGTCGAGGGCTCGAGTTGGCAGACGCCCAGAGCGCCAGTCACCGATGAGATATAGGTCTGCCAGCCGGACTCCCACCAGCACATCGCTTCCAACAGGGCTGGACTGACACCGTCCACGACGGCCCAGTGGACGAACAGGGATCGCAGGGCGACCCGGCTCGGGTAGGCCCGGAGCAGTGCAGGAAGCGCGCTGCCCGCTGGGACAATGTCGGACGCCAAGGCACTGGTACTCGTTGGAGGGAGCCGCAACTGCATTCCAGACACGATGAGATTGGGATGGACGATGCCGTTCACGGCCTCGAGCATCGAGACCGTGGTTCCGTGGTCAGCGGCGATAGAAGAGAGCGTCTGGCCCGGAGAGATGGTCACGGTGGCGCCAGAGGACCCGGATGCCAGGGCTCCGGCCGCCGACACTCCCGCTCCCGGGATCTTGAGCACCGATCCGATGACGACCCTGTTCGGATCGGCCAGGTTGTTTACCGTCGCCAACGCGGCGACCGTGGTGCCGTACTGATGAGCAATCCCCATCAGGGTGTCTCCGGCTGCAACTACGACGCTGCCACCCGATGACCCGGATGCATTGGTCGCAGCCTGCGCAGGCAAGCCTGGTCCGGGGATCCGGAGCACGGAGCCGATGACAATGTTGTTCGGGTCAATAAGGGTGTTGGCGGACGCCAACGCGGCCACGGTGGTGTCGAAGGAGGTGGCGATTGACGAGAGGCTCTGCCCCGGCTGGACGACAACGAATCCCCCGGCAGCACCGGCTGCCGGAACTGCCGGCGTCGTACCGACGGCTCCCGGCACCTGCAGGACCGAGCCGATGACGACGTGGTTTGGATCGGCCAAATGGTTCGTCGCTGCCAACGCCGACACCGTCGTACGGTACTGCGCAGCGATGGATGAAATTGTCTGTCCCGGTTCCACCACGACCGTGTTCTTCAGTGCGGCGGCGACGACGCTGGACGCACCCGGTAGCTCCAGCACCGATCCGGCGACGATAGTGTTTGGATCCGTCAGGTTGTTGGCGGCCTCCAACGCCGCGACGGTAGTGCCGTACTCATCGGCGATGCCGAGCAACGTCTCGCCCGGCGCGACGCTCACTGTCGTTGCGCTCGAAAGTGCGAAGGGCGACGCGACCACCGCGACGGTCAAAGCGGTCCCGATGATCACATCTCGTCCGATTCTGATCGATCGATCCGACATATCCAAGATCACCGCGACCATGTTGGAGCGTCTGTCGGACCATTACAAGGGACAGTGTCGACACGTACCATGTACAACAACCATTGGATCGTGCGGTTGCGTGACCAACACCAAGTGAATGTGGTGATCACAACTATTCATGCACCACGGGTACAAGATGTTGTGTGTGTCCACCGTATGCCAGGATTCCGGACCTCTCAATGAGCCAACGAGGGTTGACCCGGTGATTGCCACCACCTGGCATGCCAAGGAGGCCGTCCGGGAGCTCTACGCACACGGCGACGAGGCCACCGCACGCGAGTGGATCGAGCGCCTCATCGTCGACATGGCCGATTCGTGACATCCCCATCGAGGTGCGTTCCCTCGGACGGACCCTGGCCCGCTGGCGCGACCAGATCGTTGCCTGGCATCGCTCCCATGTCTCGAACGGCCCGACCGAGGCAGCCAATAACCTGATCAAGCGCGTGAAGCGGGCCGCCTTCGGGTTCTCGTCGTTTCGGAATTTCCGGGTGCGCGCCCTGCTCTACGCCGGCAAGCCCGACTGGTCACTCCTCGAGACGATCACGCCAGTCTGAGGGCGGCGAGGACACCGCTTCGAGCGGGAACCGCGCGTTCGCCGCGGCCACCCGCTCGTTGAAGGCATCGACCCCGGCGTCGTCCTCACTGAAGACGTCGATGGGACAGTCCTCTGCGGGACAGTGCTACCGGCGACGGCGCCAGGTCAGCCGAGAGACCCGTCCGACGGCCGACGAGGGCACCAGGTCCTCGAGCTCGGCTCCACAACGTTTGACGGCTCCGCCACAACGCGGGCATCGAGGCGGACGCAGCTCGGTCTCGACGAGCACGTTCAACGTGTCGGCCGTGGTGCGAGCCTCGATCACGGTGACCCCAGGGATCCCGATCATCGCGGCGAACATCCTCTCCCGATCCGTCTCCACCACCGGAGGCTACGTCAGGGCCTTCATACCCCCCTGGAACCCGAAGCGCCCGTTATGGGACGCGTTCTGCTCCCGGTTGCGGTTGGTGCAATCCCATCTTGCGGGTGCGCTCCCGTAAGTCACTGGGGGCTTCCGTGTCCGTCCGTTGCTTAGGTGCGGCGCAGGTGATCTGGTGTTCGTCTGGGAGCGACGGACGGGAGGGTGTCGGGGACGGCTGCGATAGCGGCGCTGACGGCGGCGAGGGCGTCGAGAAGGGCTTGGAGGGCGTCGCCGTCGATGTTTGCCATGGCACCGGCGATGACGTGTTGGACTTCTGGAAGCATCTTGTCGAGCACGCCTTGGGCGTCGGGCGTGATGTCAACGAGGACGCGGCGGCGGTCGTTGGGGTCGGCGATGCGTTTGATGTAGCCATTGCGTTCGAGGGTGTCGAGGACGCTGGTCATCGTTCCGGTGGTGATGTGCATTCGGGCACTGATTTCGCCCGTCGGAATGGGGCCGCCAGCACCTTCGACGACGGCGAGCGCGTTGAGCGCTGCGTGGGAGAGGCCGTAACGCCGGGCGACTGTGGCGACGAGCTCCTCGGCCTGGCCGCCGACGACCTCGAGCTGGCGGATCGCGCGCGAGGCGAGCCACGACGCGCCGGGGTATTCGTACTCGAACGCGTCCGCTTCAGGTGGACGCGCGGAGACGGCGCCCTCGCGGGGGACGCCACCCTTGCGACGTGCGGCGGAGGGGCTCACCTCAGGCCTCCACCGCGATTTCGATGCGAGGCGGCCCGATCACGGCGCCGCTACAGCCGTGCTGCTCGAGGAGGCCCTCCAGCGTCTCGTCACGGCGCGCTGGCGTAATCCTGCACGCGGTGCCGGACGATCAACGTCGCTGTTGTGTCCACAGTCCTCTCTACCTTGCCCTGGAGATTTGATCTCAAGTAATCCTATAGCAAGAAGACTCTTGACATGTAGCTTGGGACGGAATATCTTGATCCCAAGATATTTGGTCAATGTATAAGGGGGCAACATGGCTGGTCCGATTGATGCAGTAGTCGCGATCCACAATGCGTTCCGAGCCGACATGGCGAAGATCGACACGGCCGCGCTTGACGCGGCCCGGGGGAAGCCGGGTCTCGAGGAGACCGTGGAACGGTTCCGGTTCTTCAATGAGGTGCTGGAGTGGCACGCTCACGGTGAAGAGCTCGCAATCTTCACGGCGCTCGAGGAGGTCGCACCGTCGGTTGCGGAGGCCTACGAGAAGGACCATCGCGGTCTCGATGCTGCCTTCGACGGGTTGAGTAACGCGGTTTCAGCGCGCGATGCGCTGGAAACGGCGCGGGCGACTGCAGCGTTCAAATTTCACCTCGATCTGCACCTGGCTAAGGAAGACGGGCACGTGTACGGCCTCATCAAAGAGCGCGTCTCGGTGCTCGACCAAGCCAACGCCGTGGGAATCATGGCGGGCCAAGTTCCCCAGGACCGCTTCCCCGAGCTCGTGGCATGGATGTATCCGCTGCTCGGTGATGACGACCGCGAGAACATGACTCGCATTTGGCAGCACGTGATGCCGGCCGACGCGTTCACCGCAGCGATCCAGCTCGTGCACCAGGCAATCGGAGACGACTTCGCGGAACTCTCTCGTCGCATCCCCGACCTCACGCCCGAACCCCAGACGACGGCTGACATGCAGCTGTCAGTGTCAGCCGCGACCGCCGATGCAGCCGGGGCCCGATCATGAGCGCCGCGGACCGTGTTGGAGGCGGGGAGGCTCGAGCGAGCTGGCTGGGGATCAACCATCTCGCGCTCGTGACCTCCGATATGGACGCGACGGTCCGCTTCTACCACGGAACCCTCGGCGCTCGGCTCGTCGCCACGATCAGCACGCCCGAATTCCGCCACTACTTCTTCGAGTTCGGTCCCCAGTGCACCGTGGCCTTCTTCGAGTACGCCGACGCGCCGGCTCGGCCGTTCGTGAACCGTGCCGGTGTGCCGAACGAACGCGCCCCACAGTTCGACCATCTGTCACTGAACCTTCCCGACGAGAACGCACTCCACGCTCTCCGCCAACGCCTGCAGAGCCACGCGTGGGAGGTCACCGACATCGTCGACCATGAGGTCGTCCGTTCCGTCTACTTCACCGACCCCAATGGCATCGCGCTCGAGGCTTCCTGGTGGGTCCACGACCCCACCAGCCAACGGGCCGACTACCTCGATCCTCAGCTCTTCGCCGACCCCGAGCCGGTCCCGGCCGTCGTCGAGCTCCAGACCACGGGCACGCTGTGCGGTCTTCGAGACAGCAAGTTCGCACGATCAGCGTGACCGGACGCGAACCCTCGACCTCCGCAGCGCCGTCACTGAAGTGAACACGAAGACGACCGCTCAGAACGCGGTCACCAGGCAGTAGACCAGCGAGGAGAAACCAATGACAACCACCGCAACCGAGCTCACCATGTTCGAGGGCGTTGGCGACTCGATCGCTCGCGCCATGGACAAGGCCACCCCCGCTCAGCTCGCGGCACCGTCCCCCTGCGTGGGGTGGTGCGCGCGAGACGTCCTCAACCACATGATCGGGGGCGCTGACCTGTTCGCCGCCAGTGCGCGTGGCGAACAGCAGCCCTTCCCGGACTGGTCCGACATGCCCGACTGGGTCGGCAACGATCCCGCCGCGTCGTACAGCCGCGCCGCGGCTGGCGTCCTTGCCGCATTCAGCGGCCCAGGCGTACTCGAGGGTACCGTGCCGATGCCCTGGGGGGACACACCCGCACCCTTCGCGCTCAACCTGATCATGGCCGACCATGCCACCCACGCCTGGGACCTCACTCGAGCCACCGGACTCACCATCGAGATTCAGGCCGATGCGGCCGACGTCGCCCTCGCCACGTCCCAGGCGTCGGTCTCGCCCGAGTTCCGGGCCGCCGGCCTCTACGCATCCGAGCAGCCGGCCCCCGAAGGCGCGTCCACACTCGACCGACTGGCCGCATTCAGCGGGCGTTCGCTCTAACCACACGGCCGACCGCTCTCAAGCACTCACGATGCGAGGGCTTCAGCTCGCCTCAAGCACTCGCTGATTCGTCTAGTGCCATCGGGTCGGCGCCCCCGGCAGTGTGCGGGCGCCCCCGGCAACGGCGCCCCCGGCAGGACTCGAACCTGCGCCACCGGCTCCGGAGGCCGGTGCTCTATCCGCTGAGCTACGGGGGCGGGACGTGCCCGCGCCGACGCACGAGCAGGGGACGATCGTAGTCCCCGGGCACCGCCACCAGTCCCGGCCTCCGCGGAACGCGCGAAGGCTGCCGTATCCTGCACCTCCATGCCGACGGACCACGACGTCGCCACCGCACCACTGGAGCGCCACCTGCTGCCGCGCAGCGCCTCCGTCGACGAGAAGGGGCACCTCCACGTCGGCGGCCTCGACCTCCTCGAGCTCGCCCACGAGTTCGGCACGCCCCTCTTCGTCTACGACGAGGACCACTTGCGCCACGCCTGCCGCGAGGCCGTGGCGGCCTGGGGCGAGGGCGTCGCCTACGCCACCAAGGCGTTCTTGTGCCGATCGATGGCGCGCCTGGCCCACGAGGCCGGCATGCACCTCGACGTGGCGTCGGGCGGCGAGCTCCACGTGGCGCTCTCGGCCGGCGTGCCGGCGGACCGCCTGGTCCTCCACGGCAACAACAAGTCGACCGAGGAGTTGTCCTCTGCCCTCTCCCTCGGCGTCGGCCGGATCGTGGTGGACTCCTTCGACGAGATCGCCCGCCTCGGCGGCCTGCTGGAGTCGTCCCCGCCCGGGCCGGCGCGGCCGAAGGTTCTCGTCCGGGTGACGCCAGGCGTGGAGGCGCACACCCACGAGTTCGTGCGCACCGGCCAGGAGGACTCGAAGTTCGGCTTCTCCGTTTCCTCCGGCGCCGCCGCCGAGGCCGTCGCTGCTCTCGAGCTCCTGCCCGGCGTCGAGCTGGTGGGGGTGCATGCCCACATCGGCAGCCAGGTCTTCGACGCGTCCTCATTCGAGCAGGCGGCCGAGGTTCTGGGCGCGTTCTTCGCTCCGCTGGGACTCCCCGAGCTGGTGGTCGGTGGTGGGTTGGGCGTGCCCTACGTGAACGGAGAGTCGGCTCCGACACAGGCCGAGTGGGCGCAGGCCACGCGGGCGGCCTGCGCCAAGGCGCGCGTCGATCCCGCCACGCGGATCTCGGCCGAGCCAGGTCGTTCCATCGTCGCTACAGCCGGCATGACGCTCTACACGGTCGGCACCGTCAAGCACCTCCCGGGCATCCGGACCTATGTGAGCGTCGACGGAGGCATGAGCGACAACCCGCGGCCCGTGCTCTACGGCAGCGGCTACGAGGCCTTCCTGCCCCGGTCCGCCACCGCGCCCCGGCCACGGCCGGTACGCGTGGTCGGCAAGCACTGCGAGAGCGGTGACCTCGTCGTGCCCGACGCCTATGTGCCCGACGACCTCGAGGTGGGCGACATCCTCGCCACGCCCGTCACCGGTGCCTACGGCTACGCCATGGCCTCCAACTACAACAAGGTCCCCAGGCCGGCCGTCGTCTTCGTCTCGGACGGCATCGCCCGCGTGGCCGTCCGGCGCGAGACGCTCGAGGACCTCATCCGCCTCGACGCCTGATCGGCCGCCGCCCACAGGGTCCGAGTGGCGCCGCGGGCAGCCTGTACCGTTTGGAGGTGACTGCCGACAAGGCCACGGCCCGGGGGAACCGAACCCGCCCACCCGCACGCACACCCGGCGCCGACGGTTCGCGTCGCGCTGCTCGGGTGCGGCAACGTCGGGGGCGCGCTGGCCGAGATACTCCTCACCCGCGCCGACGACGTCGCCGCCCGCACCGGCATCCGACTGGAGCTGGTCGGGATCGCCGTGGCCAACCCGGACAAGCCGCGCTCTCCGGCCATCGACATGGGGCTGGTCGGGACCGATGCTGCCGCGCTGGTCGCCCGCGACGACGTGGACGTGGTGGTCGAGCTGATCGGCGGGCTCCACCCGGCCCACGAGCTGATCGAGACGGCGCTCCGCAACGGCAAGCCCGTCGTCACGGGCAACAAGGCGTTGTTGGCCACCGCCGGCGCCGAGCTGGCCGAAGTGGCCGCGGCCGCCGGCGTCGACCTGCTGTACGAGGCGGCCGTGGCCGGTGCCATCCCCGTCATCCGGCCGCTGCGCGAGTCGCTGGCGGGCGAGCAGATCCTGCGCGTCATGGGGATCGTCAACGGGACGACCAATTACATCCTCACCCGCATGGAGGAACAGGGCGACAGCTACGACGACGTCCTGCGCGAGGCGCAGGAGCTCGGGCTGGCCGAGCGGGACCCCACGGCGGACGTGGAAGGGCACGACGCCGCGGCCAAGGCGGCCATCCTCGCCGCGCTGGCCTTCGGGTCGGACATCGTCGACGCCGACGTGCACCGCGAGGGCATCAGCGGCATCAGCGCGGCCGATGTCGCCTACGCCAAGCGGCTCGGCTACTCCGTCAAGCTCCTCGCCATCGCCGAGCTGGTCGGCGGCGGCCCGGAGCTCTCCGTCCGCGTGCACCCCGCCATGGTGCCCAGGGCGCACCCGCTGGCGTCGGTCCGCGGTGCCTTCAACGCCGTGTTCGTCGAGGGGGCGGTGAGCGGCGAGCTCATGCTCTACGGGCGCGGTGCCGGCGGCGGGCCGACCGCCAGCGCCATGCTGGGCGACCTGGTGGACGCGTCGCGCAACCTCCTGGCCGGCGCCCCGGCGCCCGCCCCCAAGCGAACCAGCACCTCGGTGCGCTCCCAGAGCGACATGCGCTCCGCCTTCTACCTCAGCATGGACGTGGCCGACCGACCCGGTGTGCTGGCCGCCGTCGCCAAGATCTTCGGTGACCACGGCGTGTCGATCCGCGCCATGGAGCAGGTGGGCCTGGCCGAGGAGGCCCGCCTCATCTTCCTGACCCACGTGGCGCGCGAGGGCGACCTGCTCGCCACCATCGACGAGCTGCGCCGGCACCAGGCCGTCGACCGGGTGAGCGGCGTGCTGCGCGTGATCGGCGAGGACGGCGACGCCGACGGGGGAGGGCAGGCGCGATGAGCGCCGGCTGGCGCGGCGTCATGGAGGAGTACCGCCCGTTCCTCCCCATCACCGGGCACACACCGGTTGTCACGCTGCTCGAGGGCGGCACGCCGCTCCTGCCGGCGCCGCGTCTCTCCGAGCGCGTCAACGCCGAGGTGTGGCTGAAGGTGGAGGGTGCGAACCCCACCGGGAGCTTCAAGGACCGCGGCATGACCATGGCCATCTCGCTGGCGCTCGAGGAGGGGGCCAAGGCGGTGGTGTGCGCGTCGACCGGCAACACGTCCGCCTCCGCCGCCGCCTACGCGTCGCGGGCGGGGCTCGCGTGCGTCGTGCTCATCCCCGAGGGCCACATCGCGCTGGGCAAGCTGGCGCAGGCCCTGATGCACGGTGCCCGCGTGCTCCAGGTGCGGGGGAACTTCGACCAGCTGCTGACGATCGTGCGCGACCTCCCGCACCATGCGCCCATCACCGTGGTGAACTCGGTCAACCCCCACCGGATCGAGGGACAGAAGACGGGCGCCTTCGAGATCGTCGACGTGCTGGGCGACGCCCCCGACGTGCACTGCATCCCCGTCGGCAACGCCGGGAACATCACCGCCTACTGGCGGGGTTATCTCCAGTACAAGGAGGCGGGCCGGTCGACGCTGCTGCCCCGCATGCTGGGCTTCCAGGCCGCCGGCGCGGCGCCCATCGTGCTCGGCCACCCGGTCGAGAACCCCGAGACGATCGCCACCGCGATCCGCATCGGGAACCCGGCCAGTTGGTACTCGGCCACGGCCGCCGCCGCCGAGTCCGGCGGCTCCATCACGGCGGTGACCGATGAGGAGATCATGGAGGCCTACACGTTCCTCGCCCAGGAGGAGTCGGTCTTCTGCGAGGCGGCCTCGTCGGCCTCGGTGGCCGGGCTCATCAAACAGGGCGTGCCGGAGGGATCGCGGGTCGTGTGCGTCCTGACCGGCCACGGGCTGAAGGACCCCGACCTGGCCATCAAGGCGATCTCGGTGCCCTCGGTCATCGATCTCGACCTCGACTCCGTGCTGGCCGAGATCTCCCTTTGACGCCATCCCTACGCCAACAAAGACACAATCTGACCTGCGGGAAGGCCGGGGATGTTGGCATGAGCCTCCCGGTCCCGCTAGAGTGTGTACATCCCCACTGCGCTTCGAAGCGCTCTCCGCGGGTACAAGCGGTCCCGGGAGAGCATTACGCAGAGGTGATCCGGGGGAGGGCGTTCACACGCGAATCCCTTCTCCTTCCTTAATTCCCTCGCCACGCGCGGACGAACCCGGGCCGGCGATAACCCTCGTAGATGAGGAGCCCGATGACTGCGGAACAGCAGCTCGAACGATCGGTTCTCGAAGGCAAGGAGCGCGACGAGCTCAGTGCCATCGCCCAGGCCATGTCGCTCAAGACGACCAGCCGGACGAAGAAGGCCGACATCATTGACCAGATTCTCCATGCCACCGGGGTGACATCCGGGCCCGGCGCCGCCAGCAACGGCGACGCCGAACACGGCGAGACCAACGGCTCCAAGCCGGCGCGCCGATCCCGGACGGCCGCTGCGGCTGCGGGCGCCGACCAGGGCGCCGAGGCCGAGACGGCCGCCGACGGGCCGGGTGCAGCGACTGCGGCGCCCGCCCCGGACGATCGCACCGCGGCCAGCGCCACGACCACCATCGAGGCACCGAGTGCGGACTCCGGGCCGGCGGTCTTCGTCGAGCCGCCCGAGCTGGCCGACGGCGCCGACCCCGCGCCGCGGCAGAACGGGCAGGGTCAGAACCAGAACCAGCAGGGCGGTGGCAACCGCAACCGCCAGGGCCAGGGCCAGGGCAACCAGAACCGTGGCAACGGCGCCGAGGGTGACGTGGGCAACCGGCGGAGCCGCCGCCGCCGCGGCCGCGAGCGTGGCACCCAGGGCGGCGAGCTCCAGGGCGGCGGCCAGGAGCAGCCGTACTCGGGCGAGCTGGTCGAGGTCAAGGGCATGCTCGACCTGCGCGACGAGGGCTACGGCTTCCTGCGCTGCGAGGGCTATCTGCCCTCGTCCAAGGACGTCTACGTCTCCATCAGCCAGGCCCGGCGCTTCGCGCTGCGCCGCGGCGACTACGTCGAGGGCGCGTGCCGCCCGGCGTCGAACAACGAGAAGTACCCGGCGCTCCTGCGCATCGACTCCATCTCGGGCCTCGACCCCGAGGAGGCGCGCAACCGACCCCGCTTCGAGGACCTGACCCCGCTGTTCCCCGACTCGCGGCTGAACCTCGAGATGCCCGGCGACAAGGACAACCTCACGGCCCGGATCGTGGACCTGCTCTCGCCGATCGGGAAGGGGCAGCGCGGCATGATCGTCTCGCCCCCCAAGGCCGGCAAGACGACGGTGATGAAGCAGATCGCCCACTCGATCGAGGCCAACAACCCTGAGGTGCACCTCATGGTCCTGCTCGTGGACGAGCGGCCCGAAGAGGTCACCGACATGCGGCGCTCCGTCAAGGGCGAAGTCATCGCGTCGACCTTCGACCGACCGGCCGACGAGCACACGCAGGTGGCCGAGCTGGCCATCGAGCGGGCCAAGCGCCTGGTCGAGATGGGCCGGGACGTGGTGATCGTCCTCGACGGCATCACCCGCCTGGCCCGGGCCTACAACCTGGCCGCGCCGGCGACGGGCCGGATCATGTCCGGTGGTGTCGACTCCGGTGCGCTCTACCCGCCCAAGAAGTTCTTCGGCGCGGCGCGCAACGTCGAGGAGGGCGGCTCGCTGACCATCCTCGCCTCGGCCCTGGTGGAGACGGGCTCGAAGATGGACGAGGTGATCTTCGAGGAGTTCAAGGGCACCGGCAACATGGAGCTCCGCCTCGACCGCCGCCTGTCGGAGCGCCGCCTGTACCCGGCCATCGACGTCAACGCCAGCTCGACCCGCCACGAGGAGCTCCTCTTCGAGCGGGGCCAGCTCCAGCAGGTCTGGAAGCTGCGCCGGGTCCTCAACGCCCTGGCCAGCGACGGCAAGGACGCGGCGGGCCTGGAGCTGCTCATGGACAAGATCCGCACAACCGCGAGCAACGACGAGTTCCTGGCCGAGATCGCCAAGGGCCCGGCCACCTGAGACCCGGCTCGCTGCTGCGCCGGACCGAGAGTCCGGTGGCGGCCCTAGACTGACCCGACGAAATCGACACTGGAGACACCATGAAGACCGACATCCACCCCGACTACGTAGAGGCGACGGTCAAGTGCTCGTGCGGCAACACGTTCGTGACGCACTCGACCAAGGCTGATCTCCACGTCGAGCTGTGCAACGAGTGCCACCCCTTCTTCACCGGCAAGCAGAAGCTCGTCGACTCCGGTGGACGGGTTGAGCGCTTCCAGCGCCGCTACGGCGAGCGCAAGGGCCGGGCGAAGGCCAAGCCCGCCCCGGCGGCCCCGCAGGACTGATCCCGCCAGGGCGGGGCGTGCCGACCGGGCCGCCCTGTCCTTGCTGGGAGCACCCGCCGAGGCATGTTCGACGACCGGATCGCCGCGCTCGAGGCGGAGTACAACGCTGTCGAGGCCGACCTGGCCGACCCCGCCACCCTCTCAGACAACGACCGGCTGCGCGACCTGTCACGTCGCCACAAGGAGCTCGGTGAGATCGTGCGAACCTGGCACGACCTCACCGCCGCCCGCGAGGACGTGACCACCGCCCGCGAGATGATGACCGAAGCCTCGGGCGACGACCGCGAGGTCATGCGCCTGGAGGTGGAGGACTCTGAATCGCGGGTGAAGTCGCTCGAGGAGCACATCCAGGCGCTCTTGCTGCCCAAGGACCCCAACGAGGGCCGCAACGTGATCATGGAGATCCGGGGCGCCGTCGGGGGGGACGAGGCGAACCTCTTCGCCCGGGTCCTCCTCGACATGTACCTGCGCTTCGCGGCGATGCAGAAGTGGAAGGTCGAGGTCCTGTCCGAGGACGCGTCGGACAAGGACGGGATCAACGAGGCGGTCTTCCTCGTCAAGGGCCCCGACGCCTACCTCCGCCTGGAGCACGAGGGCGGCACGCACCGGGTGCAGCGCGTGCCCGTCACCGAGGCCAAGGGCCGCATCCACACCTCGACGGCCACCGTGACCGTGCTGCCCGAAGCGGCCGAGGTCGAGATCGACATCGACCCCAACGACCTCAAGGTCGACGTCTACCGCTCGACGGGGCCCGGCGGGCAGTCGGTCAACACGACGGACTCCGCGGTGCGCATCACGCACCTGCCGACCGGCACGGTCGTGGCGATGCAGGACGAGAAGAGCCAGATTCAGAACCGGGCCAAGGCCATGGTGGTGCTGCGGTCGCGGCTCCTCAAGGCCGAACAGGACCGCCAGGCGGCCGAGATGTCGGCCCAGCGACGGGGCCAGGTCGGGGCGGGGAGCCGCACGGACAAGATCCGCACCTACAACTTCAAGGAGAACCGGGTCACCGACCACCGGATCAACCTCACCCTCTACAAACTGGACCAGGTGCTGGCGGGTGACCTGACCGAGCTCACCGACGCGCTGATGGCCGACAAGCGGGCCCGGCAGCTGGCCGGCGAGGAGGACGGCGAGCGGTGACCGTGGCGGCAGGTGCTCACGCGTGGCGACCTGGTGGCGGAGCTGGCGGAGGTCGTGGGCGCGCCCGCACGAGGCGCGCTTCATCGTCGACGAGGTGCTGGGACTCGGCCTGGTCCTCGGCCACCCCGACCCGCCCACCGGCGCCCTCGACCCCGACGCGGTCGCAGCGGCACGACGCCTGGCGGCGCGCCGGGCGGCGGGGGAGCCGTTGCAGTACGTCTTCGGGCACTGGCCCTTCCGATCGCTCGACCTCCTCGTCGACCCGAGGGTGCTGATCCCGCGTCCCGAGACCGAGCAGGTCGTCGAGGTGGCCCTGGCCGAGGCGCGCCGTCTGGCCCGAGACCGGGGGGTGAACGGCGACGAGGGGCTCGTGGCGGTCGACGCCGGCACCGGCAGCGGTGCGGTCGCGCTGGCGCTGGCGGCCGAGCTGGGACGCCGGGCCCTGCGCGAGGTGTGGGCCACCGACGCCAGCGCCGACGCGCTGGAGGTCGCCGCGGCGAACCTCGCTGCGCTGCGCGCCGGCCGCGGGGAGGACCTGCCGCGCATCGAGCTCGCCGGGGGGAGCTGGCTCGAGCCGCTCCCCGCCTCGTTGCGCGGCGCCGTGGACCTGGTCGTCTCCAACCCCCCGTACGTCACGGCGGAGGAGTGGAATGGTCTGTCGATCGAGGTGCGCGCGGAGCCGCGGCAGGCCTTGGTGGCGGGGCCCGGCAGCGACGGCTCCGCAGGCCTGGCGGAGGTGGAAGCCGTGCTGGTGGAGGCCTGGCGCTGGCTGGCGCGCCCCGGGACGGCCGTCGTCGAGCTGGCACCCGCACCAGGCCGCACCGGCGGTGGAGCTGGCCCGCCGACTCGGTTTCGACGACGTGCGGGTCGAGCCCGACCTGGCGAGACGGCCGCGTGCTCTCGTGGCGCGGGTGAACGGGGAGGCGAACTGACATGGCCGACGAGCTCGACGCCAGGGGGGAGCGCCCGCCGCTGACGAGCGTGGCGGACACCGCGGTGGCCGCCGCGCTGGGTGCGGGCCTCATCATCGCCGTGCCGGCCGTGGGCAGCTATTGCCTCGCCATGCGCGCCGGGCCGGCTGAGACCGAGGCGCGATTGGAGGAGCTGGCGGCCGACCCCGAGGGCCCCCACTACGCCGTCGGGTACGCCGAGGCCCTGCGTTCGCTGACCTCGGGCTGGACGGACGAGCTCGGGCAGCTGCTCGATCGCTGCTGGCCCGGCCCGGTCGAGGTGTTCGTGCCCCGCGGCTTCTCGGGCGCCGAGACCACCAGCGGGGCGCACGCCGGGGGGTCGGCGGGCGCGGCATCGGGGGGCTGGGCCGTCGTGGTGGGCATGCCCGACGGCCGCGCGCTGCGCAAGCTGTGCCGGGAGCATGGGCCCTGGCGCACGGTGCCGCTCAGTTTCACCGATCCCAAGGAAGTGGCCAAGGCCTTCGACGCGGCCGACGTGGCGCTCGTCGTGGACGGCGGACGCCGCGACGGGCCGCTCCCCACGCTGGTCGATGCCACCGTGTCGCCGATCCGCGTCCTGCGCGAGGGCGCGCTGCCCGCGAACTTCATAGAGGGGACCATGTTGATGCACACGCGGCGCCGCTGGTTCTCCCGGTCGAAGAAGCCCGAACCAGGCTGAGGGTCGTGCTGCTTCGCCGCCGCAGCTACGGCGTGGCGGCCCGCTCCACCGCCGGCAGCGTGCTGACCGAGCGCCGCGCCTCCCAGTGGCTGCGCCGCCCGAGGGCGGCGAAGTGCGCCGGGCGATCCGTCAGCGCGTACGTGGCCAGCCAGAGCCGCTTGAGGTGCCGTTTGTAGCCGTGCGCGACGTCGTCCTCGTAGGCCGTGCGCCCGTGGAGCACGTGGTAGTTGTTGATGAACTGCATCTCCCCCGGCTGCAGGTCCATGTACACGTTGTAGTCCGGGTCGTTGGCCAGCGCCGACACCGTCGCGATCGCCTCACGGGCGGTGGGGCTCAGCCGGGGGGCGTCGGGATGGCGCTGCGAGGCGAGGATGTACTGGGGGATGAAGCGCACGAACAACCGGCCCGCGTGCTCGGTGAAGCCCGGCACCGAGTAGAACGCCGCCGCGCCCTCGGCTTGCTCGCCGCGTGTGTCGTAGGGCAGCGGGTCGTAGAGCGCCGCGGCCAGGTGGGGGACTCGCGCACGAGCTGGTTGTGGATCGCCACGGCGTTGGCGACGCACGAGAGCCCGCCCGTGCGGGCCGTGCGCAGGCAGAGCAGGCCCACCAGGTCGGACCCGTCGGTGTGGTAGTCGAGTGCGATGCCTCCGAGCTCGTTGCCGCGCACGGTCGGGTCGTCGATCGTCTTCCCCTGGTCGGTGACGTCACCCAGCACGTGTCCGTGCTTGTTCTGCGCCCAGGGCTCGCCGAGATGCAGCCCGATGCCCCAGTACAGGAGCGTCAGGTCCTCGTCGCTGTAGCGCCCGGCGTCCAGGGCGGCGATGCGGGCGAAGCCGCGGCCGTCGAGGAGGACGCCGACGACGGCGTCGAGCTTGGCGGCCAGGCCGTCGAGCGGGAAGTCCTGGCGTTCGAGCTCGAGCGGGTCGGCGCTCTTCTTCTTCGCCGTGGCCAGCGCGGCATCGAGCTCGGCGTGGTCGGCCGCGCTCAGGCGCAGCGTCCACGACTCCGGGTCGGCGACGTCGGCCGCCCGCCACTCGGCCGCCGGCTCGAGCTCGTGCACGCCTTCGTCCGTAGCGGTCATGTCGTCTCCTCTCGGCTCTGCATCGGCCGCGCTCGGGTTCGGCCCGCAGCCCGGACGAGCCGCCCGGGCAGCGCGCCCGTCGGCTCCCCGTCTCGATACGTGACCTGCCCTCCCACGACCGTGGCCCTGTAGCCGCGAGACCGCTGGAGCAGACGCTTGCCGCCGGCGGGCAGGTCGTAGGCCATGACCGGTGCTTCGCAGCGCACGTGGTCGAAGTCGATGACGTTGAGGTCGGCGCGCATGCCCTCGGCCACGACGCCGCGATCGTGCAGGCCGACGGCGCGGGCAGTGGCGCTGGTGAGCTGCTCGACCACCCAACCCACCGGCACGCGGCCGTGTGAGCGGTCGCGTGCCCAGTGCGAGAGGGCGTAGGTGGGGAAGCTGGCGTCGGAGATGATCCCGACGTGGGCGCCGCCGTCGCCCAGCCCGAAGACCGTGTCGGGGTGCACCAGCATCTCGCGGCAGGCCTCGAGGTCGCCGTCGGCGTAGTTGGAGAACGGCACGAGGAGGAACCGACGCCCACCGTCCTCCGCCAGCAGGTCCAGTGTGAGCTCGGCGGGGTCCACGCCGCGGGACTCCGCCATGCGCTGCACGCTGGTCTCGGGCGCCGGCTCGTAGTCCGGCACCTCGCCCAGCGGATACATGCGGCCGTAGTCGACCAGGCGCCGCAGGGAGCCGACCGGGTCCTCGCCCTGGAGAAGGCGGGCCCGGAAGGTCGGGTCGCGCAGCGCGGCCACCTGCGCCTGAAGCGGCTGCCCGGCGATCTCCTTGAACGCGGGGTGCCCCGAGAACGGGTGGAACGACGCCTGGAGGCCGAGCAGCAGACCGATCGGCCGGGGCGCCACCTGGGCCCGGATGGGGAGCCCGTCGGCTGCCGCCTGCTCGATCCGTGCCAGAAGGTCGCGCCACGCCTCGGGCCGCTGGTGGCTCTGGGCCAACGAGACCGACAGCGGGCAGCCCGTGCGCTCGACGAGGCGCCGGATCAGCGCGAACTCGGCGTCGGGGTCGGGCCAGAAGTCCGAGATCAGCTCCATCACGCCGTACCCGGCGTCGGCCACACCGCTGGCGATCGCCTCGAGCTCGTCCGCCCCGGCCCGCAGCGACGGCGTCGGGTCGCCCGTCGCCGTGCGGTGGTTGAGAGTGCGCGAGGTCGAGAACCCGATGGCGCCCGCCCGCACCGCCTCGGTGGCCAGCCGCCGCATGGCCGCCGCATCCTCCTCCGTCGCCTCCTCCAGGCGGGCGGCCCGCTCGCCCATGACGTAGAGGCGCAGCGCCCCGTGGGGGAGCTGCGCGCACAGGTCGATGTCATGAGGTCGTCGTTCGACCGCGTCCAGGTACTCGCCGAAGCTCTCCCACGACCACTCGATGCCCTCATCGAGCACGGCGCCGGGGATGTCCTCGACGCCCTCCATGAGGGAGATGAGCCGGTCGTGGGCGTCGGGCCGCACCGGCGCGAAGCCCACGCCGCAGTTGCCCATGACCGCCGTCGTGACGCCGTGCCAGCTGCTCGGGGTGAGCCGCGAGTCCCAGGTGGCCTGGCCGTCGTAGTGGGTGTGGATGTCGACGAAGCCCGGCGTCACCAGCAGCCCGGTGGCGTCGATCTCCTGGCTGCCCCGTCCCGTGACCGGACCGACGGCGACGATCGTGGAGCCGTCGACCGCCACGTCCGCCGCGACCGGCTCGCCGCCCCGTCCGTCGGCCACCTGGCCGCCCCGGATCACCAGGTCGTGTGCCGTGCCTGCCATGGGTGTCTGCCCCTCTGTCGCCCCCGGGCCCCTCGGGGAAAGCTCGTCGGTCGAACTGTACGCCCGTCGAGGCGGCGCCCGCTCCGGCGCCGGGCCCTAGTCGTCGAGGGTCACCGTGCCGTCGGCGGCGAGGAGGCCGGTACGGCCGACCCCCTCTTCGGCGCAGAGGAGCGAGAGGCCGTCGGGGTCGCTGACGTTGCCCCAGGCCCGGCGATCGTCGGCGGTCCGGCAGGCCAGGATGCCGCGCTCGACGGCCCCGTCGCGGTCGAAGGTGACGGTGTAGGTCTCGATGCGCACGGGCCCGGTCGCCTCGGAGTCGACCCGGCACTGGGGCAGTGCGTCGACCTCGGGCTGCACGTCACGCCAGGCGAAGGGCTCGGTGCCGCCGTGTGCCGGCGGGCGTGAGGCGTAGATCCCGATGGAGTGCTTGGTGGCGTACCACCCGAGCCCCGTCACGAGCGCCGCCGTCCCGGGGTCGGCGCGCACCGCACCGACCGCTCGCGCGATCCCGTGCGAGGTGTAGTTGTTGCCCGGCCCGCCGCCGAACGTGAGGCCTCCGGTGAGCGTCAGCGGCCGCGCCGGGTCGTCGATGGGCAGACCGAGCTCGGCCGCCGCCATCTGCACGACGACCGGGAAGCACGAGTAGAGGTCGATCCACGCGACGTCGTCGATCCCGAGCCCGGCGAGCGCGAGCGCGGCCGCGCCGGCGAGCCGGATGGCGGGGGAGCGGTGCAGCTCGGCCCGGTGCGAGATGAACCAGTGGTCGTTGGCGTCCGCGCCGGCCAGCGGGAAGACCCAGCGCTCCTCGGGCACACCGGCGGCGCGGGCGGCTTCGACCGAGCAGACGATGTAGCCGGCACCCTGGTCCACCTGCATGTTGGCCGTGCACAGCTTGGGGTAGGGGAACGAGACCATCCGGTTGTCGGGTCCGGGGGTGACGATCGCTCCGGCCGGGCGGGGCGTGCGGATCCACGCGTGGGGATTGCCGGCGGCCACCTCGCTGAAGCGTGACCACAGCGAGCCGATCCGGGCGGCGTGCTCCTCGAGCGTCCAGCCGTTGGCGGCGCGCAGCGCGTTCTCGAACAGGGGATAGGCGTGGATCGGCAAGAGCACGCCGCGCTGCATCTCGAGGTCGGTGGCGCCGGGCTTCTCCAGCCCGAACGGGACCGGGGGAGGGGTCGACTCGGCCGGCTGGCTGGACCAGGCCAGGGGCGTGCCGGCGGGGTGCCGCCGGGCCAGGGCGCGGGTGTACATGGCCTCGGCGCCGGCGACCAGCACGACGTCGCGGTCGCCGCGGCCGATGGCGAGGCAGGCGTCATGCATGAGCGCCTGCGGCGCGTTCCCCCCGATGGCCGACAACATCAGCTCTGCGGGCTCGTCGCCCTCGGCGAACCCCAGGCGCGACGCCACGAGCAGCGCCGGGTTCACCGAGCGCCACCCGAGCGGCACCACCACCCGGATGCTGTCCGCCCGCCGGATGAGCGCGGCCCCCGCCGGCGCTGCGCTCCCGGGCTCCACCCCGTCGCAGTCCTCGGCCGCGGCCCGCAACGCCCGCACCATCAGCTCCAGCGGCTCGGGCCGCTCGGCCGGCTCCAGCCCGGCGTCGGGCGGCGTGACGGCCTGGCCCACCCCGACCACCACGGGGGTGCGCGGGTCGAGGGCCATGGACCGGGGAGCGTACCGGTTCACGCCCAGGGGCCTCCCCGGCGCCCCGGTACACTCGACTCTCATGCGCGTCGCCGCCGGCTCGGATCACGCCGGGTTCGACCTGAAGGAGATCCTGAAGGCCGAGTTGGCCGCAGCGGGCCACGAGGTCGACGACCTGGGCACCCACGAGGCGGGCGCGTCGGTGGACTACCCCGACTTCGGGGCCGCCGTCGGGCGGGCGGTGGCCGGCGGATCGGCCGACCTGGGGCTCTGCGTCTGCGGGACCGGCAACGGGATCGCCATGGCCGCCAACAAGGTCGCCGGGGTCCGGGCGGCGGTCATCCACGACGTGACCACGGCCGCGTTGGCCCGGCGCCACACCCACGCCAACGTGGTCTGCCTGGGCGCCCGCACGACCGGCGCCACCGTCGCCGTGGAGGCGCTGGCCGCCTTCCTGGCCGCGCCCGAGGAGCACGGGCGGCACGACATCCGCATCGAGAAGCTGGCGGGCCTCGACCGGGAGCTCGCCCACCACGCACCGATGGAAGGGACTTCATGAGCAGCTACGAGACCGCGCTGGCCGCCGATCCCGAAGTGGCGAACCTGATCGGCCAGGAGCTGAACCGCCAGCAGACGACCCTGCAGCTCATCGCCTCGGAGAACTTCACCTCGCCGGCCGTGCTGGCCGCCTCGGGCTCGGTGCTGACGAACAAGTACAGCGAGGGCTACCCGGGCCGGCGCTACTACGGCGGCAACCAGATCATCGACGAGGTCGAGGACCTGGCCCGCGACCGTGCCACCGCCCTGTTCGGGGCCGACCACGCCAACGTCCAACCGCACGCCGGAGCCAACGCCAACCTGGCTGCCTACCAGGCGCTCCTCGATCCGGGCGCGACCATCCTCGCCATGCGGCTCGACCACGGCGGCCACCTGACTCACGGCTCGCCCGCCTCCATCGTCTCGAAGTTCTGGCGCTTCGTCTCCTACGGCGTGACGCCCGAGTCGCACGACGAGACGAACCCCGGCGAGGTGATCGACTTCGACCAGGTGGCCCACCTGGCCAAGACGGAGAAGCCCGCGCTGATCGTGGCCGGCTCGACGGCCTACGCCCGGGTCATCGACCCCCTGCCGTTCCGTGAGATCGCCGACTCGGTCGGGGCGCTCTTCATGTTCGACGCCGCGCACCCGGCCGGGCTCATCGCCGGGGGTGCGCACCCGAGCCCGGTCGGCGTCGCCGACGTCGTCACCTTCACCACGCACAAGACGCTGCGCGGCCCGCGGGGTGGCGCCATCCTGTGCGGGGAAGGGCTGGCGAAGAAGATCGACAGCGCCGTGTTCCCGGGTCTGCAGGGTGGGCCGCTCGAGCACGTCATCGCGGCCAAGGCGGTGGCCTTCGCCGAGGCGGCTCGGCCCGAGTTCCGCCAGTACGCGGCCCAGGTCGTCGCCAATGCGGCCGCCCTGGCCGACGCCCTGGTCGGGCACGGCTTCCGCCTGGTCTCCGGCGGGACCGACAACCACATGCTGCTCGTCGACCTGCGCCCGTTCGACGCCGACCTCACCGGCAAGGAGGCGCAAGAGGTCCTGGACCGGGCCGGCATCACCTGCAACCGCAACACCATCCCCGACGACCCGCGCTCGCCCTTCCTCACCTCGGGCCTCCGCCTGGGGACGGCCGCCGAGACGACGGCCGGCATGGGGATCACCGAGATGCACGTCGTGGCCGACCTCATCGTGCGCACGCTCAAGGCCCGCAGCGACGAAGGGGAGCTCTCGGCCGTCCGGTCCGACGTCGCCGCCTTGTGCGCCGCCTTCCCGCCGTATCGCGACCTCGTGGGCTAGTGCATGCCTGACGTCGGGTGGTACGGCCTGGTCCTGCTGATGGCCGCGGGCGCGACCGCCGCACTGACCGTCCCCGCCAAGCGCATCGCGCTGCGGGTGGGCTACGTCGCTCATCCCGGCGAACGCAGCGTGCACACCAAGCCGATCCCCTACGGTGGCGGCGCCGCCATGTTCCTCGGGTTCCTGGCCGCGGTCCTCGGTGCAGCCGCCGTGCCGCAGTTGCGGCCGATCTTCCAGGACTCGCCCGAGATGACGGGTGTCGTGCTCGCCGCCGGCGCGATGTTCGCCGTGGGATTGATCGACGACATCCGGGACATGTCGGCGCCGGCCAAGATGGCCGGTCAGATCCTGGCCGCCAGCATCCTGTATTTCAGCGGCGTGACCATGTACGAGCTCAAGATCCCGCTGGCCGGCTTCTTCGTGCTGACCCCCGGCATCATCCCGCTCATCACCGCGGCATGGGTGATCGCGCTGACCAACGCCGTGAACCTGATCGACGGGCTCGACGGCCTGGCGGCCGGTGTGGTCGCCATCGGCGGGGGCGCCCTCGCGATCTACGGCATCCGGCTGATGGGGCTGGGTCTGCTCCCGAGCGACAACGTCGGCCCCCTGGTGGCCGTGATCGCGTGCGGCATCTGTCTCGGCTTCCTCCCGTTCAATTTCAACCCGGCCCGCATCTTCATGGGTGACGCCGGCGCGCACTTCCTCGGGCTCCTCATGGCGGCGTCGACGATGGTGATCGGCGGGCGCGTCCCCACGGCGGTGCCCATCAGCGGCGTGACCTACTTCTTCTTCGCCCCCCTGTTCATCCCCCTGCTGATCCTCGGGGTGCCCCTCGTCGACATGGCCTTCGCCTTCGTGCGGCGAACGGCGCGGGGCCGGGGGTTCGACACGCCCGACAAGGAGCACATCCACCACCGCCTGCTCCGCCTCGGGCACGGGCCCCGGCGCAGCGTCATCATCCTCTGGGCCTGGACGGCCATCCTGTCGAGCTTCCTGCTCTTCCCGCTCTTCGTGCACCAGGTCAACGCCTTCATCCCGATCGGGGCGGCGGCCCTGGGTGTGGGCCTGTACACCTTCTTCCACCCCGGACTGCGCCGGGGCAACGGGGACGACGAGGAAGAGCGCCCCGACCAGGGCGTTCCAGCACCGACCGAGGAGGCCCCGGCGGTCAGCGAGGTGGTGCGGTTCCCGTCGTGACCGTTTGGACGGCATCTGGGCCGGGATGCGAAGATGAGGCCTGTGTACCCCGTCCACCTCGCCTCGTCCGTTGCCGCCTTCGCGGCGTCGCGGTCGACGGACTCCGGCGCGCCACGCACCGCATAAGGGGGCAGCAGTCGCATGCGTGGTCAAGTGAGTCTCGTCGTGCGCGCCCGTTCGGGTGAGCGGCCGGGACGAATCCTCACCGCCGGAGGCGCCGAAGCCGCTGCCCGGCGCCGTGGCGTTCCTGAGCATGGGGCTCTCGGCCGCCGTCTGCGTGGGGGTCGGCCTGGGCCTGGGGCTGTGGGTGGACAGCGCCCTGCACACGGCGCCGGCGTTCCTGCTGGTCGGCCTGGCGCTGGGCCTGGCCGTCGCCGCCCTCAGCGTCATCAAGCAGATCCGCTCCTACCTGTAGGGGCCGGCGCATGAACATGCTCGACGGGCTCTCGGACCTCGGGGGCAACGCCCTGGCCAAGGTGCTCCGGCGCACGATCGTGTCCGCCATCGTCGTCGGTGCGGCGTGCATCGTCATCACCCTCCTCCTCTCCGTCCCGTGGGCCGCGCTCGGCCTGGCCATCGGGCTCGGGATGGCGGTCGTGAACCTCCGCTTCCTCGACGCCGGCGTGGCCAAGCTCTCCACCGAGGGTGAGGCCAGCAACAAGGTGCTCCGGCGCGCCATGGGGACCAAGAGCGTCACGCGCCTCGGGGTCATCACGGTCATCTGCATCGGCCTCCTGCTGCTCAACGGCGCGCTCGGCATCGGCGCCGTGGCCGGCCTCGTCATCTTCCAGCTGCTCTTCGTCGTCAACGTCGGGCGCGTCGTGATCTCCCAAGGGATCCAATGAGCAACCACTACGTGCTGGCCAGCGGCTCCATCACGATCGGCGACCACCACGGCGTGGTGCACGTGGCGGGGCTCACGATCTACCTGGACGTGGTCTGGGCCACGCTCATCGCGGCGGCCATCGTGCTCGGGCTCGGGCTGCGGATGCGAGCCAAGGTCACGTCGGGGGTGCCGGGGAAACTGCAGCTCTTCTGGGAGACGCTGGTCGAGCAGGTAACGGACCTCGCCCAGTCGGCCATCGGCCCCGAGGGCATTCCCTTCGTCGGCCTCGGGGTCACGATCTTCTTCTTCATCCTCATCTGCAACTGGCTCGCCTTCATCCCGAGCGGGGACCCCGGGTTCCTCGCCCCGCCGACCGGGGACGTCAACCTGCCGCTCGCCCTCGCACTCACCGTCTTCTTCCTGGTGCACTACAACTCGGTGAAGGCGCGCGGCTGGAAGGGGTACTTCAAGCACTACGCCCAGCCCTACGCCGCGCTCACGCCGATCAACATCATCGAGGAGATCACCAAGCCGATCACGCTGACCTTCCGACTCTTCGGCAACATCTTCTCGGGCGTGCTCATGATCGCCGTCATCGTGACGCTGATCCCGCCCTACCTGTCGTGGATCGGCCTGCTCATCTGGAAGCCGTTCGACGAGCTGTTCATCGGCGCGATCCAGGCCTTCATCTTCGGCCTCCTCACCATCATGTACCTCGGGATGGGCATGGCCCGGGACAGCCACTAGGTCGCCGGCAGAGGCGGGACCCGCAACAACCACCCCAGCAAACCCAGCACGATCTCAACAAAGGAGAGGAAACATGGCAGGAACAATCGAAGGTTCGATACGGATCGCCGGTGCGCTCGTCGGTGGTGGGCTGGCCCTCGGCGGTGGCGCCATCGGCGCCGCGGTCGGTGACGGTCTGGCCGGGTCGCAGACGATCGCGGCCATCGCCCGGCAGCCCGAGATCGAGGCCAAGGCGCGTCAGTACTTCTTCCTGACCGTCGGCCTGGTGGAGGCCATGTACTTCATCAACCTGCTGTTCATGGTGGTGTTCGTCTACGTCTTCGCCGCCAAGAGCATCACCGCCTAGCCGAGCGCACCCAACCGTCCACTTGCCGGAGATCCGGAGACCGAGAGCATCATGACCACCGCAGGCATCTTCCTTCTGCCCAATGGGACGTTCTTCATTGAGCTGATCGTCTCCATCATCCTGATCCTCGCCATCTACAAGTGGGTGCTCCCCCCCATCAACAAGGCGATGGAGGAGCGACAGGCGAAGATCAGGGACTCGCTGGAGGCCGCGGACAGGGCGCGGGCCGACGCCGAGGCGGCCGACGACGAGCGCCGGCTCGTGCTCGAGGAGGCACGCCACCAGGCCCGCGAGATCGTGGCGCAGGCCAACCGCACGGCCGAGCAGGTGCGGGTCGACGCCCAGGCCAGGGCCCAGAGCGAGTACGAGCGCATCGTGGGCAACGCCGAGATGGAGATCGACCTGGCCCGCCAGCGCGCCATCGAGGAGGCCGCGGCGCGCATGGGCGAGATCGTCATGGAGGTGGTCGAGCGGGTCATCGGGCGCGAGGTGAACTACGAGGCGCACCGCGACCTGATCGACGAGGCGGTCGCTGCGCTGCGGGCCGACACGTCCGGCGGTGCTGCCGCCAACGCGGGGGCGCGCCAGTGAACCCCACGCTGCAGGGATACGCGGCGGCCGTCATCGAGGCGGCCGACCGGTCGTCCCTCGGGGCCGTCGCGGACGACCTGGCGGCGATCGAGCGTGCAGCCCTGAGCAACCCCCCGCTGCGCGCCGCGCTCACCGACACGTCCGTGCCGGGGAGGGTCCGCCGGGCCGTCATGCTCGAGCTCCTGGAGGGGAAGGTCGCCTCCGAGTCGCGACGGCTGGCCGCATTCGCCTGCCTGGTGGTGCCGGCGCCGCAGGTGCCGGCGGCGTTGGCGTGGCTGGCCTCCCGGGCCTGGCACGAAGCCCACGGCCGGATGATCGACGAGCCACCGCTGAGCCTGACCCAGGCGCGCGCTCGTGTGGCCGGCTACGCCACGGCGCTGCACGAGGACATGACGTACGAGCAGCTCGAGTCGCTCGAAGACGACCTCTTCCGCTTCGGGCGGATCGTGGCCGCCACCCCGTCCCTGCGGGCGGCCCTGACCGACCGGGACCTCGACGTGGCGGCCCGCCAGGGGCTCGTCGGCCAGCTCGTCGAGGGCAAGGTGCCGGCGACGACGCTGGCACTTGTCCGCTACGTCGTGGCCGGCGGCCGGGCGCGCGACTTCGTGGGGACACTGAACTTCCTGGTCGAGCAGACGGCCGCGGCCCGGGGCTGGCGCATCGCCCACGTGCGCGCCGCGGCCCCCATCGACGAGGCGCAGCAGATGATGCTCACCGACTCGCTGGCCGGGTTGGCCGGGCAGCCGGTCGAGTTGCAGGTGGTCATCGACGAGGCGCTGCTCAGCGGCGCGCTGATCCGGATCGGTGACCTCCAGGTGGACGCCACGGCACGAGGTCGGATCGACGCGCTGCGCGAGCACCTCGTCCCGGCCGCGTGGCAGCCGACCGGCCTGGGCCGCGGTGGCCGGGATCACACGACGACAGCAGAGACAGAGGGAGCAAACTGATGGCAGAGCTGACGATCGACGCCAGTGAGATCACCAAGGCACTGGAGCACTACGTCGAGGACTACACACCGGCGGTCGGGACCGAGCAGATCGGTCACATCGTCGAGGTCGGCGACGGCATCGCCCGGGTGTCGGGTCTTCCCGGCGCCGCGGTCAACGAGCTGCTCGAGTTCGAGGACGGCACGCTCGGTCTCGCCCTGAACCTCGACGAGGACACCATCGGCGCCGTGGTCCTCGGCGAAGTCGACAACCTCGAAGAGGAGCAGACGGTCAAGGCGACGGGGCGCATCCAGACCGTCCCCGTCGGCGACGCCCTCCTGGGCCGCGTCGTCAACGCGCTGGGCGAGCCGATCGACGGCAAGGGCCCGGTCAACGCGAGCGAGACGCGCCGCATGGAGGTGCAGGCCCCCGGCATCGTCGGGCGTCAGCCGGTGAGCGAGCCGCTGCAGACCGGGATCAAGGCCATCGACGCCATGACGCCCATCGGCCGCGGGCAGCGCGAGCTCATCATCGGCGACCGCAAGACCGGCAAGACGACCGTGGCCATCGACACCATCATCAACCAGGCCGGTCAGGGCGTGAAGTGCATCTACGTCGCCATCGGGCAGAAGAACTCCTCGGTGGCCCAGACGGTGGCCACGCTCGAGGACCATCAGGCACTCGAGTACACGGTGGTGGTCGTCGCCTCGGCGGGAGACCCCGCTCCGTACAAGTACCTGGCGCCCTACGCGGGTTGCGCCATGGGCCAGCACTGGATGGAGAACGGCGAGCACGCGCTGATCATCTACGACGACCTCTCCAAGCAGGCGGAGGCCTACCGCGCCGTCTCGCTGCTGCTCCGGCGCCCGCCGGGGCGTGAGGCCTACCCCGGAGACGTCTTCTACCTGCACTCCCGGCTGCTCGAGCGGGCGGCCAAGCTGTCCGACGCGCGCGGCGGCGGATCGCTGACCGCACTGCCGGTCGTCGAGACCAAGGCGGGCGACATCTCGGCCTACATCCCGACCAACGTGATCTCCATCACCGACGGGCAGGTGTTCCTGGAGACGGACCTGTTCAACTCGGGCATCCGCCCGGCCATCAACGTCGGCAACTCGGTGAGCCGGGTCGGCAGCGCGGCCCAGGTCAAGGCCATGAAGCAGGTCTCGGGGACGCTCAAGCTCGACCTGGCGCAGTTCCGTGAGCTGGAGGCGTTCGCGACCTTCGGCTCCGAGCTGGACAAGGTGTCACAGGCCCAGCTCGACCGGGGGTACCGCCTGACCGAGCTCCTCAAGCAGCCGCAGAACAAGCCGGTGCCGGTCGAGGAGCAGGTCCTGGCGATCTACGCCGGGACCAAGGGCTGGACCGACTCCGTCCCCGTCAGTGAGGTGCAGAGGTTCGAGACCGAGCTGGTCGAGTACTTCAAGGGCAACCATCCGGTCGTGCTCGAGGCGATCCGCACGAAAGGCGCGCTGCCGGACGGGGAAGAGCTCGACAAGGGCCTCGCCTCGTTCCTCGAGGGATTCGACACGGGGAAGGTCGCCTGATCAATGGCCGGAGGCCAAGAGCGGATCCTGCGCCGCCGCATCCGCAGCGTGCAGTCCACGAGGAAGATCACCAAGGCGATGGAGCTCATCGCCGCCTCGCGGATCGTGCGCGCCCAGACGCGGATCGCGGCCAACCGGCCCTTCCGCGAGGGGATGGAGCGGGTCCTGCGCCTGACCGCGGCGGCCGACCCGGTCGCGGCCACTCGCTTGCTGGGCACACCCGAGTCCCCGCGCCACGTCGGGATCCTCGCCATCGCCGGCGACCGGGGCCTGGCCGGGTCCTACAACTCGGGCGTGCTGCGCGCCACCGAGCGGCTCGTCGCCGACCACCGAAGCAACGGCGCCGAGGTGACGGTGTGGTCGGTGGGCAAGAAAGCACCTCCCTACTTCCGGTACCGCGGTGTCGACACGGCCGAGTCGTTCTTCGGCTTCGCCGACGGCCCTGAGTTCTCCGACGCCCGTCACATCGCAGCGGTCGTCGCGGCACCCTTCGTGTCCGGCGAGATCGACCTCATCGAGATGCTCTCGACGCGGTTCATCTCCGCCGGCACCCAGCGCGTCGAGCGGCAGCAGCTGCTGCCGCTTCCCCTGCCGGAGGGGGCCGAGGAGGCACCCGAGCCGGACGAGGGGACGCTCGAGGGCTACACCGAGTTCGAGCCCGAGCCAGCGAAGCTGCTGCTCGAGCTCGCCCCCCGTGCGCTCGAGGCGGAGATCTTCGCCGCCCTGTTGGAGGGCGCCGCATCGTTCTTCACAGCCCAGCAACGGGCCATGGCTGCGGCCACCGACAACGCGGACGAGCTCGTCCGCACCCTGACGCGGGTCATGAACCGGGCCCGTCAGGACGCCATCACCACCGAGATCATGGAGATCGTCGGCGGGGCCGAGGCGCTCCGCCAAGCGAAGGGAAGATGACCCAATGACCACCAGCACCATGCAAGACACCTCGCCGGCCGGATCACTGGAGGACGGCCGGGTCGTCGCCATCGCCGGTCCCGTGATCGACGTCGAGTTCCCGCCCCACGCCCTGCCCGAGATCAACCACGCGGTCGAGTTCACGATCGAGCTCGACGGGTCGGCCCACCAGGTCACGGCCGAGGTGGCCCAGCAGATCGGCGACGGTCGGGTGCGCTGCATCTGCATGCAGCAGACCGACGGCCTGGTCCGCGGTGCCGTGGTGCGCAACCTCGGACGCGGCATCTCGGTCCCGGTGGGCAACGCCGTGCTGGGCCACGTCTTCAACGTGCTCGGGCAGCCGCTGGACACCGACTCGATCGAGGGTGTCGAGGAGTACTGGGAGATCCACCGCAATGCGCCCGCCTTCGACCAGCTCGAGCCGCGGGCCCAGATGTTCGAGACCGGGATCAAGGTCGTCGACCTGCTCGAGCCCTATGTGCAGGGTGGCAAGATCGGCCTGTTCGGCGGGGCGGGTGTGGGCAAGACCGTCATCATCCAGGAGATGATCCACCGGGTGGCTCAGCAGCACGGTGGCGTGTCCGTGTTCGCCGGCGTAGGGGAGCGGACCCGTGAGGGCACCGACATGTGGCTCGAGATGCAGGAGTCCGGAGTCATCGACAAGGCGGCCCTCGTCTACGGCCAGATGGACGAGCCTCCCGGTGTCCGACTGCGCGTCGCGCTGGCCGCGCTGACGATGGCGGAGTACTTCCGGGACGTCCAGAACCAGGACGTGCTCCTCTTCGTCGACAACATCTTCCGCTTCGTCCAGGCGGGATCCGAGGTGTCGACCCTGCTCGGCCGCATGCCTTCGGCGGTGGGCTACCAGCCGACCCTGGCCGACGAGATGGGCGAGCTGCAGGAGCGGATCACGTCGACCAAGGGGAAGTCGATCACCTCGCTCCAGGCGGTGTACGTCCCCGCAGACGACTACACAGACCCGGCGCCGTTCACGACGTTCACCCACCTCGACGCCACGACCGAGCTCTCCCGCCAGATCGCCGCGCTCGGCATCTACCCGGCCGTGGACCCGCTGGCGTCCACGTCGAACATCCTGGCGCCCGAGATCGTCGGTGACCGCCACTACGCGGTCGCCCGGCGCGTGCAGGAGATCCTGCAGCGTTACAAGGAGCTCCAGGACATCATCGCGATCCTCGGCATGGACGAGCTCTCCGAGGAGGACCGGGTCACGGTGAGCCGGGCCCGCAAGGTGCAGCGCTTCCTCTCCCAGCCGTTCTTCGTGGCCGAGGTCTTCACGGGCGTTCCCGGCATCTTCGTGCCGATCGACGAGACGGTCGAGTCCTTCGAGGCGCTGGCCAACGGCGACCTCGACAACGTCCCCGAGCAGGCCTTCCTCAACGTGGGTGGCGTCGAGTCGGTGCTCGAGAAGGCCAAGACCCTCGAGGCAGAGGCGGGCTAGTGGCCGACGGCGTCTTCGGCGTGGAGATCGTCACGCCCGAGCAGTCCCTGCTGGCCGGCGGAGCCACGTCGATCGTCCTGGCGACGTCGGACGGCGCACTCACGGTGCTCGACGGCCACACACCGCTGGTGGGCGACGTCGTGCCGGGCGAGGTGAGGGTGGAGCAGTCGGACGGCACGCTGACGCGCCTCGCCGTCCACGGTGGTTTCCTCCAGGTCGACACGAGCCCGGGCGCCGCAGCCGGCCTGGCCGAGGGGGACGGGCCGCTGCCGGGGCTCTCCACCCGGGTGACGGTCCTGGCCGGCGTGGCCGAGCTGGCGGAGGAGATCGACGTGCCGCGGGCCGAACTGGCCCGGGAGGCGGCGGCGCAACGGGTCAACGAGCTGGGCGGTGGCCGCGGACCCGTCTCCGAGGACGTCGAGGAGAACGTCGAGCTCGCCGAGGCAGACCGAGCGCCTGGCCCGGGCCGAGTTGAGGCTGGCCGTCGCGGCGGGGAGCGCGGCGTAGGAATCCCGTCAGCGGGCGGCTTCTAGCCGAACGAGATGGAGCTGAACTCGGCCAACTTGGCGAGGGCGTGGCTGGCGTCGATCTTGCGCAAGGTGCCCGACTTGGAGCGCATGACGAGCGACTGCGTGGTGGCACCGAACTCGTGGTACTGGACGCCCTGGAGGAGCTCGCCGTCGGTGATCCCGGTGGCGGCGAAGAAGCAGTTGTTCCCCTGGACCAGATCGTCGGTCGTGAGCACCGCGTCGAGCGCGTAGCCGGCCTCGAGGGCGGCCCGCCGCTCCTCGTCGCTGCGAGGGTAGAGGCGTCCCTGGATCTCGCCCCCCATGCACTTGAGGGCCGCCGCGGCCAGCACACCCTCGGGAGTGCCGCCGATGCCGAAGAGGATGTCGGTGCCCGCTCCGGGCCAACCCGTGGCGATGGCGCCCGCGACGTCGCCGTCGGTGATCAGGCGGATCCGGGCTCCCGTCGAGCGCACCTCGGCGATCAGGGTGTCATGCCGGGGCCGGTCGAGGATCACGGCCGTCAGGTCGCGCACCGGCCGGCCCAGCGCCTGCGCCAGGGAGTGCAGGTTCTCGGTCGGGGTGCGCCGGATGTCGCAGGCTCCCTTGGCTCGCGGCCCGACGGCGAGCTTCTCCATGTAGACGCACGGCCCCGGATCGAACATGGCGCCCCGCTCGGCCACCGCGATCACCGCCAGCGCGCCGCCGCGGCCCTGCGCGGTCAGGGTGGTGCCGTCGATCGGGTCCACCGCGATGTCGGTGAGAGGAGGCGTGCCGTCGCCGATCTTCTCGCCGTTGAACAGCATGGGGGCATTGTCCTTCTCGCCCTCGCCGATCACGACGATCCCGTCCATCGGGACGCTGGCGAGCACCGTCCTCATGGCCTCGACGGCCGCCGCGTCGGCGCCCACCTTGTCCCCCCGGCCCATCCAGCGGCTGGCGGCCATGGCGGCCGCCTCGGTCGTCCGCACGAGGTCCATGGCGAGGTTCCGGTCCGGGGCCTGGCGCGGCGTCACCACGGGTCTGACCATAGTTGGTCGTGGATCGCAGGCTGCCCGTGGAGCCGACCCCCAGCGGCGATACTTGAGGCCGTGGATCAGATCGTGGTCGAGCCCAACGGACCGCTCCGGGGCACCGTCAGCGCAGGTGGGGCGAAGAATTCGGCACTGAAGCTGATGGTGGCGTGCCTGCTCGCCGAGGGTTGCACGGTGCTCTCCAACGTGCCCCGCATCGACGACGTGGACACGATGGCCGAGGTGCTCCGCGCCCTGGGGGCGACGGTGGTGCGCCTCGACGACGGGGACGTGTCGGTGACCACGCCGCGCGCCGGCGACCTGGTCCCCGCCGGCCCCTACGAGCTCTTCGAGCGCATGCGGGCGTCGGTGGTCGTGCTCGGGCTCCTCCTGGCCCGGTGCGGATCCGTGCGCGTGCCGCTCCCCGGCGGGGACGACTTCGGCGACCGGCCCATCGACTTCCACATCAACGGGCTCGCAGCGATGGGCGCCCGCTTCGAGTCCTCCCACGGCGAGGTGCGCGGCACCGTGCCCGGGGGGCGCCTGATCGGGACCCGGGTCGTCCTCGAGTACCCCAGTCACACGGCGACCGACAACCTGCTCATGGCGGCGGTGCTCGCCAAGGGCACGACGGTGATAGAGAACGCGGCCAAGGAGCCCGAGGTGGCCGACCTGGCCGCCATGCTGTGCGACATGGGTGCGGTGGTGCGCGGTGCCGGCACCTCGCGGATCGAGATCGAGGGGGTCGACGAGCTCAAGCCGACCCGCCATGCGGTGGTGCCCGACCGGGTGGTGGCCGCGACCTACCTGGCGGCCGTCGGCCTGGCCGGCGGCGAGGTGACGATCGCCGACGCCCGGCCCGAGCACATGGAGATGCTGCTGCGCAAGGTGAACCAGATGGGTGTGGCGACGGACATGGGCCCGCAGGGACTGCGGGCCAGCGCGTCCGAACGGCTCGTGGCGGCCGATGTCGCAACGCTCCCGTATCCCGGGGTGGCGACGGACTACAGCCCCCTGCTGGTGGCCATGCTCACGGTGGCCGACGGGGTGGGCATCCTCACCGAGAACCTCTTCTCCGGCCGCTTCCGCTACGTCGAGGAGCTGCGGCGAATGGGCGCCGACATCCGGACCGAGGGCCACCACGCCGTCGTACGCGGCGTGCCCCGCCTCTCCGGCGCACCCGTGCGCGCCCCCGACATCCGCGCCGGCGTGGCGCTCGTGCTGGCCGGCCTGGTGGCCGAGGGTGAGACGGTGGTCAGCGGGGCCCACCACATCGGTCGCGGCTACGAGGACCTGGCGGGCGCGCTGCGCTCACTGGGAGCCAGGGTGACCAGCCGGTGAGCCCGCCATTGCCCGCCGACCCGGCGGCACTCCTCGAACTGGCCCGGGCCGGCAACCAGGGGGCCCTCGCTCGGCTGCTGTCGTACATCGATCGGGGCGGTGAGACCGCCACGGCGGTCGCGCGCCTCGCCTACCGGGCGGCGATCCCGTACACGCTCGGTCTCACAGGCGCTCCCGGCGCCGGCAAGTCCACGTTGACCGACGGGTTGATCACTCAGGCGCGTGCGGGGTGGCCCGAGCCCCGGGCAGAACCCGTCTCTCAGGTCGGGGTGCTCGCCGTGGACCCGACCTCTCCCTTCAGCGGCGGGGCCATCCTCGGCGACCGTGTGCGCATGAGCCGCCACGCCCTCGACCCGACCGTGTTCATCCGGTCGATGGCGACCAGGGGTCACCTGGGCGGCCTCTCCCTCGCCGTACCCGACGCCGTCCGCCTGCTGGGCGCGTCCGGCGTACCGGTGGTCATCATCGAAACGGTCGGCGTGGGACAGATGGAAGTCGAGATCGCGTCCGCCGCCGACACGACGGTGGTGGTCGTCACCCCCGGCTGGGGCGACTCCATGCAGGCCAGCAAGGCGGGGCTGCTCGAGGTCGCCGATGTGTTCGTGATCAACAAGTCGGATCGCCCCGGGGGCGCGAGGCGCGCCGCGATCTCGAGCAGATGCTCGACCTGGCGCGGCCTGGGTCGTGGCGCCCCGAGATCGTGGACACGACGGCGACGGCCGGCGAGGGCGTCGCCGACCTGTGGCACGCCGTGGCTCGCCACCGGCAGCACCTCGAGGGCGCCGGTCAGCTGGCGGTCCGGCGGTCGGACCGCCTGGCCCAGGAGCTCCGGCGGGTGCTGGTGGCCCGGGCCGAGGCCCGGGTCGACGAACTCGCGGCCGGGGAGGAGTTCGCCACGACGGTCAAGGCGCTGGCGGCCGGTGAGCTCGACCCCTACCAGGCGGCCGACCGCCTCTTGGGCCCGTGAGTCCCCACGTTCGCCGTCCGGTACGGTTCGGCGATGGTTGAGCCCTTCGTCACCCTGGAGCGTCGCGCCGACGGGGTCGCCCTGATCCGGCTGGACCGGCCCAAGGCGAATGCGCTCTCGGCCGCCGTGCTGGGCCAATTGCACGCCGCCGCCTCGGAGCTCTGCGAGGACCCGCCCGGGTCGGTGGTGCTCTGGGGCGGCAGGCGGATCTTCGCCGCCGGGGCCGACATCGTCGAGCTCGACGAGAGCGGTGCGGGAGCGGTGGGCACGAACTTCGCCGCCGCGCTCGGGGCGTTGGCTTCGGTGCCCAGGGCCACGATCGCAGCCGTCAACGGCTATGCCCTCGGCGGCGGGCTCGAGCTGGCGCTGGCCTGTGACTTCCGCGTCTGCGGCGAGAACGCACACTTCGGCCTCCCCGAGGTCCTGCTCGGCGTCATCCCCGGGGGAGGCGGCACCCAGCGCCTGCCGCGGCTGATCGGCCCGTCACGCGCCAAGGAGCTGATCTTCAGCGGCCGGCAGGTGGGAGCGGAGGAGGCGTTGAGGATCGGCCTGGTGAACCGGGTCGTGGCGCCCGACTTCGTGCTCGATTCGTCCCTGGCCTGGGCGGCGGAGCTGGCCCGGGGCCCCCTGCTCGCGCACGGCCTGGCCAAGGCGGCCGTCGACCGGGGACTGGAAGGCACGCTGGCCGACGGGCTGGCGATCGAGCAGGAAGCATTCGTCGCGGTGGCCCGGACGGAGGATGCGGCCCGAGGGATCGCGTCGTTCGCCGAGCACGGCCCCGGCCAGGCGACGTTCGTCGGGCGGTGAACCCATGAGCTCGCCGCCCATCCCGGTCAACACTGGCGAAGGCGCCTTCGACCCCTCCGTGCGTTGGTTCCAGCACGCCGTGTTCTACGAGGTGCTGATCCGGGGCTACAGCGATGCCAACAACGACGGCACCGGGGACCTGCGGGGCTTGCGCGAGAAGCTCGACTACATCGAGTGGCTCGGCATCGACTGCATCTGGATGCTGCCGTTCTACCCGTCGCCGTTCCGCGACGGCGGCTACGACATCAGCGACTTCTTCAACGTCCACCCGGACTACGGGAGCATCGGCGACCTGGTGGCATTCCTGGAGGACTCCCACCGCCGCGGCATCCGGGTCGTCGCAGACCTCGTCATGAACCACACCAGCGACGAGCACCCCTGGTTCATCGAATCGCGCTCGTCGAGGGACAACGCCAAGGCGGACTGGTACGTCTGGAACGACGACGACCAGAAGTGGCCCGACGCCCGCGTCGTCTTCACCGATGTCGAGCGCTCCAACTGGACGTGGGACGACACCCGCCAGCAGTACTACTGGCACCGCTTCTACCACCACCAACCCGACCTCAACTACGAGAACCCCGAAGTGGCCGACACCATGATCGACCTCGTCCGCTTCTGGCTCGATCTCGGGTTCGACGGCTTCCGGCTCGACGCGGTGCCGTACCTCTACCAGCGCGACGGGACCTCGGGCGAGCACCTGCCCGAGACCCACGCCTTCATCAAGCGCATCCGCAAGCAGTTGGAGGCGGACTACCCGGGTCGCATCCTGCTGGCCGAGGCGAACGGCTGGCCGAGCGACGTGGCGGACTACTTCGGCGACGGGGACGAGTGCCACCTCTGCTTCCACTTCCCCCTGATGCCTCGCCTGTTCATGGCGGTGCGCCGGGAGCAGCGGTACCCCATCACCGAGATCCTCGCCCAGACGCCGGTCATCGACGACTCGTGCCAGTGGGCCATCTTCCTGCGCAACCACGACGAGCTCACCCTCGAACAGGTCAGCGACGAGGAGCGGGACTACCTGATGGCGGAGTACGCCAAGGACCCCAGGATGAAGCGCCACATGGGCATCGGCCGCCGATTGGCCCCGCTGCTCGACAACGACCGGCGGACCGCCGAGCTCCTGTATGCCCTGATCCTGTCCCTGCCCGGCAGTCCCGTGATCTACTACGGCGACGAGCTGCTCATGGGTGACAACATCTACCTCGGTGACCGGGACTCGGTACGCACGCCCATGCAGTGGTCCCCCGACCGGAACGGGGGCTTCTCGCAGGCGGACTTCGCCCAGCTCTACCTGCCCCCCCTCATGGACCCCGTCTACGGCTTCAGCGCGCTCAACGTCGAGGCGCAGCTGCGGAACCAGGGATCGTTCCTGCACTGGCTGCGCAGGATGCTGACCGAGCGGCGTGCGCTCCCGGTGATGGGCGTCGGCGAGATGGAGGTGCTGCCCTGTGCCAACCCGTCCGTGCTCGCCTACGTGCGCTCGGGAGAGGTCGCCGACATCCTGACCGGTGCCACCTCGACGGGGCCCTCGGTGAGCCCGTCGGCGGACGGTGCGCTGGACTGGGGGCGCTCCTCGGTGCTCGCCCGCACGGTCCCGGCCGGGAACGAGAGCGAGGGCGACGAAGTCGTGCGGCGGCACCAGGCGGTCCTGTGCGTGCACAACCTGAGCCGCTTCGCCCAACCGGCCGAGCTGGCACTGGCCAAGTGGGCCGGCTCGACGCCCTACGAAGTGCTGGGCCGTGTGCCCTTCCCGGTGATCACCGAGGAGCCGTACACGATCACCCTGCCGCCCTACGGGTTCTTGTGGTTCGACCTCGCGCCGGAGGACAGGCCGGTCCAGGAATGACGGCCGGACGCGACCAGGCGCTGCGCACGCTGATCGAGGCGTGGCTGGGGCTGCGCCGGGTCGCGTCGAGGGGCGAGATCGCGGTCGAGCGCGCCGAGGTGCTGCGGGAGGGTCGCCCTGGGCTGCTCGACATCGTGGCCCAGGTGGGGGAGCGCAGGGCCCACATCGTGGCCGGCCTGCGCGGGGTGGCCGACGAGCCGCACTTCCTGCGCGCCGGCGAGGAGGGGGCGCTCGGCCTGCTCGACGACGACGACGGTCTCGCCGTGTGCACCGATGCGCTGCGTGACGCGCAGCTGGCGCCTCTGCTCCTGGCCACGGTGCGCGGCGTCGAGACACGCCCGGGACCGGTGGCCGTCCTGCGAGACGACGACGATGCGACGGTGATCGACTGCGGCGACCGTGGGGACCTGATGGTCTTCCCGTGGCTCACCGCCGAGCCGCGGCCCGACGTGGACCTCATGGTCGCCCTCGACGAGGCCGGCTTCAACCACGTCGCGGCCCCGCTCGTGCGCTGGGTCTGGGAGGGACACGATCTCGGCGTGGTGCAGGAGCCACTGGCGGACCGTTCCGGCGGGTGGGCACTGGCCCTCACCTCGCTGCGGGACTTCTACGCCTCCGGCGGGTCGCCCGAGGCGGCCGGCGGCGACTTCGGTGGCGAGGCCCGGGCGCTGGGCACCATGACGGCACGGATGCACCTGGCGCTCGATCGCGCCTTCCTGCGCCATCACGAGTCGGTCGTGGACTGGGTCGACGCCGCGGAGGCGGCCATCGCAGCGGCGGACGTATCGCTGCTGGAGGCACCGGGCGTCGCCGATCTCGTGAAGTGGATCCGCGAGACCGACGGGCGACTCCCCGTGATCCGCACCCACGGCGACTTCCATCTCGGACGGACGTCGAGGACGGACCAGGGTTGGGTCGTCAGCGACTGCGCGCCCGGCGGCGTCCTGGTGGGCGGCTCCGCGCCGGGCCGTCGCACACCGCTGGCCGACGTGGCAGACCTGCTGTGGTCGATGCACCGGGCCAGCAGGGTGGCGGCGGCGGAGCGGGACCCGACCGGGCGGCTCGGCCTCGCCGCGCTCGGGCAGTCCTGGGAGGCCAGAAACCGACGCGCCTTCGTGTCGGGCTACCTGGGGACCCCGGGGATCGGGGGCCTGGTGGGGCCCGACCGCGACCTGGTTCGGCGCCTGGTGTCGTTCCTGGAGCTCGCCCGCTCCGTGAGGGAGGCCTGAGGGGTTCCGCTGACCTCGCGGGGGTGACTCGCACCGACAGGCTCCGAGTGGCACACTCTCGCCCACTACAACGCCCCGGAGGTAGAAACGTGCGGTTCAAAACAAAGAGCAGGTTCTTGGCCGGTGCCGGCACGCTCTGCCTCGCAGCGGTGGCCCTGAGCGGTGTCCTGAGCACCGCGGCCGGCGCCAGCTCGTCGAGCAGCATCCCCACCGCCCCGGTCGACTCGACCCTGGCCGCCACCGTGCCCGCCACGGTCAAGAGCGCGGGCCTCCTGGTGGCGGCCGACGCCACCTACGCGCCGGACGAGTTCATCGGTTCCGACGGCACGACGGTCGTCGGCATGGACGCCGACCTGGCCAACGCCATCGGCCAGGTACTCGGCGTCAAGGTGACCGTGACGAATGCCACCTTCGACACCATCATCCCGGCGTTACAGTCGGGCAAATTCAACCTTGGTGCTTCGTCCTTCACGGACACCAAGGCCCGGCAGAAGCAGGTGGACTTCGTCGACTACTTCCAGGCCGGTGAGGGCTACTACGTCAAGGCCGGCAGCTCCTACAAGCCCAACGGGCTGGCCGCGCTGTGCGGGCACACGGTGGCCGTCGAGACCGGGACGGTGGAGCAGACCGACGCGCAGGCCCAGGCCAAGAAGTGCACCAAGTCCCACAAGAAGGGCGTGACCGTCCTCAGTTTCGCCGACCAGAACTCCGCCAACCTCGCCGTGTCGAGCGGGCGGGCCCAGGTGGGCTTCCTCGACTCGCAGATCGCCGAGTACGTCGTCGCCACCTCCAACGGGCAGTTCAAGAACTCTGGCACCGCATTCGGGGTCGCCCCCTACGGCCTGGCCCTCCCCAAGGGCCTGGGGCTGACCCGCCCGGTGGACGGTGCGGTGGGCCAGCTGATGAAGGACGGCATCTACTTGAAGATCCTGAAGAAATGGGGGATCGAGGCCGGAGCCATCTCCCGGCCCGAGATCAACGGAGCAACCAGCTAAGTATCTGGTCGTCTCGACGCCGGCGTAGCGGTCACGATGGCTACGCCCCCGACCGGCTCTCCCGCGGAGAGGACGGCGCCGTCGCGTACCGACCACCCCGAGACACTGAAGGCCGTGCCCCTTCGCCACACCGGCCGGTGGGTCAGCGGGGCGGTGCTGCTGGTGCTCGGCGTCATGATGGTCCACTCGCTGGCGTTCTCGACGGTGGAGCGGAACGGCAAGCGAGAGCAGCGATTCCAGTGGGACGTGGTGGGGCAGTTCCTGTTCTCCGGCAGGATCCTGCGCGGCCTCGAGGTGACGCTCGAACTGACCGCACTGGCCATGGCCATCGGCATCGTCCTGGGCGTGATCCTCGCCGTCATGCGCCTGTCGCCCAACCCGGTCCTGACCACGGTGAGCTGGCTCTACATCTGGTTCTTCCGCGGCACGCCCGTGCTGGTACAGCTGCTGTTCTGGTACAACATCGCCTATATCTTCCCGCAGTTCACGCTGGGTGTTCCGTTCGGTCCTTCGTTCGTTACGATCGACCTCAACTCCATCCCCGTGTTCCTGATCGCCGGCATCGGGCTCGGCCTCAACGAGGGGGCCTACATGGCCGAGATCGTCCGGGCCGGCATCATCTCGGTCGACGAGGGCCAGGTCGAGGCCGCCCAATCAGTGGGTATGCGCCGGCTACAGACGCTGCGCCTGGTGGTGCTGCCGCAGGCCATGCGGCTCATCATCCCGCCCACCGGCAACGAGATCATCTCCATGCTCAAGACCTCGTCACTGGCCTACGTCATCGGCCTCACCGAGCTGCTGGGTGCCGCGGTGTCGATCTACTCCGCCAACTACGAGACCATCCCGCTGCTCATGGTGGCCAGCATCTGGTACCTGGCCGTGACCTCGGTCCTGACTGTCGGCCAGTACTTCATCGAGCGGCGCTACTCGCGTGGAGCCGCCCGGCCCCGCGTCCCGTGGATCTGGCGGCAAATTGGGCCAGAACCTGCGTTACATCCGGCCCCCCCAGGACACACCGTCCCGGATGGCGCACCCGTGACCGTGCAAGGGGATCAGTCGATCCGAGATGGTGCGCGCCGAGGGCGTGCGCAAGTCTTTCGGCCGGGTGGAGGCGCTCAAGGGCATCGACCTGACCGTGCGCACCGGCGAGGTGCTGTGTCTGATCGGTCCCTCCGGGTCGGGCAAGAGCACGTTCCTCCGTTGCATCAACCACCTCGAGAAGATCGACGCCGGCCGGTTGTACGTGGACGGCGAGCTCGTGGGGTACCGACAGCGGGGCGACAAGCTCTACGAGCTGGGCGACCGGGAGGTCTGCCAGAGCCGGTCCGCCATCGGGATGGTCTTCCAGCGCTTCAACCTCTTCCCTCACATGAAGGTGCTCAATAACGTCACGATCGGTCCCATCCGGGTGAGAGGCGTGTCCGCGGCCGCTGCACAGGAACGGGCCCGCCAGCTTCTCGAGCGGGTCGGGCTGGCCGACAAGGTCAACTCGTACCCCAACGAGCTTTCGGGCGGCCAACAGCAGCGCGTGGCCATCGCGCGGGCGTTGGCCATGGAGCCCAAACTGATGCTCTTCGATGAGCCCACCTCGGCCCTGGATCCCGAGCTGGTAGGCGACGTGCTGGCGGTCATGCAGGACCTGGCGCAGGAGGGGCGCACCATGGTGGTGGTCACCCACGAGATGGGGTTCGCCCGCGAGGTGGGAGACGCCGTGGTCTTCATGGATGCCGGGGCCGTAGTGGAGGCGGGCTCCCCCGAGCAGGTGCTGGGCGACCCCCGGCACGAACGAACCCGCGCCTTCCTCTCGAAGGTCCTCTGAGCTGCCGGGTCCCCTGGAACGTGCCGATCTACACCGCGAGGGCGGAGACCCTGAGGGTCTCGGCGGCCTCCTCGGGCGAGATCACGTTGATGGCGACGCCGGTGCCCAGCTCGAATCCGGCCGTCGTGGTCGCCTTGGGCCAGATGTGCGCGTGCCAGTGGTACGGCTCGCCGACCCGGTAGGGAGCCGAGTGGAACACGACGTTGTAGGCCACGTCGCCGACCACCCCGGCCATCTGTTGGAGCACGCGGCGGATGGCCTCCCCGGTCGCGATGAGGTCCTCGGTGGGGCTGCGGTGCAGATGAGGGTTGTGCTCCCGGGGCATCACGAGCATCTCGTAGGGGACGGCGCTCCAGAACGGGCAGACGACGACCACACGGTCGTTGGCGTAGATGACCCGCTCGCCGGAGTCCTCCTCCGCCTCGATGGTGGTGCACAGCAGGCACGACCCGACGAAGCGGGCAAAGCGAGCCTGCTCCTCGGCGAGCTCCCGCGGGATGAAGGACATGCCGAGCAGCTGGCCGTGGGGGTGCTCGAGCGAGGCGCCGGCCTCACGACCCGAGTTGACGATGGCCTGGGTGTAGCGGAGGTTGGGCTGCGAGGCGTGCTCCTCGAGACGGTCCCGCAGGGCCGCCATCACGAGCTCCACTTGCTCCTGGCTGAGCATGCCCAACGTGGCGTCGTGCTCGGGGGAGAAGATCAGGATCTCGTGGATGCCGCCGGCCGACGCCTGGGTGAAGACCGGTCCCCGGTTGGCGACGACGAAGGGCTCGTCGCCCTCGAAGGCCGGGTAGAGGTTGGGCACCACCCGGACGAGCCAGTGACCGCTCGGGCCGTAGGTCTCGAGGGCGGGCGGCGTGTCCTCCTCGTTCCCGGGGCAGAACGGGCAGGGGCGGCCCAGATCGTCGGGCGTCCACGGGGAGCGGGTGACGAACGAATAGGGCCGCTCCGAGCGGCCCGGGCTCACGACGACCCAACGGCCGGACAACGGATCGAGGCGCAGCTGGTTCATCGATGGACTCTCTCGGGCGCTGCCTGAACCGCCCACATCGCAATTGGCCTCATCTTCTTCCCTCCACCCCTACGGTACAGGTTTCGCTGCCCGAACTCGCACCACCTTGGCGGGCCCGTGACTCAGAACCGGCTCCCATGGGAGAACATGTCGGCCATGCATCACCAGCCGGACGGGGCGGCATTCGACATCGTGCTGCTGCTCCATGTGGGCTGCGCCGTGGTCGGGCTCGTGACAACGGTCGCGGCGGCGGCGACGGCAACCCGGCTGCGGCGCCTCCACCGGGCGTCGACTCCGCTGCCCGAGCCGCTGCGGCGCTACTTCCGCCCCGGGGTCAACTGGGCGGGCCGGACCATCTACGGCATCCCCGTCTTCGGGTTGGCACTGCTCGCCATGAGCCGAGGTGCGTACGCCCTCGGGGATGGCTGGGTGCTCGCCGGGGTGGCCCTGTTCGCCGCCGTCGCGCTGCTGGGCGAGGGGGTGCTGTGGCCGGCCGAGCGCCGGCTCCAGGCCGCCGTCGCTGCGGCGGGCCCATCGACGGCCCACCTCCCCGGGACGGGCTCGGTGGAGGGGGAAGCGACGTTGATGGTGTGGTCGGCCAGCGCCGCGCTGGTCCTCTTGATCGCCGGCATGGTCGTCATGGTGGCGCAGCCCTGAGGTCCCGCCGGCGCCGGGACCGCCAAACCCCCGATCACCGTCTCACGCGTCACCGTCGCACCGTCCGGTCGGCTCAGGGACCGACCGGACGGCACGTAGTGATCAGCCGCAGCCCAGGCCCCCGGTCTTCGGAGGAGGCAAGGTTCCACCGCAGCCGCCCCCGCCCGAGCCGCCGCCACACGGAGAGCCGCCCCCGCCACCGGAGCCGCCGCCCAGCCGGAGCCGCCGCCGCCGCCGGAGCCGCCGCCACCGCCGGAGCCGCCGCCGTACCCTCCGCTGCCGCAACCGACCCCCTCGGAGGACGACGTCGAGGACGACTGGTAGTACGAGTTGCCGCCGTAGGTGACGGTCACCACCACCGAGCCGTAGACCTGGTTGACCTGGACGGTGCAGGAGGCCACACCCGACGAGTTGGTCACGGCCGTGCAGCTCTGGGCCGAGCGCCCGGTTCCGAGCGTCTCCACCACGGTCTGCCCCGCAATCGGAGCCCCGCTCGAGGTGGTGAGCACGGAGCTCAGGGTCAGCGTCTGGTTCCACCCGATGCTGGTTTGGCCGGTGTAGGTGAGCGTCGTGGGCGCCTTGTTGACCACGACGGTGTTGCTGCCGCTGCTGGGCAACAAGTTGGTCGTCAGAACCGGTGTCGAGATGGGCGCGTCCGCGTAGGTCCCAGAGACCGTGTAGGTGCCCGAGGGCTCAGTCGGGGTGACCGAGCAGGACGCCTTCCCACTGGCGTTGGTCGTCGCGGTGCACGACTGCGTGCCGTTGAGCGTCAGGACGACCGTCTGGCCGCTGAGCGGGGCTCCGGTCACGGAGTTCGTCAGCGTGCCCGTCAGCGTCGTGGGCTGCCCGTAGGTGCTCGTGGTCGCGGTCACCGAGAGCGAGGTCGGTGTGCTGATGGCCACGCTCCCCGAGGCGTTCGCCGGGGCGTAGTAGTTGTCGCCGGCAAAGGCGGCGGTGACCGGGGCGGGGCTCATGGTCTGGTTCACCTTCGCAATGACGCACGAGGCGGCGCCCGACGAGTTGGTGGTCCCGCTGCACTTCTGGGCCGAAGCTCCCGAACCCAGGGTGAAGGTCACTGTCCTCCCCACGACCGGCACCGTTCCCGAGTCGGTGGTGAGCACCCCCGAGAGGGTGGCGGGAGACCCGTTCGTCGCGCTGGTGGCCCCCGTGTAGCTGAGGGCCGTCTCCTCGTGGGTCACCACGAAGCTGTTCGACCCGGTGCTGGCGCCGAGGTGGGGCCAGGGGGTGGTGTCACCGAGGAAGCTGGCGCTCAGTGAGTACGTCCCCGCCTGCTCCCCAGGTGTGATGGAGCAGGACACGATCCCGCTGGCGTTGGTCGTCCCGGAGCAGGACTCCTTCCCGTTCAACGTGAGCGTGACCGGCTCGTTGGCCGCTCCGGCCGACGTGTAGGTGTCGATCAGGGTCGCCGACACCGTGGTGGCGTCCGAGTAGTCGCTCGTGCCGGGGTTCACGGTCAGGGTGGTGCCCACCGACACGGGCCCCACGTTGACCGTGGCCGTCGTGGTGGCGGTCTGGTAGTAGCCGTCACTGGTGAAGGTGACCGTGAGTGGCACCGGTCCCACGGTCTGGTTCACGTTGGCGATGGTGCACGAACCCGTCCCGGTGGAGTCGGTGGGGACGGTGGTGGTGCAGCTTTGAGCGGACGAGCCGCTCCCGAGCACGAAGGTCAGCGTGCGGCCGACGACCGGCGTGGCACCCGAGTCCGAGGTCAGGACACCCGAGACGGTCAGGTTCTGCGTGTTGTAGATCGATGTCTGTCCGGTGTACGCGAGGCCCGTCTCCTCGAGGGTCACCACGAAGTTCGCCGAGTTGTTGGACTGGAGCAGCGGGAGCGGGAGCGTGGTGCTGGTGTCGCCCGCGAAGGTCCCGCTCAGCGAGTAGGTCCCCGCCTTCTCTCCAGGCGTGATGGAGCACTGCGCCGTACCCGTGGTGTCGGTGACCCCCGTGCAGGTCTCGGTGCTGCTGTTGTTCAAGGAGAACGTGACAGGCTCCCCTTGGACCGGGCCGAAGCTGTCGGCCAGCACCCCGGACACCACCGTGGAGTCGGAGTAGTCGCCGGTCGCCGTGTTGACCGTCAGCGTGGTCGGCTCGGTGACGGTCAGCGTGTTGGTCGTGCTGGCGGTGGTGTCGTAGCTGTCGCCGCCGAAGCTGGTGGTGATCGGAGCTGCGGTGGACGGCTGGTTGACAGGGGTGATGGTGCAGCTGACGTCTCCGTTGGCATCCGTCTGGGCGTTACATGTCTGGGCGGTGCTGCCCGAGCCGATGGTGAAGGTGACGTCCTTGCCCGGCAGCGGGGTGCTCGTCGTCGTGTCGGTCAACGTGCCGGACAGCGTGATCGGCGAGCCGTTGACGGCGCTGGTGGGCCCGGTGTAGGTCAAGGAGCTCGTGTCGGGGTTCTCCGTGAAAGTACCGGTCGAGGTGTTCGAGCCCAACGGTGTCGAGGTGGTGGCATCCCCGGCAAAGGAGGCGGTGAGCGTGTAGGTGCTCGAGGGCTCGGTGGCCGTGATGGGGCAGGTGGCCACGCCGTTGGCGTCCGTGTTCACCGTGCACGACTCGTTCGGATTGCCGTTGAGCGTGAAGGTGACCGGCTCGTCAACGACGGGCAACCCGGTGCCCGGGTTGGTCAGCGTCGCCGTGACGGGAGTGGGTGTCGAGAAGTTGCCCGACCCAACTTCGGCCGGTGGGGTCAGTGCCGTGGGCGTGGCGGCGGGAGGCGGCGATACGGCCGCTTCGGCACCGTTCTCCACCGTCAGGCCGTAGAGGAAGGCGGCTCCCGTGTTGACCTCGTTCATGACCGGGCCCGAGTCCAGGCCGATCTGCCAGATGTTGCCCGAGTACGAGTCGCCGGCCCAGAAGGAGGTGCCGCTCGGGTCGATGGCCAGGCTGAAGAGCTGAACCGCCGCAGTCGGGGAGGGGAGCCTCCACCAACGCTGATGGATAGGCCGCCTCGAGAGAGCTCTGATCTGCTGCACTGCAGGGATAGGCCTGGATGACGTTCCCGTTGGAGTCGAGCCGGAGGACGGAGTTTGTGTCGGCCACGAGCGCCCCACCACCATCGGTCTGAGGGAGGATCCGCACCTGGAAGGCGCGGGCGCCGGGGAAGGGAACCGAGTTGAAGTTCGCTTGCTGGCCGACGCTGCCGGCGCAGTTGCTGAAGCGGTAGATGACGTTCGTCTCGGTCGTGTAGTAGAAGGTGCACTGGTCGCTGGCCAGGTCGATCCAGTCGTCACCGGTCTCGCCCGTTTGGACAGGTCCGATGTTGGCGATGCTCTGGCCGCTCGAGTTCAACTCGGCGATGTAGGGCGTGTTCTGCTGGCCGACGTAGAGGTTCCCCGAGTTGTCGAAGACCAAGGAGAGCGGGTTCTGGAGCCCCGAGGCGAAGACACCCTTGAGGCTGCCGTCGGGGTTGTACTCGCTGATCTGCCCGCTGTAGTCGTCGGTCACATAGAAGTTCCCGCTGGCGTCGAACGCGCTGCCGGCGGTGTTGTCGGCGGCCGGGTACCCGGGGTAAACCGGGGATGTCGGAGGGATCGTGGAGCCGTCGTTGAGTGACGCGTCCAAGGTTGTGGGCACGGGCGGGGTGGTATTGGGCGTGCCCGGGATGTAGTCGTTGACCGTCGAGCCGCCCACGGAGGCGAACACCTGGGTCGGGGCGAACACGGCGGTGCCCGCTCCGGCCTTGGCCGGCGAGAAGAGCAGCCCGATGGCACCCAACACGAGGACCACAGACAGCGCGAGCGCCATGCGGCGTGATGCGGCGCCGAAGGAGCCGGCCCCATGCTCGCCGTGAGTCGGCTCGTGGCCAGCCCCTGCTTGCGCTCGAGCAACTGACAGTCTCATGACGTCCCCCTCGCATCGCACGGCTCCCAGATGCCGTGTTCGTCTCGGACGCCCCTCGTTCGATGTGGCGGCTCGCGCCCGAGACGATCGTGGGTTCGACCGTCAGGCACCGACACAGAGGGCGTTCTTCCCAACTCCGAATATGAGGCCACGCTGGAATGTGCAAAAGGGGCAAAAGGACTAGTTGGCCAAGATGCGTCGTGACAATTGGCCTGGCATTGTCGCGCTTGGTTCGCCGTTGTCACGTTTTGTCGGGAGCGGCAGCAACCCGCAGGGACTCCGGGCGAGACGACACCGACGGTGACCGGTGCAGCGCACCGGACGTGTCGGGTCCGGCGCGCTGCGCAGATCGATCGCCGCTCAGCAGAGCCAGGCGATGATCTTCCCGTACCCTGCGTGACCCGGGTCTCCGCGATACCCCGGAGCGACGGAGACCACGACGACATGTTTGATGTCGCCAGATTCCGTAGAGCCCGACTGGTTGATGTGGGTCGACACGACAATGACCATGTTGACCGGAATGGTCGCGGGTGGATGCGAGCTGTTGCCCGGGTCCGACGTCCAGGTCTCACCACAGCCGTAACCCGGCTGGAAGCCCAGGTCGGAGGGGGCGTTGTCGATGTAGCCCTTCATGGACGCCGGCGCGTTGTTCACGCCGCTGAACTGGTTCGTCTTCCACAGCTGAGCCCCCCAGAAGTTCACCTGGTTGCCGTTGGACACCGGGAGGCGGGCATCGTGGCAGGCGGCGTGCCGGCAGAGACGTCACCAACGACGAACCCCCCGGCATCGGGCGGGGCCGCGGTGGTCTCGGTGCCTGATGCGCTGGCGGGCCGGTAGTAGGCGTCCCCGGCGAAGACCACCGTGATGGGCACCGACCCAGCCGTCTGGTTGACGACGGCAATGGTGCAGCTGGCGCTCCCGGCGGCATTGGTCGTGCCCGTGCAACTCTGAGCGGTGCTGCCTGAACCGAGTGTCATGAGGACCGCTCTCCCGCCCAACGGGTTCCCGTCGGTGGTCAAGTTGGCCGACATGGTGAAGGACGCTCCGACTATGGCGATGGACGGTCCGGTGTAGGTGATGCCCGTCTCCTCGAGCGTCACCACGTAGTTGTTGGCGCCGGCGCTGGCCAGCAGCTGAGGCGCCTTCGTCACGTCGCCCGCGAACGTAGCTGTCACCTTGTAGGTCGCGGCTGGCTCGTTCGGGGTGACGGAGCACGACGCCAATCCGCTCGAGCCGGTCGTGGCCGTGCACGACTGCGTTCCGTTCAGAGTGAGGATCACCGACTCGCCGGGGATACCCGCCCCGGTCACCGAGTTGGTGAGGGTGGCGGAGACCGTGCCCGCGTCGGCGAAATCACTCGTCCCCGCGTTGACCGTCAAAGTGGTCGGGGTGCGGACGATGGCCGTCGATGGCGTGCTGGAGGACTGGTAGTAGGTGTCCCCGCCGAAGTTGGACGAGATCACAACGCTGCCCGAAGTCTGATTGACCGACCCGATGGTGCAGCTCGCCGCACCGTTGGCATTGGTGGTGGCGGTGCAGCTCTGCACCGAGCTGCCCGAGCCCAGGGTGAAGGTCACCGTCTTTCCGGCGACGTCGGTGCCCGACGAGGGCTCGTTCGTCGTCAAGGTGCCGGAGAGCGTGGTCGGCTGTCCGTTGGTCACCGTGGTCGGGCCGGTGTAGATCAGCGTCGTCGAGGCCGGAGTCACGGTGAATGTGCTCGACGAGCTGTTCGTGACCAACTGCGGCATCGAGCTCGAATCCCCCGGGAACGTCGCTGAAATCGGGTACGTCCCCGCCGGCTCGTTCGGCGTGAGGGGGCAGGAGGCAACTCCGTTCGCGTTCGTCGTGGCCGTGCAGGTCTGGGTCCCGAGCGTGAACGTGACCGGCTCGTTCGGAACGGGCTGGTTGGTGTACGTGTTGATCAGGGTTCCCGAGACCGGCGTCGACCCGTTGTAGGGGCCCGACGTCGGGTTGATGGTCAATTGCGTCCCTTCCGGGAGGTTGACGGTTCCGGCCGCACTGGCCATCCGGTAGTACCCATCACCGGCGAAGCTGACGGCGACCGGGATCGGGCCGGGCGACTGGTTGGCCACCGTGATGGTGCAGGCGGCTTGGCCCGTGGCGGTGGTCGTTGCCGGGCAGGACTGAGCGGTCACGCCCGTTCCGAGCGTCAAGGTCACAGCGCGTCCCGAGATGGGCGTGTTCGGCGCCGGGTCATCGGTGCTCAAGGTGCCCGAGAGCACGAGCGGCTGCCCGTTTTGTGCCGTGGCCGGGCCCGTGTAGCTCAGCGCCGACTCCTCGAGGGTGACCACGAAGTTGGCCGAGCCCTTCGTCGTCATGAGCTGGAGCGGCAGTGTCGAGTCGCCTGCGAAGCTGCCGCTCAGGGTGTACGTGGCCGCCGGCTCGCCCGGCGTGATGGGACACGTCGCCGTGCCCGTGTTGTCGGTCGTGGCGGAGCAGGTCTCGGCGCCGTTGAGGGTGAAGGTCACTTTCTCACCCGAGATCGCGGCGTTGGTCACGGTGTCGGTGAGCACGCCCGACACCATGGTCTGATCGGCGAAGTCGCTCGTGGCCGTGTGGACCGTGAGCGACGTTGGTTCGGAGACGGTCGCCGGAGTCGTGACCGTCACCGGGGTGTCGTAGGTGTCGCCAGTGAAGCTGGTTGTGATCGGGACAGAGCTCACCGTCTGGCTCACAGAGGGGATGGTGCAGCTGACGTTGCCGCTGGCATCTGTCGTTCCGCTGCAGGACTGCGATCCGAGCGTCAGAGTGACGACCTTGGTGGGCAGCGGGGTGTTCGTCGTGGTGTCCGTCAGCGTGCCCGTCAGCGTGATCGGCGAGCCGTTGACCGCGCTGGTGGGGCCGGTGTAGGTCAAAGAGCTGGTGTCGGGGTTCTCCGTGAAGGAACCGGTCGAGGTGTTCGAGCCCAACGGTGTCGACGTGGTCGTGTCCCCGGCGAAGGAGGCAGTGAGCGTGTAGGTGCTCGAGGGCTCGGTGGCCGTGATGGGGCACGTGGCCACACCGTTGACGTCCGTGGTTGCGGTGCATGACTCGTTCGGATTGCCGTTGAGCGTGAAAGTGACTGGCTCGCCGGCGATCGGGGTGTTGGAGGTCGAGTTGGTCAGCGTCCCCGTGACGGGGGTCGGCGTCGAGAAGTTGCCCGAGACCGGCTGGACGGTGAGGATGGTGGGCGTCGCCGACACCACTGTCGGGGTGGTGGCCGCTTCGGCACCGTTCTCCACCGTCAGTCCGTAGAGGAAGGCGGCTCCCGTGTTGACCTCGTTCATGACCTGACCCGAGGCCAGGCCGATCTGCCAGATGTTGCCCGAGTACGAGTCGCCCGCCCAGAAGGAGGTGCCGCTCGGGTCGATGGCCAGGCTGAAGAGCTGACCGCCGCAGTCCGGAAGGGGAGCAACCACCTTGGCCGACGGATACGCCACCTGGAGCGCGGCTTCATCCAACGCGCTGCAGGGGTAGACCTCGGTGACGCTGCCAGTGGAGTCGAGCTGCATCACTGAGTTGGTGTCGGCCACGAGAGCCCCGCCGCCAGGCAGGATCCGCACCTGGAAGGCGCGGGCGCCGGGGAATGGAACCGAGTTGAAGTTCGCTTGCTGGCCGACGCTGCCGGCGCAGTTGCTGAAGCGATAGATGAGGTTCGTCTCGGTCGTGTAGTAGAAGGTGCACTGGTCGCTGGCCAGGTCGATCCAGTCGTCACCGGTCTCGCCGGTGGTGACCGGTCCGATGTTGGCGGTGTTCTGGCCGCTGGAGTTCAACTCGGCGATGTAGGGGGTGTTCTGCTGGCCGACGTAGAGGTTGCCCGAGTTGTCGAAGACCAAGGACAGCGGGTTCTGGAGCCCCGAGGCGAAGACACCCTTGAGGCTGCCGTCGGGGTTGTACTCGCTGATCTGCCCGCTGTAGTCGTCGGTCACATAGAAGTTCCCGCTGGCGTCGAACGCGCTGCCGGCGGTGTTGTCGGCGGCCGGGTACCCGGGGTAAACCGGGGATGTCGGAGGGATCGTGGAGCCGTCGTTGAGTGACGTGACCAAGCTCGGCGCGACGGCCGAGCCCCCCGTCGTGGCGGGGGTGCCCGGGTTGTAGACGTTGACCGTCGAGGCACCCACCGAGGCGAACACCTGGGTCGGGGCCAAGACCGTGCTCGCTCCCGACGGCGTCACAGAAGTGGTCATGATCACCGCAGTCCCCAGCGTCACCAGAAACGCCATGGACGTCGCCATATAGCGTCGCAGCGTTCCCAAGCGGGGAGTGGATTGTGTCGTACGCCTCGCGCTCCTCGCGATGTCCGAAGTGCCCGAACCCTCTGCGCCGGACCTTGCCATGTGTCCCCCCTCGGAACCGTCCACTGCGTCTGAAAGCCGTGGATCCTCTTTGCACCGGTCGTAGCGGACGCTGTGGTGACTCAGGAGATTGCGGGTTGGCATCCACACGGCGAGGTGCTGCAGTCGTGCATGCGCAAGGATGGGCGCGGTCTTGCGGGCCCGAAAGGGCCAAAAGCCCTACCGCCCGGTGGCCAAGGTCATAATTTTCGGGTCGTTGTCCAGGTGAGACGGCAGCACGATGCCGTCAGAGGCAACGCAACGACGACCTGTAATTCGGGAGATCCGATGGTGTTAACACCACCTTCCGTCGCCGAGAGTCCATCCGCTGCAAGTGTTAACACCTCGTTGGGTACGAAGGTTTGCAGCCGGTCCCGTCATGGGTGTGCACGTGGGATCGCTCAGTCGAGCCTGGTGTCAACTCGGTGAGGAATTGGTGGGCCTCGGTCGAGTGACCGTCGCAGTCGCTACTGCCGCCGGGTGGCGGTGGCAATGAGGTCCCGGGCTTCCTCGATCTTCCCGGCTTGGACGAGCGCCGGCAATGGGCCGTCGAGGAGGTGGGCCCATTTCACCGATTCGGTCGGCACCCCGGCGCCGCGGAGCCGGTCACGGGCCTCCCCCAGCAGCAGTGCCAAAGTCCCGATCTCCCCGTCCCATTGGTCGGCGATGCCATCACGGAGCCATGAGGCGAGTGCCGGGCTCAGGCCGCCGGTGGAGACCGACACGGTCACCGCACCCTCGCGGTGCACCGCCGGCAGGATGAAGGAGCAATGGGCAGGGTCGTCGGCACTGTTCACCCAGACGCCGGCCGCCTCGGCGTCGGCATACACGGCGCCATCGACCTCGGGTCTGCCGGTCGCCGTCACGACGAGCCGGAACGCGGAGGCGTCACCCGTGCGGTAGGGCCGACGCTCGAGGGCGTGCAGCAACGGTTCCAGGGCCTCCATGTCCTTGCTCAGCGACGGCGCGATCACCGTGACGACTGCCCCGCATTCGACCAACGCACGGGCCTTGCGCGCCGCCACCGGGCCCGCGCCGACGACGAGGCATCGGCGATTCGTCACATCCAATGACACGGGGTAGAAGGACGCACGGTCCGTGGTTCCTTCAGTCATGGAGGCGGGGAGGCCCGACCATGCCCGCCGCGATGGTGGCGAAGGTGAGCTCGTCGATCAGCACGAAGCTTCCCGTGATCCGATCGGTCTGGTACGGGTCGACAGCCAATGGCGTAGCAGTGCGCAACTTCACGAGGCCGATGTCGTTCTCGTTGAGTTCGTTCGCCTCGGTGATCCGGAGCTCGTTGACGTCGAAGGCACCCGTGACCCCCTCGACCACGACGGGCGTCACCCGCGTGGTGTGCTTGATCCGGAGGCGGTCGCCTGCGGTGAGCGGGCGGTCCTGGAACCAGCACACCGTCGCCTCAAATGTGTCGGTCACCTCGGGGGGCTCTTCGGCGGCGGCGATCAAATCGCCCCGGGACACGTCGAGGTGGTCGGCCAGACGCAGCGACACGGACAAGCCGACCTCGGCGCGTTGCAGTGGTCCGTCTGCGGTTTCAATGGACCGCACGGTCGTGTGGGCACCCTGAGGCAGCACCACGACGGGGTCGCCGACGCGGAACGGGCCGCCGTTCACCATGCCGGCGTAACTGCGGCCGCCGCCGGGCTGCCGGAGCACCCATTGCACGGGCAGGCGCGCCCCGCTGCCGCGTCCGGTGCCGTGCTGGGCAGCCCACCCGCCGGCCTGGGCGGACTCGAGGGCGTCGAGCACCGTCGGGCCGTCGTACCACGGCGCGGCCTCCGAGCGGCCCACCACGTTGTCGCCGTGCAGTGCGGAGATCGGGATCACCGAGCACGAGGAGATCCCGAGCCTGTGCGCCAGCGCCTCCATCTCGTCGGCGATGCGCTGGTACGCCGAGCGGTCCCACCCGACGAGGTCCATCTTGTTGGCGCAGACGACGAGCTGGTCCACGCCCAGGAGCGCGGCGATGCAGATGTGGCGCCGGGACTGCTCACGCAATCCGGATGTCGCGTCGACCAGTACCAGCGCGAGGTCCGCTGTCGACGCTCCGGTCGCCATGTTGCGCGTGTACTGGATGTGCCCCGGGCAGTCGGCGATGACGAACTTCCGATGGGGTGTCGCGGCGTATCTGTACGCCACATCGATCGTGATGCCCTGCTCCCTCTCGGCGCGCAGACCGTCGGTGACGAACGAGAGATCGACTTCGCCCAACCCGCGCCGTTCCGACGCCGTCTCTATGGCAGTGACCTGGTCGTCGAAGAGCTGGCGGGTGTCGAAGAGCAGGCGGCCGATCAGGGTGCTCTTACCGTCGTCGACCGATCCGATCGTGGCGAACCGCAACAGGTCCATGGTGTCCGCCCCGAGCTCGGAGCCGCCGGCCGGCGGCGAGCCGGGCAACATCGTCATGGGTCTAGAAGTACCCCTCGCGCTTGCGGTCTTCCATGGCCGTCTCCGAGAAGCGGTCGTCGGCCCGCGTGGCACCCCTTTCGGAGATCCGCGAGGCGGACACCTCCCGGATGATCTCCTCCACCGTGTCGGCGTCGGAGCGCACCGCACCGGTGCACGTGGCGTCGCCGACCGTTCGGAACCGTACTGTCTCCTTGCGGACCTGCTCCCCGGCCTGCGCAGTGACCCACTCGCTCAGCGCCAGCAGCATGCCATCGCGCTCGATGACCTCCCGCTCGTGCGCGTAGTAGATGGAGGGAAGCTCGATCCGCTCACGGCGGATGTACTGCCAGATGTCGAGCTCGGTCCAGTCCGACAGCGGGAACGCGCGCAGGTGCTCGCCGGGGCGCACGCTGCCCTGGTACAGCTGCCACAGCTCGGGACGTTGGCGCTTGGGGTCCCACTGCCCGAAGGAGTCGCGGAACGAGAGCACGCGTTCCTTGGCCCGGGCCTTGTCCTCGTCGCGTCTCGCCCCGCCGAAGGCGGCGTCGAACCCGTTGGCGTTGATGGCGTCGAGGAGGGTCGTCGTCTGCAGACGGTTGCGCGAGGCCACCGGCCCGGGGTCAGCCACACGGCCCTGGTCGATGGAGTCCTGCACCCTGGCCACGAGGAGCCGTGCGCCCTCGGCCTCGACTTGGGCGTCGCGATAGGCGAGGACCTCGGAGAAGTTGTGGCCAGTGTCGACGTGGAGCACGGGGAAGGGGATCCGACCGGGCTTGAACGCCTTGGAGGCGAGGTGCAGCAGGACGGCCGAATCCTTCCCTCCGCTGAAGAGAAGGACCGGGCGCTCCGACTCCGCCGCCACCTCACGGATGATGAAGATGGCGAGGGACTCCAGGAGATCGAGATGGCCCAACGGATGTTCGACGGGCCTGACCAGGGCCGTCACCGAAGCGCCGGCACGGCCCGCACCGGGACCGGAGATCGGGTGGTTCTGTGGGGAACGAAGTGCGGCAGCGGTGTCCATGGGACCTCTTCGAATCATGACCATTTTGGTCATGTATACTAGAGCCTGCATTCGGACGGGCGTCAAGCGCCGGTGGCGGGCCCCGCGGGGTCGATCGCCGAGGAAAGGGTGAGGATCGGTGACCGAGACCTACGTGAGCAGTCAGCCTATGGGCGCTGAAGATCTGGCCGTCATCAGTGATGGTTTCGAGTCCGCTCCGGCCAGCGCTGCGATCCGCTGGGCCGTCGACACCTTTGGGGAGTCTCTCGTACTCGCGGCGTCGTTCGAAGACATCGTGCTCATCGACCTGGTCTCCAAGATCGCACCCTCCATCGAGGTCGTGTTCTTGGACACCGAGGCGCATTTCCCCGAGACCCTGCGCTTCGTCGAGGACATCCGGGTGCTCTACGAGCTGAACCTCACGGTGACCAAGCCGGGCCCCGAGGCCGCCGCACACCCTTGCGGTTCCGAGCAGTGCTGCCAGTTCCGCAAGGTGGAGCCCCTGCGGCGGGCCCTGGAGGGGAAGCGTGCCTGGCTCACCTCACTGAAGCGTTCCGACGGCCCAACCCGTGCCGATACGCCCGTCGTGAGCTGGGACTCCTCCTTCGGACTGGTCAAGGTGAACCCGCTCGCAACCTGGACGGATCTCGACATCGCGTCGTATCTCGCCGACCACGGGCTGCCGTTGCACCCGCTCGTGCCGCGTGGCTACCGCTCCATCGGGTGCGCCCCGACGACTCGTCCGGTGGCCGAAGGGGAGGACCCACGCGCCGGCCGCTGGTCGGGACTCGACAAGTCCGAGTGCGGCTTGCACGTCTAGTGCCACGAGACCTCGACAATCCCTACGGGATGGAGTTTCGGGGTCGGCGCGACCGCGGGCTCAAATTCATCCGGCCCTACCGCAACATCGGCGAGCTCAACCCCACCGAGCAGCTGAAGCTGGCGCGACACCCCTTCGAGGTGGCGCAGGCGGTGATCGACACCTACTCCAAACAGGGGCCCGAGTCCATCGCCAGGGTGCCCGGTGAGGTCGAGCGCCTGAAGTGGGTAGGGATGTACCCGCAACGCCAGGGCGGCGACGCCTTCATGATGCGGATCAAGGTCCCCGGCGGTGTGATGACCGCACCCCAGGTCCGGGAGATCGGCGTGGCAGCCGACGCATTCGCCGAGGGACCCGACGAGAGCCCGGTCTTCGGCAACCGTTACGCCGACCTCACGACGCGTCAGGACATCCAGTTGCACTGGATACGCATTGCGGACGTGCCGCGCATCTGGCAGCGGTTCTGGGACGTCGGGCTGACCACGGTGCAAGCCTGCGGCGACTCGGCCCGCAATGTGTGCTCCTGCCCCGTCTCAGGTATCGACCGGTCCGAGGTCGTCGACGCCCTTCCGGTGGCGCAGGCCCTCTCCGCTTTCTTCACGGGCAACCGGGAGTACGCGAACCTGCCGCGCAAGTTCAAGATCGCCGTCACCGGCTGCACGGAGGACTGCGCGCGGGTCGAGATCAATGACATCGGCTTGTGGCCGGCCGATCTGGCGGACGGGTCCGTGGGCTTCAACGTGCTGATCGGCGGGGGACTCTCCGACGGTGAGCGCATGGCGTCCGACATCGACGTGTTCATCCGGCCCGACCAGGCGGTCGAACTGTGCCGCGGCGTGGCCCAGCTGTTCGGCGAACTGGGCAACCGGGAGAACCGGGGGCTGGCGCGGATGCGCTATCTGGCCCAGGAGCTCGGTCCAGAGGGCTTCCGGGCCGCGCTGGACGAGCGAACGAACTTCGTGCTCGAGCACGCCGGGCGGGAGCTGACGACCGCGTTCCGGGGCGACCACGTCGGCGTCCACCCGCAGAAGCAACCCGGACTGTTCTACGTCGGCTGCTCCGTCCCGGTTGGTCGGATGCACGGCTTGGAACTGGTGGAGCTGGCCCGGCTGGCCGAGACGTACGGCGACGGCGGCGTGCGCATCGGCACCGACCAGAACTTCATCGTCTCGGGCGTAGCCGAGGACCGGCTGGACGACCTGTTGGCGGAGCCGCTGATGCAGACGTACTCGCCGTTCCCCGGGCCGTTCGAGCGGGGAGTGGTCGCCTGCACCGGCTCGGAGTTCTGCCGGTTCGCGGTGGTCGAGACCAAGGAGCGGGCGATCAAGTGGGCGCGTGGTCTCGACGCGCAGCTCTCTTCGGACGGCACAGCAGGCGACGCAGGAGTCATACGCATGCACTTCTCGGGGTGCTCCGCGTCGTGCGCGCAGCCGCAGATCGCCGATATCGGCTTCCGTGGCGACATCGCCCACGTCGACGAGCACATCGAGGAGGCCGTGGACATCGGCCTCGGTGGCTCGCTGGGTCCCGATGCAGCGTTCATCGACTGGCTCGCGGGAGCCGTGCCGGTCGACCGTGTCCCCGACGCCCTGCTGCGGATCGCTACGCGGTATAGGGACGAACACCGCCCGGGCGAGCCGTTCCACCTGTGGGCCCGTCGCAGCAATCCCGACGAGCTCCGATCAATGCTGGCCGGCACGGCTGGGGCGGTGACGGCGTGAAGCGCTACCGCATCAGGGAGCAGATGAACGGGATCGCCGAGCCTCCCGGCAAGGTGTGGTTCTGGGAGCTCGAGGCAGGCGTGATCCACGCCGAGCGTTGTATCCAGTGCGGCACGTGTGTCGCCGTCTGCCCTTCGAACTCCATCGGCGTCGACGAGGACACGAATCTGCCGGAGCTGGTCAAGATGTGCACCGGCTGCTCGCTCTGCTGGGACTTCTGTCCTCGCGGCGGTCTCCGCTACGAAGCGCTGTGGCCACCGTCGACGGTCGGCACCGGCGAGGAAGCCGAGGTGCAACCGGCACAGGTCCGCTCCGACTCCTCGGACACGTACTGGAAGATCACCGGCGGACCACCGGCCGACGGGCTGGGTGCGGTCGTGGACACCTATGCCGTCCGCTCCGCCGCGCAGCTGGACGACGCGCAGGACGGAGGTGCGGTCAGCGTGCTCCTGATCGGGCTCCTGGCGGCCGGAGAGATCGACGGCGCCCTCGTGTCGAAACCGAGCTCGGACCCGGACGAGCAGTGGAAGGGCATTGCCACAGTCGCCACGTCGGCAGACGAGATCCGGGCCGCCGCGGGGAGCTTCTACAACCAGACGATGGCGTTGGCCGAACTCGACCTGTCGGGTTACGCGCTACCTCCCAAGCCCCGCATCGCGGTCGTGGGGACACCCTGCGAGGTACAGGGGCTCCGGGCCATGCAGGCTCGTCGCTGGCCTACCGGTGTGCACCGGGTGGACGCGGTCGTGCTGACCATCGCCCTGATGTGCACGAAGAACTTCGACTACGAGGCGCTCACGTTGAAGGAGCTGCGCGACAAGCGGGGCGTCGATTTGGATCGCGTCTCGAAGATGGACGTGATCCGGGGCCGCATGATCGTCGAGTACCGCGATGGGGAGCTTGCGGTGGACGAGCCCGTCAAGGACTTTCACGGTGCCGCGTTGAAGGGTTGCGACGAGTGCGCCGACTTCCTGGGCCGATCGGCCGACATCTCTGTCGGCAGCGTCGGCTCCATGAACGGCTGGACCAGCGTGATCATCCGGACGGAACGGGGCCGCCTGGCTTTCCAGGCCGGACGGTCGAGGCTCGATGTGCGGGGCCTGGACGACCCGGCCGCCCTGCTACGGCTCGACGCCCTCGACAAGAAGATCGCCAACCGCTCGCTGCAGCGCAAGCTCGACCCAGATGCCCCGTTGTTCATCGAGTTCGAGGAGCACGTGCGTACCTACGACGGGAGCGACCGCCAGCCCGTCTTCATCCGCCATTGACCGTGGCCACCGCGCCTGTGCTGCATGTGCCCGACGAGCCCACGGCGCGTGCCGAGGGCTGGCTGGCCGCCCTGCGCGACGGCGAGGATCTGGAGCGCGTGTTGATCAAAGACGACGGGCTCGTGCCCTGGCTCTGGGCCCGCTGGCGGAGCCTGGCCGCGGCCGGCCTCGACGAGGAGGATCTCCGGAGGATCGTCCTGGGCTACCGGCGCGAGATCTGGCTGTGGCTCGCCGGGGAGCGAACGTGGACCCATTGCTGCTCGGGCCTCATCGGGCGCATCACCCGACGCATCGCCATCCGCGACCGCGCCGGGATGTGACAGCGGATCGGCGCCCGATACCGGCCATCGAGCTGAGGGGCGTCACGGTGCGACGAGAGGGCGTGCCGGTTCTGGCTGGGATCGACTGGCGTGTCGACCCCGCCGAGCGCTGGGTCGTCTTGGGCCCGAATGGTTCCGGCAAGACCACGTTGCTGCAGGTTGCCGCGGCCCGGTTGTGGCCCACGGCGGGGACGGTCGAGGTCCTGGGCGCCCGGCTCGGCGAGGTGGACGTTCGAGCGCTGCGTCCACGCGTTGCGCTGGTCAGCGGAGCCGTGACGCGGCAGCTTCGAGCGGACCTGGCCGCACGCGATGTCGTCGTCAGTGGCCGTCACGGCGCGCTGGAGACCTGGTGGAACCGGTACACCCCCGAAGACTGGGAGAGGGCTGACGATCTGTTGGGCCGAGCCGGCGTGGGGGACATCGGGGACCGGTCCTTCGGGGTGATCTCGGAGGGTGAGCGCCAGCAGGTCCTCCTGGCACGGGCACTCATGAGCGATCCCGAGCTCGTCCTGCTCGACGAGCCCTTCGCCGGGCTGGACCTGGGCGCTCGGGAACGCCTGCTGGTTCAGCTCGCTGCCCTCGCCGACGACCTCGGAGGCCCACCGGTCGTGCTTGTCACGCACCACTGCGAAGAGATTCCCCCCGGGTTCACCCATGCGCGGCCTCGTGCGCCGCGGCATGCTGACCGCTGCCGGTCCGTTGGACCGCGTCATGACATCGGCGCGGGTGTCCGCCTGCTTCGGCGTGCCCGTCACTGTCGGGTGCACCGCCGGGCGATGGTGGAGCCGCGCCGCCTGACACAGGCGCGACACGCATGAGCTGGGTGGAAGAGAGGGCCTTGCTTCGCCGAATGAGCGAGAGTACAAACGACGTCAGCGGAGAAGTGCCGACGAGGTCGGCGCTGTGCATTTCCCCACCATCCACCACTCGTAAAGGGCCGTTCATTAGGCTTTTCGCGCAGAGCGAAGGTAGGTCGTCGGGGAGTGACGATTGTGATCCTGCTGGTCCTCGTAGTACTACTTTGGGTGGCGGTCCTGGCCCCGAGCGCTTGGCGGCGTTTCGGGGAGCGCCAGGGCGTCGGCTCCATCGACCACTTCCACCATCAGTTGCAGCTTCTCGAGCATGCAGCACCGAAGACTGTCGCCCCGGCCTACCGTCTCCACACGGCGGTGCCCAACGGCTCGCCAGCCGAGGATGTCAGCGCCGACGGTCGACACTTCACGTCCGAAACTCGTCTTGTTGCGGCCCACGGCCGATGCGGCGGCGGCCGACGTGGACGACAGCGACGGCTGCCACTACGAGCGGGTTGGCGTGCTCGACCCGCCCGAGCCGGTGTGCCTGCCCGAGGTAAAGGTCGATCTGCGCGTCATCCGACGTGAGCAGGCCCGGCGACGCTCCACCATGCTCCTGCGCTGTCTGTGCGGGGTAGCGATCTCGACCGGGCTCATCGGCGTCTTCCCGGGAATGCATCTCGCCTGGGTCTTCACCGGCCTGGCGGGGGTGGCGGCCCTTGGTCTGGTCGGGCTGATCGCCTACGCCAAGGAGATCGAAGCCGAACAGCGCCGCCGCCGGGCTCGCGTCGAGTCCGGGTGGGGGCCGAACGGAGGCATCGGTGCGCTCGACCCTGCCACCGCGGGGTACCCGGGTGCCTGGGACGACGACGACTTCGAGGAGCCGAGAGCCGTCGCCCGCTGAGCACGTCCCGGCGGTGTCGCGGACCGCTCCGGGACCCGACGGGGCGCCCGACTATCCTGGGCGGCGCGGGGGTGTAGCTCAGCTGGTAGAGCGCTACGTTCGCAATGTAGAGGCCGAGGGTTCGAGTCCCTTCACCTCCACCAAAAGCCCAGGTCAGAGGGCCAAAGTGGGATCCCCCAGAAGATCACATTCTCCGACGTGTCTTTACGTGTCTTTATCGAGACAGTCTGGTTCTCTGAGGTTGCCCAGAAATTGTGGACACGGTTTTAAGCGGCTTGTTGCTTGTGGGCCAACGTTAACTCGTAGCGGATGGGGCTGAGGTTGTCGGCCTTGGCGCAGCGACGTTGGTGGTTGTAGAAGTTGATGTAGCGGGCGATCGCCGGCTCGGAGTTCGTCGAGGGTGGCGAAGGTGTGCCGGTAGAAGTACTCGTGCTTGAAGATCGACCAGAAGCTCTCGGCGCTGGCATGGTCGTAGCAGCTGCCCGTCGCCCCCATGGAGCGAACCAGACCGACGGACTCGCAGAACTCGACGACCTTGCGATCTGAGAACTGGCTGCCCCGGTCGGTGTGGAACACCGTCCCGTCGACCTGCCCGAAACGGGTCCCCGCCGATTGCTCGAAGCGCCTCGAGGACGATCTCGGTCCGCATGTGGTCGGCGACCGAGAACCCGAGCACCCGAGACGATCCCTCGTCGCGGATGGCGCACATGTAGGCCTCGCCCTCGCCGACTGTGAGGTAGGTGATGTCTGAGGTCCACAGCTCGTCGATCCCCTCGGGATGGAACTCGCGGTTCACCAGGTCCGCGGGGAAGGTGGCGGCTGGATCGGGGCTGGTGGTGACCTTGAACAGGCGTGGGCTCACCCCGACGATCCCGAGGCTGGCCATGCGGGCCGCCACGGTGTTGTGGCTCACCCTCTCCCCGGCCTCGTGCAGGTCGAGGGTGATCCGAGGAGCGCCGTAGGTGCCGTTCGAGCTCTTGTGGAAGCTGATGATCTTGGCGTCGAGATCGGCCCGACGGACCTCGCTCGGCAACGGGGGGCGGTCCTGGGCCGCTCTCCAGCGGTAGTAGCCGGCCGTCGAGACCTCCAAGAGGCGGGCCATGCGGGTGATCTCGAAGTTCGCGCACTCGGCGGCCATCAACGCAAATCTTTCTGCTTTGGTGGATTCGAAGCGAAGTACGCGGCAGCTTTTCCCAAGAAGGCCAGGTCCTTGTCCTGCTCGGCGACCTGGCGGCGCAAGCGCAACAGCTCGGTCCGCTCCGCCGCGCGTCAACGGTTCATCGGTCGATCCAGCCACCGTGTCCAGCCGGCGGCGCTCATCGCGCACCCATCTGGCCAACGAGCTGTCCGCCACCGACAGCTCGGCGGACACCTCGGCAATCGATCTGCCGGTATCGATCACACGGTGCGCGGCCTCTGTCTTGAACTCCAGCGTGAACCTACGCCTCGTGACTCCCATATCGGACATCCTTCCAGCCGACCAAAGGTCAGCTTGTCAGGTGTCCACTAATTCTGGGGAACCTCACTCCAGGAACCGATGAATTTGGGACGAGCCGAGGCCGCGTTCGCGATTGCCGAACCGGCCTTGCCTGCCTCGATCGACGCCACTCTCATGTGACCGAGCTCCTCCAGCTGTGGCTCGGTCAGTGACTACTCGTAGCCGAAGTCGCCGAGGATCGGGCGATGTGGGCTGGAGTGCGTGCGGGCGTCGACGTCGCTTATTTCGTTCAACAACATTGGTGAACTGAACTTTTCGGGAGCCCTCCAGGGGGCGGCCGGCGGCACTTTCTCGATCGGCGCCGTGAAGTGAACCCGCAATCGTTGGAATCCTTTGAGGTCGGCACGATAGGACACCACGTCCCAGAGATCGTCAGAGAGCGCCGCAAGGTAGTGGCCCGCTCTTGTTGACCGTTTCGGAAGATCCGACGTGATGAGAATGATCGGAAGAGCTTGGCGTCGAGCAAGCTGCATCGCCATGAAGCCAGCCTTCTCGACCGTGTCCGTGCGACGAAGTGCACCCCGATCCTGTTCGTCGGGTGTTCCCCGAGCCAGGACGAGAAACGGCCGACCGTTGCTTCCGGATACTTGGGCATCGACAGGAAACCCCTCGATCCGGAAATTGACCTTTTCGATTATGGCCCCGGCCTCTTTCAGCCGGGCTATCGCCATGGCCTTGAAGTCGGCTCCTGACCGAGGTGCACGCGACTGGAAGTTCGCGCGCCCGCGGAGATCGGGCTCCTCAAACGGCTCCCGCCCGGCCCCAACGGGGACCTCAAACAGCCCGTCGAACCCGGAGTTCTTCATTGGGATCACCCGGGAATGGCGGCAAACCGAGCAGCTTGCGACGTTCGGGGAGTTGGTCGATCACGAGATGACTACCGGGTGCTTCGAGGAGCCGATAGAGATGAGACCGGGTAGGGACCGTCGAGACGTTCTCCGCATCGGTGACCACGAGGTACCGAGCCGATAGATCACAACTTCGTACCTCGGTGGCTATCGCCTCGATGTCCGTTGTCATCGGGTAAATCGAATGAAGCCAATGGGCTCGAACAATCTCATCCGCGCCGTATGAGCGCTCGTGTCCTCGACGTCCAGCGGGAACGATCCACCCGCGCTGGACCCAGTCATCGAACTGGTTATAAGTGACCTGTGCTGCTTCGGCGGCTTCAGGCTGAGAGCGCAGAGGGGCAGAGCGTGAAGCCTCAAGTGCTTCTTGCCACTGCCCCTCCTCCAGCTCCTCGAGGCTGCTCTCGATAAGTAGCGCTGCCACCTGTGCCGGACCTACGCGACGGCCGGACACGCCGATCTCGCTGGCAAGGTCCTGGAGTCGTGTCCAGTTGTCCTCCTTGAATGGCACGAGTCGGGTGACCGTCCAAGCGGGATCCGTAGGCCGCCCACCGCTCGAACGTAGACGCTGGTTGAACTCCTCACGCAGTGCGAGCAGATCGAGGGGACCCCCAATCGTCTTGGGTCCAACTTCGACGACTCGCGATGCGCCAAGGGCTTCAGCGATCCTCGATTTGTCTTCCTTCTTCATGCGTCACCTTCGTCGTCGTAGTCGATGATCCCGAAATAGGTGCCGTCGATGACGATGCCGACCTCACCTTGATCTGCCTCTCGTCCCATTCGACACAAGAACGCCCGCAGGCGTTTCAGAACCTCGTGGTCGCCAAGAGCCTCACCGGTCACGTACGACGTCACCATCTGGGTGTCGTCGTACACCAGCTCGCCGCCACGCTGATCATCGCGCCAGACCCCCCGCCCGGGTGGGAAGGCCGTTGCCCCTCGGAACAGGTTCCCGAAGGTCGCGAGTGCCTGTTCAGTCCAGTAAGCCTGATCGATCGGTTCTCCGTGACGATCGACGCTCGGAACAAACAGAGTCACCTGCTCCACGCCTGCCGGGGGCCCAGCTCCGAGGGCCTCATGCAGCGTTTCGTTCATGTATCTTTCTATATCGAAAGAGGGCAACTGTCAACGGGGGCCAGGACGAAGCGACGGAGTGCTCGCGACAGTTAGCACCTAGGGGAAGCCCGGCCCCAGGAGGGTGGCATTTACCCGGCCGATCAGGGCACTCTGGAAACGACGAAACGTGCACACCGGGCCGGCGAACCGGGACAGTCTCCATCGAGGCGATTCGTTTCATCCGCCAGTTGCGGCAGGCGGCCTCGGCATCTCCGCCTAGATGGACTCAACTGGTCGAAGGTCAAGGTATGGGACCAAGGCTCATTGCCGGCCCGGGGACGCATCCCGCATCCGGCGGAGCCGCTTGCGCATCCACCCGAATCCCCACTTTGCGGTTTTCCGCGTTCACAACGGTCCCTCCGGAGACGCGCGGAGGCGACTCAGAGATGGTCTTGCGCGCGGGATCGACGGAATGGCGGCATTCGCACTTGCGGCTCCCTGTGAGGCTTAGGTGGGCAACACCGTTGTGGCACAAGAGCTCGGGATCGCTCACAGCACGACGCGCAAGTGGCGCTCGCGCTTTGTGGAGCGAGCGACTCGATGGGTTCCACGACGAGCCCCGTCCAGGCACGCCACGCACGATCTCCGACGACGACGTCGAGGCGCTTATCGTGAAGACCCTCGAAGAGACGCCGGGCGACGCCACCCACTGGTCGACGCGCTCGATGGCTAAGGCCACCGGCATGAGCCAGTCGGCGGTGAGTCTCGCATCTGGCGGGCCTTCGGCCTCAAGCCGCACCTGGTCGAGTCCTTCAAGCTCTCCCCCGACCCGCTGTTCGTCGAGAAGGTGCGGGATATCGTGGGGCTCTACCTCAACCCGCCCGAAGCGGCGCTCGTGCTCTGCGTCGATGAGAAGTCCCAGATCCAGGCACTCGATCGGACGGCGCCGATGCTGCCGCTGCGCCCGGGCTCCCCGAGCGGCGCACCCACGACTACGTCCGCCACGGCACGACCAACCTCTACGCCGCCCTCGACGTGGCCTCCGGGCACGTGATCGCCGACATGACCGAACGCCACCGGGCCGAGGAGTTCCGTCGCTTCTTGAACCTCATCAACCGGAGCGTGCCCGAGGACCTCGACGTTCACCTCGTCGTCGACAACGTCTCGACCCACAAGACGCCCGAGATCCACCGCTGGCTCCTCCGCCACCCCCGCTTCCACCTTCACTTCACGCCCACCTACAGCTCCTGGATGAACCTCGTCGAGCGCTGGTTCGCCGAACTGACCAACAAGTGGCTCCGGCGTGGCACCCATCGATCGACCAAGGAGCTCGACGCCGCGATCAGCACCTGGATCGATCGACTGGAACGAGGAACCCAAGCCCTTCGTCTGGCACAAGAGCGCCGATGAGATCCTCGACACCCTGGCTGGGTACTGCCAGCGGATCTCTGACTCAGGTCACTAGATGGACTCAACTGGTCGAAGGTCAAGGTATGGGACCAAGGCTCATTGCCGGCCCGGGGACGCATCCCGCATCCGGCGGAGCCGCTTGCGCATCCACCCGAATCCCCACTTTGCGGTTTTCCGCGTTCACAACGGCCCCTCCGGAGACGCGCGGAGGCGACTCAGAGATGGTCTTGCGGCGCGGGATCGACGGAACGGCGGCATTCGCACTTGCGGCTCCCTGTGAGGCTTAGGTGGGCATGGCTCACGTTACGAACCCGGTCTGGTATGCGAGCACGACGACTTGGACGCGGTCGCGGAGGCCGAGTTTCTGGAGGACGTGCGTGACGTGGGTCTTGACGGTCGTCTCGCTGATGTAGAGCTCCGCGCCGATCTCTGCGTTCGATAGGCCCTGGGCAATGAGCCGGAGGATGTCTTGCTCGCGTGAGGTGAGCCCGTCAAGTTCTTTCGGCGGCTCGTGGCGAGGGATGCTTGTGAATTTCTTGATCACTTGTTTGGTGATTGCGGGTGAGAGGAGCGCGTCTCCAGCGGCGACGGTGCGGACCGCCTCGATCAGCTGTTCGGGGGGATCGTCTTTGAGCACGAATCCGCTCGCGCCGGCGCTTAGGGCTTCGTAGACGTATTCTTCGAGTCCGAAGGTGGTGAGGATCAGGATCCGCGCCGTGTTGTCGGCGGCGAGGATCCGGCGGGTGGCCTGGAGCCCGTCGAGCTCTGGCATGCGGATGTCCATCAGGATCACGGTCGGGTCAAATCGCGCGGCCATGGCCACCGCTTCGAGTCCGTTGCTTGCTTCGGCGACGACTTCCATGTCTTGTTCGCCGGAGAGCAACATTCGGAAGCCGGCGCGGACCATGGACTGGTCGTCGGCGATGAGGACTCGGATCGTCATGGCCGGTCTGAGGCGAGTGGGAGGCGGGTGCTGAGCGTGAAGCCGCCGCCGTTTGTCGTGCCTGCGGTCATCTCGCCGCCGTAGAGTCTGACGCGTTCGCGGATGCCGATCAGTCCGTGGCCGTAGCCGTCGCTCGGCGTCGCGCCGGTGCCATCGTCGCGCACCTCGATCCCTACCTCGTCGGGCCTATACCGGACGGTGACCTCCGCATGGCTGGCGCGAGCGTGTTTGAGCGCGTTGGTGAGACCCTCCTGAACGATCCGATACGCAGAGAGGTCAATCCCTGGCGGGAGTGGAAAACGCTCCCCGTCGAGGTGCAGCTCGACGGGGAGCCCGGCGCGGCCGATCTCCTTGATCAACGAGTCGAGGCCGTCAAGGCCGGGCTGAGGTGCGAGCTCGACGCCGTCGCCGTCACGGCGCATCACACTGAGCAGACGGCGCATCTCCGCCAGTGCGCCGCGTCCGGCCTGCTCGACACTCCTGAGGGCAGCGCGATCCTCGGCCATCGTGTCGGGGAGCCTGTGCCTGACAGCGCCGACTTGCAGCACCATCACGCTGACGGCGTGCGCGACGATGTCATGCAGCTCGCGCGCGATCCGCGCCCGCTCCTCGGCCACGGCGACGCGCGCAGCTGCATCCCGCTCCTGCTCGGCCTGGGTCGCATGTGACTCCGCCACCTCGGCCTGCTCGACCCGGGCGCGGACGGCAAGGCCTGCAATCCAGGCGACGGCGAAGTCGACGGGAATGAAGACGATCTGGTCGACCGAGACTCCGGGGATGTTGTAGACGAGGGTCGCCGAAGCGCCGACCACGATCGCCAGTCCGAGGCCGGCCCGTCGGAGGTCCCGAAGGTTCCCGAGCAGGAATGCAGCCACCAGCCCGATCAGGAAGAGGGAGTTGGGATACGGGATCAACAGCGGGTCGACGAAAGAGATTCCCGCGGCCAAAAGCCAGTACCCCGCCGGTCCGGCAAACGGAAATCGTCGCCGCGCGAACAGGGGAAGCACCAGGATCGCGAGCGCGGGAAGGCAGAACCACAGCGTCGTTGTCGGAGCTCCGGACGAACCGCGTCCGAGCACTACGTCGAGCATCGCCACGATTGCCACCAGCGCGATCAGCAGGTCGAACCAGTACGTGCGGACGAGATGTTCGATTCGGCTCACCCGCTGAACGTACTCCCCTCCCTCCGTTCCCGCCTCCTACCTACGTAGGAGTCGCAATCGTCAGATGGTAGGAGCGCCAACACAGCCTCCCGACGATGCCGATCTCGCCATCGCACCTTAGGTTCGACATATGGCACAACGAGGGTCGACGAAAGGAAGAACGATGATCCAGGAAATCAATCCGACCAAGCGCGACGGCAAGACCGTGGCAGTCGACCAACCAAGACCGCCGCCGCAAAGACCACGGGCATTCACCTGGGCCCGGATCGTTGCCCTGGTGGTCATCGGGGTGATGTTGTTCGGTCTGACGTACATCGGGTTCGCACCCGGCGACGCCGCGGTCTCGGTCCCGCAGGGGGCGCACGCCGGCCAGCTGACCATGCACCCGTGCACTTATGCGGCCGAGAAGGGTGCGATACGCGCATCCTGCGGCACGTTGGTCGTGCGGGAGAACCGGGCCGACCCCCGGTCGCGCCTGATCGCGCTTCCGGTAACCCGGATCCTGGCTCGCTCATCTCACCCGTTGGCACCAATCTTCCATCTCAGCGGCGGCCCGGGCGAGACCAACATGACGTTCCCCCAGGCGAACCGCCTGGCCGCTCAGCACGATGTCGTGATGGTCGGCTACCGCGGCGTCGACGGTTCTTCGGTGCTGAACTGTCCCGAGGTGACGGCGGCGCTCGAGAACTCAAACTACCTCACCAAAGCGTCGCTGACTGCGTACTCAGGTGCCTTCGCCTCGTGCGCGAAGCGGCTTGAGCGAAGCGGCGTCGACCTCGCCGGCTACACGTTGGCGGAGCAGGCCGACGACATCGAAGCCGCTCGCGTCGCGCTCGGCTACCAGCGCATCGACTTGCTCAGCGAGAGCGCCGGGACCCGTCTGGCGATGATCTACCAGTGGCGGTACCCGAACAGTGTCGACCGCTCGGTGATGGTCGGGGTCAACCCGCCCGGGAACTTCATTTACAGCGGAGCCGAGATCGATCAGGGGATCGAGCGTTACTCGGCGCTGTGCGCGAAGCAGCCTGCCTGCCGCGCCCGCACCAAAAACCTCGCCGCGAGCATGCAGCACACGGCGGCGCACATGCCGAGCAGTTGGTACTCCCTGCCGATCAAGCCGGGCAACGCCCTGGTCGGGACGTTCCTCGGGCTCACCGAGGCGACCTCGGTGGATTCGCCACTGTCCGGGCCGATGACCCTCGACTCGTGGATCTCCGCCGCGCAGGGCGATTCAAGCGGCCTGTGGCTGCTATCGACGATGGCGAATCTCACCCTCCCCACGTCGTTCACCTGGGGCGAGTTTGCCAGCATCGGGATGGCCGACGCGCAGCCCGTCGAGCGCTACTTCAGCTCCGGCGCGAACCGTGGCTCGATCATCGGCAATCCCCTCGGGGACTTCTTGTGGGGGGCAGGAGGCCTTGTGCACGCCTGGCCGGCCAACCCGGGCGAGAACCAGTACACCAGCGTGCAGAACTCGAGCGTCCCGACGCTGCTCATCGGCGGGACGCTCGACTTCGAGACACCGGCCCAGAACGCCACGAAGGAGCTGTTGCCGCACCTTTCCAACGGGCATCAGGTCATCTTGTCCGGGCTCGGGCACGTGGACGACTTCGAGTCCTACGAGCCGAGCGCCAGCACACAGTTGCTGACCACGTTCTACGCCACCGGCCAGGTCGACACGTCGCGCTACAGCCCGAACGTGGTCAGCTTCGCCACATCGTCCACGCAGACAGCGCAGACCGCGATTGCCAAGGACCTCCTTGCGTTTATGGTCGGCTTGGCCCTGTTGGCAGTGATCTGGCTCGTGGTGTTGGCGATCCGGATCCGCCGCCGAGGCGGTACCGGCCGCAAGACGGGCGCATGGATCCGTTCGGCCGGTCCGATCGTGTTCGGACTCGGCGGATGGTTCCTGGGCGCATTGTTGGTACTGCGGTTCTGGCCGACCCGCCCGCTCGACGACCAGCTGCTGGCGGTGGTCTCGATCGCGGTGCCGATCTGGCTCGGTGTCTACGCCGGCTGGGTCCGCTCCGACACGCCGAAGACGATGCGGGCCAAGGGCATAGGAGCCGCTGGCGTCGGTGCGCTGGTCGGAGCCGTACTCGGTTTCCACGCGACCAGCGGACTCATAGCGCTGATCACGACGATCATCGGTGCGGCGGTCGTCTCGAACCTGAGCCTGCTCGTGCTCGACATCCGGACTGAGCGGGCCGTCGCCCGGGGAACGGCCGCTCCGGCGGTGGATCTGTCCGAGACGGAGCAACTGGAGACGGAGCACCTGGAGCCGGCCCTTACCATCGGAGCGAGACCATGATGACAGCGAAACTGGACCGATCGATGCATCAGACACCCACCACGTTTTGGCCGACCAGGGGCGCTCCGACGCCAACCACGACTTCCGTCAGCAAGACCTCAGTCCTCGTCGGACTGTGCTTCCTCACTGCCACCTTCACTTTCGCGATCGGTAACGCGCTCATCCGCTCGTACTTCTCGACCGCGACCGCCCACACTGCCCTCATCGTCGGCGTGTTCCTTCTGGCGTGCTGCGGCCTCGCCGTCGCAGTCAACGGCGCTTCCATGCGGCCGATACTCATGCCGTCGGCACCACTTCGAGCGCAGGCCTACCTGGCGCTGAGGGTGACGGAGTGCCTCACACTTGTGGCAGTGGGCGTCTACTTCCTGACGAACCACGCGCAGTGGAATGCGTATGTGCTTGCGGTCTACGCCGTATCTGGTGTTGCAGGCCTCGTCCTCTCATCTGCCCTGCTGACTTCGAGGATCGTGCCGAGGAACCTCTCCATGCTGGGCGTCATCGGCTATCCCGTCTTCTTGCTGGGAAGCATTTTGGCCATGTTCAACCTCATCAACGTGACGCACGGCGCAGGAATGCTGGCGCTGGTCATCGGCGGTCTCTTCGAGTTGATCCTGCCCATCTGGCTCTTCACCAAGGGGTTCACTTCCCACGGATCCGCTGCAAGGTGATGGAGCAGCGATCCTGCTTATGCGCGCAGCGGCTCTCAGGGGGCGGTGAGGGGTTGATTTCCCCGAAGGCCAGCTGCCGGCTAGTCGGGGGTACGTAGTACTTCTCGCAGCATTGAGAATGTGCGCGCTATGCCGGTTACCAAGCGGGGCTTCCTTCGCTCCGGGACTATCTCCATGGTGCCGAACCAGGGCAGGGTCGCGCCATCGCGAGGGTGTCCGGATCGGGCCGTTCCCCGGCAGGGCACAGTTGCAAGCACCAGGTCCCGGCGGGCGACTTGGTGGGCGTGATCCGACTGGTCGTTGTCGACTGGCTGGTGGCGAACAGAACATCGCCGTTCCGTCGTCTGCCGGAAGCCAGCACCCGCCGTGTCAGGGCCGGTGATGTCGGCTCGCTCACCGAGGAATGTGACCGTCGCCAAGAGGACACGAGCGCCATCCGCTGCGCATGGAGAGAGCCTGTCGATCGGACCTGGGTACCAGTCCGTCGATGCGCCTCACGTGGCCTGTCCGAGCGTGTCTTTACGTGTCTTTATCGAGAGGGAAGGAGAGGGATCGTGAGGGAACCTGAGGGGATCGAAACCCCGCCACCAGGAAAGTCCTCGGAAATGACCTGGTCAAAACGCCGAGAACCAGACATTCGCAATGTAGAGGCCGAGGGTTCGAGTCCCTTCACCTCCACCAAAGGCCCAGGTCAGAGGGCCTGAAGTGGGATCCCCTACAGGTCACGTCCTTCGTCGGCGTGACCTTACGTGACCTTATCGGCCACATGACGAGTGAATCGAGCCATGTGAGCTGGGCGCAGTTCTATGCGTTGCACGGTCCCGTCTGGTGACGAACTCAGAACTCGACTCGGAATTTGGGCTGGAAGGTCACCGTCGTTGGACGGATGCCGGCGATGCGGTCGACTCGGTAGCTCCGAAGCTGTCCGTAATCGTTGACGACGAAGAGGATCAGGTTGCCGTCTTGGGTGTAGCGCAGTGAGTACGGCTCGACTCGCCGTGATCCCCATCGCCCGTTCTCGGCTCGGTAGTCGATGTCGACCTTCAGGCGGTTGACTCCGGCATAGCGGAGCAACTCGAGAGGGACGCCGAGCCTCCACGATGTTATGGCCTTGGGCGCCTCCCAGCCGGAGTCAAGTTTGCCGAGCGAAGCTCGGGGCAGCTCGACGATGCGCAGCGTTCCTGCCAGCCAGCCGAAGACATCGTCCAGGGTCGACCAGAAGTCGGCGAAAGGTGGCAGGGGCCGAGGGAGTTGGTGGCCGAGCATGTTCTCCCATTCGCCTTCGATCTCCTCTCGGAACGGCGACGTGCGGATGGTGTCGATGGTCGGAACGTCGATCTCGGCGTGGCTGCACTTGCGGGCGAGCACAGCGCTCACCGCCTGGCTCCTTCCGATGAGATCTGGGTGGCGGTGCATGTGGACCACGTCGTAGAGATCACGCGGCCGGCAGCGTTCCGCCAGTGCTCGCAGCTTCTCTCCCAACAATTCGGTGAGCGAATAAGACATTACGGCTTCCACTGGCAGAGGCGCATCGCTGTAGGGGTGTCCGATGGGTCGCAGTTCGGGACGTTCGACGAGGACTTCATCGGTGGTGATGTCGAGCTTCACCTTGGGTGACGTCGGTTGTGGGTTCGGACCTTGATAGGCGATTCTTCCCTGAGTGGTGGGACGCCCTCGTCGGTTCCGTCTGCGCTGGAATGACTGGTCGTCGAGCATCAGCTCGATCCCTGACTCCTCGAGGAGCCATTCGGCGATCTCCCCGAAGATGCGCTGCAGATCGTCGGGTTCGTCGGCACCGCCTTCTATGACGGTGAAGTCAAGGTCTTCGGAGAACCGGAACGTCTCGTAGTAGCACTTGCGAAGGCAAGTTCCGCCCTTGAATATCCACCTCTCGGCGAGGGCGGGGTGATGTGCGATCCCCGCCAGCAGCCAGCCGAGGACGTAGTCCTTCTCGATGACGCTGATATCGAGGGTCCATTCGGCCCGGAGCTGCTGGAGGTCGCGCTTGGGGATCACGCTGGCTCCACCGGGGTGATCGAAACGTTGACCCGCAGACCCCAGCGCATCGACCGTCGACCGCCTTTGGGTCCCTGCGGATCGAGGGCAGAGATGCCAGCAGAGACGCGTGCTTGGCAGGCGGTGATCAGATCGGGTCGGTCGCGACCAAGTGCTTCGACGATATAGCCGAGGCGCTTGAAGACAGCTCGGTTCCCGAGGCGGTCGCCGTAGTCGAGGAGGGTGAGGGGATCATGCTCATCGAGGTAGGCATCGGTGATCTCAGCTGCGTGGCGGATGCCGCCAGCGAGTCTTGGGTCATCGAGCGCATCGATCACGGTCCGTGCTGGGTCGGCAAAGCGAAGTCGGGTCCCGTCTTGCCACTCGCTCTTGGTTCCCCAGCTCAGGGCGGTTTCGGTCGCATGGGCGACTAGGTAGGCATGGTCGAGGAGACTGACCTTTGAAGAACGGACCCTGGCGGTCGTCTTGAGGACCGTCGTGCGGAACACCTGATCGGTGAGTGCCCAATGGTTGGCCGACGTCCAGCCGGTGAAGTAGCAAGGAGCCCACACCGCCGCGGCCACGATTAAGGCGTCTTCTGACCATGCGGCGGGGTTGGCGGCCTCGACGGGTACTCCGATGTACATACCGCGACGGACCCGGCGGACCCAGCCATCTGCGGCCCAGCGGGAGAGGCGCTTGGCCGCAGAGTCAGCATCGACGCCCAGAACGTCGGTGACGAGGGCGGGCGTGATGAACCTGCTGCCCGAACCGAACACCGCTGCGAGCTCGGCCCGGCCCTTCCCCGAGATACCTGATGCAAATTCCGACATCCTTAGACCGACACCTCCGTTCCAAAGGGAATATCTGGATCAAGGATATCAGTAACGTCGCCATACCGACACATCCCTTGCTGAGAGAATTACCGGCTTACGGATATCGCTCCTCGGGCGTGGGGGCGTCAATTGTTCGCGGGACATTGGAAAGTCCACCTCACCCAGCCATGGTTGCCCACCGGGAAAAGGTTGGCAGCCGGATGTTCGTCACGGTGGGGAACGCGCGTTTCTCTGCCACGTGCGGCTTCGCGTCTCTTAATCGACGAGCCTGCATCCAGGCGACTGGATTTGACAACCTAAACTTCTACTGTAAACTTACATCACAAGCTAACAATGAAAGCGTAGATATGGCTGCTGAAGTTCAAGGTTCTGTTCGCGGGGTTCGTCGCCGCAACCCACGTGGCCAAGGTGATCGACTGCGAGAAGAGATCGTCGCCGTGGCAAGCGAGTTGATCGCAGAGTCCGGCGACGCAGATCAGCTCTCGCTTCGGGCAGTTGCCAACCGGATTGGCATCGCTGCGCCATCGATCTATCGCCACTTCGCCGATGTTGAGCACTTGAAGATGGCTGTGGTCGAGCGAAGCTTCGCTACCTTCAGCGAGGCGCGAGATATTGCCAGCGCGTCAATCACCGACCCGGTCGAGGCGCTACAAGCGCGCTGCCGAACGTACTGCAGGTTCGCGCTTGAGTACCCGGGACCGTACAGGTTCATGTTCAGCCATCAAGCTCCTCCGGCGAACCCGCCCGAACCCAATGCCGCATTCCAGGCGCTCGCCCATTCCATAGAACGATGCCAAGAAGCCGGTAGAGCACGTGCAACCGACGACCCGTTCTATCTTGCTGCCCAAGTATGGGCGCACCTGCACGGACTGGTGCTTCTCCGCATGAATCAGCCCGACTTTCCGTGGCCTGCCTCGGTAGAGGAAATGGCGGAACAATCCGTCGCCCGACTGCTCATCCTCGATTGAATCCCGCGCCGCGTAGCACGCCGCGAATGGTCGCCTCGCAGTCCGTACGAAACGCAGTCTTACCTAGTCAACAACCCAAATGGAGATATACGTGACAACGACTTCAACTTTGCAGCCCGAACCGAACCCTGCTCCCATCGGCGTTGATGCACTACATGATCCGCCACGAACGAGCGTGGGAAGCGATCGCCTACGATTGCTCACCCCGGGATCGCGCGCTCACCGAGCTCTGTTGAGCGCCGCTCTTGTCGGCGGTCTTCTCTTCAACCTGACGGTCTGGGTCGACGGCTTCCTTCGCCCTGGGTACAACGCCTTTCGCCAACCCGAGAGTGCGCTGAGCCTCGGACCCGGAGGCTGGGTCCAAATCACGAACTTCATTGTTTTCGGAATCCTCAACCTCTGCTTCGCACTGGCATTGCGAAAGACACTCGCCCCTGGCCGAGGATCAACCTGGGGCCCCGTCCTGCAAGGTATCGCCGGTCTCAGCATGATCATCGTCGGCATCTTCGTCGAGGATCCCTCTAAGGGATACCCAATCGGGGTGGTGCGCCCGGTTTCAGCGACGCTCCATGGTTCGATCCATACATCGGCGACCTTCGTCGCCCTGATCGCGACCGTTGCGTTCCTGTTCGTCCTCGCCAGTCGACTCTCCGTCGAGCGGGGCTGGCGAGGGTGGCCTACCTGGCTGCGTACTGCGGCCGTGCTGATGATGGCACTCCTTGCCGCATTCGGAGTCGCCATGGCTGGCCACGGCCCGGCCGGTCTCTTCGAAAAGGCGGCAAGCATTGCGGTCACGGTGCCTGGGACGGTCTTCTTGATCCGCGTCCTGCGGCGCGGTGGGAGATTGCAGTATGCGGTAAGCCGTGACGTCGGGCAGCAGAAGGGCCGCTCCTAGAGACCGGTCCTTCTGCACGCCATTCGTGGCGGGGCAAACCAGTGAATGGTCGGACAGTGAGTTACGAGCCAGACGACCCACAGTTCGGCTTGGTCATGGCGGGCGGACGAGCAGACGGTAGGGACGGAGCCACATGAATCTGCCCGACTTCCGTCGCCTGCCTTGGTAGAGGAAATAGCGGAACAATCCGTCGCCCGACTGCTCATCCTCGGTTGAACCCCGCGCCGCGTAGCACGCGGCGAATGGTCGCCTCGCAGTTCGTACGAAACGCAGTCTTACCTAGTCAACAACACCAAATGGAGATATACGTGACAACGACTTCAACTTTGCACCCTGAACCGAACCCTTTCCCCGTCCGAGGACGCCGATTCCCGATGCTGGACCAATGAGGACTGCAACCGCGGACTGGACGGACCGATCGACCGTGGAGGGAGACCCCCGTGACGCCTTGCCGCGTGCCGCGGTCAAGCTCGATGACGTCACGAAGCGCTATGGCCGTCGCCGACGTGCCACTGGGGCATTACGAGGAGTCACCGCCGTGTTCCCCCATGCGTCGTTCAGCGCGGTCATGGGCCTCTCGGGCTCGGGAAAGTCAACCCTCCTCCAGGTTGCCGCGGGCCTTGACCGTCCGACGTCCGGCGCCGTGCGCCTCGGCAGTACCGACCTCAACGGCTTGAGCCGGCGCAAGCTGTCGATACTGCGTCGCGAGCGAGTCGGCTTCGTGTTCCAGGCGTTCAACCTCGTCCCGAGCCTCTCGGTGGCGGAGAACATCGCGTTGCCGCTCCGCCTCGACCATCGTCACGTCGACCGGCGCCACGTCGAGCAGCTCGCCGAGCGCGTCGGCATCGCTGGCCAGCTGCGGCGCCTTCCCGGAACGCTGTCGGGGGGCCAACAACAGCGCGTGGCGATCGCCCGGGCGCTGGTCGCACGACCAGAGGTGATCTTCGCCGACGAGCCCACCGCAGCACTCGACCCGTACACCTCCGAGGCGATCGTCAGCCTGCTCCGCCAGGCCGTGGATGAGCTTCGTCAGACCGTCGTAGTGGTGACCCACGAGCCCACTGTTGCCGCCCAAGCGGACCGGGTCTTGCTCCTCGACCGCGGAAAGCTCGTCGTCCAAATCGAGTCGCCGGACGCGGTCGAGCTCGCCGCGATCCTGCGGAGCCTCGGGGAAGCGGCGCATTCGGAGGACGATCTCCGATGAGGCAACTCCTTGCCACCCTCAGGCACCGACCGGCGCCGATCGTCGGAATCCTCGTCGCGTTGACTGTCGCCGCCTCGGTCGTCACCTGGGCGTTCTCGGTCGGAGAAGCAGGGAAAAACGCGTCGGTCCCAGCCGAGCGCCTCGCAGCAACGACCATCGTCGTCACGGGCAAGCCGGACGTCGCGTTCACCTCCGGCAGCGGCCAAGACGCGACAACCGACATTCTCCCCCTCACGAGCTACCGACGCGTCCCCGCCACCAAGGCGACGGCGCTCGGGAACATCCCCGGCGTACGCGATGCCGTCGCGGACCAGTCGGTGCCCGTCGCGCTTTCGCTGCCCAACGGCCAGGTAGCCACCGGCACGAGCGCCGAGCCGCTCACCGGCTACGGCTGGCAGAGCGCGGTACTCACGCCCTTCAAGCTTCTTTCGGGTCACGCGCCGAGCGCTTCGAACCAGCTCGTGCTCGGTAGAGGTGTGGCCAGGTCCACCGGACTTGGCGTCGGCGACGAGGTTCGTCTCATCGGCCAGCCGCTCCTTTCCTTCACCATCGTGGGCATCGCCGCTGCGCCGGCCGGCGACCCGGCGGGAACCTGGACGCTGTTCTTCTCCGATCCTGAAGCCGCGGCCCTCTATGGCCATCCCGGCGAGGCGGACCTCATCGGCATCGTCGCCCGGCCCGGCGTCTCCTCTGCCCAGCTCACTCCCCGAGTGCGCGCGGTGCTCTCGGGACAACACCTCTCGGTGCTGAGTGGGAGATCCCGGGGGATAGCCGAGGATGTCGCCGCTGCGAACGGCCTGTCGAACCTGTCGCTATTCGGTGGCGGTGCCGGCATGACTATCGTGCCCATCTCACTCTTCGTCGTCGCGAGCACCGTCGCCTTCTCGGTCGCCGAGCGGGCGCGCACGACGGCCCTTTTGCGCGCGGTCGGTGCCACGCCGGGTCAGGTCCGGCGCATGATCATGGTTGAGCTCGCCGCGCTCGGCGTCCTTGCCGGATTTCTCGGATACTTCCCTGGCACGTGGCTCGCATCGCTCTCGGTGCGTGGCCTGGTCGCCCACCAGTTCGCTCCACCCTCCGCGCGTGCTTGGACGAGCCCCGTGGAGCTTGTGCCCTCGATCGCTGCGGCAGTGGTCGTCGCCGAACTCGCCGGACTCTTCGCAGCGCGGCGGGCGAGCCGGATCCGCCCGGCCGCCGCGCTCAAAGAAGCGAGCATCGAGCGGCGCTTCCCGCGTTCCTTGCGCCTCGTCCTCGGCGTCGGCGCGCTCGGTGGGGGGGCGGTGCTCAGCATGGTTGCCCTCCAGCAACCCGACCCTTCCCAGCAACAGAACCAGGCGCTGCTCGTACTCCTTGTCTTCATGGCCGGGATCGCCTTGCTCGGGCCCTACTTAATGGTGCTTGCCGAGCGGATCCTCCATCTGCCGCTCGTCCTCCTCGGCGGGACGTCGGGTCGCCTCGCCAGTGCCGACCTCCGAGCTCGTTCGCGTCGCATGGCGGCCGCCGCCGTTGCGATCGCCCTGCCCGTCTGCTTCGCCGGCGCCATCTCGATCATCGACGCCACCGCGATACACGCCGCTACCATGCAAGGCCGCCAGCGTCTTGCGGCAAGCGCTGTCGTCAGCGCGCCCGGTCCCGGGCTCAACCCATCGGTGCTTAGAGCAATCGGCTCCGAGCCCGGCGTCACCGGCGCCATCGGTCTCGTACCGACGACGGTCTACGTTCCGTACCAAGGCGCCGAAAACGCTTCGGGCGAGGCCGTCACGCCCGGGCCCATCGGCTCCGTGTTGAACCTTGGGGTGACCGAGGGGAACCTGGCCCACTTCGGCGCGGGCGACGTCGCCGTGAGCACTCTGATCGCGGGGAGTGGCGCGATGGACGTCCACCTCGGACAGACCATCACCACCTACCTGGCAGACGGCACCGCGTATCGCGCAAAGATCACCGCCATCTTCTCCCGCTCCGCCGGCTTCGCGGACGTGCTCGTCCCGACCGGGGCTTCTGGGGGTGGGCATCTCGGTGCGAACAATCTCGAAGAAGTGCTCGTCGCCAGTACACCGCAGGCGAGCCCGATGGCCTTGCGCTCGGCGATCAGCTCTCTCACGGCGCAGTACCAGGGCCTTCAGGTGAGCAGCCGGACCGTGGCGAACGTCCAGTACGAACTGCTCAATTCGCAAACCTCCTACGCGAACAACCTCCTGCTGGCGCTCGTTGGACTGCTCGCCGCTGTAGCGCTGGTCAACATCCTTGTCGTGGCCACCCTGCAGGGACGAGAAGAGCTCTTGCTTCTGCGCAGGGTCGGCGCAACCGCCCGACAGCTCCTCGCCATGACGGTCCTTCGGGCGGCCGGCATAACGCTCGTCGGTGTCGTGCTGGGCGCAGCTGCGCAGATCGCCGCAGTCGTCGCCGTGTCGAAGGCACTGGCGGGCTCCTCGATGCCCTACATACCCGTGGCATCTGTAGGTGTCATCCTCGGGCTCGTCGTTCTCCTCGTGGGAATGGCGACGCTTGGCCCGACGCTGAGGCTGCTCGCGCGAACCGAGATTGGATAACAGGACCATCGATCTCCAGCGGCGCGTCATCTTCCGCCAGCGCAATCACCTGGCTGCTGGCCGACGGAGCGTTGCCATTCCGTCGTCTGCCAGACATCAAGTGACACGGCGTATCAGGCGTCGGATGATGTCCTGGCGGTCACCGGAGAATGTGATCGTCGCCAACAGAGCAGCGGAGCGATTCGCTCAGCGTTGCGAGAGCATCCCGCTCGTACGTGAGTACCGATCGGCGAAAGAGACCCGAGAAGAGCCTCTCCGGCGTGACCTTACGTGACCTTATCGAGAGGGAAGGAGAGGGATCGTGAGGGAGGCTGAGGGGATCGAAACGCCGCTACCAGGAAAGTCCTCGGAAAGGGCCTGGTCAAAAGACTGAGAGCCACACGTTCGCAATGTAGAGGC
>CAVSSK010000017.1:0-26987 GCA_963730395.1 uncultured Acidimicrobiaceae bacterium | reverse complement strand
TCGTCGGACCAGCGGGTGTCTGGTCTTCGACGGGTTCGGGAAGCCGGGCGTTCCCCCAGGGTTCAATGGTGCTGCTCTAAACAGATGCGCTCATCAACCAATCTCGACGGCCGGTCAGGCCCAGGCTTTGTTTGGCTCCGGGCCCCGACACGAATGAGCGGATGTTTCTTGCAGCCTTGGGACGGTCATGGCACGGTCTCCCTGGGGACCCGATGGCAGCCGGGAAGCTGGGCGCTGAGGTCCTCGAGCCCATCCCGGTTTCCTCTGCGCCGTCGGAGGTCGGTGACGATGCGCAGAGCGAGCGGGTCGCAGCCAACGCTGGCGAGATGTTCACGGAGCAGATCGGTGGCTCGACTGACGTTGCCGGCGGCCGCGGTGCGGACCACTTCGATGTGATGGCGTTCCCAGCTCATCGGGCGGCCACCGATGGGACTCGGGGGTGCTTCGGTGATGGCGGCGAGATCGGCGACGGCGAGCCCGAAGCCCGGATCGGCCATGACCGCGTGACGGAGCGCCGTTACGGTGTCGGACGCGTCCGCGGCCTGCTGCGCTTGGCGATAGAAGGCGGCGGCCTGGATGTTGGCCGTGACCACCCGACCGTGGTCCTCGACCGCAGGACCAGCAGAGGCCGGCTGGCCACGGCGGGTGTTGGGCCGTTCTGGGTCGCGATGCATGACTATCAGGTTGCGCTTGTGGCCTGAGGCCGCCCTGAGGTGGTGCTGAGGTGCCAGCGCCACGGCTTGAGATGGCCTGCTCGAAGAGGACTCGAGCTGCGGCTTTGCTGGTTCAGGTCGCGGTTGGTGTGAGCCGAGTCGCGAGTGCCACCAGATCTGGCTCGTCGGTGAGGGAGCGATGCGAGGGACCTGAGGCTCGCTGTTGGGCCAACGCGACGAAGTTGTCGGTGTTGCGCTGAGTGGGGTCTGCGATCGCGTTGGCTGCGGCCAGGGCGGAATCGGCGAGCAGTTGGGATTCGGGATCCCCGATTGCCTCTGCGGCTCTGACGGCATCTGCCGCGAAGATGACTGCAGCGGCGGGTTGATCTGCACCGATCGCCCACCAGGCCAGTCCCGCAAGCACCCGGGCTTGGCCGGCGGGAAGGTCGGCGTCCCGGTAACGCTCCGCGGCGGTGTCGAGCAAACCTCTCGCCCGTGCCAGGTCACCGAGGCGACGGGCGACGGCCGCTTGGCCGACCATGGCGTCGGCCGAGAGCCACGGGTTGTAGCAGCACCCGATCGCCTCTTGGTAGAGATGGTCGGCGGCGGCGTCGTCACCTTGTCTGGCCCGCACGCCGGCCAAAGAGACGAGGCAAAAGGGCAGGTAGGGGTGCTGCCCGGTAGCCCGGCACCGTTCCAGGAGCGCTTCGTAGGCTACTGATGCGCCCTCGAGATCACCCTTTGCCGCGGCGACTCCGGCGAGAGCGTTCAGTGCGTTGACCACCAGCAAGACTTCACCTGCTGCGTCGAAGCGCTCAATGCTCGAAAGGGCCGCCGCCTCGGCCTCGTCGAGACGCCCGAACGACGCCATATTCCAGCTGACCAACATGTCGTGCGTACCGAGCAGCCACCCGTGCTCATGAGGCCCGAGGAGCATCTGCGTCTCCATCGTGTCGTGTGTACCGAGCAGCCACCGTTGGTCATCAGGGCCGAGCAGCATCTGTGCTTCCGCCAATGCCTCCAGCGACCGGCCGAATTGGTGGGCGCGTATCAGTACCGACGCTCCGAGCAGGAGCGCCTCGGCCAGGCGAATAGGGTCGCCACCCGGCCTCAAGACGGCAATCGCCTCTTCGCATTCGACGACGCCCGCCGCCGGGCTGGACGACATGCCGACGCAGTAGCCGTGCCAGACGAGGGCGGTGGCGTGCAGCTCAGCACGGCGTTTCCCTTCGGCGCCCAGCGCGCTGGCCAGCCAACGGGCGCCTTCGGCAAAATCGCTGTTGACGAACCACAGCCAGGCCATTCCGGAGACCATGGAGAGTGCGGCATCGATGTTGCCGGTGCCCAGGTGCCAATCGAGCGCGGCCTTCAGATTGCCCAACTCCGGGGTCAGGCGTTCGCTCCACTCCGGCGCCGCGGCACCTCGTAGGCGTTCGTTGGCGTTCTCGGCGAACCGGCGGTAGTAGGCGGCGTGCCTGGCGCGAACCGTGTCGGCCTCGTCGGAGTCGTCGAGGCGGTCGGTGCCGTACTGCCACAACGTCTGCAGCTGAGTGAACCGGGTCTCGCCGGGTGTCGGGGCCGTGACGAGGGACTTGTCCACCAGCCGACTCATGACGTCGAGGACGTCGGTGCTCGGGAGCTCGTCGTCGGCGCAGACGGCCTCGACGGCTTCGAGCTCGCAGCCGCCGACGAAGACCGACAGCCGAGCGAACAGGCGCCGCTCGTCTTCGAAGAGGAGGTCGTAGCTCCAGTCCACGACGGCACGCAGCGTCTGTTGGCGGGGCAGCGCGGTGCGGGCGCCGCGGGTGAGCAGCGCGAAGCGGTCGTCGAGCCGCTCGGCCAGCGTGGACAGGGGGAGGGCCCGGAGGCGGGCGGCGGCGAGCTCGATGGCCAGGGGCAGGCCATCGAGTCGGCGGCAGATGCCATCGATGATCGCTTTGGCCGGGCCGTCGCCTTCGAATCCCGGCTGCACCGCACGAGCACGATCCACGAAGAGTTCGATGGCGGCCGGGGCATGCCAGGCCCGGCGACGGGAATGAGGATCTCGCCGGGAACGCCGAGTGGTTCGCGGCTGGTGGCCACCAGCCGAAGACCGGGCACCTTTCCGACCAGGGTGTGGGCGAGGCTCGCAGCCTCGTCGATGACGTGTTCGCAGTTGTCGAGGACGACGACGAGCGAGCGGCCGGCGAGGTGGCGGGCGATGAGCTCGGCCGTCGATCCAGAGGGCTGGGCGTCGCCCGGAGCAGGCCGCAAGGCTCCGAGCGTGCCGGCCGCGGCCGGGGCGACGCCTTCGGGATCGGTGACGCCCGCCAGTTCGATCAGCCAGGCTCCGCCCGAGTGCTGTTCCCGCAAGCGGGCCGCGGCCTCGACCGCCAGACGGGTCTTGCCCACTCCGCCGGGTCCGATCAATGTGACCAAGCGGCTGGAGTCAATCGCTTCGTCCACCTGTTCCAGTTCGGTGTCGCGCCCGAGGAAGCTGCTCAGTGGTTCGGGCAGGTTGCCTGGCACCGACGGCAGCGCCGGCGCACGGGGCGCTGGCCGGTTGCTCGGCGGCGAGGGACGGGTCGTGGTCCAGGATGCGGGCCTCCAGCTCGCGCAGGCTCGAGCCCGGGTCGACCCCGAGCTCGTCGACCAGGCGGTCACGGATCTCGGTGTAGGCACGCAGCGCTTCGGCTTGGCGTCCAGCTCGGTAGAGCGCCAGCATGAGCAGCTCCCATAGGCGCTCGCGGAGCGGGTGGTCCCGGCACAGCGCTTCCAGCTCGCCTACCAGCTCGTTGTGATGGCCGAGCTCCAGGTCCGCTTCGACTCGGTACTCGGTCGCCACCAGGGCCAACTCGTTGAGATGGGCCCGTTCGGCGTCGGCGAAGCCGGCGTAGGCGAACTCGGACAGCGGTTCGCCGCGCCGCAACCGGAGGGCGTCACCGAGCACGGCGGACGCCAGGGCGAGCTCGCCCTCGGCGCTCAGGCGGCGCCCTTCGGCTACCAAGTCCTCGAATCGGGCTGCGTCCAGGTCACCGGCACTGACATCGAGCGCATAGCCGGATTCGGAGGTGACTATGGCGGAGGCTCCGAGAGTTCGGCGCAGCTGGACGATCTGCGCCTGCAAGGCGTTGGCCGGCTTCGCGGTCTGCCCGTCGCCCCAGAGCTGGTCGATCAGACGGTCGGCGCTGACCGGACTCCCTCGGTTGAGGGCCAGGAGAGCCAGGAGGGCCCGCTGCTTGGCGCCGCGAACCGGTATCGCCACACCCCCTCTGACCACCTCGAACTCGCCGAAGAGCTTCACTTCCACGCCCCCACGGTACGACCGATGACCAGGTGCGGCGTGATTGAGCTGACTCAGCCCGCCTCAGGGCCACGTCAGCGGCACCTCAGGCCCCGAGCGCAGGCTGCTTCCAGGACCAGATCATCGAGGAAAGGAAGCACCATGATCGAGGCAACGCACCTCACCAAGCGCTACGGCAAGACCGTGGCCGTCAATGAGGTCTCCTTCACAGTCCGGCCCGGGCAGGTGACCGGCTTCCTCGGCCCCAATGGGGCCGGCAAGTCGACCACCATGCGCATGATCCTGGGCCTCGACGCCCCGACTTCAGGCGAAGTCCGTGTGGACGGCAAGCCCTACCGCCAGCTGGCCGACCCTCTCCGGTCGGTCGGGGCGCTCTTGGACGCCAAAGCCATTGTCGGCGGCCGAAGTGCCGCCAACCACCTCATGTGGCTGGCCGACAGCAACGGCATCCCCCGCCGACGGGTGGCCGAGGTGCTCGACATCGTCGGACTCAGCGACGTGGCAGGAAAGCGGGTCGGGACGTTCTCGCTTGGCATGAACCAGCGGCTCGGCATCGCCGCCGCCCTGCTCGGCGACCCCGAAGACGGTGATGTTCGACGAGCCGATCAACGGGCTCGACCCCGAGGGCATCCTCTGGATCCGCAACCTGATGAAGTCGCTGGCATCAGAGGGCCGCACGGTGTTCCTCTCGAGCCATCTCATGAGCGAGATGGCGCAGACCGCCGATCACCTGATCGTGATCGGTCGGGGCCGCATCATCGCCGACGCCGGCACCGATGAGTTCATCAACCGTCACACGGCCTCGAGCGTCCGGGTCCGGGCCGTGGAGCAGGCCGACCTGGCCGAGGCCCTGACCCAGCGCGGCGCGCTGATCGAGTGCGGATCTGACGGCGCCATGGTCGTGACCGGAATGGACTCTGCCGCCATCGGCGCCGCCGCTCGTGCCCACGACATCACCCTCGTCGAGCTGGCCCCACTGGGATCGTCGCTCGAAGAGGCGTATTTCGACCTGACCAAGGACGAAACCGACTACCACGCCGGCCAGCTGGTCGACGCAACCAAAGGAGCTTGACATGAGCACTGCGACCCACACCATCGATGCGACTCACTTCACACCGCCCGCTCCGCCGGTGCGGACTCCCAGGATCGCGCAGGATTGCCAAGGCGGAGTGGACCAAGCTGCGCACCCTGCCCTCCACCTGGCGGACGGTGGTCATGGCCACTGTCATCTCGGTTGCCCTGGGGGCGATCCTCTGTGTCTCCCAGGTCCAACAGTGGTCGAAGATGACCGCCGGGCAGCGCCAGACGTTCGACCCAACCGCCTGTTCCCTCTTCGGTGTCGTCTTTGTCGGCGCCGTGCTGCTCGCGGCACTTGGGGTACGGGCCGTCACTGCCGAGTACGTCGACCGGGATGATCCGGTCCACCTTTACCGCCACGCCCACCAGGCGGCGGGTACTGGCAGCCAAGGCTGGGGTCACGGCGGCGTTCGTGTTCCCGGTGGCGCTGCTGACTGCCGTGGTCAGCTTCGAAGTCGGACAGCGGATCTTCGCCGGCAAGCATCTCGCAAGTGTCCTTCGCTCATCCCGGCGTGCTCCAAGCTGTGGTCTTCGGTGCCCTGGCGGTGAGCCTCATTGCCGTCATCGGGGTCGGGCTCGGCGGCCTCATCCGACACACCGCAGCAGCGACCACGGCCCTGGTGCTGGTCATCGTGGGAGGCGTCACGCTCGGCCAGCTGCTTCCGGCCGGCCTTCGTCAGTACGTGCCCGGGACCGCACTCGAAGCCGCCGTCACGGTCAACCACTCGGCGGGACTCCTGAGGCCAGGCACTGCCGTTGTGGTCCTCGGCATCTATGCCGCCATCGCCTTAGCGGCGGCCTCCATCCGGATGTCCAAGGGCGACGCCTGACCCAAAACCGCACAGATCGACCCGCACCGGGTCCGACGAATCTCAATCGACTGGAGAAGTCAATGCACAACGCCTTACGAACCCGCCAACGAATGTTCGCACTCGCCCTTCCCCTCACCGCAGCGCTCTACATCGCAGCCGAGGGTATCGATCCAAAGGGCACCGACCAGATCGTCACGACAACGGCAGTAGCGCTCAAAGTGTTGCCGATCGCAGCAAAGCACCATACGCAGCTCTTTGTCTCGGGCTCGCTCTCCGAGCTGGCGCTCGGGGCCTTGATCATCTCCTATGGCGCAATCGCCATGCTGATCCGAAAGCGTGGATCGACAGCCGCCACCATTGCGGTTCTGCTAGGCGGGATCGGCGCCTTCTGTGGCGCCATCGTCAACGTCTTCGTCGGTATCAATCTCGCTGCTGCCGCGACGGCCCACGTAACGCACGATGCGGCTGCCCGGTTCCTGGTCACGAACTTCAATTCGGGGCCAGGGCAGGCGTTCACGGACGTCTACGCCTTCAGCGAGTTCGTGGGGCCGATCATCATGGGAGTCGCCCTCTGGCGCAGCGGTCGTGTACCACGTTGGCTCGCAGTGCTCTTCGCGTTGGGCTTTGAGCTTGCCGAACAGACGGCGTCCGTCGGAATCGCCCGGGTCGTCCTGCAAATGGCGCCGTTCGCGCTGGCGATGGTCCTGCTCTCGGTTCGCATCTGGCGATCGGCCGACCAAGTTGCGCCAGTCAGTGATGTTGAGCCTACGCTCGCAACCGTCTGATGTGGGAAGGCAGGACAATGGACGAAATGGCTCTGCTCCGTCGTGCTGGTTCCGAGTTCGAGCGTCGGCTCGCCGACGTCACGCCCGACCAACTCTCGCGGCCGACCCCTTGTGCGGAATGGACGGTGCGCGACCTGATCAGCCACGTGGCCGGTGAAAGCATCATGTCGGTACGGCTCCTCCAGGGCGCTGATGCCGAGGGGGCGATGGTTGGACTCGACGGCGACATTTTGGGCGACGACGCATCCGCTGCTTTTGCCGTGGCAGCGTCGGCCGAGCGTGACGCTTTTGAAGAGCCCGGCGCCATGGGGCGGATCGTCCACCACCCGGCCATGGATATGCCCGGGGCCCAGCTACTCGGCTTCAGGATCGGCGGTCTTACTTTGCATACATGGGACTTGGCCCGCGGTTGCGGAGGAGATGAGACCCTCGACTCGGAGTTGGTCGAGGCAGTCTGGGCCCTACTGTCGCCCATGGCACCGTTCATCGCTCAGACGGGCGTGTTCGGGCTCGGTCCTGGCGGGGAAGTTGGCCAAGACGCCCCCTTGCAGGTGCGCCTTCTCGACCTGTCGGGTCGCCGGTCTTGATATAGGTGTCGCTCGGAGCGTTCCTGCGGGCCCCCTGTGAGGCCCAGGTGGGCGTGGCTCACGTTACGAACCCGGTCTGGTATGCGAGCACGACGACTTGGACGCGGTCGCGGAGGCCGAGTTTCTGGAGGACGTGCGTGACGTGGGTCTTGACGGTCGTCTCGCTGATGTAGAGCTCCGCGCCGATCTCTGCGTTGGAGAGGCCACGGGCGATGAGCCGAAGGATGCCTTGCTCGCGTGCGGTGAGCTCGTCGAGTTCTTTCGGCGGTACGTGGTGAGGGATGCTTGTGAATTTCTTGATCACTTGTTTGGTGATCGCGGGTGAGAGCAGCGCGTCTCCAGCGGCGACGGTGCGGACCGCCTCGATCAGCTGTTCGGGGGGATCGTCTTTGAGCACGAATCCGCTCGCGCCGGCGCTGAGGGCTTCGTAGACATATTCTTCGAGTCCGAAGGTGGTGAGAATCAAGATCCGCGCGGTGTTGTCGGCGGCCAGGATCCGGCGGGTGGCCTGGAGCCCGTCGAGCTCTGGCATGCGGATGTCCATGAGGATCACGGTCGGGTCAAGCCGCGCCGCCATGGCCACCGCTTCCAGTCCGTTGCTTGCTTCGGCGACGACTTCCATGTCTTGTTCGCCCGCCAGCAGCATTCGGAAGCCGGCGCGGACCATGGACTGGTCGTCGGCGATAAGGACTCGGATCGTCATGGCCGGTCTGGGGTGAGTGGGAGGCGGGTGCTGAGCGTGAACCCGCCGCCGTTTGTCGTGCCTGCGGTCATCTCGCCCCCGTAGAGTCTGACGCGCTCGCGGATACCGATCAGTCCGTGGCCGTAGCCGTCGCTCGGCGCCGCGCCGGTGCCGTCGTCGTGCACTTCGATCCCTACATCGTCGGCCGTATACCGGACGGTGACTTCTGCGTGGCTGGCGCGGGCGTGCTTGAGCGCGTTGGTGAGACCCTCCTGCACAATTCGATACGCAGAGAGGTCGATCCCCGGCGGGAGCGGGAAACGCACGCCCTCGAGGTGCAGATCGACGGGCAGCCCGGCGCGGCCGATCTCCATGATCAACGAGTCGAGGCCGTCAAGGCCGGGCTGAGGCGCGAGCTCGATGCCATCGCCCTCACGGCGCATCACACTGAGCAGACGGCGCATCTCCGCCAGCGCGCCGCGCCCGGCCTGCTCGACACTCCTGAGGGCATCGCGATCCTCGGCCATCGCGTCGGGAAGCCGGTGCCTGACAGCGCCGACTTGCAGCACCATCACGCTGACGGCGTGCGCGACGATGTCGTGCAGCTCGCGGGCGATCCGCGCCCGCTCCTCGGCCACGGCGACGCGCGTCGCTGCATCCCGCTCCTGCTCGGCCTGGGTCGCATGCGACTCCGCCACCTCAGCCTGCTCGGCCCGGGCGCGGACGGCAAGGCCTGCAACCCAGGCGACGGCGAAGTCGACTGGAATGAAGACGAGCTGGTCGACCGAGTGTCCGGGGATGTTGTAGACGAGGGTCGCCGTGGCGCCGACCACGATCGCCAATCCGAGGCCGGCCCGCCGCAGGTCCCGAAGGTTCCCGAGCAGGAATGCGGTCGCCAGCCCAATCAAGAAGATCGACTCGGGGTACGGGATCAGAAGCGGGTCGACGAACGAGATTCCCGCGGCCAAAAGCCAGTACGCCGCCGGCCCGGCAAACGGAAACCATCGCCGCGCGAACACGGGCAGTACCAGGATCGCAAGCGCGGGAATGCAGAACCACAGCGTCGAGGTCGGAGCTCCGGACGAGCCGCGCGTGAGCACCACCTCGAGGATCGCCACGATCGCCAGCAGCGCGATCAGGAGGTCGAACCAGTACGTGCGGGCGAGATGTCCGATTCGGCTCACGCGTTGAACGTACTCCGACCCCTCAGTTCCCGCCTCCTACCTGAGTAGGAGTCGAAATCGTCGGATGGTAGGAGCCACAACACAGCCTCCCGACGATGCCGATTTCGCCATCGCACCTTAGCTTCGCCATATGGCACGACGAGGGTCGACGAAAGGAAGAACGATGATCGAGGAAAACCACCCGACCAAGCGCGACGGCAAGACCGTGGCAGCCGACCAACCAAGACCGCCGCCCCAAAGACCACGAGTATTCACCTGGACACGAATCGTTGCCCTGGTGGTCATCGGGGTGATGTTGTTCGGCCTGACGTACATCGGGTTCGCACCCGGTGACGCCGCTGTCTCGGTCCCGCAGGGGGCGCACGCCGGCCAGCTGACCATGCACCCGTGCACCTATTCCACCGAGAAAGGCGCCTACCGCGCCGACTGCGGAGCGCTCGTCGTGCCCGAGAACCGGGCAGACCCCCGGTCGCGCCTGATCGCGCTGCCGGTGACCCGGATCCTGGCCCGCTCATCGCACCCGCTGGCGCCAATCTTCCACCTCAACGGCGGCCCGGGCATCACCAACATGACGTTTCCCCAAGCGAACCGCCTGGCCGCCCAGCACGATGTCGTCATGGTCGGCTACCGGGGCGTCGACGGCTCTTCGGTGCTGAACTGTCCCGAGGTGACGTCGGCGCTCCAGAACTCGGCGGACTACCTCGGCAAAGCGTCGCTGAGCGCGTACTCGAAGGCTTTCGCCTCGTGCGCGCAGCGGCTTGAGCGAAGCGGCGTAGACCTCGCCGGCTACACGCTGGCGGAGCAGGCCGACGACATCGAGGCCGCTCGCGTCGCGCTCGGCTACCAGCGCATCGACCTGCTGAGCGAGAGCGCCGGGACCCGTCTGGCGATGACCTACCAGTGGCGGTACCCGAAGAGTGTCGACCGCTCGGTGATGGTCGGGGTCAACCCGCCCGGGAACTTCATTTACAGCGGAGCCGAGATCGATCAGGGGATCGAGCGCTACTCGGCGCTGTGCGCGAAGCAGCCTGCCTGCCGCGCCCGCACCAGACACCTCGCCGCGAGCGTGCAGCACACAGCGGCAGACATGCCGAGCAGTTGGTTCTCCCTGCCGATCAAGCGGGGCAACGTCTTGGTCGGGACGTTCCTCGGGCTCACCGAGGCGAACTCGGACAGCGGTTCGCCACTGACTGGGCCGATGACCCTCGACTCGTGGATCTCCGCCGCGCAGGGCGACCCGAGCGGCCTGTGGTTCCTCTCGGCGATGGCCAACCTCGTCCTTCCCCAATCGTTCGTCTGGGGCGAGTTTGCCAGCATCGGGATGGCCGACGCGCAGCCCGTCGAGCGCTATTTCAGCTCCGGCGCGGACCGGGGCTCGATCATCGGCAATCCCCTCGGGGAGTTCTTGTGGGGGGCAGGAGGCCTTGTGCACGCCTGGCCGGCCAACCCGGGTGAGAACCAGTACACCAGCGTGCCGAACTCGAGCGTCCCGACGCTGCTCATCGGCGGGACGCTCGATTTCGAAACGCCAGCCCAGAACGCCACGAAGGAGCTGTTACCGCACCTTTCCAACGGGCATCAGGTCATCTTGTCCGGACTCGGGCACGTGGACGACTTCGATGCCTACGAGCCGAGCGCCAGCACGCAGCTGCTGACCACGTTCTACGCCACCGGCCAGGTCGACACGTCGCGCTACACCCCGAACAAGGTCAGCTTCGCCACAGCGGACACGCAGGCAGCGATCGCCAAGAAGATCCTTGCGACAATGGTCGCCGTCGCCTTGGTGGCAGTGACTCTGGCTCGTGGTGTTGGCGATCCGGATCCGGCGCCGAGGCGGTACCGGCCGCAAGACGGGCGCATGGATCCGTTCGGCCGGTCCGATCGTGTTCGGGCTCGGCGGATGGTGCCTCGGCGCACTGTTGGTACTGCGGTTCTGGCTCTGGCCGAGCGGGCCGCTCGACGACCAGCTGCTGGCAGTGGTCTCGATCGCGGTGCCGATCTGGCTCGGGGTCTACGCCGGCTGGGTCCGAAGCGACACGCCGAAGGCGATGCGAGCCAAGGGCATCGGTGCCGCTGGTGTCGGTGCGGTGGTCGGAGCCGTATTCGGTTTCAACGTGACCAGCGGGGGCATCGCGTTGATCACGACGATCATCGGTGCGGCGGTCCTGTCGAACCTGAGCCTGCTCGCGCTCGACATCTGGACCGAGCGGGCCGCCTCCCGGGGAACGGCCGTTCCGATGGTGGATCTGTCGGAGACGGAGCACCTAGAGACGGAGCACCTGGAGCCGGCCCTGCACTAATCGCCCGAATCGTGTCGGGGAATCCTTGGAGCATTCCCCGACACGTGCGTGTGATGGCGAATGACGCACGAGCATGCAAACATGTTTTCGTGGTGACAGCCCCCGTCTCGAAGGAGGTCTGCGAGCAACTTGGCACTGGTTCTTCGTCGGGGCTTCAGCCGGCGGAGTTGAACTGACACCCAATGCGACAGATCGACAGATCGACGGATCTGGAGTTGCCACAGCGCACTTAACTACATTTCCGATCGACCCGTATATCCGGGTGTCGCGCCCTGGATCTGCCGGTTGCGCGTGTGGATCTGCATGACGCTTTGCCATGGAGACCGTACGATATTCGCGACAGCTGTTCCGACTGGATCCAGGCGGCCTGAATGTGGTTGAGGTGGGCCCTCTTGGGGAAGACCCTCACTGTGGACAAGTCGCAACGCCAACAATGGAGAATAGATGAACACGTCAGCTGGAGAGGTCGCAGTGACGCAGAGTAAAAGTGCAATCACCACATCCAACCTCATGCGTTTGGCGGGTTTATCAGCTCTGATAGCGGGGATATGTTACATGCTCGTCGGGATTTTCCATCCAGCCAACGTCCCTTCGTCAGTCACCACCACCCGTTGGGAGATCGTTCATGTTTTTGCCTGCGCGATGTCCTTCTTCGGAGTGCTTGGCCTGGCGGGGCTCTATGCCAGGCAGGCAGAAAAGACCGGCTGGCTTGGGTTGGTCGGCTACATCCTGCTCACCTTCTGGCTGGTGCTGATTATGGGCTTCAGCTTCGTTGAAGCCTTTATCCTGCCGCATGTGGCGACCACGTCGCCCGCGTTTGTGCAGGCTTGGATGGGAACGTTGGTTGGCCCCGCCACGAAGTTTCACCTCGGGGCCCTCCCAACACTATGGACCCTGTCAGGCCCCATCCTTATTCTTGGTGGCCTGACGTTTGGTATCGCGACATTCCGTGCCGCCATCCTGCCGCGCTGGGCGGGCGCACTTCTTGCCCTCTCGACTGTGTTGGCCCCAATAGCTGCCGCGCTCCCCAACGCATCTCAGCCGAAAATCGCAATACCGCAGGGATTAGCGCTGGCATGGTTGGGGTATGCCCTCTGGTCTGAAAGGCGAGCGCAAAGTGCTTGAACGCGTAGCCAGAAGACTGGACAGAAGAATATGAACATCAGCAATGCCGCTGTCATAACCTTCGTCATTCACATAGGAAACGCTCATTAGCGGCGGGGATATTTTACCTACTCACCTTTGTATCGATCCCGACCCTCTTTCTCTACAACCCCGTAAGGAGTGCGCATTACATCATTGGCACTGGTCCGGACACTCGCGCCATCGTCGGCGGCATCCTGGAGATTGTTGTGGCGCTTGCCGGGATCGGCACCGCCGTCGTGCTCTTCCCGATACTCAAGAAGAAGAATGAATCGGCAGCACTGGGTTTAGTCGCCGCCCGAATTCTGGAATCCGGGACCATCTTTGTCGGTGTGGCATTCATTTTATCGATCGTTACCCTGCGAAAGGCCGGAGTCGGGCCAGACGCGTTGGTCACCGGCCGTGCGTTGGTCGCCCTGTATAACCGAATCTTCCTCCTCGGACAAAGTTTCATGCCGGCCATATGCGACCTGATACTTGGAACTCTGCTGTACCAGTCTCGTTTGGTGCCCAGACGCCTTTCCGTGATCGGAATCATCGGAGCGCCCATACTCGTCGCTGGATACATTGCCGTGATCTTCGGTCTCACCGCGCAACGTGGCTCCTTGGCAGGACTGAGCGCATTTCCGGTCGCGGTATTCGAGTTTTCGCTGGGCGTTTGGTTGGTCGTAAAGGGTTTCAATCCTGAGGCTGTTGCCACCCTGGAGTCCAAGAGCTAGAGCGGTTTTTGCATCGCATTATCCGTCCTCCGTCGGAGCCACGCATATTCGGGGCTATGCGTTGCCCTTGCTCCTAGCTGCATCCGACAGGTTGCACCGGATTCGGGTAACCGGGCCGGATTGGCAACCTGAGCAGTATTCGCGTCGCAGAGCGTTTCCGGATGGGTCAGGTCGGAGGCGAGTCCGTCACCTTCGGACTGATTCGGCTCCGGCAGACGGAGCGTCGCCCACCCGGATCCGGGTGATCCCGATCGGCCTGGGGTGGCCGGGTTGGCCCCGTCGAGGCGCACAGAACCGGCAGTACCGGGTGGTCACTTTCGTCACCCTTATGAAAGGTCAGGTGGAGATATCGACCGGTCGCGAACCCGATTCGAGCCGCCGTCTTGCGAATCAACACTGTCTGGCGTCCCGCCCTCTGATACAGCGCTTATCGGGACCACCGGTGAGCAGTTGAATATGGCTCGAACATTCTCTGTGCGATCCGGGTGAGAGATAACTGTCGCAGTCTTGGCGGAGCGGAGTTATCGGTTCGATCATTTTCCACATAGCCCCGCACGCAACGCACTACTCTCGATGTTGCCCCGGTTCGATGAGACCGCTCTCGTAGGCGAATATGACCGCTTGCATCCGGTCGCGTAGTCCCAACTTGGTGAGCACACTCGAAACATGGGTCTTGATGGTCCCCTCCCCTACGAAGAGATGGGCGGCCAGCTCCGAATTGCTTTTCCCGGTGGCGAGCAGCTGCAAGATCTCAGTTTCTCGCTCGGTGAGACGCCGAAGCTCACCTTCGTTGCTGCGCTGTGCCGGTCGGCGAATGAACCCTTCAATGACCTTACGGGTGACCGACGGTGCGAGAAGGGCATCGCCGGCAGCGACGACGCGCACCGCATGTACGAGCTCCTCGGAAGGGGCGTTCTTGAGAAGGAACCCACTCGCCCCAGCACGGAGTGCTTCGAAGATGTAATCGTCGCGCTCGAAAGTGGTGAGGATGACGATCCGACTGGGGATACTTGCATCCTGCACGATGCGGCCGGTGGCTTCGAGACCGTCCATTGTCGGCATCTGGACGTCCATGAGCACGACGTCCGGCCGAACCGAACGCGTCATGGAGATCGCTTGTTCACCATCGCTTGCTTCGCCGACGACCTCGATGTCGTCTTCGGTTTCGAGGATCATCTTGAAGCCCGTTCGGATCAATGCCTGATCATCGACCAGCACGACCCTGACGCTCATGCGGCATCACTGTTCAGCGGGAATGACGCATGCACGGCGAAGCCGCCTCCGGCTCGAGGGCCAGCACGGAGGTGCCCACCGTGGAGCGCCGCACGTTCGCGCATCCCGATCAACCCATGGCCGACCTGGCCCCCCGCTTGTTCCGCATCCCGTTCCGGTCCGTCGTCGAATACCTCCACTTCAAGTTCTGTTAGCCCGTAGTGGAGCCGAATGTTTGCTGTTGTTGCTCTCGAGTGCTTACGGGTGTTGGTCAGCGCCTCTTGAATAACCCGATAGGCAGACACTTCGAGGGTCGGAGAAAGAGGCCGCGCTTCGCCTTTGATCGTCAGGTCCACGATTAGCTCGCCTTGGCCAGCCTCGGCGATCAGGTCGCCGAGTTGGGCGAGGCCCGGCTGGGGAAAAAGCTCGTCGGTGTCACCGGCGCGGCGAAGGAACCCGAGGAGGCGATGAAGCTCGGTGACGGCCCGCCGGCTGGAGTCTTCGATCGAACTCAGTGCCTCGGCCGCCTGAGCCGGTTGGCGATCCATCACCCGTCGCGCTGCGGCCGCCTGTACGCCGATCACGCTCACGTGGTGAGCCACGACATCGTGCAGTTCGCGGGCGATCCGGACCCGTTCGGCGAACACTGCTTGACTGGCGTTCTCCTCGCGCTCGGCTTGGAGTTCGATGGTCTGATCGGCCAGCTTGCGTTGACGATCTCGCAACGACCATATTGCTACGCCGAGAAGCCAGGGCAGGGCGAGCACGAGCATGTTGTAGAAGAGGCTGACGAAACGCGCCAGAAGAGGCCCGTACACCCGCTCGAATAGCTAGCGAAGAAGTACTCGCGTACGAGCTCGGCCACAATGGCGATGTAGCAAACAATAAGGACCGGCGTCCGAAATCGTCGTTGGCCGTGGACGGCGACGCTGTAGATCATCAACCATCCCACGAGCAGCGAGACGTTTGCCTCGGGCACGTGAACGACGATCCGGGCGACCAGGAAGGCGCCAACGACCACGACGGCGACAGAGAACGGAAATCGTCGTCGCCATGCCAACGGGAGGGTGAGAGCGAGCATCGAGACCACGACGGCCACGGTCCATCCATGGCTAAATGGGGAGCCAGTCGCGGGTAGCTCGTCATAGATGGCCGCGAGTGAGACAAAGGCCGCCGCCGCCAGGGCGACGGCAAGCAGGGTGTCGGCTGCAAGCGGGTAGCGCCGGTCCAACGCCTGAGTGCGTTTGGCCAGGTCGAGCGCAGTTCCCATGGGTCGATCGTAATCGGGGGGGTCTCCGCCTCCTCCCCCATGAGACAGAGATCGGATGGATCCATCCCTGTCTGAGGACGGAGTGGCGAACCTGTCTCAATGGCGAGGCAATTGCGACGCCACCAGCGCACAGTGGCGTCATGACATCCATCCAGATAAGCGGCCTGACCAAACGATTCGGAAATGTCGTCGCTGTCGACAATCTCAGCTTCGAGGTTGCACAAGGCAGCGTCACGGGGTTCCTCGGACCAAACGGCGCGGGCAAGACCACTACCTTGCGAATGCTGCTCGGCCTCATCGAGCCAACCGCAGGTAGCTCGACGATCAATGGCAAGCCCTATCGGGAGCTCGTGGATCCGTTCCGCCACGTCGGGGCGGTGCTCGAGTCCACCAGTTTCCATCCCGGCCGCCGGGCGCGGGACCACCTTCGTGTGCTGTGCACTGCAGCCGGCCTCGCTCGTCACCCGCGTTGATGAGGTGCTTGACGAGGTCGGGCTCGCCGAAGTCGGCGATCGTCGTGTGAAGGGCTTTTCGCTCGGCATGCGCCAGCGCCTCGGCCTGGCTGCCGCCCTCTTGGGTGAGCCCGAGGTACTCATCCTCGACGAGCCTGCCAATGGCCTCGACCCCGAGGGCGTGCACTGGTTGCGGACATTCCTACGCACCTATGCCGACCAAGGACGAAGCGTGCTCGTATCGAGCCACCTTCTTGCTGAGATCGCCCAGACCGTCGACGACGTCGTCATCATTGCGAAGGGTCGTCTCGTCATCCAGTCCTCGCTCGCTGACCTGGCTGGTCGGACGAGGCCAGGCGTGTGGGTGCGAACGCCACAGGCGCAAGCGCTTCGTGATGCACTCGCTGCCAAGGGCATCGCCGCAGAGCTCACGACGGCAGAGACAGTGGAGGCACTCGAGACCACGACCGAGGCCGTCGGCATCGTTGCCGCTGGCGCAGGCGTCGTGATCTTCGAGATGACCTCCAAGCACTTCGACCTCGAGGAGTACTTCCTCGAGCTCACCACCCCAACCACGGACCCAACCCGACCTGATCACGAACGGAGCCTTACGATGAAGAACCTCATTCATGCCGAGCTTTTGAAGTTGCGCACAACTCGGATGATCTATCGGCTTGGCGCTCGCTGCGCTGGCATTGGTACCCCTCAGCGTGTTCGGCGCCATAGTCAGCGCCGGGAAGCCCCGCGGCGGTCCGGCATTGGGCACCGGCGAAGGAATACGCGCCGTCATGTCCGCAGGATCGTCGGGCGTCCTCACCGTCCTGATCATCGGCATCTTGATCATGGCCGGGGAGTTTCGCCACGGCACGGTGACCTCAACGTTTCTCGTGTCTCCCAAGCGTGGGAGGGTGGTCGGCGCCAAGATCGTCGCATCGGCCCTCGTCGGAACCGGGATTGCCATAGCCGCTGCCGTGCTCACGCTGGCTATATCCGTCCCGTGGCTGGCGAGCAAACATATCCACCCTCACATCCTCAGTCACAATGTCGGAGTGGTGCTGCTTGGCGGCATCGCCGCAACTGCCATCTACGCGGTTGTCGGAGTGGGCGTGGGATCACTGATCCGAAACCAGATGGCGGCTGTAGTCGTCGCCTTCGGGTGGTCGTTGGTCGCTGAGAGCCTTCTCATCGACCTTGCCCACGAGATCGGCAGATGGACGCCCGGCGGCGCCGCTGCCGCTCTTGACGGCGTTTCCCGAAATGCATTGCTACCGATGTGGGGAGGGGCAGTGCTCTTCGTCGCCTACGGACTGCTCTTCGCTGCTGGTGGCACTCGGTTCACCATGAGACGAGACGTCGTCTAGGGCGCTGCATATCAGCGTCAGTCATTGTCATACGTCGCAGCCTGCTCGACCACCTCATCCGAATGCCGGTGAGGTGGTCGAGCTCGTTTGGCGCACCAGCACTGTTTCGAGCGCTTCTAACGGATCGGGGGCACCTGCGAACAGAAATCGACGTTGCCGATAATTGTTGATACCGGTCTTGACGTGTATCCGAAATCCGAGAGCGACAAGTGCCGTTACCGACCCGGTGCCCTGGTCGGACCGAAAGTGCGGCAGGCGGTCGGTACTCGGTGCGGGATCCCGTGCGCCGGGTGTATTGATTTGGTCAGGGCGAAATGGGATACCCGCTCGATAACGGTTGTTCTTAGCGATCCTGGCCGGTCTGACCCGGCTAGGGGCATACTCATTTCGGGTTGGTGATCGCCGAACATTGGCGAGTCAATCGACGACCTGATGGGCGAATTTGACTTCCCCTGGCGTCTTGAGTCTGCATTCCGAGACACCCGCATACACGATGGGGTTAGACGATATGGAAGGTTTGTGTTTCCCATGCTGGTGCGAATTGGTGGCTGCAGCTCAGGCGTGACGCGACACAGCCCCGGCACCTAAGTACCGAGGCCGTTGCCGCGAGCTGAACATCGCGAGAGCTGCGCAAATGGGACTGCACCTCTTTGGGCACGTCAAACAGTTCGTGGGAGGGATCAGACAGTTACGAGGTTCGTCTCCTGAGCTTCGATGGCAGGCAGAGCTGACTCGTCTGTCTTCCAGATCCGCACGGCGAGCAACACCATCGCTACCGCGAATGGCGCCATCAGCAAGACGACCTTGGAGAGGCCGACGGACGCCGTCTGCTCGGCGAGTTCAAGACCCACCGCAAAGAGGACGGCTAGCCAACGTGGCACCCGACGGCTTCGCCACAAGGCAACGCCCATGATGATCGGGGCGAGGTACTCGCTGAACGCATAGACGTCAGTGAATGCTTGCCCTGGACCCGATTTGAAGTTCGCGATCAGGAATCGTGCAGCGGAATCGCGCGTCACGTGAGCTGTTGCAGCAGCAGCAAGATTGATGCCGACGAAGACGTTGACGATGACACCGCAGAGGGCACCGATCCCCCCAATCAGGGCCGCAACGGTGGCGGCCGTCGAACCACGCTTGCGGACCAGTATGGCGATCGCCGCATACGCGATGGCGACAGCACCGAGCGCTAGTTCGCTAAGCGAGCCCGATAGGTAGAGCTGATTTGAGTGCCTCGCCGCGATCGGCAGCACCTTGAAGGCGATCGCCGTTGTCGTAATGATTTGGTCCGTACCCTTGGGATCTAAGCCCTCTGCGCCGATGTAGAGCGCGGCGGTGAGGGGAAGGGTGAGGGCCAACATGCGTTGGCGTGTTTGGACGGCGTTTTTCATTTGGGTTTCTCCAGTCTGGGTTGAGGTAAGTGCGAGAGAACGAAGTTGGATACGAATCCGGGCTTATGGGGCCGCCACATACTCAAAGCGGCTGATCGAGGGAGCAATCTCGGGTGCGGTGGTGCGCTGGTCACGCCACAGGGAGACCCCGAGGCCGATGAGGGCCACACCCATCGGAACAGCCATCGGGCGGTTGAAGGACTGCGGCAGCACCTTCAGGGCGGCGGTCGAGACGGCGGCCACAGCGAGGAGCGCCGACGCCCACCGAGACAGGACACGGGCCCTGAACAGTGCGATACCGAAGAGCAGGCCACCAACCAGGTACGCGAGGCCAGCGATGACGAAGAGGGTCCCAATTCCGCCGATGCTGTGGGCAGGCGTGCCACCGAAGGCAGCGACAACCACGTTGTTGACGTAGCCGGGCGACGAGTGCGCCAGTCCGGGGAGGACGAACGCGGCGATGGCCTCGGTGCTGAGCATGAGGAGGTAGCCGGCACCGAGCACCAGGTAGCCGACCAGCCCCAGCACGCGGGTCTGGCGGACCTGACGCAGGTACAGCCCGGTGATGCCTACCAACGCCAGCGCTGCCATCACCATCTTGGCGGTGCTGCGCACCAACCAGTCGTGGGTCGTAACCGAGCTGACGTTCATGGCTGGGTGGTGGATTTGCACGGCGATAAAGATGGCGCCGGCGACCGCAGCGCTGATGCCGGCGGCCCGGGTGAGCTTGGATGGGGTGATCGACATGGCTGGGCTCCTTCGTCCTGAGCGGGGAGGTTTCCGACGCTGTTGTGGACGGTACGAAGGGATGTGGTGACGCGACATCACCAGGTGATGTGACCGGGGTGGTGATTTCACATCGGACCTGGTCAGGGGGTACTTCAGGCCCGGGCCGGCTCTACCTCAGGTGTGATGGGTCCTCGACGACAGGTCCAATTCCTGGGCCCGGCGAAGGGCCGCCCGACGGTTGTTCACGCCGAGCTTCGTGTAGATGTTCTTCGTGTGGGTCCGGAGGGTGTTGAGGGACACCATGAGCTCGCGAGCGATGTCAGGGCCGCTCAGCTCGGACCCAAGGAGCCGAAGCACGTCCAGTTCCCTCTCACTGAGCGGCTCGATCAGCCCCTGCTTCTTCGGCGAAAGACGCCCTGGTGCAGCAACGGAGTCGAGGAGTTCCGCGATATGAGCAGGAGCGATACCGCGTTTAGCAGCCTCCCTGAGCAGGGAGGCCATCGGCTGGCCCTCTTCCATGAAGACACGCACGTGGCCTTCGGGCTCGGAGGCAGTCAGGGCGCGCTCCAGCGCGCCGAGCGCGGCGGCGGTGTCCCCCTGGGCCTGGAGGGCGAGCGCCTCGAGTACCAGGATCTCGATCATGCTGCCGGCCCTGGCCCCGGTGGTGGCCGCCTCGCCTAGACGCCCGAGCAGGGCGAGCGCATCGCCGATCAGGGCTTCTGTGCGTTCCGACTTCGCTCGCGCCAGAAGCAGCCTTGCGAGGGTGATGTGCTCGAACTCGCGCAGGTAGGTCAGCTCATCGTCGCCCGACACGCCCGCCTGTCGGGCCCACCCCAGAGCCTCTCGCAACTGTGAGTTGGCGATCCACAGGCGTGCTCTGAGTGCCGCCACTGGTCGAACATTGGGGAAGAAGTCGCTGACGTAGAGGAGTTCGGCCTCGTTGATAAGCACCAGGGCTCCGTCCAGATCCCCTTCCGCTGCCCGTACTCGGGCGGTGGCGACACGCCAGCGATACGGGAACTTCGCCATCCCGGCGTACTCACCGAGCTCCTGTGCCTCCTGGAGGTGCTCGTTGGCCGTCGCCAGGTCGAGGCATTCGAGGAACACCTCGCTCATCCCCACATGCATGTCGGCAGTTCCTCGCACCAGGGACCGGCTCTGCTCAGGTACAAGCTCCAAGAACTCCCGGTACGTGCCCAGCGCATCCTGGAGGCGCCCCTGCACTATGCAGATGTCACCCAAGGCTTGGGTGGCCCCAACTGCGTCGGCGACGTAGCCCGCCTGCTCGAGCTGAGCCACGCACTCGCTCCATGCCCGATGAGCGGCTTCGAGGTCGCCGCTGGTCCAGAAGGCGATGCCGAGAAAGCCGGCAGCCCCGGCTCGCACCACGTGGTCGTCTTCGAGAGCCAGCCCCCTAGCCCGCTGCGCGTGCTCGATCGTGGCCGGCACATCCCCTCGAACCTGTGCCAGCGATGCCCGGTACACCTCGATGTCCCCCCGGACCCGACGCAGTTCACCCTCATCGCCGACTCCGGATCCGGGCAATGCGTCGATCCGTCGCTCGGCGTCGTCCAGGCGGCCCTCAACGCCAGCAAATGCTCCGCTCATCAGCAACGCCCCGGCGAAGGTTACGGCCAGGACCGGACGACGACGGACCACCTCGTCGGGGAGCGGATCCACCCACGCCCGCAGCTGCATCTCTTGCCTCGCCTTGCGCATCTCAGGGAGCGCAGATTCGACCAGCGCCGCGGTCCGCTCGAAGTCTCCACCAGCGAGTGCGTGGTGGATGGCCTCGGAGCGTTCCCCCTGCTGCTCATACCACTCGCTCGCCCGACGGTGCAGGTCTGGGATCTGCTCCGTCTGCTCCTCTTCGAGGTGGGCGCGAAGGACGTCGGCGAAGAGGTGGTGGTAGCGGTACCACTGGCGCCGGTCGTCGAGCGGGATGACCAAGAGGTTGGCTCGCTCGAGCCGCTCCAACATGGCCTTGCCACCAGCGCATCCGGTGACGGCGTCGCACAGCGGCCCGCTGAGCCGGTCAAGGATGCTCGTGCGCAGGAGAAAACTTCGGATCTCGTCGGGCTGTCGGGCGAGGACCTCGTCCACCAGGTAATCGACGATGTAGCGGTCGTTGCCGGTGAAACCGGCGATGAAGCCGGCAACGTCGTCGCGTCCCTGCATCGAAAGCGCTGCGAGCTGCAGGGCGGCGATCCAGCCCTCCGTACGGGTTTCGAGTGCATCAACGGCCTCAGGCCGTAGTTCGAGACCCATGACTTCGTTGAGATACGTCGAGGCCTCCTCGGGAGTGAAGCGCAAATCGGCGGCGCGGATCTCCACCAGATCTCCCCGTGCGCGAAGCAGCGCCAGCGGCAGCGGCGGGTCGGCGCGGGTGGTGATGAGCAGGTGGGCGTGGGCCGGGAGGTGCTCCAGCAAAAAGGTCACGCCCTCTTGGATGCTCTGGTCATCGATGAGGTGGTAATCGTCGAGCACCAAATACAACTCGCCTGACAGCGCGTCAAGCTCATTGACCAGGGCGGCGAGCACCCCCTCGGTCGTGGACCCGCTTGCTTCGAGGAGCGGGAGGAGGCCGGCGCCGAAACCAGGCACGCCAGTCTTGACCGCGGCGACGAGATGAGACCAGAAGATAGGGGCTCTGTTGTCGCTCTGGTCGAGGGCCAGCCAAGCGACGGTGTGGCCGTGGCCTGCCACCGCCGCGAGCCACTGGGTGAGCAGGGATGTCTTGCCGAACCCGGCCGGCGCCGAGACAAGGACCAGTCTCGACGCCAACCCACGCTTCAGGCGATCAATCAGCCTCGCCCGCCCGATGAGTCCCGACCGCGGTGCGGGCACGTGCAACTTGGTCGCAACCAGCGCGCTTTCCACGGGCGTCTCCTCTCTCGAGTCGGCCGGTGGATGATCCGGGCAACCAATCCTGTCAGACACGCCTCTTGACGAGGCCGGGCAGCCCTCCCACCTGGCAACTCGGCCCTCCCTGGCGCAACAGAGCCACCCCCGTCATAAGAGAGTCTCCGGCGCCCGTCGGCCCCCTGCAACGGCCAATCCACCGTGTTTCACCAGGTGAATCACCTCATGTGGTGAGGACTGGTCACCACATTCACTCATACCTTGCCGTCAGCGAGCGAGAGATTCGCAAACCGACCAGAACAAGGAGGAACGCCATGAGCCAGACACCCTCGGGAGCTGGCAGCCAGAAAGAGGTCGGGTTCTACGAGATCCGCCTGCGGGGCCATCTCGCTCCGCGCTGGGCAACCCGGCTCGAGGTCTTGAGCCTCACCAATGAAGACGACGGCACCACCACCATCCGCGCTCGGACGGTCGATCAGGCCGCCTTGCACGGCTTGCTCGACAAGATCCGCGACCTCGGCCTGACGCTGATCTCGGTCGCGGCCCTGGACCGGACTGGCCCAGACGAGACACCCATCGTTGCCCAGTAGTCACGCATCACGCCCACCAAGCCCTTCAAAGAAAGGAAGCACCATGATCGAGGCAACGCACCTCACCAAGCGCTACGGCAAGACCGTTGCCGTCAATGAGGTCTCCTTCACCGTCCGGCCCGGGCAGGTGACCGGCTTCCTCGGCCCCAACGGGGCCGGCAAGTCGACCACCATGCGCATGATCCTGGGCCTCGACACCCCGACCTCAGGCGAAGTCCGCGTGGACGGCAAGCCCTACCGCCAGCTGGCCGACCCTCTCCGGTCGGTCGGCGGCGCTCTTGGACGCCAAAGCCATTGTCGGCGGCCGCAGTGCCGCCAACCACCTCATGTGGCTGGCCGACAGCAACGGTATCCCCCGCCGAAGGGTGGCCGAGGTGCTCGACATCGTCGGACTCAGCGACGTGGCCGGAAGGAAGGTCGGGACATTCTCGCTGGGCATGAACCAGCGGCTCGGCATCGCTGGCGCACTGCTCGGCGACCCCGCGACGGTGATGTTCGACGAGCCCATCAACGGCCTCGACCCCGAGGGCATCCTGTGGATCCGCAACCTGATGAAGTCCCTGGCATCACAGGGCCGCACGGTGTTCCTCTCGAGCCATCTCATGAGTGAGATGGCCCAGACCGCCGATCACCTGATCGTGATCGGTCGGGGCCGCATCATCGCCGACGCCGGCACCGATGAGTTCATCAACCGGCACACCGCTTCGAGTGTCCGGGTCCGGGCCGTGGAGCAAGCCGATCTGGCTGAGGCCCTGACCCAGCGAGGCGCGCTGATCGACCGTGGATCTGACGGCGCCATGGTCGTGACCGGAATGGACTCCGCCGCGATCGGCGCTGCCGCTCGTTCCCACGAGATCACCCTCGTCGAGCTGGCCCCACTGGGATCGTCGCTCGAAGAGGCGTATTTCGACCTGACCAAGGACCAAACCGACTACCACGCTGGCCAGCTGGTCGGCGCAAGCAAAGGAGCCTGAAATGAACACTGCGACCCACACCATCGATGCGACGTTCTTGTCACCCTCCGCTCCGCCCGTGCGGACTCCGAGGATCCGCCGGATTGCCAAGGCAGAGTGGACCAAGCTGCGCACCCTGCCTTCCACCTGGCGGGCTGTGGTCATGGCCTTTGTCATCTCGGTTGGCCTGGGGGCGATCCTCTGTCTCTCCCAGGTCCAACAGTGGTCGAAGATGACAGCGGGGCAGCGCCAGACGTTCGACCCAACCGCCTGTTCCCTCTTCGGTGTCGTCTTCGTCGGTGCCGTGGTGCTTGCGGCCCTGGGAGTGCGGGCCATGACGGCCGAGTACGTGACGGGGATGATTCGGTCCACCTTTGCCGCCACGCCCATGCGGCGGCGAGTACTGGCCGCCAAAGCTGGAGTCACTGCGCTGTTCGTGTTCCCGGCGGCACTGGTGACTTCCGTGGTCAGCTTCGAAGTCGGACAGCGGGTGTTCACCGGCAAGCATCTCGAAGTGTCGTTCGCCCATCCCGGCGTCCTCCAAGCAGTGGTGTTCGGTGCCCTGGCGGTGAGCCTCATCGCCGTCATCGGGGTCGGTATCGGCGGTCTCATCCGACACACCGCAGCGGCGACCACGACACTGGTGCTTGTCGTCGTGGGCGGCGTCACGATCGGCCAGCTGCTTCCGGCCGGCCTTCGTCAGTACGTACCCGGGACTGCGCTCCAGGCTGCCGTCACGGTCAACCACTCGGCGGGACTCCTGAAGCCAGGCGCTGCCGTTGTGGTCCTCGGCGTCTATGCCGCTATCGCGTTGGCGGCGGCCTCGATCCGGATGTCGCACCGCGACGCCTGACCGGGTGGTTTACCCCGTCATCCCACGAACTATCTCCAGTGAACCGATAACGGGGACAACCCGCATTCACACCTACGACAAGAAGGAAATACTCGAGGAGAGCAACGGATGAGCGGGCGTGGCGGCGACTACCGGTAACACGTCGTCGTCAGCCCGTAGGGCGTCGTGAACACACCGCCCTTGAGCCTCATCCAAAACCAACAGTCGACGCGATGCCCCGCACCTTTCTTAAAGGTCAACGGCGGAGCCATGCCGCTGAGAGTGTCTCCGTGAAGTGAATACAGACCCGTTTTGATTTCAGCGGACGTCACGGCTTCACCGGACTTTACGTGAGCGGCCTTGACAGCCGCAGCGAGAAGTTGCCCCGATACCCACTGGAACACGATCGTCTCGCCAAACAAAGGAGAGGTGAGTACCGAAGGGGCGTATCTATTCAGAGCCTCTCTCATTGCCTTCATTCCTGTGTTCGCCGTAACCGAGAAGGGAATGTCCGACTGGATGGCAAGAAGGTTGTCCCTCAGACCCGGCGTCGAGGTATCGCTGAGAGCGACGGCACTCCCGTCCACGACGTCGACCGGGGTGTAATCCTGCTTGGCACAGTCCGCCACCGCGTGTTGAACGACCACAGCGGCCTCGACCACGATGAGGGCTTGCGCCCCGCTTTGCTTGGCTGCAAGGCACTGCGCTACGTAGTTGGGGGCTGCATAGGCGATCTGTGTGCTGTAGACCAAGGGCGTCTTGAGGGTCCTCGCCAAGGTTCTTACGTAGGGAACGCTTTCGGCACAGCCCGGCGTTTCGGCACAATAGAAGAAGGCGGTGCTCTTGGCGCCTGCCTCCTTTGCCGCTACGACGACGGAGGCTTCCAACGCATCGACAGTCTGACCCTCAGGGAACCAATCCGGGTCGGTATTGAAGATCGACCCCCCTAGACCTCCGCCCACGACGGGAACGTTGTGCTTGTTGGCAAAGGCCTCCCACACAGTGTCAAAACCACTATCGTCCACGATGGCGACCACGTGATCCGTCATGATCATCGTCTCAACCTCGCTGCGTGACGTTGCCGGGTTGGTGAGGTCATCGGAAAAGAACACATCGACCTTGTGCCCGTTGATTCCGCCTGCCGCGTTGGTGGCACTCGCCCAAGCCTTGTATGTCGCTTCGTCGCCGACCAAGCTCGAGGCATATGCTCCCGTGCAGCTGCAAATCAACCCCACGTTTATGGGCGATCCAGCAGTGGAAGAGGTCTGTCCGCAGCCAGAAAGCAGGGAACTGACCACGAATATGCTCATGATCGAGACCACGAGCGATACCTTGCGGACCATGCCGTCTCCCCCTTGATATTCGATCACTGAATGGGACTTATCTCGATCCCAAAGTAGCGCTTGAAGATCTCGTCGCCCTTAAGCTCATCGGCCGATCCCGTGAACACCACTTCGCCGCGGTTGAGCAGGCAGGCCGAGTCGGCCAGGGCCAAGGCGCGGGTGACGTACTGCTCGACCAGGAGAACCGACACCCCGGTGGTGGCGATCTCCGCCAAGGTCTCGAAGATGCGGTCCACGATGATGGGGGCGAGCCCGAGGGACACCTCGTCGACGACCACGATCTTGGGCTCGGAGGCGAACGTCCGCACCAAGGACAGCATCTGCTGTTCCCCCCCACTGAGGCTCCCCGCTATCTGCTTCAAGCGGGTGGCGAGCGCTGGAAAGGACGTCACGGCCTTCTCAATGGTGGCGGACTCTTTGCCCTTGGACGACTGGAGGATGAGGTTGTCCCTCACGGTCAGCGAGGGGAAGATCCCCCGTCCCTCGGGGAGACTGCACATACCCCGCCGAGACATGTAGTACGGCTGCTTCCCGGTGACATCCTCTCCGTTGAGGATGATCCGCCCGCTCATGGGCTTGATGACGCCCGAAGCCACTCGCAAAAGCGTCGTCTTGCCGGCCCCGTTGGGCCCGAGGAGAGCCAGGACCGTGGAGTCGGGAACGGACAGCGTCACATCGCGTAGCACCACCGTGTCGCCGTAGCCGGCCGTGATGTGCTCCAGCTCTAGCACTCAGGTTCCCCCTCTCGACGGCGCCGCCCCGGTGCAGAT
>CAVSSK010000016.1:0-77702 GCA_963730395.1 uncultured Acidimicrobiaceae bacterium | reverse complement strand
GGCACCGCCCTCCGGTCCTTCGAAGAACACGACGTCTAGCGCACCTCCGAGCCCCTGTCGGGAACCCCGGTGGCGACGAATTCCTCCTTGGTTCTCAACATGTCCTCTCCGAGGCCGTCCGACGAAGCCAGCACGATGGCGTGTGTGGGGAGAACCGAGCTTTGCGTCGTAACGGTCGATCTCCTGTCCGGCGGCGCCGCCTCCGACCGTCCCGTGATCGCCAAAACAGCCCGGCCCCTCGATTCCCTCGACCGCAAAGGAGACCCTGGGATCGTCCCACTCAGGGTTTCGGCGGTAGAAGCCAGAGTCGCCGAAGCCCTGCGCGGCGAAGCCGATGCCCGTCAACAGATTCGGCAGGCGTCCTAGCCGCCGCCAGAGTCCGCCCAGCTCGCCGGTGGCTTCGTGTACGTACTCACCGGGCTCGGAGATCCAGTACCTGGTTCCGTCTTCGGCCCGACGGACCTCGACCGACGACGGATAGGCCGGGTGGAACGCCGCTCTCGAATAGAAGCCGTTCCCGCCGAGATAGAGCAGACGCCCGCCGCCCGCCAGGTACGACTCGAGGGCATCGAGCATGGGCGTCGTCCAGTACTCGGGGTGGGTCCCGGTGACCAGCACCCGGTAGGGGCCCAGGAGGTCGAGGCCGCGGTGATGTAGGGCGTCATCGGTCAGCACGTCGAAGGTGACCCCGGTCTGCTCCAGCCATGCCGTCACGTTGGTGTCAGCGGTGAACCCCCAGAGTCCACACTTCGGCTTGAGGTTCAAGACAGGCCGCAGATGCGAGCTGAAGATCACGCCGCTGCCATCGTGGTGATGGGCGTAGGTTCCGGGTCCGCACTCGGGATGCTCGCGCAAGAAGCGCTCGTTGGGCATCTCGGCCGGGCTGTCGTTGCCGAAGATGTGGTCGGTCGTGGCGGTGAGGCGGATGTTGGCGTAGGCGCGATAGGTGACCGTTGGAGCCAGGTACGCCACCGGAGCCGGGGTGGCATGCTCCGCCGGCAGAACGAAGAAAGGCATGTAGTCCTCGCTCGAAGCGGACCGCACCCGAAGCGCGTACACGCTGCTCGCCAGAGCTTCGGTCACGGCCAGTTCGCAAGACGGCGTCCACCCGGCGTCGGCAAGATCGTCCTCATGGAAGTGGATCGCTCCGTAGTGGGAGCGATCCTGACGCCAGTCGTGCACCTGACCGTTCCAGTTCACGCCAGGGACCGCTTGAGTGGGCAGTTGTCGGGTGGAGCCGTGCAGCCCGTGCCCACCGGAGTCGGAGATCGTGTCCGTCCCGATGTCGGCCCCGAAGTCCCACTGCACCTCGTGCGGGAGGCCCACTGCCGAGCCAAGTCGGCAACGGTCGAGGCGGCCGTTGTAGTGGTTCCCGGGCCTTTCGCCTCTGATGTCCTCGGCGGCAAAGAAGAGCGGGCCCCCAGAGGACACGGAGGCGTCGAAGACGCCCGATGCCTCAGAAGGCGACATGGTCAGCTGCTCCGCGGGTGACAACGGCTGTGGTGTCGCCACGAGTACGCCTCGGCGGCTCGCCGCATCGTAGGTCACCTTGAGCTGCGTCCAGCGATGAGCGGCGAGCGGGCGCTCCGTTCGCAACACCGACGGGCGCTGGCCGTGGCTCCCGCCGAACTCGGCGACCGCGTGGCCATCGCCGTCGAGCGCGAGCGCGAGCCCACTCCCCTGCTCCCACGTCGAGAGCAGCGTCTGTCGGCGACCGCAGTTGAGGTCGCGTCGGCCACGCCGATACCTCGACAGCGACCGAATCGAGAGACCGCAGAAACGGATGCGACTCGACCACCGCGTGCGAGCCGGACACGATCGGCTGGACCTCACCCTGGTAGCGGCCGTTGATCGGATGGGAGACCTCAACCTCTTGGTACCCCGCACCTTCGGGCGAGATATCGCCGCAGACGATGCGCACGAGCTGGGCATCGAACGCCTCAGCGGCGAGCGACGAGATCATGAACCTGACCGTGTCCCCCGGCGCCGCCGACAGCGGGTCGCAATACCCCACGATGAGTTTCGTCAAGATTCTTCCCTCAACTCTTCGGGTGTCGGTCGTAGTCGACCGTCACGCTCTGGCTCGTCGGGTGTGATTGGCACGTCAAGACGTAGCCGGAGCGGAGTTCGGCGCTACTGAGCGCGAAGTCGTGGTCCATTTCGACGCTCCCGGCGACCAGGCCCGCCTTGCAGGTGCCGCAGGCGCCGCCCATGCACACGTAGGGCGGGTTGGCGCCCGCCAAGAGCGCAGCCTCGAGGATGCTGTCGCCGGGAGCGACGTCGAAGCTCCGTTCGCATTCGGAGAGGCGCATGGTGACGGTCGCTCGGGGGTACTCCTCGTTTCTGGCGTCGTTCTTGTCGAAGCCGTGGAACAACTCGACGTGGATGCGGTCGGGATCGACGAGATGCTCGACCAGCGTGTCGCGAGATGTCGTCACGAGCTCGATGGGGCCACAGAGGAACCAGTCGTCGATCGTCTCGGGCACAAGGGTGCGCCGAGCCAACGGGCCAGCTTGTCCCGGTCGATATGTCCGCTGAGCGCGGGCGGGTGGCCGGGGTCGCGCGAGTACACGTAGTACACCTCGAGGCGCTCCCCGTACTGTCCGGCGAGGTGCTCGAGCATGTCCCTGAACATCGTCGTCTCGGCGCTGCGGTTGCCGTAGATCAACGTGAAAATCGACGTGGGCTCGACCGCCAGAGCCGTGTGGAGCATGGACAGGATCGGCGTGATCCCGCTCCCGGCGGCGATGGCCACGTAGCGTCTGTCGGCGGCCCTATCTCAGCGGCGAAATCGAGGGTGCTGCCGAAGCTTCCGGTCGGCGTCATGACATCGAGGCTGTCGCCCGCCTTCAATCCCTTGACGGCGAACGTCGAGAATGCCCCACCGTCGATGTGCCTGACGCCGATCGCCAGTTCCGCCGCTTCGCCCGCGGTCGCCGGCGTACAGATCGAGTAGTTACGCCGGACCGAGGTTCCACCGATGTCGGTGCGCACGGTGACGTGCTGGCCCGCTTGGAAACGGAACGCCGCGCGAAGCTCTGGGGGGACATCGAAGCTGATGACGACACTGTCGGGGGTGAGCGCTTCGACGCTTCGTACCCGAAGCCGGTGAAACTCCGGATGTGAGGGCGAGGTCCTTTTCGGCGATCGCACCGGCACGAGGCGCAACAGAGCCCGGTTGAGCTCTTTCCATTCGCGGAACTCGTCGGAAGTGAGTTGGCGTCCGAACACGGTGGCGATGGCGACCTCGCGATCGAGGTAGGCCTCCTGGTTTCGCCTCCACGTCGCGCTATAGCGGTGGAAGGGGATCGACGGGTGCAGGTGGTGCACCAGGTGGTAGTTCTGCGAGAGCGTCAGCGGCGTGAAGAGCCACTCCATCCCCACCCGAACCCGCGTGGCGCGGTAGCGGTTGGCCCGCTGGGTGCTGGTGAGCCCGTGGTGGGGCAGCCAGTCGAACCACCACGCCAAGACAAAGAGCGCGATGCGCTCGGGTATCAGGTAGACGAGGACGAGAAGCCAGAACGTGCCGGTCAAGGCCGTCGTGACGATGAGGCCGACGGTGAAGACCATGAACAGCGAGGTCTCGATGACTTCGCCGCGCGGGCGACCTTTTCGGTGTCGGGTGTAGAAGGCCACGTAGGGACCGTCCATGAACAGCCAGCGCAGGGGCGTCTGCCACCCCGTCGTGGAGCTCGCGAAGCTGTCGGGGTCGTGTACAGGGTCGTTGGCCCAGCGGTGGTGTTCGAGGTGAATGAACGACCACGCCGGAAACGCCATGGCCGGCGACACGAACACCATCGCTGCCCGGCCGAGCGTTGCGTTCACCCAACCGATCGTGCTGAGGGAGCGGTGGGCGGCGTCGTGGAGCACCGTGAACATGACGAAGATGGCGAGGGCGTTCGCCGCAACAGTCAGCGCCCACGGGAGTCGATGCTCGATCGCCGCCCAGCTCGAGAGGGCGAAGACCGCGAGAGCCGCAAAGAAGAGGGAGACCGTGGGCCACGAGATCCTCGGCACCGACCCGCCCGGATCTGGGAGTCCTCGGGTCGTCGCTGTGCCGACGCGTGGGGGAGCCTGCACGGAGACGGACATCAGCGGCTTCGCGCGGGGCGGGTGCCCGCATATGTCATGTCGCCGACCAGCTCATCGTTGGGTCGCATCCTCCTGCTCGGAGCGCTAAGGCCCGCCCCTATTCGGCCTAGAACTTTAACCCGACTCATGTTATAGTTATGGCGTGTTCGGGTCAAGGTCGCCCTCGACGGCGGCGTGTCAGGATCGCCGTCGATGACCACTGCGGCACCCCAGCGCCGTCAACCGGTCCAAGAACGCAGCCGCCAGACGGTGGCGCGCATTCTCGACGCGGCGGACACACTCATCGACGAGGGGGGCGTCGAGGCGGTGACCACCCGTGCCGTCGCGGACCGGGCCGGCGTCACGTATCCGTCCCTCTACCGCTTCTTCGCCGATCGGGAGGAGATCCTCGACCAGCTGGTGACGCACCATCTGGCCGCGCTCGACGCCCAGGCCGTGGCCGAAGAGCGGACGTGGCAGATCACGTCGGTACGTGACGTCATCGACCGGGAGCTGGACCTGCACGTCGCTTATTTCAAAGAGCACCCCAGCGCTGCTCGACTGTGGCTCAGTGGGAGAAGTTCGCCCGCGGTCGTGGCGCAAGTCCGCCAGCGGGCCCAGGTGCTCGCCGAACGTCTGCGCCAAGCGCTGGTCGCCGCCAACCTCGCCCCTTCCGACACCGACCCTCGCGTGCTACTGCTGGTCGTCGAGCTCGGGGATCGCATCTTGGACTTGGCCTTCCGGGACCGATCCGATCCGGATCCCATGATCATCGAACTCGGTCGCACCGCGCTCAACTCCTACGCCCGCGACGCACTGGATGTGTCGGACGAGTGAACGGCGGGTGTCGGACGAGTGAACGCTCGGTTCACAGCAATGCCAAGCTCAATTTCACTTGTCACGCCCGGGTGCCGGTACCGGGATGTCCCGTTAGCGTGGCGAGTGAACGACGTGCCGGTGGCATTCACGACCAAGGCTCGTTCTCGGCCCAGGTCCATCCCGATGCCCGACCCCAGGCCTCCGACTGCTCCACAGGAATTCCACGTCCTGGCCAAGCCGACCGGACCGATCTGCAATCTCGATTGCGAGTACTGCTTCTTCTTGTCCAAGGAGTCGCTCTATCCCGGCGATCGCTTTCGAATGTCCGATGAGCTGCTCGAGAGCTACGTGCGCCAGCTCTTCGAGTCCCACGCCTCGGCTCCTGAGGTCACGGTCGCGTGGCAGGGCGGCGAGCCCACGCTCATGGGGGTGGAGTTCTTTCGCCGGGCGATCGAGCTGACCGAGCGGTACCGCCGGCCGGGCCAGCAGGTCCAGCACACCATCCAGACCAACGGCACGCTGCTGACCGATGCCTGGTGCGAGCTGCTCGCCGAGCATCGGTTCCTGGTCGGCATCAGCATCGACGGGCCCCCCGAGCTCCACGACCGCTACCGGGTCGACAAGCGGGGAAACCCCTCGTCGGAGCGGGTGCTGGGGGGCCTCGAGCTGCTCGCCAAGCACGACGTGGAGTTCAACGTCTTGTGCACGGTGAACGCGGCGAACCAGGACCATCCACTGGAGGTCTACCGCTACTTCCGAGACGACCTCGGCGCCCGGTTCATCCAGTTCATCCCCATCGTCGAGCGCGACAACGACACGGGATTCCAGGAGGGCGACCGGGTCACCGAACGCTCCGTCGACCCGGAAGCGTGGGGCAGGTTCCTCGTCACCGTGTTCGACGAGTGGCTCCGCCACGACGTGGGCACCGTGTTCATCTCTCATTTCGACGCCGCGCTGGCCTCGTGGGTGGGGGTGCCCCCCGCGCTCTGCGTCTTCGCCGAGACGTGCGGCAACGCGGTGGCGCTCGAGCACAACGGCGACCTGTACTCCTGTGACCATTTCGTCGAACCCGGCTACCTCCTCGGAAACATCTTCGAGACCCACATGGTCGAGCTCATGGCCTCACCCCAGCAACGCTCCTTTGGCGAGGCCAAGCGCGACACCCTGCCCCGGTACTGCCTCGAATGCACCGTGCGCTTCGCCTGCCAGGGAGAGTGTCCCAAGAACCGCTTCATACGCACGCCCGACGGCGAGCCCGGACTCAACTACCTGTGCGCCGGCTACAAGGAGTTCTTCGGGCACATCGACGGGCCCATGCGGCTCATGGCCGATCTGCTGCGCCAAGGTCGCTACGCCGACGAGGTCATGACGATTCTGGCCCAGGCCGGCCGCAACGACCCGTGCCCGTGCCAGAGTGGCCGCAAGGCCAAGGCCTGTCACCAAAAGATCTGACGCTGCAGAGAACCCCGTACCAAACCAAGAGAGGGAGAACCCGATGACCGGTCCACAGAAGAGGTTGGAGAAGCAGGAGTCCCTTCCGTTTCCCCCGACGCCGATGGCCGGCAAGGTCAGCCTCTCGATGCAGGAGTCGGTCTACGAGCCGCGCGTGACGCCACGTCGACTTCCCGAGGATGCTCCGAACATTCTCATTATCCTGATGGACGACGCGGGTCCGGGCCAGCCGACGACGTTTGGCGGCGAGATCAACACCCCGACCTTGGATCGCATTCTCGGCGAGGGGATCGGCTACAACCGGTTTCATACGACCGCCCTGTGCTCGCCGACTCGAGCGTCGCTCCTCACCGGGCGCAATCATCATCGGGTCTGCACCGGGATCATCACCGAGTTCGCGAACGACTGGGATGCCTTCAGCGGGCGGATTCCCAAGAGCAGCGCACTCGTGGCAGAAGTGCTCAAGGATTACGGCTACGCCACGGCTGCGTGGGGCAAGTGGCACAACACACCGGCCATCGAGGCCGGACCGACCGGTCCGTTCGAGAACTGGCCGACGAATCTGGGCTTCGAGTCCTTCTACGGATTCCTGGCCGGGGAGTCGTCGCAGTTCGAGCCGAACCTGGTTCGCAACACGACGTTCGTGTCGCCGCCCAAGACCCCCGAAGAGGGCTACCACCTGAACGAGGATCTGGCGGACGACGCCATCAACTGGTTGCACAAGCACCAAGCCATGGCCCCGGACCGGCCCTTCTTCATGTACTGGGCCAGCGGCGCGATCCACGGCCCCCACCACGCGCCCAAGGAGTACATCGACAAGTACCGGGGCAAGTTCGACGACGGCTGGGACGCCTACCGAGAGAAGGTGTTCGAGCGGGCGAAGGAGAAGGGCTGGATCCCCGCCGACACACAGCTGACTCCGCGACACGAACAAATGGCGTCCTGGGAGAGCGTCCCTGAGAGCGAGCGGCCGTTCCAGAGCCGGCTGATGGAGGTGTGTGCCGCCTATGGCGAACACGCCGATGTTCAGGCGGGGCGCATCGTCGACGAGATCGAAGCGCTCGGGTACGGCGACAACACGCTGATCTTCTACCTCTGGGGCGACAACGGCACCTCGGCGCAAGGCCAGGAAGGCACGATCAGCGAGCTGGTGGCGCACAACGGCATCGTCACGACCATCGAACAACAGATCGAGGCGCTCGATGAGCTTGGCGGCCTTGACGTCCTTGGGGGGCCCAAGACCGATTCCATTTACCACTCAGGATGGGCATGGGCCGGCAGCACGCCTTACAAGGGCACGATGATCCTGGCCGGGTACTTCGGCGGCACTCGCAACCCGATGGCGATCCGGTGGCCGGCCAAGATCAAGCCCGATCCCACCCCGCGCCCGCAGTTCCATCACACCAACGACGTGGTCCCGACGATCTACGAGATCCTCGGCATCACACCTCCACGCGTGGTGAACGGCATCCCCCAGGACTCCCTCGATGGCGTGAGCTTCGCCTACAGCTTCGATGACCCGAGCGCCGAGGGCCGATTGGAGACGCAGTATTTCGAGATCCTGGGCTGTCGCGGCATCTACCACAAGGGCTGGATGGCCTCGGCGTTTGGACCACGAGTCCCCTGGGTCCGGGGCGTACCCCCCGGCATCTTCGAATGGACTCCCGACAAGGACACGTGGGAGCTGTACAACCTCGAAGAGGACTGGAGCCAGGCCAACGACCTCGCGGCGGAGAATCCGGAACTGCTCGACCACTTGAAGGAGCTCTTCCTCATCGAGGCCGCGAGGAACAATGCGTTGCCGATCGGCGGAGCGCTCTACATTCCGCTGTTTCGTCCGGACCTGCGTCCTGCACCCCCTTACAAGGAATGGACCTTCTTCGGCGACACCGTTCGCGTGCCGGAGTTCTCCGCCCCCGCGCTCGGCACCAAACCCAACGTCGTCACCATCGAGGCGGAGATCCCCGCAGACGCCAACGGCGTGCTCTACAAGTTGGGCGGGTTCTCCGGCGGCGTCACCTGCTTCGTCGAGGACGGCATCCTCTGTTACGAGTACAACCTCTTCGAGATCCAGCGGACGAAGATCCGTTCAGAGGAGAAGTTACCGACGGGCAAGGTCGAGATCGAGATCGAGACGAATCATCCCGAGCCGATGCCGCGGGGTCCGTTGAACGTGACGCTGAAGGTGAACGGCACGCTCGTCGCCGAAGGCACCGTTCCCGTGACCTGTCCGATCGCCTTTACCGCCAACGAATGTCTCGATTTCGGCATGGCGCTCGGATCCCCGGTGTCGCTCGACTACTACGACAAGGCGCCGTTCAAGTTCAACGGCACCATCGAGCGGGCCTACGTCAGGTACGCGTAGGCGTCGGATTGCCTCTGGACTGGGCCTTCTTGCATCTTCCTGTTGTCGACGAATCACAGCGAGTGACCCAACTCTGACCTGATGTGATGAAGGAGCGCAGCGCCGCTCCTGCGTGACGGGCCCGGTGGGGCGCATCGGGCCGGACGCCGGAAGCGAGGAACGGTCGCATGTCCGCTCAGAGCGTCACCCCACCGGCCCGGCGCAAGAAGATGTCCCCACGGGAGTCCTCCCGTCGATCGGGACCAGGTGTGCGCAGCACACTTGGGGTTGCGAAACCAACCCGTCATCGACGGAAGGAGACTCCCGTGGAACAACAACACAGTACGTCGGCATCGACCTGCACCGGCGCCGCAGCGTGATCGTCCGGCGCAGCGAGACCGGCGAGACCCTCGACAAGGTCCGCATCGACAACGACCCGGTTGCACTGGCAGCCGAGGTGACCAAGGCCGGCCCGCACCCAGATGTGGTCCTCGAAGCCACCTATGGCTGGTACTGGGCGGCTGACGTCCTCAAAGAGTGCGGGGCCACCGTCCACCTCGCCCATCCACTCGGCAACAACTGGGGACACCGCCGGCGTGAAGAACGACGAGCGCGACGCCACCGACCTGGTCGACCTGCTTCGCATGGGGCGACTGGCCGAGGCCTGGATCGCCCCGCCGCCGTTGCGCGAGCTGCGTGAGCTCATCCGCTACCGCGCCAAGCTCGTCCAGCTGCGCGCCAACCTCAAGTCCCAGGTGCACTCGGTGCTGGCCAAAGAGGGGGTGACGGTCCCGATGAGCGACCTCTTCGGGGTCGGTGGCCAGCGCCTGTTCGACGAGGTCGCCCTGGCCCACGCCTACCGCGTCCGGGTCGAGTCGCTGCTCGACCTGCTCGAGATCTGCGATCGGGAAGTCGACATGTTGGAAAAGGAGGTCGCCCCGACTTCGCCGGCGACCTCGGCTACCAGGCCATCCTGGCCATACCCGGCGTCGGCCCGGTGCTGGCCGCCGTCTTCGTGGCCGAGATCGGTGACGTCTCGCGGTTCAAGAGCGCCAGGCACCTGTGCAGCTGGGCCGGGCTCACCCCCACCCACCACGAGTCCGACGAGAAGGTCCGTCGAGGTCACATCACCAAGCAGGGTTCTCGCCTCGTGCGCTGGGCCGCCGTCGAGGCGGTGGCCCACCAGCGCGGCGCCACCCCGCGGCCGCCACCACCACCGAGTGGCCGAGCGCCGGGGCAACAAGATCGGCCGCGTGGCAGCGGCGCGCAAACTTCTCACCCTCGTCTACTACGGCCTGCGTGACGGCGAGATCCGTTGCCTGGCCCAGACGAGAGTGAGACCCGGAACGGACGCAACCCGCTGCGAGCTCGGCGCTTTTCATGGCTCCCGCTCTGCGGCGAGACCGAGGATCTGATTGAGCCCAGCGGTTGCGGCCGGACCACCCCACGTCCCAGTTCGGACGAAGAGATGAACGGCGCCCGGGTTCTCGGGTCGCCCAGCCAGCTCGCCTGGCACTGGGGAAGGTCGCAAGCGTTCCCGACACGGCATCACGAGGGAGCCGACCACGAAGCCCTGACGGGCTTCGTCATCCATGGTGTGACAGCACAACTGATCGGGCCGTCAAGGTTGCCCCCTCTGGGGCGGCCTTCGGCCGACCTTGACTGCCCTGCCCAACTATCTCCACACGCGGTGCATTCTCTGGTTCGTCGCGCCTGCGCGTCCGGTCATCAGTGAGCCAGCCAGGAACGAAACCGACCCGTCCCTTCGGGCCGGGGCTGCTTGACAAACTGCGCTCCTTCATAGATGAAAAGCGTGAGGACACCGGATCGACGCCGGTCCCGACCACCAGAAGCCCGCAGGTCAAGGGCCGATTCGACAGGCAGCCGGTTTCGATGTCGAGATATTTCGTGCCCTCCACGTGCCCTCCGGGAATTGGAACGAGTTTCGTTGTCGAGCCCTCGCCCTCTCGTTTGCCCTGTCAAGGTTGGTCAAGGGGAAGCCGCAGGCTAAGCGAGGACACGGAGCAAAGCGGAGTCCCGCAGCGACCCTTGACCAACCGGGCGACCCTGGAGATCACAATGCGAACGGCCGGCCGGATCCGGCCGGCCTACATGCCTAATCGGTCGGTCTCCGGTGTGCCGCCTCCGGTACGGCTGAGGGCCAGTCCGGCGAGGCCATCCAATACTTGGGGCCCCATGGTCGCGAGGGTGAACACGTCGGTCGCCCGAACAGTTGGCATGTTCATTCCCCGCCCGCCGAGGTGGCGGCGCAGCCGCCGTCCGAGGCGAGGGCGGCTTGAAGCAGTACAGAGGAGTCCTGACCTTTTTCGTCTTGGAGTTCGTCTTGGGGTGATGGATCTCGGGTCGCGCTGTCGGTGATCTTCTGGCGTCTGATGCTGATTCTCGACTGTTCGCTGGTGCTCGTAGATGTGCTCTCTTGCTCACTGCTCTTCGCTGCTGCTCATTTGTTGTCGTTGCGTGCAGATGGTCCGTTTGGGTGCTTGAGAATTGAGTCGTTCTTGCGTCGTTCTGGTACTAGATCTTGGCCGTTTTGACCTGGGCTTGTTCGGTTTGGGTTCGCGAATTGCCCATCTATAGGTGGGAAGAGCGTTTCGTCCCAGACGAAAGGACCGACATGGGCAGCAAGACCGACGCACCCTCGGAGAGCACGATGCTGCAGGCTCCCCTGCTCGATATTCACGCCGTGGCCACGGCACTGGGGATCACTCCCCGGCACGTGCAGCGCCTGGTCGCCGAGCGCAGGATCCCATTCCTGAAGGTGGGTCGGTTCGTCCGCTTCGACCCCGCTGTTCTCAACATCTGGCTCGATGAGCAGCGGGTGGAGGCGGTCCGCTCCCCTCTCTGTCGCCGCACAGCCGGCCGGTAGCCTGACCGCAAGCAAGGTGGCCTGGAGTTACTTGACCACAATGGCTCCGTCGGCGTTCGCCTCTCAGGTGGTGCATTGTGGCTTCGGGGAGATGGATCAGTGACAGGACGACGCAGGCACTTCGGCAACGTGCGACGCTTTGCCAGCGGCCGATATCAGGCCGCCTATTGGCACGAAGGTCGTCGCCATGTCGCCCCGACGACCTTCAACACAAGGGCGGACGCCAACGCATTTCTCGACTCGGTCTCAACCAACATCCACCGAGGTGACTGGGTCGACCCCGAGCTCGGCCGCATCACCTTCGCCCGTTATGCCGAGTTGTGGCTGGCCCAACGCACCGATATCCGGGCTCGCACCAAGGAGTACTACGGCTGGCTGATCGTCAATCGCCTGGTTCCCCACTTCGGCCACCTCGAGCTGGCCAAGATCACGCCCGTCCACGTGCGTGCCTGGTATGCCGACCTCGCCGGCCAAACCCCCGGCGTCGCCCGCTCTGCCTACCGCCTGCTCAAGGCCATCCTCAACACCGCCATCAGCGACGATCTCATCCTCAAGAATCCCTGCCGGGTCAAGGGCGGCGGTACCGACCGGGTGACCGAGCGACGCATCCCCGACGACAATCAGGTGGCGGCACTGACTCAGGCCATGCCCGAGCAGTACCGGGCCGCCGTCATCGTGGCGGCCTGGGGGACGCTGCGCCGGGGTGAGGTACTCGGCCTCGAGCGGCGAGACATCGACCTCGTGGCCGGCACGGTACGGGTCGAGCGGACCCTGCACGAGTTCCATGACGGCTCGCTCGACCTCGGGCCGACCAAGAACGGCGACCCCCGCAAGGTGTTCATGCCGAGCTCGGTCCTGCCGACGCTAGAGGACCACCTGCGGCGCTTCGTCGGGCCGGAGAGCGACGCTCCCCTCTTCACCGGATCGACGGGCGAGCGGCTGCGCCCGAGCAACTTCTGGGTCACCTGGGAGGCCGCTCGCCGGCGGGCCGGGCTCACCTGGGTGCGCTTCCACGACCTCCGGCATTTCGCCGCCACCATGTTCGCCACGACCGGGGCGAGCACCAAGGAGATCATGAGCCGCGGCGGGTGGAAGTCCGTGGCGATGGTGGTGCGCTACGAACACGCCTCCGAAGAGCGCGATGCGCTGCTCGCCCAGGCGCTCAACCCCTTCACGAGCGGCGGCAACGTCGTCCCGATCGTGCGTGGTGACGCTAGGAGATCGCGCGCGTGGCGCGCGCGCGACGAAGGTGAAGTGGAGGGTGAGGTGCTGGACCTACCCCGCTGACCAGCGAAAACGACGACGAAAGCTCCGGGGGAGAGACTCGAACTCTCAACCTAGCGGTTAACAGCCGCTTGCTCTGCCATTGAGCTACCCCGGAAGGGACGAGAAAACAGCCCCCGAACGATACCAGTGGCCGGCAGCGCCAAAGTTGACGGTGGGTCGAGTGAGCGGACGAGCTCAGGACTCTTCGAGGTAGTCCCTCAGCAGGTGCGCTGCATCCGGCCTCCGCAGCTTCGCCAAGGTCTTCGACTCAATCTGCCGCACCCGCTCACGGGTGACCCCGAACTCCCGGCCCACTTCCTCGAGCGTGCGGATCTTGCCGTCGTCCAGACCGAACCTGAGCCGCACGACGTCCTGCTCGCGCTCCGAGAGGTGTCCGAGCGCCTCGCGTACCGCGGCGTCGAGGAGCGAGCGCGTCGCCGCGTCGTCGGGAACCACCGCCCCCCTGTCCTCAATCAGGTCGGACAGGTTGAAGTCGTCCTCGTCCCCAACGGGCTGCTCGAGCGAGACCGTGTCCTGGTTGATGCGCAAGATCTCGCGGACGCGCTCGATCGGGAGTTCGACACGGAGCGCCACTTCTTCGATGGTCGGCTCACGTCCTAGTTCTTGGAGCAGTTGGCGCTGTGCCCACACAACCTTGTTGATCGTCTCGACCATGTGCACGGGGATCCGGATGGTGCGGGCCTGGTCGGCGATGGCCCTCGTGATGGCCTGGCGGATCCACCACGTTGCGTAGGTGGAGAACTTGAAACCCTTGGTGTGGTCAAACTTGTCGACCGCCCGCATGAGTCCGAGGTTGCCCTCCTGGATCAGGTCGAGGAAAGCCAGCCCGCGGTTGCGGTAGCGCTTGGCGATCGAGACCACCAGTCGCAAGTTCGCCTCGATGAGCTCGTCCTTCGCGGTGAGGCCGTTCCGCTTCAGGCGCCGGCACCGGGCCACCTCGCCGGCATCGAGCAGGTCCTCCGTGGGGCCCTCACCCTTCGTGGCCAGGTCGTGGGCCACCAGCTTGGCGGCGGCCGCGTTCCCCTCCTCAATCGTCCGGGCGATCTCCACCTCGAGCTCGGCGTTGAGCAGCGGGACCCGGCCGATCTCCTTGAGATAGGTGTGCACGGGGTCCTCGGCGCTGCCGCCCGACTCGGCCGAGGCCGCACGCTTCCCGTTCGTCTCGCGGCGTACCTCTGTCTTGGCGCCGTTCGACCTGTTCCCTGCCCGGACAGACTTTGCGCGGGCTGCCGACTTCGACCGTCAGCTCGTCGTCGTCTTCCTCGACGAGCACGACGCCTTCCGCGTTCACACGAGTCAGGAGGGTCGTCAGCACTTCAGGTGTCAGCTCGACCGTGTGGAGCGCTTCGATCAACTCGTCTTGCGTGAGCTGTCCCTTCTCGCGTCCGACGGCGAGCGCGGCGTCGAAGTCGACCTGCGACACGCCGGGCGGCAACGCGACGTGCGCAATCGGCGCGAGTGTCTCCGACGCGTCGGACGGCGCGTCGACACCCTCGTCGTCGATCGCGACTGCCGAATCCTCGTTCACCGTCGTCCTGCCAACGCTTGTCACTCCCCTGCGTCCCTCTGGACTAACCACGCTACCAACCGGTCGGCTGGGTCGCGCCCAGACGGAGATTCCTCCAGTTCGTCCAGCCAGAGCCGCACCTGCACGGTCTCGGCCGCCCGGGCCTGCCACGAGTCTCCACCCTGCCGCGACTCGATCTCGATGTCGGCCATGGCGCGCCGGGCCGCCCCGCGCAGCAACACCGTGACAACGGAGTCGACCGGGTCACCCAATTCTGGGTCACCCGACATGGGCTCTTCGACAATGACGCGTCGCAACAGGCTCGCCACCTCCGGTGACGCGGACTCAACCGCCTCGTGCACGCTGTCGTTCTCCAAGAGCGCGACAAATGCCTGGCGTTGCACAACGTCGGCAAAGAGGACCGCGTGCACTCGATCAGCTACATCTTCGGGTCGGTGGACCGCCAACTTGAGCGCCTCGAGCCCCGGTCCTGGTCGGAGCGCTGCGGCGAGGGCCGCATTCCGGCCGTCGTCGTGAGACGCGAACTGGTCGCCGTCGTCCTCGGGGTACTCCATCGGCGGCGGCTCGTCACGGCGGGAACGGCCGCGGCGGGCCGGAACCTCGGCGGGCGGGTGCGCCCGCAGGTGGTCCAGGCGCTCCCGGAGCTTCGCCGCGTCGACCCGGCACCGGTCGGCCAGTTGCATCACGTACTGGTCCCGCACCAGGTCGTCCGGGTGTTCGGCCACCGCCGTGAGGGCCGCCTCGGCGGCCCGTGCCCTGCCCTCCGCCGTGGTCAGGTCGCCGGCTCCGAGCATGCGGTCCACTCGGAACTGGAGGAAGGGCCGGGCCTCCTTGATGGCCCGGGCGAGCGACCCCGGGTCGGTGCGGGCCAGGTCACCCGGGTCGCTACCCCCGGGCAGGTCCGCCACGACGACGTCGACCTCGTGCTTGCGCTCCCACTCGTAGACGCGTGAGGTCGCGCTCTGACCGGCGGCGTCGGCGTCGTAGGCGAGGACGATGCGCTTGGCGAAGTTGCGCAGCAGCGTGAAGTGCTCCTCGGCCAGTGCCGTGCCGCACGTCGCGACGGCCCACGGCACGCCGGCCTGGAAGCAGCCGATGACGTCGGTGTAGCCCTCGCACACGACGACCTCGCCCTGGGCGATGACCCCCTGCTTGGCCCAGTTGAGGGCGTAGAGCGTCCTCCGCTTCGAGTAGATCGGCGACTCCTGGGAGTTCTTGTACTTGGGCTCGGGCCGCTCGGGGGGCGCCTGCCCGGGACGCGCCGGCAGGATGCGCCCACCGAGCGCGACCGGGCGTCCGGACGGGTCGCAGATCGGGAACAGCACGCGGGCACGGAAGAAGTCCTGGGGCCTGCCGCGCCGGTTGACGAAGCCGAGGCCCGAGTCGGAGAGGACCTTCTCGGGCAATTTCAGCGCCTTGGCGAGCGCGTCCCACTCGTCGGGCGCCCATCCCAGCCGGAACTGGCGCACGACGTCGCCGTCGTAGCCGCGCGAGCGCAGATAGTCGCGAGCGGGGCCGGCGTCGGGCGAACGCAGCAGACGCTCGTGGTACCACTCGACGGCGCGCTCCATCGCCTGGAGCAGCTCCGAGCGTCGCTTGTGGTCCCGCCCCATCTCCTGGTCCTCGTGCAGGGTGATGCCGGCCCGGTCGGCCAGGAGCCGCACCGCGTCGACGAAGTCGAGGTGCTCCATGGCGCGAACGAACGTGATGGCGTCGCCCGACTGCTGGCAGCCGAAGCAGTAGTAGAAGCCCTCCTCGGCGTTCACGCTGAACGACGGGGTCTTCTCGGTGTGGAACGGGCAGAGCCCGCTCCAGCGCCGGCCCACCTTCTTCAGCGCGGCGTGCTCGCTGATCAGGGCCACGATGTCGGTGGCCGCCCGGACCTGGGCGACTTCCTCATCCGGTATGCCCACCCCATGACGGTACCGCGGCGCTGTCCAGACCGTGCCTGGCCTACGGTTTGCCGATGGCGGTCACGATCTACGGCGTCTGCGCCCTGACCTTCATGATGGGGATGTACGCCCTCGAGGCGCGCGGGAGGGGCTTCGTCCTGGCCTTTGCCGTCGGCTGCGCCCTCTCCAGCTCCTACGGATTCCTCTCAGGCGCCTGGCCTTTTGGCGTGGTCGAGGCGATCTGGACCGTCATCGCGCTGCGGCGCTACCTGATGGCCGGACGGCCCGGGGAGCCGGCCTCCTAGCCCCCGCCGGTGATCCTCCCGGGGAGTTAGGCGTCCTGCTCGGCCAGTACCGCCTGGGCGGCGGCGAGGCGGGCGACGGGGACCCGGAAGGGCGAGCAACTGACGTAGTCCAGGCCGGCGTCGTAGAAGAGGCCGATGGAGGCGGGGTCGCCGCCGTGCTCGCCGCAGACGCCGACCTTCAGGCCCGGCCGGGTGGCCCGGCCGCGCTCGGTCCCGAGGCGGACGAGCTCGCCGACGCCGTCGAAGTCGACCACCTCGAAGGGGTTGCGCGGCAGCAGGCCGAGCTCGAGGTAGGCATCCATCATTCGGCCCTCGACGTCGTCGCGCGAGAAGCCGAAGGTCATCTGGGTCAGGTCGTTGGTCCCGAAGGAGAAGAAGTCGGCCACCTCGGCGATCTCGCCGGCCCTGAGCGCGGCCCGGGGTGTCTCGATCATCGTCCCGATCGTCACCTCGAGCTTGCCCTCCTTGGCGGTGCTGGCCTTGGCCCCCCTCGAGGGTCGGGGCGCCCGCTCCTTGTTGGCCTCGGCCACCGCGTCCTCGACCCAACCCCGGGCGAGTGCCAGCTCGGCCCGGGTGACCGTCAGCGGGATCATGATCTCGACGATGGGGTGCCCGCCGTCGGCCACGCGCTGGCGGGCCGCCTCCATCAGGGCGCGCACCTGCATGGCGTAGAGCCCGGGCTTGATCACCCCGAGGCGCACACCGCGCGTCCCGAGCATCGGGTTGGATTCCCTCCAGGAGAGCGCGGCCTCGTAGAGGCGCCGCTCCTCGGGGTTGAGGCCGACCGTGGCTTCCTTGTGGGCCAGCTCCTCGGTGGAGGGAAGAAACTCGTGCAACGGCGGGTCGAGGAGGCGCACCGTGACGGGCAGCCCGTCCATGGCGGCGAGGATGGCGATGAAGTCCTCGCGCTGGACGATGCGCAATTCCTCGAGCGCCTCGGCCTCCTCGGAGGGCGAGTGGGCCAGGATCATGCGACGCACGACGGGGAGGCGGTCCTCGCCGAGGAACATGTGCTCGGTGCGGCAAAGCCCGATGCCCTCCGCACCGAGGTTGCGCGCGTTGGCCGCGTCGTCGCCGGTGTCGGCGTTGGCCCGGACGGCGAGGTGGCCCTTGCGGATCACATCGGCCCACGACAGGACGGTGTCGAAGGCGGCCGGGGGCTTGGCCGCCGTCAGCGGCACCTGCCCGGCCACGACGATCCCCGCCCCGCCGTCAAGGGAGACCCAGTCACCTTCGAAGAGCGTGACGCCGTTCGCCGTCACCTGGTGGTCGCCCAGGCGCAGCACCTCGGCCCCGACCACCGCCGGCTTGCCCCAGCCCCGCGCCACGACGGCGGCATGGCTCACCAGGCCCCCGCGCGCGGTGAGGATCCCCTCGGCGGCGAGCATCCCGTGCACGTCTTCGGGCGAGGTCTCGTTGCGGACCAGGATGACCTTGTCACCCCGTTCCGCCGCCGCGGCGGCGTCGTCGGCGGTGAAGTAGATGCGTCCCACGGCGGCCCCCGGGCTCGCTCCCAGGCCCTTGGCCCACACCTCGTGGCCCGACCCCGCGAACTGTGGGTGGAGGACCGAGTCGAGGTGGTCCTCGGTGATGCGGGAGACCGCGTCGGCCTTGGAGATCCCGAGGTCGCTCGGGCGCACCATGTCGACGGCCATCTTCAGTGCGGCGGCGCCGGTGCGCTTGCCGACGCGGGTCTGGAGCATCCAGAGCTTGCCCTGCTCGATGGTGAACTCGGTGTCACACATGTCGCGGTAGTGCGACTCGAGGCGGTCGAAGATCTTGAGCAGCTCGGCGTGGACCTTGGGGAATTGCTTCTTCAGCTCCGAGATCGGTTCGGTGTTGCGGATGCCGGCCACCACGTCCTCGCCCTGTGCGTTGACCAGGAAGTCGCCGTAGGCACCCTTGGCGCCCGTCGCAGGGTCGCGGGTGAACCCGACCCCGGTGCCCGAGTTGTCGTCGCGGTTGCCGAAGACCATCGCCTGCACGTTGACGGCAGTGCCGAGTTCGTGCGGGATGTGCTCGCGCTCGCGGTATGCGATGGCGCGGGGCCCGTTCCAGGAGCGGAACACGGCCTCGATGGCGCCGCGCAGCTGCTCGATCGGCTTCTGCGGGAAGGGCTTGCCGGTGTGGCGCTCGACGATCTGCTGGTACGAGTCGACGAGGTAGCGCAGCAGCTCGGTGGGGACCTTGGCGTCCGACGTGGTCCCGGCCAGCTCCTTGGCCGCCTCGAAGAGCGAGTCGAACTCCTCACCCGGCAGCTCGAGGACGATGCGCCCGTACATGGCGATGAAGCGCCGGTACGAGTCGAAGGCGAAGCGCTCGTCGCCGGTCTGCTTGGCCAGCCCCTCGACGGACTCGTCGTTGAGGCCGAGGTTGAGGACCGTGTCCATCATGCCGGGCATGGAGAACTTGGCCCCGGAGCGCACCGAGACGAGCAGGGGGTCAGCTGCGTCGCCGATGGTCTTGCCCATCGCCTTCTCGAGACGGGCCCGGGCCGAGGCCACCTCGGCGTCGAGGCCCTTGGGCCAGCCGCCTGCCATGTAGTCGCGGCAGGTGTCCGTCGAGATCGTGAAACCCGGGGGGACCGGGAGCTCGAGTACCGACGTCATCTCGGCCAGGTTGGCGCCCTTGCCGCCCAGGAGGTCCTTGAGCTCCATGGGCGGACGGGCGTGCGTGTGGTCGAAGTCGAAGACGTACGGCATCGGGCCTCCTTGCCCTGGACGGGCGGACCGCGTGGCGGAGCGCGGTCACTGGGTGGTCACGCTCCCGTCCCGATCTGGGACGGGTTGGGCCAGCCTACTTTCCCTCCGACGACCGCTCGGTAGCGCTGGTTCAGTGCTCGGGCGGGACGTCCGGCACGTCGCCGTCGGCCTCGGTCGTCCCCGTCGCCGCGCCGCCCACCTGGCGCTGGAAGACCTCCTTGGCCTCGCGCATGAAGTCGCGCACGACGGCCAGCTCGTCGGCCTTGAAGCGCTGGGCCACCAGTCGCATCTCGTCGGCGATGGGCTGCTGCAGGCCCTGGAGCCGCCGTTGGGCCTCCGGTGCGATCTCCACCCACACCCGGCGGCGATCCTCGGTGTCGCGGCGGCGCGTCACCATGCCCGCCGACTCGAGCCGGTCCAGGATGAAGGTCACGGCCCCGGTGGTCAGCCCGCTCTCCTCGGCCAGCCGGCCCGCGGTCATGGGCCCGAGGCGGCCAATAAGGTCGAGGCAGCGCATGTCGGTCCGGCTCAGCTTCAGCTTCTTGGCCAATCCCTCATCGAAGTCACTGGCCGCGCCGAAGTAGCCCATGATCTCGTTGCGCAGCTGTTGCACGAGCTCCATCCGCGACCATTGTCTTGACATTTAAGTAACTTTATCACTAAGTTTCTTTGTCGATGGCTTATTCTTCGAATACCGCACTCGCCGTCGAGGCGCACGACCTCGTGAAGGTCTTCCCCCGCGGGAACGTGCGCGCCCTCGACGGGGTCTCCCTCGAGGTGGAGGCGGGCACCGTGCTCGGGCTGCTCGGCCCGAACGGGGCGGGCAAGACCACCGTCGTGCGCATCCTCTCCACCATCCTCGGGCCCGACGCTGGACGCGCCTCGGTGCTCGGCCGCGACGTGGTCTCCGAGCCCGACGCGGTGCGTCGCATCATCGGTCTGGCCGGCCAGTACGCCGCGGTGGACGAGAACCTCACGGGCCGCGAGAACATCCACATGGTGGCGCGCCTCTCCCACCTGAGCCGCAAGGTGTCCTCGCGCCGGGCCGACGAGCTGCTCGAGGAATTCGGCCTGGCCGGTGCGGGTGATCGCGTGCTGAAGACCTACTCGGGCGGCATGCGCCGGCGACTGGACCTGGCCGCCGCACTGGTGGCGAACCCGCCGGTGCTCTTCCTCGACGAGCCCACCACGGGGTTGGACCCCCAGAGCCGCCAGGGCCTGTGGGTCGCCATCGAGGAGCTGGTCCGCGACGGCACCACGGTCCTGCTGACCACTCAGTACCTCGAGGAAGCCGACCGTCTGGCCCGCGACATCGTGGTGATCGACCACGGGCGCGTCATCGCCGAGGGGACGCCGGCCCAGCTCAAGGCCGACCTGGGGACCTCGGTCGTCTCGGTGACCCTGGGCGACCGCGCTGCCGTGGATCGAGCGGTCGAGCTGCTCACGCCGTTCTCGGAGAAGGCGCCGGTCGTCGAGGACCTCGTGATCGAGCTGGCTGTGAGGAACGGGCCCAAGGCGGGGGCCGACGTGCTCCGCTCGCTCGACGCGGCGCAGATCACCATCGCCGGTCTGGCCCTGCGCGAGCCCAGCCTCGACGACGTCTTCCTCAGCCTGACCGGCCACAAGACCACGATCGAAGAGAGCGGCGAGGAAACGGTGGCGAAGTCGAAGCGGGGCTTGGGCCGGGCCCGCAAGAGCGACGTGGCCGACGGAAAGGATGCCGCATGACGACGACCACCATCACCGCACCGGTACCGGTCCGGCAGCCGAGTCAGGGCAACCGCGTGACGTGGGTCGTGGCAGACATCGCCACCATGACGAAGCGCAATCTCCTGGCGCTCGTCCGGACGCCCGAGGCGGTCTTCTTCACGACATTGCAGCCCATCATGTTCACGCTGCTCTTCACGTACGTCTTCGGTGGGGCCATCCGCGTCCCGGGCGGCCACTACATCCAGTTCCTGATGCCGGGCATCTTCGTGCAGACGGTCATCTTCGGCGCCATGAGCGCGGCGTCGGGGCTCTCCGAGGACCTGCACAAGGGCCTGATCGAACGTTTCCGCGCCCTCCCGATGAGTCGCTCCGCCGTGCTGGCCGGGCGCACGACGTCGGACGTCGTCCGCAACGTCTTCGTGGTCGCGCTGATCACGATCGTCGGCTACGCCGTCGGCTTCCGCATCGGGACCAACGTGGCGCTGTTCCTGTGTGGCGCGCTGCTGATCCTGTTCTTCGCCTACGCGTTGGCCTGGGGGTTCGCCATCATCGGCCTGTCCGCGCCGAACGCGGAGACAGCCCAGGTCATGGTCTTCCCCCTGATCTTCCCGCTGCTCTTCGCCTCTTCGGCCTTCGTCCCCGTGGCCTTCATGCCGGGCTGGCTGCAGGCGTTCGCCAAGCATCAACCCGTGACGCAGGTCGTCGACGGCGCGCGGTCGCTGATGGTCGGCGGCGTGCTGCACAACTCGGGCGCCGTGGTCGCCGCCCTGTTGTGGAGCGCGGGCCTGCTGGTGGTCCTGATCCCGATCGCGGTGCGCAAGTACCGCAGGGTCGCCTGAGCGACCGCTCCCCTACTCCTCGCCGGTGCGGCGGCGCAGCTCGGCCACCAGGTCCGCGATGGGGACACGCACCTGCTCGGTGGTGTCGCGGTCGCGCACGGTGACCGCGTCGTCCTCGAGGGAGTCGAAGTCGACCGTGACGCACCACGGCGTCCCGATCTCGTCCTGGCGCCGGTAGCGCCGGCCGATGCTCTGGGTCAGGTCGTAGTCGACCATGAAGTGCGGCTGCAGCGTGGACAGCACCTTGCGGGCCAGGGGCTCGAGGGTGTCCTTCTTCGAGAGCGGCAGCACGGCCACCTGGTACGGCGCCAGCCGCCAGTGCAGGCGCAGCACCGTGCGCGCCTCGCCGCCCACCTCGTCCTCGGCGTAGGCCGCCAGCAGGAAGGCCATCATGGTCCGGGTCGCGCCGGCGGCAGGCTCGATCACGTAGGGCGTGTAGCGCTCGTTGGTCTGCTGGTCGAAGTAGTCGAGCGACTCGCCCGACTTGGCGGCGTGCGCCATGAGGTCGTAGTCACCCCGGTTGGCGATGCCCTCGAGCTCGTCCCAACCCCAGGGGAACTCGAACTCCACGTCGGCCGTGCCGCGCGAGTAGTGCGACAGCTCGCTCGGGTCGTGGTGGCGCAAGCGGAGCTTGTCGGCCGGCATGCCGAGGTCCAAGTACCACTGCATGCGCTCGGAGAGCCAGTAGTCGAACCATTTCTGGGCCTCGTCGGGCGGGACGAAGTACTCCATCTCCATCTGCTCGAACTCTCGGGTGCGGAACACGAAGTTCTGCGGCGTTATCTCGTTGCGGAACGACTTGCCCACCTCCGCGATGCCGAAGGGCGGCTTTTTGCGCGTCGTGTTGAGCACGTTGGCGAAGTTGGTGAACATGCCCTGGGCGGTCTCGGGGCGCAGGTAGGCGATGTGGCCCTCGTCCTCCACCGGACCGGCGTGGGTCTTGAACATGAGGTGGAAGGCCCGGGCCTCGGTCAGGTCGTGCGAGCCGCAGTTGGGGCAGACGCCGTCGATCTTGTCGGCCCGCCAGCGCTCGTGGCAGTTGCGGCAGTCGACCAGGGGGTCGGTGAAGGTCTCCAGGTGGCCCGAGGCCTCCCAGACGGCGGGCGGCGACAGGATGGCGGCGTCGAGCCCGACGACGTCGTCGCGCAGCTGGACCATGGAGCGCCACCAGGCGTTCTTGACGTTGCGCAGCATGTTCACGCCGAGCGGCCCGTAGTCGTAGGTGGAACGGAAGCCGCCGTAGATCTCCGCCGAGGGGAAGACGAAGCCGCGGACCCGGGACAGGCGGACCACCTTCTCCATCAGGTCGTTCGTCTCCGCCTCGGGGGTCTCGTTCATCGGTGCAGGATACCGGAGCGGATTCTGGCGCTGACCTCGTTGGCCAGCAGCCGGCCCCGCACGGTCAGCACGGCCCGGGACCCGACCCGCTCCACGAGGCCCTCGAGCTCGTCGGGCCGCTCCAGGCCGCCCCACGGCACGCCGCGCGGCGTGCGCAGCGAGAGCGAGAGGGCCTCGAACTCGCGCTGGCCCTCGGTGAGCTCGTCACGCCCGGCCTCGGGTGAGCGGCCGGCCTCGACGGCGTCGATGTAGCGGTCGGGCGTCCGCACGTTCCACCACCGCACGCCGTCACGGTGCGAGTGGGCCGCCGACCCGACGCCCCGATAGGCGCCCTGGTCCCAATAGAGGTGATTGTGCCGGCACTCGTGGCCGGGCCGGGCCCAGTTCGAGATCTCCTCCCAGGCGTAGCCGGCCGCCGTCAGCACCCGCTCGGTCCGCTCGTAGCGCCGGGCCTGCGCGTCGTCGTCGGGATGGCGGGTCGCATCCCTGGCCAACGGCGTGCCCGGCTCGACGGTCAGGCCGTAGGCCGAGATGTGCGGGGGCGGGGAGTCGAGCCCGAGCACATGGTCGAGCGTGGCGGCCCAGTCGGCGTCGCTCTCGGTGGCGGCACCGAAGATCAGGTCGAGGTTCCAGGTGCTGAAGCCGGACGCTGCCACCGCGGCCGACACGGTCTCGGCCGCGTCGGGCACGCGCCGGCGGCCCAGGCTCGCCAGGACGTGCGCGTGGGTCGATTGCAGGCCGAAGGAGATGCGGTTCACCCCGGCCCGGCGGTAGGCGCCGAGGTGCGCCGCGTCGGCGTCCTCGGGATTGCACTCGACGGTCACCTCGGCACCGGGTGCACGCGGGATGGCGTCGAGGATTCTCGCACAGGGTGTCGGGGTGGAGGCGGGACGGGGTGCCCCCTCCGAAGAAGACGGAGGTGGCCGGGGCGAGGTCGCCCGCCCCGACGGCGCGGTGCAATTCGAGGACGCAGGCGTCGGCGTAGCGCTCCATCAGGTGGTCGCGGTCGGTGTAGGTGGCGAAGGCGCAGTAGTCGCAGCGCTCCCGGCAGAACGGGACGTGGACGTAGACGCCGAGGGCGCTCAAAGGTCGGCGGTCGAGCGCACCGAACGGATACGCCGGTCGAGGTGGGCCTCCATGGCCTCGGTGGCCAGCTCGGCCACCTCGTCGGCGGCGGGCGGCGGCGGTCCCGCCAGGACGCCGGCCAGGTCGCCGCCGAGGATCCGACCCAGGAGGGTGAGCGCGGCGGGGCTCATGGAGCGCCCGCTTCGGTGGGCCCGGCACAGGGTGCCGCCGGCCACGAGGTCGAAGGCCACCAGCTCGACGGAGCCGTCGGGCTCGCCACAGGCGGCGCAGGCCTCGAGCACGGGCCCTGCACCCTCGAGAACGAGCGCCTTGAGGAAGAAGGCCGGCGCGAGCAGCGTCGGGTCGGAACGCTCGTCGGCCAGGGCTCCGAGGGCGCCGACCAGCATCGAGTAGAGGCGCGGGTCGGGATGACGCTCCTGGGCCATCTGGTCGGTCACCTCGAGGAGCGCGATGCCGCGGGGCATCCGGCCCAGGTCCTCGCGGATGAGCCGGAACGCGTTCAGCACCTCGACCTGGTTCACGATGTCGAGGTCGCTCCTCCCCTGCCACAACAACAGGTCGACGTGGGTGAGGGGCTCGAGGCGGCCGCCGAACTTCGAGGTGGTGCGGCGCACGCCCTTGGCGACGGCGCGCACCTTGCCATGACGCTCGGTCAGGAAGACGACGATCCGGTCGGCCTCGCCCAGACGGTAGGTGCGAAGGACGACGCCCTTGTCGCGGAAGAGGCTCACCGGCCGGTGGCCGGGCGCTGGTTGGAAGGATCGAGGGGGCAGTAGCGCTCGCCCCGCTTGGCCGCCTCGGCGGTGGCCCGTCGGGCCTCGGCGGCGGCGTCGGCGGCGCGGTCGTGGGCCTCCTGGGCGGGCCGGTTCCGGGCCACGGCGGCCGCGCCGTGCGAATGGCGGCCGTAGAGGAGGTTGCCGGCGCCGATGAGCACGGCGAGGGTCAGCACGACGACCACGAGGAGGCCGAGGTGCCGGGCGAACGCCACGACGATGACGAAGGCGGCGAGGAAGACGATCCCGGCGACCAGGGCGATCCGCGTTCCGGTCATGGCTCCCTATTTTCGCAGCTGTGAGGCGCCTTGCGGGTCGCCCGGACGGCGGGCCCCGGATCGGGGCCCGGGCCAGGGTCGTCGGGGTCGGCCGGGGCGGCGGTGTGGTGGTGGCCCCCGGGGCCCGAGGAGGTGGTCAGGGGTTGACGGCGCCGAAGCGGCGCACCCGGCGCTGGTAGTCGATGACCGCCTCGTAGAGGTGGCGACGGCGCATGTCGGGCCAGAGGATCTCGGGGAAGACGAGCTCGCTGTAGGCGATCTCCCACAAGAGGAAGTTCGAGATGCGCGTCTCGCCCGAGGTTCGGATCACGAGGTCGGGGTCGGGCATGTCGGGGAAGTAGAGGTGGCGGCGGATCGCCTTCTCGTCGACTTTGTTGGCCGCCACGCCCTCGGCCACGAGCGCGCGCACGGCATCGACGATCTCGGCACGGCCGCCGTAATTGAAGGCCATCGTCATCACCATGCGTGTGTTGCGCTTGGTGAGCTCGATCGACTCGTCCATGCGCTTGAGCACCCGTCGGGGCACCCGCCAGTCGCGCCGGCCGGCGAAGCGGATCTGCACGCCCTTCTCGTTGAGCTCGTCGCGCCGGCGCATGAGGAGCGACTGGTTGAAGTTCATGAGGTAGCGCACCTCGTCGGGCGGCCGGCGCCAGTTCTCCGTGGAGAAGGCGTAGAGCGTGATCCACTTGACGCCGATCTCGAGGGCGCCGTTGACCACATCGAGGAGGGCGGTCTCCCCGGCGGCGTGGCCCTCGGTACGGGGCAGCCCCCGCGCCTTGGCCCAGCGGCCGTTGCCGTCCATCACGCAGGCGATGTGGACGGGGACGCGGGAGAGATCGAGCTCCGGCGGGACGGGGTCGGGGGTCCCCGAACCCGTGTCGGTGTCCGCATTCGGGCCGTCCCTCCGGGCTCGCCCCTCGTCCGGGGCGGCGGAGGTCACCCGCTGAACCTACCGCGGGGCGCCGGGATCGAATTCCGCCATTCCCGGCACGCAGGGTCCAATTCGTGTTGAAGTATGTCCACCCCCTGCCAGGCGGTGTGGGGTGGAGCACGAAGGAGGCACCCATGTCAGAGCAAACGTCTGCGCCACGCCCCGATGTCAGCGACATGTACGCCGTGCACGGCGTCTTCCGTGACGCCCTCGGCGCCGCTCCGCGGCTCGTGGGCGGCATCGATGCGGGCGACGCCGATCGGGTCGCGCTGGTCGCCAACTACTACGAGAACATCCTCTCGTTCCTCGAGGCCCACCACGACGGCGAGGAGAAGCTGGTCTTCCCCCTGTTGCGCGAGCGGTGCGCCGGCGAGGAGGCGCTGGTCGACGAGATGAAGGAGCAGCACGAGGAGGCGATCGCGCTGCTGGAGGAGGCCCTGCGCGCGCTGGCGGCCTGGCCGGGGGGCGACGCCGGCTCCCAGAAGGCGACGGAGGCGGCGCTGGCGGCCCTGCGCGACCAGCTGATCCGCCACCTCGACGAGGAGGAGAAGCGCGTGCTGCCGCTGGCCGCGGCCAACCTGTCGATGGAGGAGTGGGGGGCGCTGCCGGGGCACGGCATGGCCAACTTCCACGGCGACAAGATCTGGCTGATTCTGGGCCTGATCCAGGAGCGGATGACCGATTCGCAGCGCGCCGCCATGCTCGAGCACATGCCACCTCCGGCCCTCGACATGTGGACCGGATTCGGCGAGCAGGCGTTCAAGGACTACTCCGCCGAGGTGGTGGTGGAGGTCGGCGCCCGCTGATCCTGCGCGGTGGGCGGGACCCGCCGCTGGGGAAGCGGTGAGCCATCGCTGACTTCCTCTCCCACATATCCACGCTGCGCGGCAATGTCAGTTGACACCGTCCGGTCGGACTGTTCCAATGCCACGCGCGGAATGAAAATTAAGGAGCCTGCCATGCCCATTCGATGTGCCTCGTTCCACAGTCCAGACGGGCTCCGACAGCATCTGCGGAGTGTCAGTGCGGCAGTGCTCCTCATGGGGGTCCTTGCCGTCGCCGCCCTCGTACCAGCCGGGGCGGCCTCCGCAGATCCGAAGGTGGTGCCCCACCAGTCGGGGCCCTTCGCGCACGACGTGGCAGGGTTCCCCGGGACCTCGACCACGGCGCCCTTCAACGAGTGTCCCGCGATCGGCTACAACGCGAGCTGCGGGCTGCTCATCGTGGTCGGCAACAACGGCGAGCAGGTGCTCCAGGACAACAACAACGCATCGGGGGTCGCGAACACACCGGGCCAGCAAACGCCGTATGACCAGGCCGACGACACACTCGTCGGGATCGTGAACACCTCGAGCAAGCCGCTCTTTGGCATCCAGCTCTCGGGTTCGTCGACCTCGACCACGATCTTCGGCTTCGAGGGTGACGGCATCTGCACCTACGCGACGAACGGCTCCAACACGAACGGTGGTAGCGCTGGCAGTGGCGGCGTGCCGGTGGCCGGACCAGGCGGCTACACGGGCGACTCGTACTGCAGCGCGGCGCAAAAGGCCGGCGGTGCCGGCGCCTCGGGCCCGGACCCCAACGGCAGCGACTACCAGGGACCCACCACCAGCTTCTCCAACATCAGCGCCGACACGACAACCGGTGTCGTCAACTTCGCGGGAGGCCTGAGCCCCGGACAATCGACCTACTTCTCCCTCGAGGACTCGCTGGCCTCCAATCAGGTGAGCGTCCAGTTCGGCTACTGGGTGGCCGCATCCGACGGTGGCATCTTCGCCTATGACGCGCCGTTCTTCGGTTCGATGGGCGGTAAGCCGCTCAACCAGCCCATCGTGGGCATCGCCGCCGACCCACGCACCGGTGGCTACTGGGAGGTCGCGGCCGACGGCGGTCTCTTTGCCTTCAATGCCCCCTTCTTCGGCTCGATGGGCGGCAAGCCGCTCAATGCGCCCATCGTCGGCATGGTGTCCACGCCGGACGGCCTCGGCTACTGGGAGGTTGCGGCCGACGGCGGCATCTTCAACTTTGGTGACGCCAAGCTGTACGGCTCAATGGGCGGCAAGCCGCTCAACAAACCAGTGGTCGGGATCGCCACCACACCCGACGGCCTCGGCTACTGGGAGGTTGCCACCGACGGTGGGATCTTCAACTTCGGCGACGCGGCCTTCCTGGGCTCGATGGGCGGCAAGCCGCTCAACAAGCCGATAGTCGGCATCGCGGGCGACCAGGCGACAGGCGGCTACTGGGAGGTGGCGTCCGACGGCGGTCTCTTTGCCTTCAACGCCCCCTTCTTCGGGTCCCCCGCCTCGATGCCCCTCAACAAGCCTGTCGTCGGGATGGCTTCGACGCCCGATGGTCAGGGGTATTGGGAAACGGCCAGCGACGGCGGCATCTTCAACTACGGGGACGCCTTCTTCTGGGGCTCCACCGGGTCAATCACACTCAACAAGCCTGTGGTTGGAATCGCCGGCAGCAACACGTAAGAAAGAACCGCACAACAGCCGCGGCCTGTGCCCCCGAGGGACTTCCCGGGGGCACAGGCGCGTCGAGGGCTCGGATGCGGCCAATCGACGAGTCACCGGGCGGCGGCTCCGCACGAGCGACGGACCGACCTGACCCCAGGGGTACGCGGGTGTCGCCACCGGCGGGCATGATCGGTACATGGAGGAGAGCTGGGACGGACCCGAGGACCAGGAGGACCTCGAGGTCCTCGACGACCTGGGTGGCCTCGACGTCATCGGGTCTGGCGGCGGGTCGGCGGCGGACGCCCGCCAGGCCGGCGACGACGGCGTCGACGGGCTGGACAAGATCACGGCGCAGATGCCCGGGGGCGAGCACCGGCCCGAGCAGCAGGAGATGTGCCGCGCGGTGGCCGAGGCGCTGGTCACGGGAACCCACCTCGTGGTCCAGGCCGGCACCGGGACCGGCAAGTCACTGGCCTACCTCGTCCCGGCGGCGCTCAGCGGCAAGAAGGTCGTCGTGGCCACGGCGACCAAGGCACTGCAGGACCAGCTGGCCACGAAGGACCTGCCTCAGGTCGAGGCCGGTCTCGGGCTCCCGGCGCCACTGGACTACGCCGTCCTGAAGGGGCGCAGCAACTACATCTGCCGCCAGCGGGTGGCCGAGGTGGGGTCGGGCGGGATCCAGCCCGAGCTCGGCGACGAGGGGGCCGAGCCGGCCGACGAAGGCGAGCCCGCCGGAACCGACGAGGTGGGAGGGAAGGATGCCGCGCCGCCCGAGGGCCTCGTCGAAGAGGTGCGGACGCTGGTGGCATGGTCGCAGGGCTCGGACACCGGCGACCGGGCCGACCTGAGCTTCGAGCCGTCCGCCCGGGCCTGGAACATGGTGAGCGTCGGGCCGCGCGAGTGCCCGGGCGCCTACAACTGCCCGTCGGGAGGGCGATGCTTCGCGGAGGCTGCCCGCGACCGGGCGGCGGCGGCCGACGTCGTCGTCGTCAACACCCACCTCTACGGCGCGCACCTGGCCAGCGGCGGCGTGGTGCTGCCCGAGCACGACGTGGTCGTCTTCGACGAGGCCCACGAGCTCGAGGAGGTCATGACGTCGAGCCTCGGGGTCGAGCTCACCCCAGGCCGGTTCCGGGCGTTGGTGACGGCTGCCCGCTCGCTGGTCGAGCCGCGCGACACGGACCTGCTCGACTCCCTGGCCTCGGCCGGCGACCAGCTCGGCGCGCTGCTGGTCGACCGGATCGGGACGCGGGTGCTCCACGACGTCCCCCGGGCTCCGTCCGCCGAGGACCGGGAGCTGGCCGAGCTGCTCGCCCGCGCCGCCGAGCTCGCCCGCCGGGTGACCGACGCGCTGCGCCGCGGTGGCGCCCAGCGCTCCCTGCTGACCGACGACGCCGGGACCACCGACCCCGACCGGGCCAGCAGAAAGACCCGCACACTGCAGGCCGCGGCGCACCTGGCCGAGGACCTGCACCGTCTGGTCTCGCGCACCGACGGAGAGGTGGCGTGGGTCGACGGCACGCGGCGCAACGTCCGGCTGCGCCTCTCCCCCGTGGACGTCGGGCCCGCGCTGGCCGGCATGCTCTGGGGCGAGGTGACCTCGGTGCTGACCAGCGCCACCATCCCACCGCGCATCGTCGAGCGGGTCGGCCTGGAGCGCTTCCCCACCGAGGAGCTCAATGTCGGCAGCCCGTTCGACTACCGCGCCCACGCGCTCCTCTACGTCGCCCGCCACCTGCCCGACCGGCGTGCTCCGGGGGCGGAGGAGGCGCTGCACGAGGAGCTGTCGCTGTTGCTCGAGGCTGCCGGCGGGCGCACGCTGGCACTGTTCACGAGCCGGCGGGCCACCGAAGCTGCGGCAGCCGCGTTGGCACCCGAGCTCCCCTACACGCTCCTCCTGCAGGGCGACCTCCCCAAGGGCCGCCTGCTCGAGGAGTTCGCCCGCGACGAGACCTCGTGCCTGTTCGCCACGCTCGGCTTCTGGCAGGGCGTCGACATCCCCGGCCGTGCGCTGTCACTGGTGACCATCGACCGCCTGCCCTTTCCCCGCCCCGACGACCCCCTCCTCCAGGCTCGCCGGGACCGTGCCGGCGCTCGTGCGTTCTCCCTGGTCGACCTGCCCCGAGCCGCCACGTTGCTCGCCCAGGGGTCGGGCCGGCTGATCCGCAACGCGGAGGACCGCGGCGTGGTCGCCGTCCTCGACCCCCGGCTGGCCACGGCGTCGTACCGGGGCGTCCTGCTCTCGACGTTGCCGCCCATGCGCCGCACGGTGGACCGCTCCGAGGTGGAGTCCTTCCTGCGGCGGGTGCTCGAGGAGCCCGCGGCCTAGGGGTCGATCGCTTGCCCGCGCCGCCGGGGCGGCCGGATCAGTAGCCGAGGCGGTCGAGCATCTCGGCCCGGTTCTGCCAGCGCCGCTCCACCTTCACGTGAAGGTCGAGGTAGGCCCCTTCGGGCAGGGCCTGGCGCACCGCGATGCCGACGGCCTTGAGGACCTCGCCGCCCTTGCCGATCACGATGGCCTTCTGCGAGTCACGCTCGACGATGATCTCGACGCGTATGTGGGGCCACTCCCACTCCGTCACCCGGCAGGTGATGGCGTGCGGCAGCTCGTCCCTCGTCTTGGCCAGGAGCTGCTCGCGCACGAGCTCGGCCACCCAGAGCGCCTCGGGCGTGTCGGTGACCACGTCGGGCGGGAAATAGGGCGGGCCCTCGGGGAGCTCGGCGGTGAGATGGGTCACGAGCTCCTCGACGCCCGCCCCGGTGCGCGCCGGAGACCGGGAAGTACTCCACCGCGGGCAGGTCGGCCAGGGCGTCGACGGCATCCTTCACCTGGGACAGGCGCTCGAGGAGCTGGGTGCTCGACGCCCGGTCGATCTTGTTCACGACGACCAGGAGCCCGGTGCTGGCCTGGTCGTCGGTGTCGTCCTCAGGCGCTCCGCCACGCTGCACCTGGCGCACGGCACGCTCGAGGACGGTCCGGTCCCCCGGGCCGACCGCCGCCGTGGCGTCGACGACCGCCAGCACGAGGTCGACGTCGCTCAGCGCGTCCGTCGCCGTGTCGTTCAACCGCGACCCGAGCGCGCTCTTGGGCCGGTGGATGCCCGGTGTGTCGACGAAGACCACCTGCGCGTCGGCCTCCGGGTCGTGCAGCACCCCCAGGATGCGGTGCCGGGTCGTGTTGGGCCGTGACGAAGTGATGGCGACCTTTGTCCCCACCATCTGGTTCACCAGGGTCGATTTGCCGACGTTGGGCCGGCCGACCACGGCCACGAAGCCCGAGCGCACCGGGCTCAGCTCCCGGCGTGCGAAACGCCGCCGTGGCCCTCGCCGCCGGCGCCGGTGCGGGTGTCGGTCGCGCCGTCCGCACGCCGCGCGCCAGTCGGCTCGAGGCGCACCCTGCCGATGCGGCGCCCGCGCACGTCCAGGGCGGTCAGGCGGAAGCCGTCCGCCTCGACCGAGTCGCCGGGGTCGGGCACTCGCCCGAGCAGGTCCAGCATGAGGCCGCCGACGGTGTCCCACGTGCCGTGGGGCAGCTCGGCGCCGAGCAGCTCCTCGGCGTCGTCCACCGAATAGCCCGCACTGACGACCACCGACCCGTCCTCACAGCGCTCGACCGTGGGCTCCTCCACGTCGAACTCGTCGACGATGTCGCCCACCAGCTCCTCGAGAAGATCTTCGAGCGTGATCAGCCCCGCAGTGCCGCCGTACTCGTCGACGACGATGGCCATGTGGAACTTCTCCTCCTGCATCTCGCGCAGGAGGTCCGACACCTCCTTGGACTCGGGGATGAACTTGGCCGGCCGCATGACCTCGCGCACCGGCCGGTCCGCTCGGCCCATCCGCTCGGCGCGCACGAGATCCTTGGTGTAGGCGATGCCGATGATGTCGTCGATCCCCTCCCCCTCGACCGGGATCCGGCTGTAGCCGGCGGCCAACGCCCGCTCCAGAGCGTCGCGCACGGAGACGTCGGCCTCCACCGTCACCATGTCCGGCCGCGGCGTCATCACCTCGCGGGCCACGGTGTCGCCGAAGTCGATGATGGAGTGGATGAACGTGCGCTCGTCGCGCTCGATCACGTTCTCCTCGTGGGCGACGTCGGCCATCGCCTTGAGCTCGGAGTCGGTGATGTACGAGTGGTGCATGCTCTCCTCGTCGTCGCCGGAGACGCCGATGATCCGGTTGGCCAGCCCGATGAGGAGGGAGGAGAGCCAGCGGATGGGCGGGAAGCGGATGAGCGTGCTGACGATCGGCGCGCTGACCAGCGCAGCACGCTCGGAGTGCTGCACCGCCCAGTTCTTGGGCACCGCCTCGAAGAAGACGAAGATCACCACGACCTCGAACACGATGCCCAGGAGCACGCCGAGGCCGCCGAAGAGATGCTCGGCGACGATGCCGACCAGGGTGGCCGAGACAAGCTGGCAGATCAGCACGAGGAGCAGGATCGGGTTGAGGAATTTGGCCGGATTGTCCACCAGGCGCGCCAGCTGGCGCGCCCCGCGCTTGTGCTCGTCGACGAGGGACTTGGCCTTGATCCGGTTCATCCGCACCAGGCTGGTCTCGGCCATCGCCAGCACGCCCGACCCGGCCAGCAGGATGGCGATCACCACGATGAGGATCCCGTCCGAGGCCTGGAAGCCCGATGCGGCGAGCAGCTCCATGCTCACGCCCCGGGGCTCACCCGGTAGAAGCGTTTGAGCAGCTGCTGCTCCAGCGTCTCCATGCGCTGCGCCTCCGCCTCGTTCTCGTGGTCCATGCCGAGCAGGTGGAGGAGGCCGTGCACCACCAGGAGCGCCACCTCGTCGTCCATGGGCACTTCGTGCTCGTCCGCGTTGCGGGCCGCCACCACCGGGCAGATGACGACGTCCCCCAGGAGGGTGAGCACGCCCTGTTCGGCCGAGGTCCCGGGGCCGCTGCCGCCGAAGTCGGGCGAGCGCCCCGTGGGGCCGGGCTCGTCCTCGATGGGGAAGGCGAGCACGTCGGTCGGACCACCCTTGCCGAGGAACTGCTCGTTGAGCGCGGCGATGGCGTCCTCGTCGACGAAGAGAAGGGAGACCTCCGTCTCCCCCTTCACCCCTCGCGCCGCCAGGACCTGGCGCGCCAGCTCGGCCCAGCGGGCCACGTCCATCGGATGAGCCTGCTGCTCATCAGCCGCGAAGACGTCGATGCTCACTGCGTGAGTCCCGCCCGCCCTTCTGCCACTTCGTAGGCGTCGACGATGTCGGCCACGATCTTGTGGCGGACCACGTCCCGGCGGCTCAGGTGCACGAACGCGATGTCGTCGATTCCGCCCAGCACGGGCTCGAGGCCGATCAGGCCCGAGCGCCCCCCCGGCACGTCGATCTGGGTCACGTCGCCGGTCACGACGCACTTGGAGCCGAAGCCGATGCGGGTCAGGAACATCTTCATCTGCTCGGGCGTGGTGTTCTGCGCCTCGTCGAGGATGATGAAGGAGCTGTTGAGCGTCCGGCCGCGCATGAAAGCCAGCGGCGCCACCTCGATCGTGCCGCGGTCCAACAGGCGCTGCGCGCCCTCGGGCTCGAGCAGGTCGTAGAGCGCGTCGTAGAGCGGGCGCAGGTAGGGGTCGACCTTGGCCATCAGGTCGCCGGGCAGGAAGCCGAGCCTCTCGCCCGCCTCGACGGCGGGGCGGGTGAGGATGATGCGCGACACCTGGCGTGACTGCAGTGCGTGTACCGCCTGGGCGACGGCCAGATAGGACTTGCCCGTGCCGGCGGGCCCGATGCCGAAGGTGATGACGTTCTGCGAGATGGCGTCCACGTAGCGCTTCTGCCCCGCCGTGTTGGGGCGCACCGTCTTGCCGCCGGCGGCACGCACCACCTCGGAGCGCAGGACCTCGCTGGGACGGATGTCGTCGCGCACCATGTCGATCATGCGGGCCAGGGTGGACGAATCGAGGTCGCGGCCCGACTGCACCAGGAGGATGAGCTCGTCGAAGAGCCGGACGACGATCTCTGCCGCCGGGCCCTCGACCGAGATCCGATTCCCCTGGACGACGATCTGCTCGTCGGAGAAGGCCTGCTCTATCTGGCGCAGGTGCTCGTCGCGGGTGCCGAGGAGCCCGGCCATCAGGTGGTTGCCCGGGACGAAGCACTCGGCCCGCAGGGTCGTGGTCATATCGTGGTCATGTGATGGCGAAGTGTCCTTTCAGGGGCTGGCCGCCGAGCACGTGCAGGTGCAGGTGTCCGACCGAGTTCATGGCGTCCGGGCCGACGTTGAACATGAGCCGGTAGCCCCGGTCGGGCGTGGCCACCCCGGCGGCCTCCGCCACGGCGCGGGCGGTGAGCAACATGTCGGCCAGCACGGGCCCGTCCCCGGGGGTCACGGTCGAGGCGTCGTCGATGTGGCGGCGCGGCACGACGAGGACGTGGAGCGGCGCCGCCGGGTTGATGTCCTTGAAGGCGACGGTCGACTCCGTCTCGTGCACGGTCTCGGACGGCACCTCGCCCGACACGATCCTGCAGAAGAGGCAGTCGGTCATGCCCCGGGGTCGCCGTCCTTCCGCGCGGGCCTGATCACCAGCCTGAACTTACCGGCCCCCGGGTCGTCGTCGTGACCATGCGCAGGCCTCACGCCGGCGGCCCCTTCGTCCCGGGCCCGTCCGCCACCGCCACTGTGCCGGTGCGCAGGGAGGCCAGCAGCGCCCCGGCGGTGACCGCCGCCGTCTCGGCCCGCAGCACGCTCAGTCCGAAGCCCACCGTGGGCAGCCCCGACGCGAGCTCCCCGGCGCTCCACCCGCCCTCCGGCCCGACGGCCACGACGTGCTGTGACACCGCCGGCCGGTCGCCGCTCAGCTGGGCCAACCCGACCTGCCCGGGACCGCCCAGCGTCTGCAGGTCGGCGAAGGCCACCGGGTCGCCGACCTCGGGCAGCCAGACCCGTCGGCACTGCGCCGCCGCCTCGCGCGCCACCCGGCGCAGACGTTCCACCGTCGCCCTCCCGCGCTCCCCGCTCCAGCGGACGACGCTGCGCTCGCTCTGCAGCGGCACGATGCGGTCGATGCCGAGCTCGGTCAGCTTCTGGACCACCCACTCGGGGCGCTCTCCCTTGACCGGTGCGAAGGCCACGGTGAGCGCCGGCTCCAAGCGGGCCTCGAACTGCACCGCGCCGTCTCCGCCGACGCCGACGCCGTCACGGAGCGGAGCGAGCGCGGCCTGGCCCGTCCAGGTGGCGCGGGCCCACCGGCCGCGCCCGTCGGCCGCGATGACCTCCTCGCCCTGGCGCAGCCGCAGCACCCGCCCGAGGTGGTGCACGTCGTCGTCGTCGAGCTGGGGGTGGGCCGGATCGTCCACGAAGGCTTGCGCCGCCGCGGCGGCCCGCACGGTGATGGCCGCGTACGCGGCGTTCGCACTAGCCAAAAGCGGAGCGCAGGCGCGAGAAGACACCCTCGCCGCCGGTGGCGCCCGGGGGTGAGACGTCCTCGCCCCGGGATGCGGCGAACTGCCGCAGGAGCTGGTCCTGCTCCGGCGTGAGATCCGTCGGCGTGGTGACGAGCACGTGCACGAAGAGGTCGCCCCGGCCACGGCCGCGCAGGTGCGGCACACCCAGGCTGCGGATCCGCTCGACATGGCCGTGCTGGGTGCCCGGCGCGACCGTGAGGCGCTGGGGCCCGTCGAGCGACTCGACGTCCGCCTCGGTGCCCAGCACCGCCTGGGCGACCCCGACGGTCAGCGTGGTGTGCAGGTTGTCGCCCTGGCGCTCGAAGCGGGGGTCGGCGGTGACGGCGAGATGCACGAACAGGGAGCCGCTCGGCCCTCCGCGCTGGCCGGCCGCCCCCCGCTCGGCCAGCCGCAGCGTCGAGCCCTCCTCCACCCCGGCCGGCACCTCGACGGTGAACGTGCTCTCCTCCAGACGGCGCCCCTCGCCACGGCAGTCGACGCAGGGGTCCGGGATCATGTCGCCCGTGCCGCCGCAGCGCGAGCAGGCGACGCTGGTCACGACCTGCCCCAGCAGCGACTGGCGCACCCGGCGCAGTTCGCCGCTGCCCTGGCAGTCGACGCAGGTGACCGGCTCGGTCCCCGGAGCGGTGCCCCGTCCGGCGCACGTCGCACACGTGACCGGGAGCCGGACCGAGATCTCCTTGCGGCAGCCGAAGACGGCCTCGGCGAACTCGAGCACGATGCGCACCTCCGCGTCGGAGCCCGCCTGGGGCCCGCGGCGGCGGCCGCCACCGCTCCCGGCCATCTGGCCGAAGAAGGCCTCGAAGATGTCGCCCAGCCCGCCCTCGAACCCGAAGCCCCCCATGCCGCCCGCCTGCGCGCCGAAGACGCCCTCCGCCCCGTAGCGGTCGTAGGTGGCCCGCCGCTCCGGGTCGCGCAGGACCTCGTAGGCGACGGTCACCTGCTTGAAGCGCGCCTCGGACTCGGGGTCCCCCTGGTTGGTGTCGGGGTGCAGCTCACGGGCGCGCGCCCGATAGGCGCTCTTGATCTCCTCGTCGCTGGCGTCGGGCCGGACGCCCAGCAGCGCGTAGAGGTCACCCAGCCCGTCAGTGACGGCCATCGTGCCCTCCACCGAGCCGCTCGCCGAGCCGCTCCCCCACCACGTGCGCGGCTGCCATCGCCCGCGGGTAGTCCATGCGCGTGGGGCCCAGCAGTCCGACCGCGCCGAGGTCGTGGCCGTCGATGGAGACGGGCGCCACGACCACGGCACACGACGACAGCGGCTCGTAGCCGTGCTCGGCGCCGATGGCGACCGAGAGGCCGCGATTGAGGACGTCACGCAAGAGGTTCACGACGACGAGCTGCTCTTCGAGGATGCTGAGCACGGAGCGCACGGTCTCGACGGCGTCGAAGGACTCGGCCAGGCGCGCCGGGCCGCCCACGAAGACCTGGTCCGACTCCTGGGACTCCATGGAGTCGAACGCGGTGTGGGCGGCGGCGATCAGGTGGTCGACCGGCTTGGACCCGCTCGGGGAGACCCTCCAGGGCTCCGAGATCGTCTGCCCGACGAGTTGGGCGCCGAGCAGCCCACCGGCCTGGCCGAGCGCCTCCTCGGGTGTACCCGACGGCAGGTCGATGGTCCGCTTCTCCACTGCGCCGTCGGAGAGCACGACCACGAGCAGCGCGTGGGACGGCGAGAGACCGACCAGCTGGACCGAACGGATGGTGGCGGTGTCGTGGGAGGGCCCGACGACGACCGCCGCATACGAGGTCAGCTCCGAGAGCAGGCCGGTCGCCCGCTCGAGCACCGTCTCCATCTCACCGTGGACCTGGTCGAAGAACTGGGCCACCTGGCGCCGCTGGGTGGGGCCGAGCACGCCGGGCGCGGTGAGGTGGTCGACGAAGAACCGGTAGCCCTTGTCGGTCGGGATGCGACCGGCGCTCGTGTGCGGCTGCACGAGGAAACCCTCCCGCTCGAGCGCCACCATCTCGGAGCGGACGGTGGCCGGGGAGACCTGCACCCCGGGCGCGTTCGCCACGTGCGACGAGCCGACCGGCTCTGCGGTGCCGATGTACTCGGTCACCACTGCCTCGAGGATGGCGGCCCGGCGGGCGTTCAGAGCGCGCTCGTCCCCCGTTGCGTCGGCGGGCGGGACGAGGTCAGCGTGCGGTGTCATGGGCGTGCTTGGCACTCAAGTCTACCGAGTGCCAGGGGTGCGGCCCCGGGCAGCGCCAAAGGGGCGATCGGCGGCACCGGGACCAGGCGGGTTCAGTCGTCGCCCAGGCGCAGGGCGGAGATGAAGGCCTCCTGGGGCACCTCGACCCGCCCGATGTTCTTCATCCGCTTCTTGCCCTCCTTCTGCTTCTCCAGCAGCTTGCGCTTGCGGGTGATGTCACCGCCGTAGCACTTGGCGAGGACATCCTTTCGTTTGGCCTTGACCGTCTCCCGGGCCACGATGCGCCCGCCGATGGCGGCCTGGATGGGGACGTCGAAGAGCTGGCGCGGGATCAGCTCGCGCAGCTTCTCGGCCATCTTGCGCCCGTAGGTGTCGGACGACGCCTTGTGCACGATGGTCGAGAAGGCGTCGCAGGGGGCGTGGTTGATGAGGATGTCGACCCGCACCAGGTTGGCCGTGGCGTAGCCCGCCGGCTCGTAGTCGAGACTGGCGTACCCCTTGGTGCGGCTCTTCAGCTGGTCGAAGAAGTCGATGACCACCTCCGCCAGGGGGATGGAGTAGACCAGCTCGACCCGCTCGGGCGAGAGGTACTCCATCCGGGTCATCTCGGCCCGGCGGCTCTGGCACAGCTCCATGACGGTGCCGGTGTACTCGCTCGGCGTGATGATGGTCGCCGTGAGGATCGGCTCGTCGATGTGGTCGATGCGGCTGGCGTCGGGCAGCTCCGTCGGGTTGTCGACGTCGAGCTCGGCGCCGTCGGTGAGGAAGGCCCGGTAGGCGACGCTGGGCGCGGTGGCGATGAGCGAGAGGTCGAACTCGCGTTCGAGGCGCTCCCGCACGATCTCCATGTGCAGGAGGCCGAGGAACCCGCAGCGGAATCCGATGCCGAGGGCGTGGGAGGACTCGGGCTCGAAGGTGAAGCTGGCGTCGTTGAGCTTGAGCTTCTCGAGCGCGTCGCGCAGGTCCGGCAGCTCGTCCCCGTCGACGGGGTACAGCCCGCAGAACACCATGGGCTTGGGGTCCCGGTAGCCGGCCAGGGCCTCGGTGGCCCCGTGCTGGGCCGTCGTCACCGTCTCACCCGAGCGCGCCTCGCCGACGTCCTTGATCCCGGCGATCAGGTAGCCCACCTCACCCGGGCCGAGCCCCGAGACCGGGAGGGCCTCGGGCGTGCGCACGCCCACCTCCTCGATGTCGTGCACCGCGTTGGCCTGCATGAAGCGCAGCCTGGCACCGGCGGGCAGCGTGCCGTCGACGATGCGGATGGAGCTCACGACGCCGCGGTACTGGTCGTAGGAGGAGTCGAAGATCAGGGCCCGCAGGGGCGCGCCCGGGTCACCCACCGGGTGCGGGATGCGGGCGATGATGGCGTCGAGCAGCTCCGACACCCCCTCGCCCGTCTTGGCGGAGATGCGCAGGATGTCCTCGGCCGGGAGGCCCAGCACGTGCTCGATCTCGAGCGCGCAGCGCACGGGGTCCGCCGCCGGCAGGTCGATCTTGTTGAGCACCGGCACGATCTCGAGGTCGTTCTCGAGCGCCTGGTAGCAGTTGGCCAGGGTCTGGGCCTGGATCCCCTGGGAGGCGTCCACCAGCAACACGGCGCCCTCACAGGCGGCGAGGGAGCGGGAGACCTCGTAGCCGAAGTCCACGTGGCCCGGCGTGTCGATGAGATGGAGGATGTGACCGGCGTGCTCCACCCGCACGTTCTGGGCCTTGATGGTGATGCCCCGCTCTCGCTCGATGTCCATGGAGTCGAGGTACTGCTCGCGCATGAGGCGGGGATCGACGGCTCCCGTGATCTCGAGGATGCGGTCCGAGAGGGTCGACTTGCCGTGGTCGACGTGGCTGATGATGGAGAAGTTGCGGATGCGCTCGACCGCGACGGGTCCGGTCGAGGCTGCAGAGGGGGGCACGGTCTGTCGATCGTACCGGTCCAGGTCGGCGGGCCTGGTCGCCTGGCCTGGGGACATGACCGTGACCGGCCGGCCCGGCGCTGGCCGAAATGGGGCCGCCACCTGCTAGGGTTGTCCTCCGCACCGGTGGACCACAGACCCGCCGCCGCCCCCTTTCGAAAGCACCGAGGATCGTCACGTGGCCAACATCAAGAGCCAGATAAAGCGGAACCGCCAGAACGAGAAGCGCCGGCTGCGCAACAAGTCGGTCCGGGCCGAGCTCCGCACCCGCTCGAAGAACGCCGTCACGGCCGCCGAGCTCGGCGCCGATGACACCGCCGAGCTGCTGCGCCTGGCCGTGAAGCGGATCGACAAGGCGGCCGCCCGCGGCGTGATCCACAAGAACACGGCGGCCAACCACAAGTCCCGGCTCGTGCGGCGGATCGCCGCGATCGAGGCGGCCGCCGAGTAGCCGGCTGCTGCACGGCCCTGCGGCGGTGTCCCGGGGGGCGCCGCGCTAGCTGCCCGTGTGGAAGGTGAACATCTTCTCGGGCTCGATCCGCGCCGCCCACCCATCGAGGTCGTCGAGCCACTCCTCGAACGACGGCCCCTGCTTGGGCAGGTACTCGTCGAGCATGGCCTGACGGAGCGCTGGCTGGCGGGATCGTCGAGGGCGAGGATCTCGGCGCGCCCGTGCACCGTCACCGCCAGCTCGTCGCCCGGCAGGTGCGTCGCGCTCACGGCGGGCCGGGCCGCCAGGTGGCGCATGCGCACCGAGTCCCGGCCCGAGCTGAACCAGAACGTCCCGTGGAGGAAGTAGCCGTCGACCGGGCCGCAGAGCGGGCGCCCGTCCGCCGTGACGGTGGCCAGGACGAGGAGGCGCATCCCCTGCAGCCGCCCCGTCAGCTCGGGCGCGAGGAGCCGGCGCCGCTCGGTGATGATGCCGCGCAGGTGCGGTCCGGCCCGGTCCATGGAGGAGTCGAGCAGGTCCTGCAGCCGTGCCATCTCTTCGGGTGTCTCGAGCATGGCGCCAGTCCAGCACCAGGGTGCGACGTGGCTGCCCCGCCTGCCCGCCGCACCCGGCCGGCGTGGCAGGCTTGGGCGATGGCGGACGGACTCGTCCTGACCCGCCGGATGTCCGAGCGGGGTGTCCACGAGACGGCCCAGCGCGCCGGGGGCGGCGCGGGAGGGTCCGTCGTCGTCCGCCACTACGTGGGTTACGAGGAGTGGCCCGAGAGCGGCTTCCTGCGACGGGAGGTGGCCCGCCACGGGGTGGCCCTGATCCTCGGATTCGGCGACGCCATGGATGTGTACGAGGACGAGGCGGGAAGCGCCGTTCGGACGCTCGGCGCGTTCGTGGTGGGCAACCAGTCGCGTTCGAGCATGACCGGCGTCGGCGGCCATCAGCTCGGGGTGCAGGTCGAGCTGACCCCGGGCGGAGCCCTGGCGCTGTTCGGGGCGGTGGAGGATCTCAATGATGCCGTCGTCCCGCTCGACCAGGCGCTGGGCGGCGGTGCGCGCCTCATGGACCGGTTGGCCGAGATGCCGTCGTGGGAGGCGCGCCTGGATCTGCTCGATGACGACCTGGGCCGCCACGAACCCGTCCCCGCGCTCACGCCGGAGGTGGCATGGCTCCGGCGCCAGCTGCTCGCCAGCAACGGCCGGGCGCGCGTGGAGCCCCTCATGGACGAGACGGGCTGGAGCCGGCGCCGGGTCACCGAGCGGTTCCGGCGCCAGCTGGGCGTGTCCCCCAAGGCGTACGCCCGGCTGGTGCGCTTCGAGCACGCCAGCGCGCTGCTCGGCGAGCCACGCGCCGACCGGACCATCGCGGACGTGGCGATGGCCGCCGGCTATTACGACCAGTCCCACCTGACGCGCGACTTCGTCGCGCTGGCGGGCATGACCCCGGGCGCCTTCGCCGCCGGCGCCGGCGCCGTGCCCGAGGTCAGGTTTGTACAAGACGCCGAGGCGACCTCCCCGGCATAGTGGAGCGATGACCACCACCAACGACACCACCGTCAAGACCGCCGTCATCCCCGTGCTCGTCTACGCGGACATCGAGGCGGCCCACGACTTCCTCGTCGAGGTGTTCGGCTTCACCTCGGGGGGCCTGCACCGTCTCGACGACGGCACCGTCGTGCACGCCGAGGTGCGCCACGGCGACGCCGCCATGTGGCTGCACCGGGAGACGGCGGAGCACGAGCTGTCGTCGCCTCGCGTCGCCACGCAGTCCCATGGCGGCCTCTCGGTCGTCGTGCCCGATGTGGACGCGCACTATGCCCGGGCCCAGGCGGCCGGTGCCCGCGTCGACAGCGCGCCCACCGACCAGGACTACGGCCTGCGCGAGTACGGGGTGCGGGACCCCGAGAACCACCGCTGGTGGTTCTCCTCGCCATTGCCCTGACGGACTCGTCCGCCGGCGGCGGACTCGGACTCAGCGGCGCGCCGCGGCGCGGGGACGGCTCTGGCGGGCCGGCCGGGTCTGACGGGCAAGGCGCGCCACCAGGATCTCGACCACGACCTCGGCGTGGAGCCCACTGGCGCCGCGCACGTCGAGGTCGGCGGAGGCGATGAGGTTGATGGCCTCCGCGATCCGGGCGCTACCCAGGCGGCGCGACTGCTCGAGCGCCTTCTTGGCCACGAAGGGGGCGGTGCCGAGCAGGGCCGCCGCATCGCGCTCGCTCCCGACATCGTCACCGTCGAGCGCCAGCATGTTGGCGAAGTGGCCGTGCAGGGTCGCCAGCACCTGGACCGGCACGAGGCCGCCGGCGTCGAGCATGCGGTGGAGCACGATCAGGGCCGCCCCCGGATCGCCCTTGTCGATCGCATCGGTCAGCTCGTAGCGCGGGACGTTGCCCTGCTCGCCCAGGTACGGATCGAGGTCCTCGGCGGAGATTCGGGCCCCCTCGCCGTAGGCGGCACTCAGGGCGCCGAGCAGGCCCTCGACCCGGCCGAGGTCCTCGCCGACGTGCGCGGCCAGGAGGTCGGCGGCCGCCGGCTCGAGCTTCACCGGCGCGCCGCGCAGGTGGTCGTGCAGCCAGGCCTTTCGCTCGCCCGCCTTGCTCGTGGCGACGTCGATGATCTGTCCCGCCGCCTTCACCGCCTTGATCAGGGGCGCGGGGACCGTCCCACCGCCGCCCACCAGGATCAGCACGGTCGAAGGGAGCGGGCTCTCGACCACCTCGACCAGCCGGGGCACGTCGGCGGTGAGCAACCGCCCCGCCTCGCGCACCACCACGACGCGCCGGTCGACCAGGAACGGCGGTGTGAGGCAGGCGTCGACGACCGCCCCGACGTTCAACTCCTCCCCCTGGCCGCCACCGATCTCCTCGACGACGAGGGCGTGGTCGAGATCGCCCACCACCTCGGCCAGCAGGGCACGCACCTCCTGGGCCACCAGGGAGGCGTCGTCCCCCTTGACGAGAAACGTGGATGCGGCCGCCTTGCTCACTCGGCCTCGCTGATGGCGGCGAGGACGTCGCGGACGCGCACGGCGCCCCGGACGTCGTGCACCCGCACGATGCGGCAGCCCCAGGCAATGCCGAGTGCCGCCGCGCCGATGGAAGCGGCGCGACGCTCGGTGAGATCCAAGTCGAGCACCTTGCCGAGAAAGGTCTTGTTCGACGCGGAGAGCAGGAGGGGGTAACCGAGCGCGGCCAGGGTCGACGAGGCACGCAGCAACGTCAACGACTGTTCGGCTGTCTTGCCGAGGTCGAGACCGGCATCGAGCACGATCCGGTCGGCCGGGATGCCCGCGGCACGGGCACCGGTCGCACGCTCGGCGAGGAAGCGGGCCACGTCGCGGACGACGTCGTCGTAGTGCGGATCGGGATCGGCCACCCGCGGGGCGAGACGGATGTGCGTGATGACCACGGCGGCGCCGTGCTCCGCCGCCGCCGCCGCGTAATCGGGGTCGGCGAGGCCGCTGATGTCGTTGCCCATCACCGCGCCCTCGGCGTACGACGCGCGGGCCACCGAGGCCCGCCAGGTGTCGACGGACACCGCCGTCTCGAAGCGCGCCACCAGGCCGGCGACCACGGGGACGACCCGGTCGAGCTCCTCGGGCTCGGTGACCTCTGGACCGGGTCCGGCCTTCACCCCGCCGATGTCGAGGATGTCCGCACCGTCGGCCACGAGCTCCTCGGCCCGGCGGTACAGCTTGTCGAGCTCGAACGTCGCCCCCCTGTCGTAGAAGGAGTCGGGGGTGCGGTTCAGGATCCCCATCACGAGGGCGCGGCGGGTCAGGTCGTAGCGGCGTCCGCCGAGGTCGAGCGACGGGGCGATGGCGTCCTGTTGACGACCGGCGTCGCGGCCCGTGTCGGTGGTCTGTGCCGTCGCGGTCTGCGTCCCGCCGGCCGAGGCGGCCATCAGAACAGGCGCGCAGCCAGGGCCCGCCGGTACTCGTTGGTGCGGGGATCCTCGGCGCCCATCGCCTCCAGGAGGTCCACGAACTCCTGGCGGGCGGCGTCGTCGTCACGCACCTTGTCGAGCAGCTCATCGAGCTTGGCCTCGATCTCGGCGTGGTCCGAATTCGAGACGTCGACCCCCGCTTCGAGGAGGCGGGCCTCCGCCGCCAGTGCGCGGCCCGTGTCGGTCTCGGGCAGGCGGGCGAGCAGCGCCAGCGCATCGGGGGCCTCACCGCGGTCGATCAGCAGGCGGGCCAGCGCCTCGGTCGCCCCCTGGTGGTCCGGCTCGAGCTCGAGAGCTTGGCGCAGGGACGCCTCGTCGCCGGCGGCGACCAGGTTGTCGGCTTCGCTGGGAACCGGGGCCAGGCGTTGCACGAAGGCGGTGACCTGGGCCTCGGGCAGGGCTCCGATGAACTGGTCGACGACCTGGCCGTCGCGGATGGCGAAGACGGCGGGGATCGACTGCACCTGGAAGGCCTCGGCGATACGGGGGTTCTCGTCGACGTTGACCTTGGCCAGGTCCACCGCTCCCCCGGTGCCCGCCACGGCCTTCTCGAGCATGGGGCCCAGCGTCGTGCACGGCCCGCACCAGGGGGCCCACAGGTCGACGACGACGGGCACCGTCGCGCTGCGTTCCAGCACGTCGGCCTGGAATGACTGGTCGGTGACGTCCATCGGCCAAACGCTAATGGCTGTTCCCCCCAACAGGCGCACGGTGTGGGGCCGGCCGGCACCGGCACCGGCACCAACACCGGGACCGGGGGTCCGGCGGGGCGCCCGGCGTCTGCCTGCGACGCGTGGCACCGGGTAGCGTCGGTTCCCATGCCGCAGGTGCCGGAGGGGATCAACGAGGGAAACGTCACCAGGTGGATGGCCTCCCACCTGCCCGAGCTCACCGCCCCGCTGACCTTCACCCTCATCGCCGGTGGCCGGTCCAACCTCACCTTCAGGGTCGAGGACGCCGAGGGGCGGGCCTGGGCCCTGCGCCGACCACCCCTGCACCACGTCCTGCCCACGGCGCACGACATGTCGCGTGAGTACCGCCTCATGCACTCGCTGGGCCCGGTCGGGGTCCCGGTCCCCGTCACCATCGGCCTCTGCTCCGACGAGTCGGTCAACGAGCGCCCCTTCTACGTGATGGAGTTCGTGGAGGGCCACATCCTGCGCACCGCGCCCGAGGCCGAAGCGGCCTTCGACGAGAAAACGCGGCGACGCGTCGGTGACCACATGGCCGACACACTGGCCGCGCTGCACGCCGTCGAACCCGATGCGGTGGGGCTCGGGGACCTGGGGCGACACGAGGGGTACATCGAGCGCCAGCTCAAGCGATGGCGCGGGCAGTACGAGCAGATGCAGGTCGAAGGAGTCGACCACGGCGAGCTGGTCGAGCGCGTCAGCAACGAGCTGGCCCGGCGCATCCCCAAACAGCAGCGGACCTCGGTCGTGCACGGCGACTACCGCATGGACAACGTGGTGCTGGCCGACGACGGGACCGTGCGGGCCATCCTCGACTGGGAGATCTGCACCCTGGGCGACCCCCTCGCCGACCTCGGGCTGCTGATGGTCTACTGGGCCGACCCCACCGACTCCATGGCCGTGCTCGGCCTGTCGCCCACGACCGCGCCGGGGTTCTCGACCCGCGCCGAGGTCCTGGAGCGCTACGGCTCGGTGTCCGACCTCGACATCTCGGGGGTCGGGTACTACCAGGCGTTCGGCTACTGGAAGCTGGCCTGCATCCTCCAGGGTGTCTACGCCCGCTACGTCGCCGGCGCCGGCGCCGGCGACCAGGGCAGCGTGGACGGGTACCCGGCCCAGGTGAGGCGGCTCTTCGAGATGGCGGCCGAGTCGTTGGAGACGGTGCCGTGAGCCCCGAGGGCAACGGGCTGACCGAGATCTTCGAGGTGCACCAGGAGCCGGTGCTGCGCGACCCGGTGCTCGTGGTCTCCCTGGAGGGCTGGGTCGACGCCGGCCTCGGCGCCACGACGGCGATCGCAGCGCTGCTCGGGCAGGGGCACACGGAGGCGCTGGTGACCTTCAACGGCGAGCACTTCCTCGACCAGCGGGCCCGGCGGCCCGTGGCGCGCATCGTGAACGGCGTCACCACCGAGCTCACGTGGCCACGCACCGTGGTGCGCAAGGGTGAAGACGAGTCGGGGCTCGACATGCTCTTTCTCGTCGGCCCCGAGCCCGACTTCCACTGGCGCGCCTTCACCGACGCCGTCGTCGGACTGGCCCGGTCCTGGAAGGTCCGCATGGTGGTCGGCCTCGGCGCCTTCCCCGCTCCGGCGCCGCACACCCGCCCGGTGAAGCTGGCCGCCACTGCGCCGGCCACCTCGGCCCACCTCATCGAGCAAGTGGGGATCGTGCAGGGCGAGCTCGAGGTCCCGGCCGGTGTGAGCTCCGCGCTCGAGCTGGCCTTCGGCGACGCCGGCACACCGGTGGTGAGCCTGTGGGCGCGGGTCCCCCACTACGTGGCGGGCATGCCGTTCCCCGAGGCCAGCGCGGTGCTCATCGAAGGCCTGGCCAGTGTGGCGGGACTGTCGCTGGACTCCTCGGCGTTGCGCCGGGCGGCGGACAGCTCGCGGCGCCAGGTCGACCAGCTGATCTCGGACAACGCCGAGCACCAGGCCATGGTGCGCAAGCTCGAGGAGAGCATCGACGCCTCCGAGGGCAACGCGATGGGGGTCGACGCGGTGCCGTCGGGCGACGAGATCGCCGCCGAGCTCGAGCGCTTCTTGCGGGGCGAGGAGCAGTAGCCGATGAGGAAGAAGGGACACGGTCAATGAAGATCGACGGGGGCCTCGGGTTCGACCCCAGCAGTGTGGCGAGGCAGGCGGCCAAGGCGGAGGCGGACGGGTACGACGGCGTGTGGTCGGCCGAGACGGGGCACGACCCTTTCCTCCCCATCGCCATCGGAGCCGGCGCCACGGAGACGCTGGAGTTCGGCACGGGGATCGCGGTGGCCTTCGCCCGCAACCCGATGACCCTCGCCGTGCTGGCCAACGACCTGCAGCTGCTGACGAAGGGCCGCTTCATGCTGGGGCTGGGCAGCCAGATCAAGCCGCACATCACGAAGCGCTTCTCCATGCCGTGGTCGCACCCGGCGCCGCGCATGCGCGAGATGATCCTCGCCATCCGGGCCATCTGGAAGACGTGGGAGACCGGCGAGGAGCTCGCCTTCCGTGGCGAGTTCTACACGCACACGCTGATGACGCCGTTCTTCAACCCGGGCCAGAACCCCTACGGCAACCCCAAGATCCTGCTGGCCGGTGTCGGTGAGCACATGACCGAGGTGGCGGGTGAGGTCGGCGACGGCTTCCTGGTCCACGGCTTCACGACCGAGCGCTACCTCCGCGAGGTGAGCCTGCCCGCACTCGAGCGGGGCGCGGCCAAGTCGGGCAAGACGCGCGCCGACCTGACGGTGTCGTATCCGGGCTTCGTGGTCACGGGGACCAACGACGAGAGCACCGAGGCGGCCGACAGGGCCGTGCGCCAACAGATCGCGTTCTACGGCTCGACACCGGCCTACCGCCCGGTCCTCGAGCTGCACGGGTGGGGTGACCTCCAACCGGAGCTCAACACGCTGTCGAAGCGGGGCGAGTGGGTGAAGATGGGCGAGCTGATCGACGACGACGTGCTCAACGCCTTCGCCATCGTGTGCCCGCTCGACGAGGTGGCCACCGAGGTGCGCGACCGCTTCGAGGGCATGGTCGACCGCTTCAGCTTCTACGCGCCCTATCAGGTCGACCCCCAGCTGTGGAAGAACGTGCTGGCCGGTTTCCACGACTGAACCAGGTGGGGCAGGGCCGGCCGGAGGCCGGTGCGCGGCCGGGGGTCAGACGACGACGTTCACCAGGCGGGGCGGCCGGGACACGACCCGTTTTGGCGTCGCACCCTTCAGCGCCTCGGTCACCCTGGCCGAGGCGAGTGCCACCGCCTCGGCGTCCGACTCGGAGATGCCGGCGTCCACATCGATGCGGTCGCGCACCTTGCCGTTGACCTGAACGACCATGGTCACCGTCTCCTGTCGGACCAGCTCGGGGTCGGCCGTCGGCCAGGACTGCAGGTGCACCGAAGGCTGGCCGGGGTGGCGCAGCTCCCACAGCTCCGCCGTCACGTGGGGCGTCATGGGGGCGAGGAGCTTGAGGAGTGCATCGAGCGCCTCGTTCCACACTTCGGCGTGCGGGCCCACGCCGGCGCCGGCGCCGTCGTCGCCGTGGTCGTGGTCGGCCCCGTCTCGGCTTCCGCCTCCGCCGTCGCGCCCGTAGCGCTGCACGGTGTTCAGCAGCTCCATCAGTGGGCCACCGCCGTGTTGTAGGACCAGCGCTCGAGGTCGCGCGTGACCTCGTCGATCGTGCGGTGGACGGCGCGTCGCACCGTACGGTCCGCGTCGGTCTGCTCATCCGTGCGGAAACGGGGCTCGGACAGGCTCGTACGCCAGAGGCGGTCCAGGAAGCGCCCGCACCCCTCGATGACCTGCTCGGTCTGATCGGACCAGTCCATGTCGTCGAACGGCGGCCCGACGAAGAGATGGAAGAGGCGCAGGGCGTCCGCTCCGACGGTCTCGAAGTAGTGCTCCGGCGCGATGAGGTTGCCCTTGGACTTGGACATCTTGGTGCCGTCCATGCGGATCATGCCCTGGGCCAGATAGTGCTTGAAGGGCTCCGGTCCGATGCCCGGCGCCAGTCCCACGTCGATCAGGGCACGGGTGAAGAAGCGGGCATAGAGGAGGTGGAGGATGGCGTGCTCGATCCCGCCGATGTACTGGTCGACGGGCATGAAGTGGCGGGCGGCCGCCGGATCGAACGGGCGGTCCGTGCTCCAGGGTTCGCAGAATCGTAGGAAGTACCACGACGAGTCGACGAATGTGTCGATCGTGTCGGTCTCGCGCCGGGCAGGCCCGCCGCAGATCGGGCACGTGGTGTGCAAAAAGCCCTCGTGGAGCGCGAGGGGCGACTGCCCGGTCGGGAGGAACTCCACGTCGTCGGGCGCCACGACGGGGAGCTCGTCCTCGGGCACAGGGACCACGCCGTGCACTTCGCAGTAGACGGCAGGTATGGGGCAGCCCCAGAAGCGCTGGCGCGAGACGAGCCAGTCGCGCAGGCGGTAGTTGACCTTGCGCTCGCCGATGCCCCGCTCTTCGAGCCAGTCGATGGCGCGGGCCTTGGCCGTGGCGATGTCGAGGCCGTCGAGGAACCCGCTGTTGATCTTGGCACCGTCGCCCGTGTAGGCCCCGCCGCCGTCGGCCTCCCAGTCGTCGGGCGGCTGGACCGTGCGCACGATGGGCAGCCCGTGGAGCGTGGCAAAGGCCCAGTCGCGCTCGTCCTCGGCCGGCACGGCCATGATCGCGCCGGTTCCGTATCCCATCAGGACGTAGTCCGCGACGTAGACCGGAACGGGACGGTCGGTGAAGGGGTTGATCACGTTGCTGCCGGTGAACGCGCCGCGCTTGTCGAGGGCCGAGGGGTCACCCTCGGCCATGCGCTCGATCTCGGTCTCCTCGGCGGCCCGGCTGCGGAGCGCGTCGACGGCCTCGCGGTTGGCGTCTGTGGTGAGGTCGTCCACCAAGGGGTGCTCGGGGGCGATGACGGCGTAGGTCATGCCGAAGCTGGTGTCCGGGCGCGTCGTGAAGACCCTGATGCTGAGGTCGGGGCGGCCCTCGACCGGGAGGTCGAACTCGGCGCCCTCGGAACGACCGATCCAGTTGCGCTGCATGACCTTGGCCCGCTCCGGCCACTCCAGGTCGTCGAGGGCGTACAGGAGCTCGTCGGCGTACTGGGTGATGCGCAAGAACCACTGCTCGAGGTCGCGCTTGACCACGAGATCGCCGGAGCGCTCGCACGTGCCGTCGGGGAGCACCTGCTCGTTGGCGAGCACGGTCTGGCAGCCCGGGCACCAGTTCACCGGCGCCTTGGCGCGGTAGGCAAGACCCGCGTCCCAGAGCCGGAGAAAGATCACCTGGGTCCACTTGATGTACTCGGGATCGTGGCTGTGCACCTCCCGCCGCCAGTCGTAGACGGCACCGAGACGGGTCAGGGAGGACTTGAGCTCGGCGATCCTCGCCTCGGTGAAGATCCGCGGGTGCGTGCCCGTCTTGATGGCGGCGTTCTCGGCCGGCAGGCCGAAGGAGTCGAAGCCGATGGGGCTCAGCACGCCCTTCCCGAGCATGGTCTGGTAGCGAACGACCAGGTCACCGAAGGTGTAGTTGCGCACGTGCCCCTGGTGCGCCGGGCCCGAGGGGTAGGGGTACATGCACAGCGCGTAGAACTTCTCTCGGGGATCGTCGTTGTCGATCTCGTAGGTGCCGTCCTCAGCCCAGTGTCGTTGCCACTTGGCTTCCACGGCGTTGACGTCATAGGCGCGTGCCATGCCACCAGGGTAGGCCACGGCCTGGAGCTTCCCGATCGGCATCGGGCGGGTCTTCGCTCCCCCTGTCGGTGTCCATTCGCCGTGCGGCGAGGTGCGGCGGCCCCTGTGCCGAGACGGAGCGGCGGTTCCTGACTGCTAACGTTGACCTCCGCCACTGGGGGCGTAGCTCAGCTGGTAGAGCGCTTGACTGGCAGTCAAGAGGTTCGTGGGTTCAAGTCCCATCGCCTCCACTCACTCAAACATCCAAATCAGCGCAGTGTCCGCGCACCGCGTCCCGAACGTCCGGTGCTGCTTGTCACGGTAGTGTCACGGCTCACGATGAGGTCCGGCCATGCGCCCTGTTCGATTGTCAGCCGAGCACCATTGCGCTGAGCTTTTCGCCAGCCTCCTCCGCCATGCCGGGCAGGACATGCGCGTAGATCGCCAGCGTGATCGTCGGAGAGCTGTGGCCGAGCAGGTCCGCCACGACCTTGACTGGCGTCCCGGACGCCAGCATGAGCGACGCGGCCGTGTGGCGGGTGTCATGAAGCCGTATACGGGGCAATCCCAGCCGTTTACGGTGCTGATCGAACCATTCAGACACCGTGTCCGGGTGATATGGCCGACCGAGCTCGCCAGCGAGAACGAAGCCGCCGTCGTCGTATACGGGCCCGGCGGCGAGCTTCTCCTGAGCCTGGCGTGCCCGATGGGCGCGGAGCAGGGCCACCAGTTGCGCAACCCTGGACGGAGCGAACGCCGGCCTTGGTCTTGGGTACCGAATCGGTCGGTACGCCGTCGACCACGACACGGGTTGCAACCACGCGCAGGGCATCCCGCTCGAAGTCCACCGCGGTCCACCTCAGCCCGCACAGCTCCCCGCGGCGAAGGCCCCGCGTTAGCAATAGTGCCCATCCCACGCCGAGTCGATCATCGCGAGTCTCAGCCAGGAATGTCCTGGCTTCCTCGGCCGTCCACGCCTGCATGGTCGGCGAGCTCGAACGCGGGCGGCGGTAGCCCACGAGCGGGTCGCGGCCGATCAGCCCAGCACTCACCGCCCAGCGCGTGGCAGATTTGAGCACCTGGGCGGCCAGCTGCACGGAGCGATTGGAAAGTCCACGTCGGTCTGTCTCGCCCTTGGCAGGCTTCTTACCTTCAGCCCGTAGGGAGTCGACCATCCCCTGAGCGACGGCCGGCGTGAGCTTCCTCACGTCGACGCCTCCAATCTGGGGAACGATCCACTGGTCGATCACGTCGCGATATTGAGCGAGAGTCGTCGCCCGTAGCCCTTCGGAACGGCGGGCCGGCAGCCAGTGCTCCTCGAGCAGGTCCCTGACCGACAACCTGGCGTCGGGAGCCCATTCGCCCGCCTGCACTCTCGCAATCGTCGCAGTCAGGTGAGTACGCGCAGCCGTCTTGGTCGCAAAGCTGCCCCTGCTGTGCTGTGTCCAATCCCCCGTGGATGGGTTAGGAGTCCACCAATAGCAAGTCCACGAAGAGGGGGTCGAACGCTGCAGCTGGCTGTCCGTCAAGTCGCACTTCAAGACCGTCGTCTTGGATAAAATAGTACGAGTAGATGCCTACTTGGGTCTCGAGCTCCTCTCGTGTCGACTTCGCACTCGGATGATTGATCTTGTGGATGTCTTCAATCGCCACAATCGTGCCGGACGGTGCTTCACCAAGCATTTCTAACCACAGGGAAAGGTCGTCCTCGGTGAGGCCACCAAAGACCAGCGTGTATTGACCAGTTTCTCTAACGATGCCGAGGTCAAGCACGACCTTGTCGACCTCGGAAGAGCTGGTCTTTGAGAGAACGGTGAGACGATTCCCCTGGGACAGTGCCGCTGACTTCAAGCCCATTCCGAATTTACTCAGCGAGTCAGCCTGAGTGGTAATGCTTGATCCAAGAGTGAGCGCATTCTCCAGACCGGGCCTGTCCATACCCCATCCGTTGTCTGCAATCAAGTAGCGCCGAACGTTGTTGCGGCGATTGTCCGCCATATCCGGTTCGAGGTCGAAGCGAATATCGACAGCCGTAGCTTCAGCGGTTACGGCATTGTCGACGATGTCGAAAATGGCACTGACCGGGGTGTATCCGATGTGTCCGAGCGCGGTGAGCACACGGAACGCGTCAAAGTGGCCCTCTTGCTCTTCAGCAACGCTCTCTGACGAAATTCTCTCTCCTGTCGTGTCGTGGCCGTGCCCTGACTGAGGCCCTGAGCAAAGCCGCTCGATCTCATGCCGCCAACTGCAACTTCTCGGACCAGGCGCCACATCTCGTCATCGGGAGTACCAACCGCACGCATCCCGGCCGCCAGCTGGCTGAGCGCCCCGGCGAGGCGACCCGGGCTTTCGGCTTCGGGAACAGCTCGACTGCGTCCCCCTTGTAGCGATCGCGGACCACCGGTGATCGGCACTTGGCCCCGTCGCTGGCACCTGTGAGCGCAACCACGACCTCTTCCCGGCGATCTGAAGCAGGCACCTCGGACGACGAGACCGTGGCCAGGGCTCACAGGTCACTAGCAACGTAGGCTCGGCAAAATGGAGACCGATCCCGCCGACTTCCGGCCGGACCCCATGGAAGAGATCTACGCCATGCGGATGGTCCGCGCCGGGTTTCTAGACGTGGCGATCGAGATCGAGGCCGACCTCCGGCTGATGTTGATCGACTACTTCCTCACCGAGCCTCGCAAGGTTGATCTGTTCTGGGACTTCTACGAGAGCAGGGGAACGCTCGGCCCCGTCGTCTCTAGGTTCAAGAAGGTGCTGATTGCTGAGCGGGAGGTACTCGCGGCGGAGCGCGACTTTCGGCCCAACAGGTGGACACCCTGCTGCACGCTCGATGAGCTGGTCCAACATCGAAACCGCTTTGCACACGATCCGATGAGCCAACACTTCCTGGTGGACGTTGAAGAGGGAAGCGTGGTTCGGAACGAGTGGCGTGTCGGGCAGAGGCGAGAGGACGGCCCCTACTTCACAATAGAGTCGGCGAACGACGCGTACGAGAAGGCCCGCGCTTGCGAAGATCTCGTCATACGAGTCCGTCTGCCGCTAGAGAGAGCCGCCAGACGTCCGCCGCCCACTGGTTGAGACACACAAGTGGCGGGCCGCGCAGGCGACATTGCTTGCCCTCCTGGATGCCAAATGAGCGCCACCGCGTGGGACGAACTTCCCCGGCGCATAGCCGGCGTTCGGGGACAGTATGGGAGTCATTGTTTGTTCACGTCGGCCACGGCTACCCCGCCCGGCTAGGCCCTGATCTGCTGCAGGTAGATGTAGTCACTCCCAGATGCGTTCACCTTGACGCTCGATCGTCAACGCGGCATCGAGGTCGAGCGGCGGCGTGTTCGGAAGCCGGAGCACCATGACGCCGCGTTGGTCTGGCGTAGGGATCAGTCCGTCGTCGCTCCGCCCGGCGAGTAGCCCGCGCCACTCTTCCCATCCGAGGTGTGCGTAGAACGACGTTCGGTCGGTCTGCAGGCATCCGATCTCGTAGTCGCCGATCTTCTCAGCGAGGCGTTGCATGGTCGCGCTGCCATAGCCGTGGTTCTGGCGCGACGGCAGAGTCGAGACCGCGTCGACGAACGCTGTGCGCAGGATCGGGAGTCCTTCGGGCTGGACACCGCGGGTCGAGACAACCGCGTGGCTCACGAGTGTGTCGCCGTCGTACGCGAGGAAAAGCCGCGCGCCTGACTGGAAGTATTTGGTGAACATGTACCGGAATTCGTTGTTTTCGTGTGCAGCAAGGCAAACGTCGATAACGGCTTGCCGCAGCCCCGCCGCGGCGAGCTCCGCGCTCGTGAAGACCTGGACCGAACTGATGCAGCATTGTTTCATCCACGGAGCGGCCCGACCAAAATGAGTCTGGCGGGCCGGGCGCCGAGTCGGAAACGAGTTTGAGGAACCGTGCATCCCCGAACCAGGCGTACTGGGGCACCACCCCTTGAGCGGGGTGGTTCTGGGATACCCACATTCCCGTGCAGCGTCCATCCAGCCGACTGAGAGAGCGCCTCTTCCTTCTTGGTGATGACGTTGTGATGCCGGGACGGATAGCCTCCGGCGGGTGTCCGACACCTTTGATTTCATCGTCGTCGGTGGGGGGTCCGCCGGTGCGGTCGTGGCCGCCCGCCTTTCAGAGGATCCTCGCTGCACAGTGGCACTTGTCGAGGCTGGTGGCGTGCCGCCCGATACGGAACTCATGCCAGTGGCCTGCTCATCGCTGCAGCTAGTGGTCCGTCGCTGATATAGCTGAAGTAGTTAGGCTGTCAACATGACCACGATGTTGGCCGCACCGCCACTTCGCATGACCCGCAAACAACGGACGAGCTCGAGCGCATCGCACGTTCGTCGTCGGGGCCGCACCGCTCGGTCGTGCAGGCCAAGGCGTTGTTCTTGCCGCCGATGGTGAGGCCAACTACGAGATCGCACGGCGCTTGGACGTGGCCTCGAACTCGGTGCGCGCCCTGGAGGCGGCGTTTCGAAGAGAGCGGGACCGACTGGGTCGGCACGATTGCACCGGGACGGGGCCGGCGCTCGTGGTTGCCCGAAGGCACCGTGGCTGAAGTCGTGCGCGTGACGAGGGAAGAACTCCCTGACGATGGCTCGACACAGTGGTCGACGCGCACGCTGGCGGAGCGACTCGGGATCGGCAAGGACACCGTGGCCCGGATCTGGCGGGACCACAACCTGCGACCCTGGAACGTCGTGACCTTCAAAGTCTCGAACGACCCCGACTTCGAAGAGAAGCTCGTCGACGTGGTCGGGCTCTACATGAGCCCGCCCGAACGGGCCATCGTCTTCAGTTTCGACGAGAAGACCCAGGTCCAAGCACTCGACCGCACCCAGCCCTCTCTTCCTCTCAAGCCCGGACGAGCCGGGACCATGACCCATGACTACAAGCGCCACGGCACCACGGATCTCTTCGCCGCCATGAACGTCGCCACCGGCGAGGTCCTCTACGACACCCGCACGTCGCACAAAAGCACCGACGTCCTCCAGTTCTTCAAGTTGATCGACCTCCACGTCGCAAAAGACCTCGACATCCACGTCGTCCTCGACAACCTGAGTGCTCACAAGGCACCACCGGTGGCCAAATGGCTGGCCGATCCCAAGCGGGCGCGCTGGCACCTGCACTTCACGCCCACCAGCTCGTCGTGGCTGAACCTCGTCGAGAGCTGGTTCTCCATCCTCACTGAGCGCCGACTTCGCCGGGGTGCCTTCACCTCCGTCGACCATCTCGTCGTCGAGATCGAGACCTGGGCCGAGCATTGGAACGACGATCCCAAGCCTTTCGTCTGGAAGAAGCCGGCAGAGGAGATCATCGCCAAGGTGAAGAGAGGTCGGGCTGCATTGGCTTCAGTCAAATCCGCGACGCACCACTAGATCCCGAGACGGACTGGATGTACACCGCCGACGCCGGAAATGCTGGGCTCGGGCTGGCCGAGGGTCGGATGATGGTGCCCCGGGGCAAGATGCTTGGCGGTTCGTCGGGTATGAACTACATGGCCTATGTCCGTGGGCACCCAGGGGATTTCGACGCGTGGGCGGCCGACGGCGCCACCGGGTGGAGCTACGACGAGGTGCTGCCCTACTTCAAGAAGAGCGAGGGTCTGGCGCCAAGCGCCGACATTGTCATCGACGCCGACGCCCACAATACCGAGGGTCCGCTGGGCGTCTCCGTCCGGTCTCCGGTCATTGGCGGCTGTCGGGATTTCGTCGATGCTGCGGTCAGGGCCGGGATTCCCGCCGGCGACTACAACGGGCGAGACCGCCTGGGCGATGACGGTGTCGTCTCGCTCCATCAGACCACCACCCGCAACGGGAGGCGGTCGAGCACCTACCGTGCCTTTCTCGAGGGCGAACCTGAGCGTCGCCCTAACCTCACTGTGATCATTGGCGCCCAGGTCACGCGCATCGTTCTCACGGAAGGCATGGAAGACCTCACCGCCCGGGGCGTCGAGTACCGAATGAAGGACGGCACAACGGAGGTCCTGTCGGCCCGCAAAGAAGTGGTTCTGAGTGCCGGTGCCATCGGCTCCCCGCAGATTCTGCTCCTGTCGGGCATCGGCCCCAAGAGTGAGATCGAATCCGTCGGTGTCGCCTGCCGGGTCGACTCGCCCCACGTCGGGAAACACTTGAAGGATCACCTGTATCTCGGCCTGGTCTTCCCCGCTCCGGGTGTGGGGATCTCGATGACCGAGGTCGGTCTGTCCATGGGTCCCGACGTGATCCGAGCGCCTGACGGACCCCTGCCCGCTGATCCCGCCGACGATGTCGCCATGTCGCCCGAACTATTGGGCATCAAGCAGGAAGCCGAACGGCGCCTGGCCGAATGGGTCACAACCGGTCATGGCCTTGTCTCCTCCTCGCTCTACGACGCCAGCGCCTGGTTCTCGACCGGGCTGGGCGACCCTCACACCCAGGATGCGCAGATCGGCTTCTTCGTGTGCGGCGACACCGAGGAATCGTGGCGTCGGACCCTACGAATGGACCCGGAACGATACTTCGACGACGCCGCGGTGCGTCTTGGACCCGATGCTGAGACCATCATCTTGTTGGCGAACCCCGTACAGCCCCACAGTGAGGGCGAGGTGGTCCTTTCGAGCGCTGACCCGACCGTGCATCCCGACATCCGTATGAACTACTACGACGACCCCCACGATATGAGGGTGATGGTCGCCGTCATCCGCCGGGCTTTCGACATCGTGGCCCACTGGCCAATGCCGCATTCCATCGGTTCCTGGCTCGTCCCGCCGTTCCTGGCCACCAAGCACGGGCACACCGAAGGGACGTCTCCGAGCGACGCTCTGCTCGAGGACATGGCCCGTCACTATTCGTGCACCGTCTACCACCTCACGAGCACGTGTCGGATCGGGAACGTGGTCGATGCGGAGCTACGGGTGGTCGGGGTGGCCAACCTACGGGTGGCCGACACCAGTGTCATGCCCAACGTGGTGAGCGGTAACACGAATGCCGCCGCCGTCATGATCGGCGAGAAGGCCGCCGAGATGGTGGCCACCGATCACGGAGTGGCACTAAGGGAACTCATCGGCGTGGCGACTGGGAAAAGGACTAAGGACGCTAGCTGACTTCGACGGGCACGCTCTTTGCTTGGAACGCAGATTGTGACCCTCCGCTTGCCGAATTTCTGGGTGCAACGGATACAGGTCGGCCCTCGAGCGATCACTCGACCTGCCCCAGTCGTGCCTGCTTCGCAGGGTGGCACCCCGTCCCGGCGAGCTCCTATCACTTGTCAACCCCTCTTTCGGGGCTCGGGAGTGAAAACAGCGGACACGACATTGATCAGTCACTCGAGGTGAGGACAAGCTCCTATTAGGTCACGCGTTTTCGAGATCGTGGGCCCGAGCTGAGGGTCGGCGAGTCGCTGGAGAGTCAGCTCCGAGGAGCGACAGTACGGGGGAAAGCCAGACCCACAGCCCGAGGATCTAGCCGCGAGGCAGGTAGCGATAGACCTCGCGGGCGACGTAGCGCTTCAAGATGCGGATGACCTCGTCCTTGGTCTTGCCCTCCTTGACCCGGCGCTCGAAGTAGAGCTGGGTCTCGGGGTCGTGGGCGATGCGGACCATGACGATGCGCCACAGCGCGCTGTTGGCCTGGCGATCGCCACCGTCGTGGGCCTTGACCTTGCCGCTGGTCTTGCCCGACCCGGTCGGGACGGGTGCGACGCCGCACAGGTGGGCCCAGGCGGCCTCTGAATGCAGCCGCTCGGGGTTGTCGCCGGCCGCCATCACCAGTGCGGCTGCGGTGTCGGGTCCGACGCCGAAGAGGTCGAGCAGCTCGGGCACGGTGGCGACGAGGAGCGCCTCGATCCGCTCGTCGAGCTCGGCGAGCTCGCTCGTCGAGCGCTTCGATGCGATGCGCCAACGAGGACAGCGACGCCTTGGTGGCAGCCGTCACCGGATCGGGAGATCGCGTCGGCCGCAGCTTGGCCCCTTCGGCGACGAGAGCCGGCACCGAGAGGCCCTTGAGGCGGCAACGGAGCTGCTCGGGGGCGGTGTAGCCGAGGTGGCGCATCTGGATGAGGGCCTTGACCCGGGCCTGGCGGGCCGAGCGCTTGGCGACGACGAGGACCCGGATCGCCTCGACGGCGCCGTCCCTCGACTTGGGGCTGCCGCTCGCTCGGCCACTGAGAGCGGCCCGGGCCGCTTCGACGGCGTCGAGGGGATCGGACTTGCCGCTGCGACGGCGCTCCTCTCGGTTCGGTCGGTCGACCTCGATGACCTCGACGCCCACTCGGCGCAGGTAGCGGGTCAGGCCGGATCCATAGGAGCCCGTGCCCTCGATGCCGATCTTGGTCACGTTCCCGAAGGACTCGAGCCAGGCCAGCAGCGCCTTGTAGCCGGCGGAGTTGGTCTCGAAGCGCTCCGTGCCGAGCAGCCCGCCGAGCGGGTCGAGGGCCGCAGCCACATGGACGTCGAGATGCGTGTCGACGCCACCGGTCACCCCACGCGCAGCTTCTACGATGGTCATGGTCATCCCTTCTCTCAAAGGTGTTGAGGGATGGCACGGCCGTTCCGGATCGGAGCGACGGGGGTCTGGGTTGTTCGTAGCAACCCGGACCAATCACCCCAACTCGGAGACGGGACGTGCCGTCTTTCAATGTGCGGCTGGAAGGTCTCGGTCGACGACGTCTTGCAACGTCACGGGACTCCAAGTCAGACCGAACCCACCAGCACTCCCGAAGCTATTCAGGACCAGCAATCAAGCGGTGGACCCTCAGAGAAGTATCAATGTACGGGGCTACCCGACATTGCCGTACCCGAACCCTTATTGACGAGAGGACAATCCCGGAGCACGCTGACACCCGGCCTGCTTGCGTGGCTCGTGAGGAGAGAAGGTACTGCAAGTGTCCGAATGGCGCATTTGGCAGAACAACGACATTGGTGGATGGACCCGCGGAGAGGGCGACCACCAGCTGGTCTTGCTTCACGGTGGACCCGGCATGTCGGATTATCTTGAAGGACTAGGCGACCTGCTGGCCGACGAACTAGGTGAGACGTGGAGCATTGTCCGCTACCAGCAGCGCGGTCTGTCGCCCTCCACGGTACAGGGTCCATTCACGATCGAACAGGAAGTACAGGACCTGCTCATGGTCTGCGCAGGTCTCGCGAGCGATGTCGTCTGGATCCTCGGTCACTCCTGGGGCGGCCACTTAGCTATGCACGCGGCCGCCGCCGCTGCAGACCGATTCCGTGGTGCCGTCATCATCGATCCATTGGGGGCGGTGCCAGACGGTGGACAGGCAGCTATGTTCAAACACTTCGCCTCCCTGCTCAGCCCCGCCGAGGCTTCTGAATGGATTCGCCTCGAGAAGCTTTCCACCACCAACGGTCCTAGCCCGGAACGAAGCGTCGCCCAACTGTCGATCATTTGGCCCGACTACTTCTCGGATCCCCCAACCGCGCCCCCAATGCCGCCCATCAGGCGGGGCGCTGGGGACCACGATCGATCAATAAACTGTCACTTCGAGAAGCGAACCCTTGTAGAGAGACTGCCCTCGGTGTCGATACCGGCGCTTTTCTTGGCTGGCACCAAGGGTCCGATCCCGCATGAGGAAAGCGTGCGCAGCGCCGCGCTGATGCCCCAGGCCGAGGTCGTGCTCCTACCAACCGGTCACTTCCTCTGGCTCGAAGATCCGCGGGCGACGGTGGCGTCCGTAGCATCCTTCCTCCGCAGCACATAGGCAGTCACCGAAAAACGGGCCAACTCCAAGAACGGACATGCCGAAGTGCTCACCGATCCGGCAATGAACTGGGGCACCCTTTTCGGGAGCTGGCCGTCCGATTTCGATGAAGCGATCTTCCACCGATTACGCGGCAGCTCTGATGGAGGACATGATCCTGAGCGGGATCGCCGGATACCAGAAGGGAGACGTAATGGATATCATCAACTTGGGTGCGACGGATGGGCTGCCCCCGGTGAATTGGGGGAACGTCCTCGAAAAGCTCGATGCCGGATCGCCGCCGGCTCCAGACGCCCACAACGCTCGCACGACCTGGCTTTCGACAGTGAACGGGGACGGGAGCCCCCACGTGACTGCGGTCGGTGCGCTCTGGCTCGACGGAAGCTTCTGGTTCCAGACCGGATCGGGTACTCGGAAGGGCCGCAACGTCGCCCGCGACCCGCGCTGCTCGATCGCAGTGTCGATCCTCGATGCTGACGTCGTCGCCGAAGGTGAAGCAGAGCGGGAGACTGACCCGGCCACGCTCACGCGCCTTGCCAGGGCCTGGGCGGATCAGGGGTGGCCCGCCGAACTCGATGAGTCCCGGACAGGTATCACCGCCCCGTTCAACGCGCCGTCGCAGGGACCACCCCCGTGGAACGTCTATCACATCAAGCCACATTCGGTGACCGTGACGCTGGGCACCGAGCCGGGCGGGCTGACTCGCTTCAGGTTCTAACCTCAGCCCAGCGAGATGCCTTTCCCGGCCTCGCCAATCGATGAGTCTCGCGATTCGGCACTCGGATTGTCCGGGGATCTTCGGCCCACACCAGAGCGCTCCAGATAGCGTCCCGCTCCCGGCGAACAGGGATACCCCGGCAATGGCGCGGGTGCTGGTGCTGCCTTAGTTGTTCTGCCCCCGCCCCACCCTGTCTTCTGATCAGAGTTCAATCTCGACCCATGTCGATGTCTGCCAGCTAGCCGTTGGGCCGCCTTCGGTGCCGGATTCCATCATCACCGCCAAGCCTTCCGAATCGGAAAGGAACTTGTCCAGTACGCGACCGGCGTCGGTGAAATCATCTGCTTCGTGGGTGAGCACGAAGCTTCCCGATGACTGGCCGTCATGCCCACAATCAGCCGAACATTCTTCGCTCCGCACTTCTCCAAGATCGACTTCGACTTCTTGGTGGTCGCTAGGAAGTCCTCATACCGGTCGGGCTTTATGGTCAATGCCGTTACGGAAAGCACCGTCATCTCTATACCTCGGTTCTGATCTTCTACCTCGCTTCTGATTTCCGCGGGTGCGGATACTCGGGACGTTACGCCCGTTGGAACCCACGGTGTACCGGGCGAAAAGTCATATCTGATTCGGAAAGAACTGCCAACATCCCGACGTTCTGGGGCACCGGGCTCTAGTCGTCTTGGTCGTAGCGATTCTCGGTCAAACGCGACTTGATATGCGATGCTCTCGCTGTGACAAAAGGGCGGCTCGAGGCATTCACCGATGCCGTAATCGCCATAGTCATGACGATCATGGTGCTCGATCTCCGGCCACCTGCTGGTCACGGTTTCGGGGACCTGAAGCCACTGGTGCCAAAGCTTCTCGTCTACGCCTTGAGCTTCACCTTCTTGGCCATTTACTGGAATAACCACCACCATCTGATGCACGTCGTTGAGCGCATCGATGGTCGGGTCCTCTGGGCGAACATGGGACTGCTGTTCTCACTCTCATTGACGCCCGCGGCCACGGCGTGGTTGGGTGAGCATCCGAGTAACACCGCCCCGGTGGTCGTGTACGGCTTCGTCCTGCTTCTTTCGGCTATCGCCTACTTCCTGCTCACCCGGGCGCTGTTAGCACTGCATCCGGCGGGTTCACAATTGGCCGTCGCGATTGGCAGTGACCGCAAGGGCCGGCTTTCGGCTATCGCATATGTGGCGGGGATCGTTGTGGCGCTCTTCGAACCATGGGTAGCCATTGCGATATACGTCGGGGTAGCTGTCGTCTGGCTTGTGCCCGACAGGCGAATTACCAGGGTCATCGAGGGTGGAGAGGGGGCCGACTCCTAAGGGACGAGGGCGGCTGCCAAAGCGCCCTCCGATCCGGCGGACTGGGGCAGTCAGGCAGAGACGGCGGTGAGCTTGAATACCGGATGGCGGGGTGCCTCCTCGATGAACTTCTCCACCGGGTCGTCACCCTTGGCGTCGAAGAATGGGGCGGTTACCCGCACGCTGCGAAGGTACCGCTGGAGGACGGGACCGGCAGTAGCAGGGTCGACCTCCTCGGCATGGAGCGTCTCCGACCGCCCACCATGGCGAAGTGCGATCTGAGGCTGGGCACGCACGTTGTGAACCCAAGCCACCATTCCGTAGGGCGACACAAGCCATCGTTGTCCATCGTTTTCGACCAGGATCACCGGTGTAGTCCTCTGCTGCCCAGTTCTACGTCCCGTGGTGGTCAGGAGATACGTGGACTTACCGCCGATGCCGAGGCGAACCAGCGGCGTGATGAGAACATTGACCGCTCGACGGGTAGGCCCGAGTTGGTAGGTCTTCGCCATCGCCACAGTCTGCCCTGGCATGGGCGCTCATGCGGGGTGGCACCTCGTCCCGGCGAACTGGGCAGGGTCGCTCGATGCAGCGGCGCCTTCCGGATCTGCGAATCGTTAGTTTCGAGGGAACCCGGACTGCCGCAGCCCCGTGAGGCCCTCGAGGTGGTCGGGGGCAGGCCCACACCCGCAACCAGCGGTCGCCACTTGGCGGGAAACAACGCTCGGTCCGCGCCGGCGACTTGCGGCAGTGGATCGCCTGGAGCTGCCTCGACTGAACCATCCGAAGACACTGGGCAGCTAAGTGCTGAACGCGGCGTCGATGTCCGGCAGTGGCCTCACCTTCGTGAGTTCATGCTCCGCCCGCGACATCCTTAGGTTCCCGCCAGGCTCCCATCATGATGGCTCGTATTGAGGGCCTTGGTCTCTTCCGCGGAGTGAATCACTGCTCTAACATTGGGGTCATCGGAGCGGCGACTCATCCCTTAGCGGTGTGAGACAGGGGTCACGACTGTGAGAGCGAGAAGACGCTCGGAGGATCGAGGTGGCTCCGAGCACGGGGTGACTTGGTTGCGGATCACGATCGGAGGGTCTGTCTTCATAGCAATCGCCTTGGTGACGCTGGGCCATGCGAGCGTCGCCAAAGCCTCAGTGGCGACCCCCCCGCTTCCGAGCAGCATCGCGGCAATCGGGGACTCAATCAGCCAGGCCTTCGATGACTGCTGCTCCTTCGGGGCACATCCGCAGGACTCCTGGAGCACCGGCGATGGATTCCCGGCCAACGGGGTGTACAGCCACTACGAACGGATCATGGCAATGAATCCGGCGATCTCGGGTCACGCGTACAACGATTCGGTCTCGGGTGCGAAGGTCGCAGATACCTTGAGCCAGGCACAGGCCGCGGTGGCGCAGCAGGCCCAGTACGTGACCATCCTCATCGGCGCTAACGATGTCTGCACTGGATCGATCTCGTCAATGACCACCACGGCGCAGTTCACGGCAGCCTTCCAATCCACGATGTCGACATTGGAGTCGGGTCTTCCCCCGGGCGCGCACATTTTCGTATCGTCGATACCGAACATCTACGGACTCTGGTCGGTGTTGCACGGGAATCCCGTAGCCCAGACCGTGTGGTCTGTGGCGAACATCTGTCAGTCAATGCTCTCGACCGCCAACACCGATGCACAACGCCAGCAGGTGGTGACTCAAGAACAGGCCGACAACGCGGCACTGAGTCAGGTGTGCGGACTCTACGCGAACTGTCGGTGGGATGGCTATGCCACTTTCGATTACCAGTTCAGCCCGGCGGACGTGTCGACGCTCGACTACTTCCACCCCAGTCAGATGGGACAGGGGGTCCTCGCCGCGCTGACATGGCACGCTTCATGGTGGCCCTCGAGCAGCGGCTACTGGGAGGTTGCCTCCGACGGCGGGATCTTCAGCTTCGGCGACGCCGCGTTCTTCGGGTCCATGGGCGGCATGGCGCTGAACAAGCCCATCGTGGGCATGGCGGCCACCTCTGACCGCCAGGGGTACTGGCAGGTTGCCTCCGACGGCGGGATCTTCAGCTTCGGCGACGCCGCGTTCTACGGGTCCATGGGCGGCAAGGCGCTGAACAAGCCCATCGTGGGCATGGCCGCCACACCCGACGGCAGCGGCTACTGGGAGGTGGCCTCCGACGGCGGGATCTTCGCCTTCGGCGACGCCGCGTTCTACGGGTCCATGGGCGGCAAGGCGCTGAACAAGCCCATCGTGGGCATGGCCGCCACACCCGACGGCAACGGCTACTGGGAGGTGGCCTCCGACGGCGGGATCTTCAGCTTCGGCGACGCCGCGTTCTACGGGTCGGCCGGCTCGCTGCGTCTCAACTCCTCGGTGGTGGGCATGGCGACCGCACCCGGCGGTTCGGGCTACTGGCTGGTGGCGGCCGACGGCGGGATCTTCACCTACGGCTCAGCCGGGTTCTTCGGGTCGGCCGGCTCGATACCCCTAAACAAGCCGGTCGTGGACATGGCGGCGACACCGGACGGTGGCGGCTATTGGCTGGTGGCCTCCGACGGGGGCATCTTCAACTACGGCGACGCCGCGTATTTCGGGTCGATGGGCGGCAAGAGCCTCGCAGCCCCTATCGTCGGCGCCGCCTCAGCGTCTTCTTGATCCTTGGATGCCCACCGAAGGGAGTTCGGCATGACCGGCCGCGAGCGGATGGGAAGCTGATCTCAACACCGACGCAGCGACGTCCGTGACCGGCTCGCGTCGCCCTACTTGATGCCGGAGGGATTCTGATGGCCGGCGGCACCGCTGGCCCCGCTACAACCGCCCCACTGCCGGCGAACTGGGCTAGGTGACTGTCGATCGGGGCATTATGCGTTCCAAGGCCAAACCTCGCCTCCGGTTTCGACCAGTCAGGCCAAGGAGCCGTGCCCCCGAGGCATGCTCGCCGTCATACGATGGTTGGGCAATCAGGGCGCAGTCAGGACGGAGAGTCGAGATGGCCCAGGCAGGCCGAAGAGTCACCAGGTGCCCTTTACGATTGACACTTGGCTTCTGCGCTGCACTGATGACTCTGACGACATTCGTAGCGGGGGGCGAAGCTCACGGGGCGGGAGTCAGTGCAGCCCATGAAACTCTGCACGCAAGGGTCATCTCATTGAGACCCGGACTCGCCCCGTACAATCCTCAGTTGGCATCAGCAGGAATACCCGTCGAGGAAGTGACGTTTGCCTTCCTCTCGGCAGCACCGGATCACTTTTCTTGCACCATAGTGGTACGTCATTCAGGAAAGTTGGTTGGACACACGCAAGCCAGTTTCAGCGGACCTTGGCCTGCACCTCCGTCAAGAATGCGCTGGGGTGTTCAGGTCGATGTGAAGGGGCGTCGTACCTTCAACGGCATTCCAAGTGATGCCAGCGTGAAGTGCCGTACTTGACGAGGTAACGGGCACTCCTCGATCCGGCGTACTGGGCTAGTGCGACCGGATCACTAGGAGGGACGCTGCCACGAGCCCCACGAGCCCCACGAGGCACCGGGAGAATCTTCAACGTAGAAGGCGTCCCGTGGGACGGTCACGGGGATTGTCGGCACCTGGTTCCGTTGATCACCCTGTGAGCCTTTGAAAGGACCGCCGGTGCCGATCTTGATCTGGTGCCGGTGCTGGTCGATGCTGATCGTGACCAGCACGTACGGCGTTCCGTCAATGTCGATGAGCGGAGGAACGGTGCCCTTGTCTGGAAGGACCGCACTTACCTGGTCGAAGAATCCGAGTAGTTCGTCGTGGGAGTACGGGATTCGGAGAGCGTAGATCGAGCCATCATCCCCACCAAGGACGCACGGTGACGCAGCTATCTGACTGCCCCACTCGTGCCGCAGGGTGGCACCCGACACTCCGGCGTTCGGGGATACCGGGACGAATCAGAAAATACTCCTCAATATCTGCGCCATCTGCGACGATTGGAGGCGGTGGCCGATGAAAACCCGATCCAGATCAAAGCGACCTACGCCAAGTCGTCCTGGATCAAGTTCTTTGTTCTAGGGCTGTTGAATACGTCAATGGGCGGTACGACGGCTTCTGCCGAGGACGGAGTCAGCCATTGGCCCTCGGTGGTTGTCATCAACCGTCTCGGGCAGGAGAAGCGACTTGAGAAGTTCGAGTCGAACGAGGAGGCGGAGGCCCGAGCAGAACGGGTGCAGGCCGACCTGGACATTTTGGGTTTGGAAGGTTGGTGCAAGAAGTACGACGTGCCCTTGGCGTTTGCAAGGCATAGGCCCCCCGACCCGGCGTTATACATGTCATCCGTGGGTCCTGGGCTGACTCCTATGGAAGCACACTCACTGGGCCTCGGCGACTCCTTCGATGAGGCCGTCGAAGAGCTGGCTGCGGTCGCTCTGACCGCGCTCGTCGGCATGCTTGCGCTGGCGCTTCAAGATGGTGACGAACTGCGGTCCCGTCTCGAAGAAGCCGCAGCGCTCGCAGACGCTCTCGAACGCGCAGTCGAGGAGAGCCGGCCTCGTGCAGTGACCGTTGGCGAGCAAGCGGCGATGGTCGCTCACCGGTGCGCAGCTCGAACCTGTCGCTCGAGGCGGGGTGGCGCCCGAGAGTCCGTAGTACTGGGCTTCGACGGCTTCTGGTCACCTTGAAGTACGCGTCGGCGACGGTGTCATCGGAGATGCGCGCATAGACCAGCGTCATGTCCATCGATCGATGCCCGAGCAAGGCGGCGATCGCCTCGAGGCTCATGCCCCGGTTGATGGACTGGGTGGCCAGCGTGTGGCGCAGCTGGTGGGGATGGACGTGACCGACCCCGGCTCGCTTGGCGACGCTGGCCACATAGCGATGCACCGTGCGTCGGTCGAAGGGCTCGACCGTCGTCGCGTTCGAGGAGGTGGCCCGAGCGTGAGCGCCCGCGCATGGCCTTGTACTCGCCAATCAGGTCGACCAGCATCGGCAGCAGGGGCACGTAGCGGTCGTTGTGCAGCTTGCCGATGGGGATATGGAGGCGGTGGCCGTTCCCCTTGCGCACCATGGCGTCGTCTTGCAGCCCGGCAAGCTCACCGACGCGCATCCCGGTGCGGGCCAACAGTTCGACCATGAGCCGGCGGCGCAGGTTGGGATCCTCGGCCAGCGCCGCCATGAACTTGCTAGGCCGTCGGGTCGTCCAAGAACTTGGGCAGGGGCTCGTCGAGGGCCGGGAAATCGCTCATGTAGATGAACAGGCGGGCCGGGGCGTCGTCGTAGTCCCACTCCATGATCCGCTCGAAGAAGGTGCGCACCGTGCTGAGCCGGTGCCGGATCGTCATGGTGGCCAAGGGCTTGCCGCTCTTTCCCCGGACGCTTGAGGCAGCCAGGTCTTGAAGTCCTCGATGTGGGGCCGTGCGATGCGCGCCACCGAGCGCAGCCCGGATCGGCCTCGGTCACCCGGTGGGCGAACTGCCGGAGCGTCAACTCCGCCGCCGCCACGGTGCCCGGACGGGACGAGACTTCGAGTTGGTCCAGGTAGGAGGCCATGGTGGCCACCATGACCGGGGCCCGGGCTGCGATCTGGGCCCACGTGACCTCGGGCGCCCCGCCGCCCTGGCGCCGGGGCTCAGGCCCGTTGCGTGTGCGAGTGCGTTCATTGGGCCACCCCGACAAGCGCCTGGGCCTCGATGGCTTCGATCGCCCGGCGGTACTCGTCGTCCAGCCAGTCGACGCTGAGGTGGAGATAGACCCGGGTCGAGGTGATGGAGCGGTGTCCGGCCTGGGCCTGGATGGCTTCGATGGCCATGCCCGCCTCGCGCAGGCGGGTGAAGCAGGTGTGGCGCAGTTCGTGGCAGGTGCCGTGGCTGACAGTCCCGCCCGCCCCCGTGCAGTCGCGGATGATCTGCTCGAGTCCGGGCATCGAGAGTGGCTGGCCGCGACGTGCCCCTTTGAGCGCGACGAAGAGCGAGTCGCTCGTCGTCTCTGGCGGTCGCTCGTGCTCCATGTAGCGCGCCACGCGTGGCGAAGAAGGTGGGAGAGAGCGGCACAAGACGCTCGTGGCCACCTTTGCCTTCTCTGATCAACACCCGCCACTCGCCGAGACGCAGATCGCCCAGGCGAAGACCGAGCACCTCGCAGCGTCGCAGGCCGCCCAGCACCATGGCCTGGGTCATGGCCCGGTCCCGCTCGGTGCGCAGCGCTCCCATCAGCGCGTCGATCTCGTCGGGCTCGAGGATCCGCGGCAGCCGGCGCACGCCGCGCACCAGTGGCAACCCACGACCGCCTCGTGAGCGGCTCTGACGAGTGGCGATGCCCCGGGGCACGGGATTGGCCGTCACCGCGACGTCGTCGCGGGTGATCAGGTAGCCATAGAGGCTCGAGACCGCCGCCAGCCGGCGCTTGATCGTCGCCGCCGAGAGTCCAGCGGAACCGTCGGCGATGCGCACCACGTTCTCGGCCCCGGGCTTCGGGCGCCGCTGCGCGGTGACGAACGCCATGACGTCCTTGGGCCTGACCTCGAGCGGGTCCTTGCTTCACCACGCTGAAGAAGACGTTCAGGTCGTGGGCATAGGCCCGAACCGTGTTCGGACGGGCCCGCCCCACCACGAACTCCAAGAACTCGTCGACCAGCTGGTGGCCGATCCTGTAGACGTGTTCACCGTCGGGACGGACGTGACTCTCGAATGACGGACTCCACTGCACCGCACACCTCCTGATCGGGTTTGCACCCGAGGAGGATCCCTCGGATGCCTATCCCAGGAGGTGGATCACCTGTATAACCGGCGTACTGGGGCACCCCACCCATTCCCGAGAACCACTAATCTGCCTGAGTGGTGAGGTCTAAGGTCGGAGAATGGTCTTCAAGAAGGCGATCGAAAGAAATGTAGAAGCCTTTCGGGAGGCGTATCAGGAATGGGCACGATTCGCCAGCCTGCCCGGCACTCGAGTCGTCTGGAAGCGGCAAGGGAAGAACCAATACGAACTCTTCGCAAATGACAGATGCTTGGCAACAGTGCAGCTGGATGCTTTTTACGGAGTAGTCACAACACTCTCAATCAATGTCGATGAACGACGCGTTGACTACGAGCGCCGCCGTCTCCGACGGCGGTGGCAACGCGGGGGCGCACCTGAGGTTCCCCAGAATTAGTGGACACCTGACAAGCTGACCTTCGGTCGGCTGGAAGGATGTCCCGATATGGGAGTCACGAGACGTAGGTTCACGCTGGAGTTCAAGACAGAGGCCGCGCACCGCGTGATCGACACCGGCCGATCGATTGCCGAGGTGTCCGCCGAGCTGTCGGTGTCGGACAGCTCGTTGGCCAGATGGGTGCGCGATGAGCGCCGCCGACTGGACACGGTGGCTGGATCGAGCGACGAGCCGTTGAGCGCAGCGGAGCGCACCGAGCTGTTGCGCTTGCGCCGCCAGGTCGCCGAGCAGGACAAGGACCTGGCCTTCTTGGGAAAAGCTGCCGCGTACTTCGCTTCGAATCCACCAAAGCAGAAAGATTTGCGTTGATGGCCGCCGAGTGCGCGAACTTCGAGATCACCCGCATGGCCCGCCTGCTGGAGGTCTCGACGGCGGGCTACTACCGCTGGAGAACGGCTCAGGAGCGCCCCCCGCTGCCGAGTGAGATCCGTCGGGCCGATCTCGACGCCAAGATCATCACCTTGCACAAGAGCTCGGAGGGCACCTACGGCGCTCCTCGGATCACCCTGGACCTCCATGAGGCCGGGGAGAGGGTGAGCGCCAACACCGTGGCCGCCCGCATGGCCAGCCTCGGGATCGTCGGGGTGAGCCCACGCCTGTTCAAGGTCACCACCACCCCCGATCCAGGCGCCACCTTCCCCGAGGACCTGGTGAATCGCGAGTTCCATCCCGAGGGGATCGACGAGCTGTGGACGTCCGATATCACCTACCTCACAGTCGGCGATGGCGGGGCTTACATGTGCGCCATTCGCGACGAGGGATCGTCTCGGGTGCTCGGGTTCTCCGTCGCCGATCACATGCGGACCGAGATCGTCCTCGAGGCGCTCGACCAAGCGACAGGGACCCGCTTCGGACAGGTCGAGGCCACCGTGTTCCATACCGACCGGGGCAGCCAGTTCTCGGATCGCAAGGTCGTCGAGTTCTGCGAGTCCGTCGGTCTGGTTCGCTCCATGGGGGCGACGGGCAGCTGCTTCGACCACGCCAGTGCCGAGAGCTTCTGGTCGATCTTCAAGCACGAGTACTTCTACCGGCACACCTTCACCACCATCGACGAACTCCGAGCCGGCGTCGCCCGCTACATCAACTTCTACAACCACCAACGCCGCTGCGCCAAGGCCGACAACCTGAGCCCGATCCGCTACGAGTTAACGTTGGCACACAAGCAACAAGCCGCTTAAACCGTGTCCACAATTTCTGGGCAACCTCACACCTGAGTTGGTCGAAGTCACTGCAAGTCGACCAGCGCTCATAATCAGGGGCGGGCACGGAAACCATCGCGCCGATGGAACCATCGAGCTGCCAGGTCATGGCACCTTCGGGTTCCCCGTCCGAGGAACAGATTGGGTTGTCGCTGTGATGTCAGCAGTAGATGAGTCTGGCAAGTCACAGCTTCAGTACCGAATTGGCGACTCCAAGCTTGCAGTGAAGACCTGGCAAAGAAACTTGGACAGCCTCGAGGTGGTCATTGCGCCGGAATGCCAGATGGCGATGGAATCGGTGCTATTGCTGATCGCCGTGTCATCGAGTTGGCTACGTTCCTATTTTGAGGAAAGCGGTAGTGGCGCTTCTTGAGAGGGATCCACGGCAATTGCAGCGCTTCACAACGAGTCGCGTCCACCAACTGGGCCGCGACCGCGAAGTGCCGTTCATGGGCAGTCGATAAGCGCCTCTGTCCCGACGTAATGGGGCAGGTCGACATTCGTCGCCGGGCAGATGATCTAGTGGTGCGTCGCGGATTTGACTGAAGCCAATGCAGCCCGACCTCTCTTCACCTTGGCGATGATCTCCTCTGCCGGCTTCTTCCAGACGAAAGGCTTGGGATCGTCGTTCCAATGCTCGGCCCAGGTCTCGATCTCGACGATGAGGTGGTCGACGGAGGTGAAGGCACCCCGGCGAAGCCGGCGCTCGGTGAGGATGGAGAACCAGCTCTCGACGAGGTTCAGCCACGACGAGCTGGTGGGCGTGAAGTGCAGGTGCCAGCGCGCCCGCTTGGGATCGGCCAGCCACTTGGCCACCGGTGGTGCCTTGTGAGCACTCAGGTTGTCGAGGACGACGTGGATGTCGAGGTCTTTGGCGACGTGGAGGTCGATCAACTTGAAGAACTGCGAGCACGTCGGTGCTCTTGTGCGACGTGCTGGGTGTCGTAGAGGACCTCGCCGGTGGCGACGTTCATGGCGGCGAAGAGATCCGTCGTGCCGTGGCGCTTGTAGTCATGGGTCATGGTCCCGGCCCGTCCGGGCTTCAGGGAAGAGAGGGCTGGGTGCGGTCGAGTGCTTGGACCTGGGTCTTCTCGTCGAAGCTGAAGACGATGGCCCGTTCGGGCGGGCTCATGTAGAGCCCGACCACGTCGACGAGCTTCTCTTCGAAGTCGCGGGTCGTTCGAGACTTTGAAGGTCACGACCTTCCAGGGCTCGCAGGTTGTGGTCCCGCCAGATCCGGGCCACGGTGTCCTTGCCGATCCCGAGTCGCTCCGCCAGCGTCCGCGTCGACCACTGTGTCGAGCCATCGTCGGGGAGTTCTTCCCTCGTCACGCGCACGACCTCGGCCACGGTGCCTTCGGGCAACCACGAGCGCCGGCCCCGTCCCGGTGCAATCGTGCCGACCCAGTCGGTCCCGCTCTCTTCGAAACGCCGTCGCCAGGCTGCGCACCGAGTTCGAGGCCACGTCCAAGCGCCGTGCGATCTCGTAGTTGGCCTCGCCATCGGCGGCAAGCAACAACGCCTTGGCCTGCACGACCGAGCGGTGCGGCTGGCGACGACGAACGTGCGATGCGCTCGAGCTCGTCCCGTTGTTTGCGGGTCATGCGAAGTGGCGGTGCGGCCAGCATCATGGTCATGTTGCCAGCCTAACTACTTCAGCTATATCAGCGACGGACCACTAGGTTCCAGAACGTGAAGCTCTTCGGCTACGACGACAACTATCGGGATGTCGACCTCGATGATCTCGAAAAGCGAAAACTGTTTCGAAGGTTGGGCGAGGTCACGATCGTCCCGGAGAACGTGGAAGAACTGCGCAGGATTGCCGCCTTCTTGTCGGAGACAGCCGACCTCCTTCAACAGCATGGTGAAGGATTCGGCCATGAACACTTTCGGCACTGGTTGGAGCGGGGAAAAGCTGCTCCTATGGGCGATTGCGACATCATCGTGTCACGACAGAGGTGAGCATCGCATGCCACGGCACGGCCGGGATCCGGCGTAGAGTGTCGCGCGGTGGGACGAGAATCCAGGCAGGAGCGGATTGATAGCGTCCTCCACCCGGGGGAAGGGATCATTGCCCAAACTAACTGTGAACCAGGAAAGTGGGCGGGTCAAGACGGCACTGGGTTGGTGGTGGCCATCACGAATGAACGACTTCTCATGTTCAGAGCAACGTGGTTCCTCAACAGGAATAGCGGCGAACTTCTCAAGGAAATCGGCTTGGACAGAGTTGTGACCGTCGACTCGAAGACCTCTTACATTGTGCTTGGCATACCGAATGTTCGGACTCAGCTGGAGTGTGATGACGGACAAGTTGTGGAGATTGTAAGTGGGGCTATCGCTTTTCGACAGGCACGCTCAGTTGCGAAGGCCTTAACCGACCGCATTGGACGAACACCGCCGAGTGCATCTGAAGCTTCACCGAAGTAGCGCCCACTCCCGGTGTTGTGGGGCAGCCTTCTGAAGCCCATCAGAGGACGCCCGAAATGCTCTCAGCGACCCTCCTCCGTGGCTAACATCGGCCTTAATGGTAGATGGATCTGCTCGTCCCACCCGGAAGGCGAGACGACTTGTTGAACAAGACCATCTGCAGAATCTCAAGCGGGAATGGGTTGCGCTTCCTGGTACGCATCTTGAATGGCATCCCACGGGGAATCGAAGCTGGCGGCTCGCTTCATCGGATGATTCTGTCTGGGCAAACGTGCGTATTCGGCGTGGCCAACTGCGAGCGGCGCTCTTTGACGTAGAGGTCGACGACCGGCGCTACGAAATGCGCTTATCGAGCCGTGAGCGCCAGATGATTGACGTAGCCAGTGGCCAGGAGGTCCTTCGTAGCACCGGAAGGCACTACAACGAAAAGGCCGACACCCGCGTCGATCTATTCGGCGGTGGCACGCTGAATTTCCCGGTGCGAACTACTGGAGCGCTCTACGCGGTGATGAGCGCTCTTGATGAATCTGGCCGTTCGCTTATCGAGTATCGAATCCAGAGCACATTCGCGGGTGTCGTCCGCCGGATGCAACTCGACCAGGTCGACTTTGTAATCGACAATTCGGATTTGACTAGATCGCAATGTGCCCTGCTCGCCATTTTCACCACACGATTGCTGCCTTCATACTTTGATCGACCAAGCGGCGGGACATGAAATGCCTGCCCCACTCGTGCCGGTCGAGGGCGTTAGCGCCTGGCAAGCACACCCCGTCGATAAACGCCGCCGAGCCGGCGGTAGGGGACGCCCTTGAAGGTGGTGGACATTCACCAGCGAATGGTGCCAATGCTCCCATCGCCGTGGCGGCTCACCGGATAACCTCCTGGTGTGGCGGATAAAATGTCCGGGGAAGCGCAGGAACCGCAGACGGAATCTCATTCTGAGCCCCATTCGAGTGATCAGCTTCCAAGTCGGCTGGATGGAAGTGTCGTGCTGACGGGAACGGGATACCGGATCAATGCTTGGTTCATCACGCTCTTATTTGCTGCAGGGGCGATCGGTTGCCTCGTCCTTGTGCCGTTGGCCGTGAGCAGCCTTCACAAGCGTGCTGACTCAAAAAGCAACTCCATCGGATTGATTGTCCTATGCGTGCTCGGCGTAATCATCTGTTTGTTCCTGGCATGGACCTGCTCTCGGAGGGTTGGGAGGAAGACCTCGTTCGATTCCACGGGGATCCGGGGTCTGGCGATTGCTGAACGACCTCGGAATCTCTTTGAAAAGTCATTTCCGAAGGTGGACAGGCTGAAAGGCGTCACCCCATGGGACAACGTGGATCATGTGGAACGGGCCTATAACTCTGGGGCGGACGGTGGTGGAACCTATGGAATCAAAGTGCACCTCAAAGATGGTCGAATAGGAAGCGTGTACGTCTGGTCCGCACGCAAATCGACTATGTCCGATATTGTGAGCCGGCTGGAAGAGGTGAGGCAAAGCGCCACTGTTTGAGGCATTGGAAGCTCTGACCCCAGCCGACGGTGGCGTCGAGAAGCGACACGGATAACGAGCGCTGAATAAGTGCCGGTCGGTGGCAGTTCGCGCCGAGCAAGCACCTGTCCGCAAATATGCGTCCCGAGCCGGTGATGTAGGGCAGGGGTGAACTACGTGACCGAGGTTCGTCCAGGGCGGTGGGACCTTCCCGAACGTGCTTCAGGCCTAGTGGATTCGCTCCCTGCTGCAGTAGAGTTGGGACGAAGGGCAGTGGCCCATGGTCCGTGACTGCCCTAACGTGGACTTGGCTGAGAGGGCGAAGGCGGCTGGTCGTCTCCCAGCCGATCAGAGCAGAGTCGAGCGTGCCGAGCGAGGCTGCCTGTGCGCCGTCGAGTGAGGGTGGCTCGACGGTGGGACCGGTCTGCGAGAACTCGACTAGGCCCGTGTCCCACCGAACCGGCGCATTGGGGCATCTGCCGCATTCCGAGAACCACTAATCTGCCCGAATGGCGAGGTCTAAGGTCGGAGCATGGTCTTCGAGTCGAACGAAAAGAGGGAACGCAGGATCGAAGCGTTCTGAAACCCTTTTGGGAAGCCGTCAGGAGTGGGAACGAATCGTCAGTCTGCCCGGCACTGGGTCGTCTGGAAGTGGCAAGCGAAGAACCAATACGAACTCGTCGTAAATGAAATCTGCATGGCAACAGTGCAGTTGGGCTTATCGGAGGAGTCAAAACACTCTCAATCGATTTCGATGATCAACGCGTCGACTACGAGTGCCGCCGCCTCTGGCAGCGGTGGCAAGCCGGGGGCGCATCCAAGTTGGTGGAAGTCGCTGCAGGTCGACAAGCCTTCCTACGACGGGCACGCACCTCGATCACCACGCCGATGGAACCCTTGAACTGCCAGGTCATGGCACTTTTGGCTTCCCGTTCAAGGCACGAGCCCGTTCAATGCTGTGATGTCAGCCGTAGACGAGTCTGGCAAGTCACAACTCCATTTCCGAATCGGTGTCCCCCAGCTTGCAGTGAACCTGGCAAAGGTTGGACAGTGTCGAGGTGGTTATTGCGCCGGAACGCCAGATGGCGATGGAATCCGTGCTATCGCTGATCGCCGGTCATCGAGTTGGCTACGTACCTATTTCGAGCAAAGAGGTAGTGGTGGATGAGAGGGACCGCGGTAATTGCAGCGCTTCACAACGAGTCGCTCCACCAACTGGGAACGCCCCGAAGTGCCGTACGGGGCTATTCCGACTGAGCATGGTGAAGGGCGTTCGCAATGAGCGGCTGCGGTTCAGCGGCCCGTGAACCCTCAGGAAGACCCAGGCGCGGAACCGATCGGGTGCGACCCGGGGGCGGGTAATGGCCGCTTGTCGGCCAAGGAGGAGAAGCCAGACAACGAGCCAGGGGAGGTCACATGATGGTGACCAAATCGCATTTGCCGGTCGCACCTGCCATAAGGGAGGCGTCCCATCTGCACGACCCCACGAACATCGGTGGTCCTGGCGTGTTTCTACGCCGTGTCGCTCGAGGAAAGCGATGACTCTGGCGCGCGAGATCGTGCCGACTGGGGTGAACAGACACGGGATCACCACGGGGCTCGCTGGCTCAGTATCCGTGAGTCGCTGCCGACCTCGGCGTGTCCAGTTCGACGGCTTACAAGTGGTCGGCTCGGGGAGCACCGTGGTTCCCACGCTCCATCCGCCTACGCAACGGCGACATCCGCGTCCGGCGGGACTGGTACGAGACGTGGCTCGGCGAGCTGGAGCAGTGACGGCGAGGGCAGCGTTGTCTACAGGCCGAGATCCACAACATCGACGCTCACACCCACCGAGGCAGCTGCGGTGGTCACGAGAGGTGATGGGTGGAAACGGCGATCTTCGCACCCAGGACCACCGCGGCAGCAACTGCCTCGGCGGTAAGAAGGTTGAGCTGGCCCGGCAACGCCGCCATGACCGGGACCAGTCGTCGCATGCTCAACAGGCCGATTTCGGCGGGCAACTGGTCAGGGCGTCATGCACCCGACGCTGCTCGTCCTCAGAACTTGCCGCCAGAGCACGGGACAGCGCGCCCTGACCTGGACGAGCCACGACCCGGGCCAGCCGCCAGAACCACGAACCGGTTGTGAATACCTCGCCGGCCTCAGCCGCTGTGATCAGGAGAGCTTCTGCCGCACCTCGCTGCTCGGCCAAGATGGCCAGCAAAAGGGCGTCATCGACAACGATCACGCCGATGATCCGGGCGCTCAGCCCTGAGCCAGGTCGGGGTCTCCTGCGACGGCATCCTGTGCGGCTCTCTGGTAGGCGCCGGAGGCCAGGTCTTCACGGATGGCGGCTCGGATGGCCTCGGGGATGTCGGTGGTCACTTTGCCGATGCGGGCCGGCCGAAGTTCGCCGCCTCCGACGCTGCAGCTCGGGCTCGCTCTGCTGCTGCCGGCAGATCCCCGGTGGATATCGCCATCACTGAAGATTACAGCTTCCCCTGAGAACGAGAGCACAGAGCGAGCAGTGACAAGATGGACGAAGGAAAGTCCGTCAACCTCATCTGCGGGCGTCTTCAATCGGCGACGCGGTGCGGGGAACGGGGCGCCATGACGAGCGGTGTCGAAAGCCCGTATCAAATCAACCCAGATTCAACCTCGCACCAACGGGTGGCCTTTAGCGGCAACCAACCGCCACTGTCCTCAATGTGCAACATCGCATCTGAGCAGCGCCTATCCAAAAAGTGCTGAACACACCGTTCTGCGCGACAAGCCTCCGAGGCCGTTACAAGTGAAGTGCTCT
>CAVSSK010000015.1:0-13778 GCA_963730395.1 uncultured Acidimicrobiaceae bacterium | reverse complement strand
TAATGCTAGTGCCGCATCAGGCAACGTTTGCGCGCTTGACCAGCTCACGCAGCGTCTTGTCGTGAGCGTTGCGGTTGCGCCAGATGATGTAGCGGCGGATCATCGAGTTCTGCTCCTCGTGTGAGCGGTGGTCGGTGCCATCGAGGGTGAAGTAGCGCAGCGCCTGGAACTGGGCCTCGATCCGGTTCATCCAGCTGGCATTGGTCGGCACGTAGGCCAGCTCCACGTTGTTGGCCTCGGCCCAATCTCCTACGCGTGAGTCGACCGTGGTCGAGAGGTGTGGGCTGAAGTTGTCCAACACGATGGCGATGCGGACGTCGGGTGGGTAGAGGGTGCGCAGGTAGCGGCAGAACTCGAGGAACCGGGTGCGGTCCTTGGTCGTCTTGACGTGGCCGTACATCTTGTCCGTGTTCAAGTCGTAGGCGGCCATGAGGTGGCGGACACCCTTGGTGCGGGTATAGGTGGCCCGGCGCCGCCGGCGCCTGGGGTCGTCTGATTCCTCTCCCTTGACGATCCTCGGTGCCCACTGCTTGCCTGGCCGGGGCAAGAGGTTGAGCGGGCCGAACTCGTCCATGCAGATGACGACGCCCGGGTCGCCTTCCTTCGGTTTCGCCTTGCCATCGGCGATCTCGTAGAGCTCGAGCACCCGGTTCTTCTTGGTCTCGAAGTCGGGGTCCTTCGATTGCTTGTAGGTCTTGATCACTTGAAAGGAGACACCCTCCTCGCGGAGGAGCACGCGGAGACCCTCGTGGCTGATGTCGTCGACCACCCCCTCGGCGACGAGGAACTCAGCCAACTTGGACAAGCTCCAGGTGGAAAAGGGCAGGTCGTGGTCGACCGGACGGCTGAGGGCGATCTTCTTGATCTCCCGGCGTTCAGGCAGGGTGAATTTCGGTGGCCGTCCCCCCGAGTACTTCGCGGCCAAGGAGTCGAACCCGTCGGCGTTGAAGTTGTGGATGACCTCTCTGACCCGGTCCTCTGAGGTGAAGGCGATCTTGGCGATGGCCGGGACGTCCATCCTCTGGGCCGACCAGAGCACGATCTGGGCTCTTCGCCACCTCACCACCGAGCCCGATCCCCGGCGCACGATCGAGAGGAGCTTTCGTCCCTCCTCGTTGGTGATTTCCCTGACTGCCACGCGTTCTGCCATGGCACCACTTTGCGCGACCGGCCGCTCAAAGTGGTGGACGCGCCCCACCAACGTTGCCGGTCAGGGCACTAGGCCGAAGACTCTGCTGTGTGCGAACAGCCAGATCGCCATTTCCGATCCAGGAGGAGGAGCGGGACTAGGTCACGAAGATCAGGTGCTTGTCTTCACGAACAGGAGTGCCAATGCCTGCACGCTCACGGGTTACCCCGGGGTGGCGGCCCTCAACTCTGCGGGACAGCAAGTTGTCCAAGCTCGACGAACGACGGGTGGATACATGGGCGGACTCGGCCCAGAAGACACGTCGATCCCGGTGGTGTTTCTTCGACCCGATCAAGCGGCTTCTGCCATCGTCGAAGGTACTGACAATCCCGTTGGTCAAGTGACATCGTGTGAGACGTACCCCGACTTGCACGTGACACCGCCGAACCTCACCGAGTCAGTTCGGGTGACCGTCTCGGGCATTGGAGCTGGGATGCCAGGCTGTACCCCGATCGAAGTCCACCCGGTCGTATATGGCACAAGCGGCAGCGTTCCTGGCTTCTAACGTGAAGGGTCCCACCGGCCCGCAGACTGGGGCACCCGGTCCGTGTTAGCGGCTCTAACGAATAGGACTTCCGAAGCGAATCACGTTTCCATCGGGGTCGGTGATGGAGCCCTCCCGCTTGCCATAGTCCTCGTCCCTCGGGCCGTCCACTTCGATCCCCGCCTGTCTCCACTCGTCAGCCACCCGGTCGGCGTCTTGACAGTGGATGTAGAGAGCACCGTGACCGGGAAGTTCGTCTCCTGCAGCTTGGGCGAGGTGGATCGTGAGGTCCCGATCCCGGTGAGCGAAGGCATAGGTGTCGTCGTGGATCGACACTTCGAAGCCAGCACGCGTGAACCAGGCGACCGAGCGAGTCATGTCGGAGACCTTGAAGATCGGCTCGAACCCCGTGACCAGCCACGTTCCGCGTCATGAGTTGCAGTTGGCCGTCTCGCTGTCCATTGAGCCCGGCGAGGCAGTCGTGGCAGATCGGCAGGTCGGGGTGCGAGCGCAGTCTGACCCACCAATCGACCGACATTGAGCAGCACGTGCAGGTCGCAGCCATCGCTGACAATGGTAGGAGGCAGTCTGGCCGAGCGCTCGTGGGGAGGGGTCGTACCGGGTTGCCTAGATCGAGCGGTTCCCCTCACCCGATGGAGTCTCTTCAGGAGTCGATGATTCGCTTCTTTGCCAATTCAAACATCTCCTGGCTGATCTCACCGGCCCTTCGACGCTCTGCAAGGTACACAAGCTGATCGACCGAACGTTGGCCGTCTGAGGCGAATGGTCCTCGCCCGAGGATTCTGAGTCGACCGGCTCGGGCTTCGTGCGCAGTGGCCCGAAACCCAAAAGGCCGGCGACGCCGAAAGCCCGCCTATGAAGCCGACGGCCACCTGTGCAACATCCCAGACGCCCAGGGGCGTCGCAGCGCCGACTGAAACCGTGCTCATGGCTGGGCCGCCGAGCTGTCGTGCGTCCCACCGTCCCGGCAGCGAGGGCACCTCGATCCCGCCCGGGATACTCGTCGTGACAGGGCTGTGGGGTCACCTTCGTGGGTGGTAGCTCCTGAAGGAACCTACGCCCGTCGTCGATTTACACCAGGGACGGGACGCCACCAGCCCGAACGCCTTGCCATTCATCCCCCGTGCAGGTTGTGGAAGTAAACGATAGCGGCGTTGATGTTGTTCCCCACGACCGCCGATGTCGCGAACAGAATGAAGACGGTCTCAATGGCCGTGAAGTACGGGCGGTGCTCCACGAACCATTGCCTCCATGCCGGGCGGTCGGTCCTCGAGATGAACCGCTGGTACTTGTCGGCCCTCTTCTGGCGCAGGAACAATCGACGGCCGACGAGCAGGTTCGCCACGTACCAGAAGCAGAAGACGCCGATGGCGACCCTGCCGATGATGGTTGGCACGAGGCCGATTTGGCGCATGAGCCATCCCATGCCCCAGTTTTGCTCAATGCTGACGCCCGCGGAACGGACGACGAGCCACGTCAAGAGGCCGTCCAGGAACGATGCCAGAACTCCGAAGTAGAAGATGCCCCTGGCAAGCGCCTCTAGGCTCTTACGCTCGTATCGAGTGTCGTAGACGACGGTCACTTCCGCTCACCGTTCTCCCCCTCCTAGCTCCGATCATTCACGTGATGACCTTGAGGTCGCTCCGGATCCATTGATTCGAGAGGATGAACTGCGAGCGGCGTGATTTCGCTGTTGCCCGGTCGCGGTGGCGCCGTATTGGCGTCCGTTGCGGTGGTCATTTTGGAGTCGGAGGGCCATTCGGGACGCACTCGCCCAGTGTCGGTGCCCACTGACGGGAATGGGATCGCTCAGTGAATGACGTCGAGCCTTCGATAGGCGCCGAGAAGTGCGTCAGCACTGGGCCATCCGCTCAGGATGCGCACGGCGTGGCGTCGTCCCGAACGCACGAGACGACCCGGGGCGTGGAAGAACCCCCAGCGCAGTGCCTTGGGTTGTGCCTTGGCCCACCTGCCGTCGAGGCACAGGAGCTGGAACCAGCGCACGAGGTCGGCCGCCATCATGACGCTCGCCATCCACGTCCGGTTCGCTTCGAGGTCCGAGAACGGGAAGGCCAAGAGCCCCGAGTCCTTGAGGCGTTGAATGTGCAGCTCGACGTGCGCGTGGGCGCGCATGGTCTGGTCGAGTTCGAACGCATTGCCGTCCTGGTCGCTGTAGTGGCCCCAGTAGCGGTACTCGAGTGAGGGGAACAGGCTGTGCTGGGCGCCCGGATGCAGCGGTTCGCGGCGCACGATGAGCCGGGTTCCCGGCGGCCACTCTTTGAGGTCGACGAGCTCGGTCAGATCGGCCACCGCCGCCCCTTCACGTGGGCTCCCGTCTTGGTGAACGGCGGGCTCCCAGATCTCCTCGAGACCCACGGTGTCGAAGATTGCCGCATGGACCTGGGCATTCGAGCGGGCCACGACGAAGAACCCTATGTTGCGTGACCGACACGCCCACACGAAGCCCTGTGTGCAACCCGCCGAGTCGGTGCGCACGACGAGTTTTCGGGCGACGAGTGACTCGTCGTCACCGACATGGTGACCAAGGGTGATCTCCCCGGGCAGTTGGGCCACAGCAGCGTCGAGGACGCTCACGTGGTCGGCCACCGTGTTGGCGCCGGCGTTTCCCGGACGCAATAGCCCCGAGAGCGCCTCGCCGGTGGCATCAGCGAAGCAGAACATCGGGTGGAAGCCCCATCCGCCCTTGTAGTGCGGGCCCGTTCCCTCCTTGGTCTCGGTGTGGATCTCGACGAGCGAGGCATCGATGTCGAGGATCACCGGCGCCGTCCCCGTGGTGGCGACCGAACGTCGCCACACCTCGGCGCGCACTCCGGCGAACGCCTCGGCCAGCGCGTCTCTGGTCGCCGGTGCAATCTCGTGGAAAGCCCGGAACACCGTCGAGTCCGACGGCGTCTGCCCAAAGAGGTCCTCTTGGGTGCGAAGGTGCTCGATGTCGGCGCAGCTCTCGCCACCACCGGCGAGCATCAGCATCGACTGGACGAGCACCTTGCCCCGGTCGTGGAGCGGCATCCGCTCGCCGCGCGACGGGATCCGAGAAGAGAGCGCATTTCCGAGTCCCAACCGGTCGGCAAAGGCCCCAAGAGCGTGCAGTCCGACATGGCCCACCACCTGGTCACCGCCGGATGCCACAACCAGGCGACGCGTGCTGTTACCGTGCATTTCGTAAGTGCCCTTCTGGTTGGGGATTGAGTGTCTCGACAACCTCAGTTTCCCCTGACAGGAGGGCAGTTACGCGGATACGCGCTGTTCAGTTCATGCGGCTCCGTGAATGATCGGAGCTAGTACCCGAGCTGGTGGCAGCCCCCTTTTCGTTTGGGAGCTTTCCGGCACGCCGACCTGTCCCGCCCTGCCAGAGCAGGTCGGAGTGCTACTCGGGTTTGGATACCACACCACAAGGAACCCGTCGATGGGCCAACCGACCCATGTTTCGGTCGTAGTCACAGGCCGGGTATGAAGTCGCCGACGCGCCAGCGTGTCGGCGTCCCACCCGGTCCCGGCAGCGACGGGACCCAGGTCCTGCTTACTGGCTCGATAACTAGGAGTCAGTGCGGGTAAGCCATTCGACGATCGTCCCGGCGCACTGAGATGATGCGGTTCTCGTCGTATCTACGACGAGGTCGTAGCGGACTCCCTGATGGACACGCAGGGCCTGGTCACGAGCTTGTCCGCGGATCCGGTCACCCCGCTGGATCCCGCGGGTCTCGGCCACATCTGGGTCGCAGCGCACTCCCACCCAGACGACGGTCAATCCCCGCAGCGCAGCCGCGAGGCGCTGCTGTGATTTCCCTCCATCGAGGAACACCTCGTCAGCGATGACGGCGGCCCCAGCGCGAGCAATGGCGGCGACACCTTGGTACCAAGCAGCCTCGGCTTGGTGGAATACCTCTCCCACACTGATGGAACCGTCCCAACCGAAATGGATTGATCCACCCGCCGTGGTGTCAGTGGGGCCGTGTGACAGCGCACGGATCAGGTCATCGACTCCGAGGGTTAACCAAGTTTCCTCGAGCTGCTGCTGGAGACAATTGGCGATCGAGGACTTGCCCGAGCTCGACCCGCCATTCAACACGATGACCTCGACGTTCACCTCGCTGAGAGTAACGTCGATCTCTGCCAAGACGCGAACGGGCATGCCCACGATCCGGCGTACGGGAGCACCTCGCCAAGAGCCCGGTCATTACTCGCGAGTCAGAAGGTGGATGTCGAGGCTGGCTCCCATTGAGGCGAGTTCGGCGGCTCGAATGGCATCCACGTACCCCGTCGGGACCTCTCCTCCGGCCATCAGAACGGACAACTGCAGTTCGACGTCCAGGCTCTGCTCCGGGATCAGTCGTCGAAATTCCGGAAAGTGCGGACGGACAATCGCCAGGGTCGTCTCTAGTGGTGCGTCGCGGATTTGACTGAAGCCAATGCAGCCCGACCTCTCTTCACCTTGGCGATGATCTCCTCTGCCGGCTTCTTCCAGACGAAAGGCTTGGGATCGTCGTTCCAATGCTCGGCCCAGGTCTCGATCTCGACGACGAGATGGTCGACGGAGGTGAAGGCACCCCGGCGAAGTCGGCGCTCAGTGAGGATGGAGAACCAGCTCTCGACGAGGTTCAGCCACGACGAGCTGGTGGGCGTGAAGTGCAGGTGCCAGCGCGCCCGCTTGGGATCGGCCAGCCATTTGGCCACCGGTGGTGCCTTGTGAGCACTCAGGTTGTCGAGGACGACGTGGATGTCGAGGTCTTTTGCGACGTGGAGGTCGATCAACTTGAAGAACTGGAGGACGTCGGTGCTTTTGTGCGACGTGCGGGTGTCGTAGAGGACCTCGCCGGTGGCGACGTTCATGGCGGCGAAGAGATCCGTGGTGCCGTGGCGCTTGTAGTCATGGGTCATGGTCCCGGCTCGTCCGGGCTTGAGAGGAAGAGAGGGCTGGGTGCGGTCGAGTGCTTGGACCTGGGTCTTCTCGTCGAAACTGAAGACGATGGCCCGTTCGGGCGGGCTCATGTAGAGCCCGACCACGTCGACGAGCTTCTCTTCGAAGTCGGGGTCGTTCGAGACTTTGAAGGTCACGACGTTCCAGGGTCGCAGGTTGTGGTCCCGCCAGATCCGGGCCACGGTGTCCTTGCCGATCCCGAGTCGCTCCGCCAGCGTGCGCGTCGACCACTGTGTCGAGCCATCGTCAGGGAGTTCTTCCCTCGTCACGCGCACGACTTCAGCCACGGTGCCTTCGGGCAACCACGAGCGCCGGCCCCGTCCCGGTGCAATCGTGCCGACCCAGTCGGTCCCGCTCTCTTCGAAACGCCGCCTCCAGGCGCGCACCGAGTTCGAGGCCACGTCCAAGCGCCGTGCGATCTCGTAGTTGGCCTCACCATCGGCGGCAAGCAACAACGCCTTGGCCTGCACGACCGAGCGGTGCGGCCCCGACGACGAACGTGCGATGCGCTCGAGCTCGTCCCGTTGTTTGCGGGTCATGCGAAGTGGCGGTGCGGCCAACATCGTGGTCATGTTGACAGCCTAACTACTTCAGCTATATCAGCGACGGACCACTAGGTGCGAAGCAACCTCGAATGGTCCGTTCGGGAACGGTTGAGAACTCCCACTGAGAAGTTCTTCAACGAGAACGTCAAGCCGAATGTACCCTTCGAGATCAAACGAGAGGTCATCGAGCTCCACAACCTCGTACAGCCCTAGCTCATACGCCAGTTCGGCGGCCTCCGCATAAGGTCCGAAGCATGCAGTGGGTGGGGCCTGCTCGCCCCGACTCCTGAATCCGCCCCCGGTTGTGCTCTTCAAAGCATCCCCGAAGATCCGCAGGGTGACACCCACTTCCGGCAGCGAACGGGGGCACCTTGGCGATCCGTTCGATTGACGCCTAAGGCCCACAGATACACGATGGCTGGGCCTAGCAAGTGGTCAGTGGAGGTGTCGGTGGCTGAACGCGGGAGCAAGCTGCCTTCGGAGGTAGACGTTCTCCGATGGCAATCGAAAAAGGCGTGGGATTGGTTCGAAGAGACGTTGAGCGACGTCAACGCGGAGCAGGCCAACTGGTGGCCGACCGGGACCGCCAACTCGATCGGCGCCACCTACCTGCATGTTGTGATCAACACCGACGTCGAGATCAATCGGTTGATCGAACGACGCGAGCCCCTCGTGGAGCGCCGGTGGGATGGGGACGTGGGGCAGGGATTTGCCTATGAGCCAGATCGCTTCGATCAGTGGGTTCGGCATGTAGCGGTCGACTGGGACAGGCTCAGGGAATACGGGCGAGCGGTGCACACGGCGTTCGTCGAGTCACTGGACGAGCTCACCGACGAGCAGCTCGACATGACGGTGGACATGACGCGCTCGGGCTTAGGTGTGTGGCAGGGCAGAGATCTGTTCGAGCTGCATGGCCACGTGCACCCGCACATCCACGGCGGTGAGATCGCCGTTTTGAAGGGCCTCCAGGGCGCCATCGGGTGGACGGAGTCTGAGGCGTTCCGCGCATCTCGGCGAGTAGAGAATTTGGGTCGGGCCACGTTCGCGATCGTCGCAGTCCCGGCAATGTACTGGGGCATTGAGTTCCGGCCGGTGCTGAGATATTTCGACATACTGAAGCCGTGATCCGACTGCTGGCCACCGATCTTGACGGCACGTTCTGGGGTCCGGACTTTGTGCCACCCCCGGAGCACATAGCTACCGTCGATGAGCTGGCGCGTCAGGATGTAATCGTTCTGGCCGCAACGTCGAGGCGCCCGAGACTGACAAAACAGCGCCTTGCCGACCATGGGCTGGCGCTGCCTGCAGTTCTCATCGATGGCGCCGTCGGGATCGACTTTCGCACGGGCGAGCGGTTCCATGAGGCCTTCTTCGGAGCCGAGGCTGCTCGTGACACGCTGGCGGCCTTTCAGGCGTACGGCCTGGACCCATGTCTATACGTGGACGATCCCGAGATCGACATTGCCGTGTCGAGGGGTCCCTCGACGTGCGCAGCACACCTCGAGAAGCTCGGTCGACTAGCTGGAAACCGCGACCTCGCGGAAACAGCCACAACGATGTCCGTCTACGCCTTCTCCGTGCTGGGCCTCGACCGCGAGGTTCTGGCGCCAGTGGCCCGGGAGCTGGCCGATGCGCATGGAGCCACGGGTCGTGCTCTATCCCGAACCGGACTACGGCAACTTCGGGATCGTCGTGGATCCTCCAGGGGTCTCCAAATGGTCCGGAATCGAGGCCTACTGCACCCTCAACGGCATCGAATCCCAGGAAGTCGCAGCAGTCGGTGATGGACTCAACGACTTAGAGATGCTGCGCGAGGCGGGGGTCGGCATCGGCGTTCGTGGAGGGCGCGAAGTCATGGAAATGGCCGATTTCTTGATTGAGCCTCCGGAGCGACGAGGGTGGCACAAGCTCGTTGGAATCATTGAAAGCCTGAGATAGGTGCTCCCGCACCCGGCAGCGTTAGAGGACGGTCGGCGAGCCCTCAAGTTGTTCGGTCAGGAGCTCGAGCGAGCTGTGCAGCTGTGCGAACCGACGTGGCCCGAGGATCTCTTCGATCTGCAGCTGAGCCGCCCCCGCCGCGGCGTAAATGGTCTCGCCGAGTCGCCGTCCTTTGGCGGTAAGTCGGATCACACGAGCCCGACCGTCGACCGAATCGGGGACGCGCAATAAGTACCCGTGTCCTTCCAGATGCCCGAGCAGGTCGTTGACGGACTGTTTCGTGATCCCCACACGATCCGCGAGCTGACTGGGACGTACTCCCTCGACGCCGGGATAGCGCCAGAGCGCGACATGCGCTGCGCTCAGATCGTCGAATCCTGCCGCTAGGACACCCGCATACAGCCGGTCACGAACCCACTGCCAAACGACACGCAGCATGGCGCCGACGTACGGACTTCGTTCGTGGTCGATGCCGCCCCAGGAGTCGGTTGACATAGGTCGTAAGGTTACCATACGATGTAGATCGTAAGGATGCCTGACTACACGACCGGCAACGGGTTGTGAAAAGGAGGTGGCCGAGGTGACCACTGCAATCGTTGATTCCCCCGATAACGCAGATGCGCAGGCATGGTGGTTCCTCGACACTCTGGTCGTCGAGCACCGTCGTGCCTCCGAAATGGAGACCGTCGTGCTCGAAATGACCTTGCCCGTGGGCTCGGCGCCCCCACTGCACGTCCACGACGACCTCGACGACACCTGGTACATCCTCGAGGGCGAGATGGTCGTGCGCTGCGGCGATGACGAATTGGTCGTCGGAGCGGGGCACTGGGTCTCCATGCCACGTGGAGTTCCCCACACGTTCCGGGTGGTGGGTGATCGCGAAGCGCGGATTCTCCTCGTGCACGACAATGCCAGCTTCCGTGACTTGATTCGCGAGCTGAGCAGTCCCACGAGGGCGCACGTGGTTCCGACCCAGCCACACTTTCCGGCGATGGATGAATTGGCGCGCATTGCCGCCTCGCACGACCTCAGGCCAATTGGGCCGCCGATGAGCGTCGAAGAGAGCGACGCGGTACTTGCCGCTGTCGTTTGAAGCGTCATCGCGCGAAGGAGGTAGCGCCGTGCAGGTGCAAGCACTCGGCCATGTCGTCCTCAAGGTTCGCGATCTGCAACTAGCCGAAGTCTTCTACTCGGGCACCTTGGGCATGAAAGTCGTGTTGAGGATCGAAGATCCACGCATGACGTTCTTCACCCTCGAGACGCCAGGGAACCATCATGACTTCGCCCTGATGGAGATCGATGTAGTCGCGTCAACACCAGCTGACGACGCCACCGGCCTCGCTCATGTGGCATTCAAGATCGGCAGCTCAGCTGAAGAGCTCCGCCGCGCACGGAGTCTGCTCGAGACGGAGAGAACCCCAGTCCTCTACGAGGCCGAGCGGAGGTTCACGCGGAGTCTTCACGTTCTCGATCCGGACGGAAACGAGATCGAACTGTACGTCGACGTCTCAGACACCTGATCCGTTTGCGCCGTTCTTGGGCTATGCGGCAGTTGACACCGAGCCGGTGTACTGGGGCAGGCGGGCGTAGTCTCCTTGTCCGTGGCACCCGATGCAGCGCCCCTCGAGGCCGTTAAGGGTTGGCGGAAAGAGCGTGGGGTTCTTTTCGGACTGAGTATTGCGGTGCTGATCATGTGGTCGTCGCCCGCGTCGGCGACGACCAAGCCGAATGCGTGTGCCGCGCTCACGCCTGTATTGGCGTCCCGCCTTCTGAGCGCTCGGGTCACCCAGGCACCCTTCAACCACCACTTGGCGTGCACTTACAGGAGTAAGGCTAAACAGGACACGATCTCACTGATCCTCACCCTTGTCACCGGCCAGAACCGCGCCCGCACGCAACAGCTGCTCAACCGAGAGCACCGCCTTCGTGTCGGAAGCCGGGCGGCCTATTGGTATCGCACTCCTCTCCGTCTTACGCGACCTGAGCAGGCGGGAACACTGTCAGTGCTGAAAGGGGACACGCTTGTCCTAATTGCCGTCCGGCAATCCTCCAATCCGCAGGCAACGGCTCGGCAGGCGATGACGGCGATCCTGTCCCGCCTATGAGGTGATCCGCCAAGGCAGCCTCCGTCGCGGCAGCGAACTGGGGCACCTGTTCGCTGACGCCGACCAACTAACGAGGTGATCGTGGACCTTGCGGGTGGATGGTCTCGCCTCGGGCCAGCATCTCCACAAACTGCTCGATACGCCTGGCTCGGGTCTCCACCTTCTTTGCACTTCCGATCCGAAAGAGGATGGAGTACCGATTCGCACTTGTGAGCGTCTGAAACCTTGCCTGAGCACGGGGATTGGCAATCAGGGCGTCCGCCAGATCCTCTGGAACCTCCACGCTCGCTTGTCCGGCGTAGGCAGTATTCCACCGACCATCCGCTTTGGCCTGCCGAACCTCGTCTTCCCCTGACCGATGCATTCGGCCGGAGGCGCTCAACCTCTCGGCGATGGAGGCGTTCCGTTGAGACCAAGGGCTCCGAGCGTTTCGGGGTGTGAATCGTCGCCGGAACGTTGCGTTGTCACGACGCCCGAGCTGCCCATCGATCCAACCAAAGCAGATCGCCTCGTCGAGTGCCTCGTCGTAGGAGAGCGTTGTTGTCGTCTGCGTCGTGCCCTTCTTGGCTAGGACGAGCCACACCCCTTGTGATTTGGAGTGGTGGCTCCTCAACCAGGTCCGCCATTCGGCAGTATCAGCGACCAAAAGCTCTGGAAGATCCACAGGTTGACGGTATCCCGTTGTGCCGGACTGTCCCGCCGTTCCGGCGGTAGGTGGCACCTTGAGGCGCCGTGGTCCACGAATTTCATGGGGGCACTCGAGCGCGCAAAATACTGACAAGGATTCTGACGGCCTGAACCCCGCTTTTGGCTTTCAGGTCTGAATCGGCGGCTACTCGGACCCACCAAATGTGCTGGATGGACCACACAGTCCGTCAACCGGGGATGGCCGGGCCGTGCTGGCTCAGTTCCCGACGGGGGGCACCCCCTGAGGCGCCCGGCAAGATATCGCGGACTTGAAAGCGGGCATCATCTGCAGTCGACGACTCCCGGCACCATTTACGTCACGCAGGGTGGTGCTGGCACGAGGAGAAGGAGGAGGTGACCACCTTGGACGTCACAGCGGTCAACGTCACACTGTCTCCAGGACGAGCAAAGGAGAGACTCGAAGAGACATGACGGACAGACAGTCACTTCGCTATTTGATACCGATGTGGGAGGGCGGCGGCAACATCCCTCCTGAGCTCGGGGTCGCTCGGCGGTTGATCGCCCGTGGCCACCAGGTCCGCGTGCTCGCTGATCCGACCATCAAACTCGCGGCCGAGGCGGCCGGCTGCTCGTTCTCGCCTTGGCGGCGAGGACCGCACCGAACATCGCTCGATCCGTCCGAGGATCTCATCAAGGATTGGGAGACAAAGAACCCACTCGTCATGTTGCGTCGAGCACGCGACCGGTTCATCGCCGGACCTGCAGCCGACTTTGCCGCCGATACATCCGAAACGATCAACGCCTTCCAGCCAGATGCCGTCGTACCGGACGCATTCCTATTCGGGTCGATAATCGCCGCTCAGGGAGCATCGCTGCCGGTCGCCCTCCTTGTGCCGAACATCTGGATAATGCCCTCTCGGGGCACGCCGCCGATAGGGCCCGGCTTCGCGCCGGCCAAGACGGCGCTCGGTCGTACACGTGACGCGGCGATGTTGGCGATAGTCAATCGCTTGTTCCGTGCCGGTCTACCCCCGGTCAACGCTGCTCGTTCGGAATACGGTCTGGCGCCGCTGTCCTCCTTCTACGAGCAGGCCTTAGTCGCCGAGCGCATCTTGGTGTTGACCAGCCCAGCATCCGACTATGCCTCAACCTCGGTACCGGCCAATGTCCGCTATGTTGGTCCGATCCTGGATGACCCGGATTGGGCACAACCGTGGATATCTCCGTGGGCCGAAGCGGATAGACGTCCCCTGGTTCTCGTCGGCTTCAGCTCCACCTACCAGAATCAGGGGCCACTCCTGCGACAGGTGGTCGAGGCCCTCGCGACTCTGCCGGTGCGCGCCGTCGTGACGGTGGGTGAGATGCTCGAGGCCGACGAGGTCACTTCGACCGACAATGTCGTCGTGGTCGGCTCAGCTCCCCACCGCCAGATCCTTGCTGAGGCATCGGTTGCCGTGTCCCATTGCGGGCATGGCACGACGATGAAGTGCCTGGCCGCAGGAGTGCCCATGGTCTGCATCCCGATGGGCCGAGACCAGAACGACACCGCAGCACGCGTGGTGTACCACGGAGCCGGGGTCCGGCTCTCACCGAGCGCTTCGGCAGCCAAGATCCGCAAGGAAGTACAGCTGGTTCTCGGCGATGATCGCTTCCGTTGCAATGCATCGCGGATGTCTTCGGCAATCGCCACGATTCAACCGCTGACCTCGTGACGGAACTCGAGGCGTTGGTCCCATGACGGTGACCAGCCCGACCGGACGACGGCGAATCGACCCGGTTGTACTAGCGGGCTAGTCGTGACCAGTAGCGATCTGAGTCAGTGATCACGCAATCGCCATTGAGGACCCTCACTGGAAAGGGTCTCCCACTTTGTCCATGTCATCGGGTTGACAGCCCTAGCCCCGATGTG
>CAVSSK010000014.1:0-18209 GCA_963730395.1 uncultured Acidimicrobiaceae bacterium | reverse complement strand
CGAACAGTGACAATGCTCAGCAGGGTCCACCGCTGCATTACTGGATCTCAATAGTTTCAGGATGCTGGCGGGCCCGAGCCCGTCTCGCACATTGACAGCGGCACGTCCCGTCTCAGAGTGGGGTGATTGGCCCGGGTTGCTCCGAACAACCCGGACCGCCCGTCGCTCCGATCCGGAACGGCCGTGCCATCCCTAACACCGTTAAGAGAAGGGATGGCCATGACCATCGTAGAAGCTGCCCGTGGTGTGACCGGTGGAGTCGATACTCACCTCGACGTCCATGTGGCAGCAGCCCTTGATCCTTTGGGGGCCCTGCTCGGCTCGGAGCCCTTTGCGACCGACTCGGCCGGCTACAAGGCGCTGCTCGGGTGGCTCGAGAGCTTCGGTTCCGTCACCAAAGTCGGCGTCGAAGGAACGGGCTCCTATGGGGCCGGCCTGGCCCGGTTTCTCCGTCGTGCTGACGTCGAGGTCATCGAGGTCGACCGGCCCAACCGGGCCGAGCGACGTCGCAGGGCAAGTCCGATCCCCTCGACGCCGTTGAGGCGGCTCGGGCTGCGCTCAGTGGTCGGGCCAGGGGCGGCTCCAAATCCAGCGACGGTGCGGTCGAGGCCATCCGGGTCCTGGTCGTGGCCAAGCGCTCAGCCCAGAGGGGCTCGGATGAAGGCCCTGGTTCAGATGCGTCATCTGGGCTTCACCGCCCCCGATCAGCGCCGTGGTCGGCTGAACGGCCTCAGCGTGGCCGCACTGGCGGACCGAGGAGGCGGGCTCCGACCGGCACGTTCGGCCGATCCGGTACTCGCGGGCAACAAGGCCGTCGCTGTGCTCACTGGCCCGTCGGATCCAGGCGCTCGAAGACGAGATCGTCGAGCTCGACGAGGTGCATCGAGACTCTTGGCGCGCACGGCACCTGAGCCCTCGCCCGCTTCGGGGTCGGTCACGACGCGGCCGCCGCCCTCTTGGTCCGCGCCGGCGACAATCCCGAGCGCCTCCACTCAGAAGCGGCCTGGGCTCATCTGTGCGGAGCGCCCCGATCCCGGCATCTTCGGGCAAGACCTCGGGCCGTTATCGACTCCACAGCGGCGGCAACCGCCAAGCCAACTCTGCGCTCTGGCACATCGTCATTACCCGACTGGCGTGGGACCCCGACACCAAGGCCTACTTCGAGCGCCGAGTCAAAGAGGGACGAACGAAACGTGAAGTCATCCGAATCTTGAAACGCTACGTCGCCCGTGAGGTGTACCGAAACTTACCTCGCGTCTGAAATCCTTGGCCGTGGCTCTGGCTCACGCCAGAAGTGTCGCCCCACGGGTCTGACTTGAAGAAGACCAGCCGACCCGCGGCTAGGGCTGCCCATTTTGCGAACGTGTGGCTTCATAAGAGCATGCCCTCTCTTCGAGTGGCTCATGATTGTTTCGCCCGTCGTTTCCACCCCGAAATTTCCAAGGAACTTGACAACTGATAGGAGCGTCGCCGGCAGGGGGCCGATGGGACAGCGGTTACCCGAACTCTTCGAGTGGTTCGGCCACCTGAGGATCAGTGAGGCCCATTTCACCAGCCCCGGTCGGCGGAGCGCCGTGCTCCTTCAGGAACTGTTCTCGCTCCCTCTCGCCGGCAAACATGAGAACCACCCAGGCGTGGGTGGCGCCCGTTCGGCGCAGTGTCTCGTAGCGATGGTTTCCGTCCTCGAGGAAGTACTTGCCGTCGTGATGCGATACCAACAGCGGCGGGGGGTGCCACCCCTGCTCGATGCTGTGCTCCATGGCCTCGACGTCGGACTCCCACACCCCCTCGGCGACGGGAACAACCACTTCGTTACCGACGGGACCGGCCATCGGCGTGAGTCGGTCGAGCGCGAATCGGATCGGACCTAAGTAGGTCGCCCCGCTCATGGCGAATGCGGCGGCCAGCGCGGAGTTGCTACTGCCCGGGCTGGCGAGGAAGTCGACCACCCACTCGGCTAGTCGGCTCTCGTCCGCGGCGAGCCGGGCCGAGGCGAGCGAGAACTTCTCGTCGTCGGTCACGCCGATGCCGTCGCGATCAGCTCGGCGAGCCCTACCAAGGACGGAATCCGTTCGTAACTGGCGTCGAAGTGGAGGCCGAGCGGATCCATGAGAATCGGTCGGATCCCGGCCCGGCGGGCGCCGACTACGTCGATGGCAGGCATGTCACCGACGTACCAAATCTGGTCCGCGTCAAGACTGAGGAGGTCGATAGCCACCTCGAAGATCCGCGGATCAGGCTTCATGACGCCCACGTTTCCAGAATCGATGACGCACTCGATGTCCACGCCGATGCCGGGACCGACTTGGCACAGCTCTAGTTGGGCGAGCCGCGGGCCCATCATGCCATCGGCGTTGGATACGATACCCAGCCGAACCCCGGTGTCGGCGAGGGCCTGCAGTCCTTCGCGGCTGCCAGGCACCGGTTCGACCCAGAGCGCCGCATCGGCGAACTCGCTGTCGAGGTGGCGATGGGCCTCGTCACGCCGGTCCTGCGGTATCCCGCACTCGTCGACATACGTCTGGAGGTAGTCGAGCCACGCTTCGGTCCAGTTTGCCTCGACGTCGAGATGCGTGCCGAACCTTGCTGCGGCCCGGTAGTGCGCGTCGGCCAGCACCTCTCGAGGGACGGAGCACTCGGCTCGTGTGAAGGCCCCCAGGATCCGCTCGGGGTCGGGGAGGACGAACACGCCGCCGGCGTCGAGGAGCACGGCAGCGGGAGCGTCGCCTGTATGGGCCATGCCCAGAACCTACCCAGACGCGACCCTCCTGCCGGGCGCGTCAGGTTCTTCGCCAATCGTGCCTGCCCCCGTATATTGCCGGGTCAGGGCGCAATACCAGACCTAGTCCGCTTGCAGATTAGGCAGGGAAGGCTCTCGTTCCTCCGTACCAGGAGACGGGATCACGCTTGACCGCCTCCCACCGTCGCTTTCCGGATGCGGCCAACAGCGCCTGCAGTGACGCGTCTCTGCTCGCACGCTGCCACAGGGCTTGTCGGCTCTGGCCGAGGGACGCGGCAATGTGCTCCCACGACAGCCCAGCCGAGCGCGCAAACGAGATTGCTTCCTTCTGGGCCGCATCAAAGTAACGACCAAATGCAGCCGCTACTTGAAGGACTTCCAGCGGGTCGGGGTTTGCACTGGTCCTAATGCGCTCCCATGCTTCCCAGAACGACTCTGAGGGTTTCACCTTCACAACACTGAACGAATCGCAACCGTCTGTCAACACTCGTTTACAACAGTGAGATGCTGACTCGGCCAAAACTCTCCCTCTGACCTGGTTCACTTTGCCGGGATTGGGTCGGCTCAAAGCATTCGGATGGTCGAGGCCACCGCTAGCGACACCCACACGGCGGCGCTGCGCTACCAACACGCCACAAACGAGCGTCACCGAGAGGTTGCTGACCGTCTCGGCGCACTGCTGCGGCCCGACGCAGCCGACATTGATCCGCGCGCCGATGTCGTCCCGATCACACCGCGTTGAATCTCGCTATTCCACGCAGGTTCCACGACCGAGTTCCTCGACCGATTACGTCGCGACGTAACGGTTCGTTTACCCAGGTCAAAGTTGATCGTGTCGGAGGGCCGGATTGCTCAAAACCCGAATGGCGGATCCGGCCCTTGGACCTGGGACGATAGGCCGGCCGGAGGCCGGCAGGGTGCGGTCCCTGTAACACAGCACCCTCAAACAGCATCAATCTCTCTAACGTGCGCTTGCCACGGTTGCATTGCGCCTCGAACGAGGAGGGCATCTCGGGGCCGGTTGGTTACCGCTCCCATGGGCGCACGTTACCGCCGCGGGTCCGTACGGTCGCCTGGCACTGGGCCGACCAAAGCCGGCCCAGTGCCAGGGGTCATCCCATTTGGGAAGGGGAATGTTTCCCTCAGGGAAGCATTTGCTCAGCTCGGAGCGGCGGGCGCCCCGGCTAGCAGGAAGTGCTGTTCAGACCACCGACGCAGGTGTTCGCGGTGCTGAACAGGCCGGAGATGCCCCCGCCCAGTGCCGCGACGGCCACCACGGCCACGACGGCGATCAGGCCCACGAGCAGCGCGTACTCCACCATCGAGGCGCCGCGCTCGCTGCGTGCCCGCTCGAACAGTGTCCCGTGTGCGGTACTGACTGCGACCAACGCATTCATGAACATTCCCAACATCTGAGCCCCCTCTTGTCCGCGCAGGCCTCCCCATAAGATGACCTGCCCTCTTCAAGCATCGGCCAATCATTGATGGCTGCGGTCACATAGGACTTTCAGACCTAATGGTGAGCGAAGCGGGTTGTCGCGCACAATGCCCTGACAACATCGCGGTTGCTCATCCCGAACACACCTGAGACGAAGTCTGCCCTGTACACCGGGAGTGCGGCTGACAACGGCGACGCGGGCTGGGCCTCCCCCGGTCTACGCCGAGCCCCGTGAGCGGTATGCCCGAGCCAGTGACTTGATCGTCGCCCGCAGACGGCTCGCTGGTTCCCGGATGGTCTACTCAACACAGCTGCAATCCACGCACTTCTTGAGTCGTTGGCGCGCCGGAGGGCGTATGGACCGACGCCAAGGGAAGAGCATGTACGTAGAAGGCTGCACGGCCTTAGGAGTGCGCCGCAAACTCCGTAAGCGCCGCGAGTTGCTCGGCCGTACCGACGCTGATCAAGACGTCGCCCGCCTCTATTACATCCTCGGGCGATGGATTGGTGACGAAGATGCCATCGGGTCTGCGGATGGCCAGCACCAGGGCCCCGGTACGGTCGCGCAGCTGCGCCGAGCGCAGGGTGCTGCCCGACAGCGACGATGCGGCCGAAACGGCCTGCTCCTCCAACCGGAATTCCAACGTGCCGTCGTGCATCACGACGTCCACGAAGTCGACCACGAGTGGTTGGGTGACAAATGACGCCATGCGGTCGCCACCAAGCTGCTGAGGGTTCACCACCCGGTCGGCTCCCGCGCGCAACAGCTTCGGCTCCGAGGACTCGTTGCGTGCCCGGGCGATGATCTGCAGATCGGGTCGCATCGACCTTCCGGCTACCGTTACGTAGAGGTTGTCTGCGTCGGTGTCGATGGCAGCGACCAGCGTGGCCGCTCGTTCGATGCCAGCCTGGCGAAGGGTGTCGTCGTCGGTCACGTCACCGTGTACGGACGCATAGGGCACAACGGCAAGCCGTTCGAGGTCATGGTCGATCACCACGACCTGCCGACCGGCGCTCACCAGGAACCGGGCCACCTCACGCCCGACCCGTCCCCAACCGCAGACGATCACATGCCCTGACATTTGGGCGATGTCGCGTTCCATTTTGCGCCTCCTCACGAGGTCTCGCATGTGGCCCTCGATGAGCACCTCCAATACGGCGGAGAACGTATACAGCGCCGTACCGACGCCCATCAAAATCAAGACGATGGTAAAGGTCTTGCTACCTGCTCCCAACGGGCGCGAGGAAGTGAACCCCACTGTCGTGACGGTCGTGACGGTCTGGTAAATGGAATCGAGAAGGTCGAATCCGAGCAGCAGGTATCCCGTGGTGCCGGCGACAAGCACGATCGCCAGGGCTATGAGGCCGATCCGGACCCTCCGAAATGGGTCATGCATCGGGTTCATCATGCCTGAAACGACGTGCATGACCGGTACCCCGGAAGTGCTGCGGCCGTCCTCCTGGCGTCGCCATCGCCGCGTCGCCGGCGTGCACGCTGCTCTCTCCTGCCCGTTGATGGCCGTGACCTCTGACCAGGCCGGAGCACCGGCGGTACGCTGGTGAGCGGAGAGCCGGGAAGCCTGGTCGGCACATCGAAGGTTCGCGCTGAGGAGCTGACATGTGTCACCTGGGTCCGTGCACCCAACCGATCCATTTCGTCATAGCGGGCTCGGGCGCGCCCTTCAGAACAGGACCTGAGCAGCAATGAACGTGGGGCTCTCCCTCGCAGCTTTCCTCATTGGGGCAGTTGTGAGCCTGGGCACGAGTTGGGTTCTCGTCTCGCGACTCGAGCGAGTCGGCGAACGACTCGGGCTCTCTGAAGCCCTGCTCGGCATGCTGGCCGCTTTGGCGGCCGATGCGCCCGAGATCACCGCCGCCGTCACCGCGTTGGTGCACCATCAAGCAACGGTCGGCGCCGGGGTTGTCCTGGGTTCGAATGTCTTCAATCTGGCGGCGTTACTGGGTCTGGGAGCCGTCGTGGAGGGTCGTATCAGACTGCATCGAAAGGTCGTGGTGTTCAGCGGGGCGGTTGCCATGCTGGTCGGCGCAGCTTGTCTCCTGAGTGTGGGGGGCCAGCTATCGGCGGGAGCGGGCCTGGCCGTCGTCCTTGCCGTCCTGGTCCCCTATGTCGCCCTCTTGGGCGCGCACGAAAGAATCCTCGGACGGCTCGGCCTGCCGACGAGATGGACGGCCTGGGTCACGGCTGCCATCGTCGAAGAGGAGATCGAGCTCGAAGAGGCCATCCACCCTCGACGAGGCACTGGCATCGACGCGGTTGTGGCCGTTGGAGCGCTCGTGGTCGTCATTCTGGCCAGCGTGGCCATGGAAAGGGGGGCTTCCTCGCTCGGAGTGCACTTCGCCATCCCCGAGATCGTCATCGGCGGCCTCGTCCTCGCCGCCGTGACCAGCCTTCCCAACGCGGTCTCGGCTGTCTACCTGGCCCGGCGGGGCCGTGGTGCGGCCACGCTGAGTGTCGCGCTCAACTCAAACTCGCTCAACGTGACCGCCGGCCTCTTGATCCCCGCCACCGTGATCGGCTTGGCCAAGCCGTCGGGCTCAGGAATGCTGGTAGCTGGCTGGTACGTAGGGCTGACCGCAATGACTTTGCTGCTCGCCTACGTCGGGCATGGACTGCGCCGTGCGTCGGGCGGCTTGATCATCGGGGCCTACGCCCTCTTCGTAGTCCTTCTCGTGGCCACCAGCTAGAGACATTGGGTGCTCGGAGAGCGATTGAAGCGGGCAGCTCCTTACACACGAGAGCCAGAAAAGGGTCGCAACGATGCGCCCACCTGATCAGCGATCGCCACGGCCACGACTCGTCGTTCATGCGAGACGGGGTATCCAGCCGTGGGCGTCAGGACGAAACGGCCCAGTGGGCGGCCCTGACTTTGCACAAGCAACTCGATCTCCGGGCCGGGCAGGCCTACGCGATGGACGCCCCAGACCCTGCCTCCGAGGAAGACCCGCCCGTCATGCTCGAGCCGCATCATGGGGCGGTCGCTCGATCCGGACTCGTAGCGGCACGCTTCCAGGTGCAGCAGGGTGACGAGTTGGTTCCGCACCTGTTCAACCACGTCTCGGGGTGAAGCACCCGATGTGGCGAGTTCCGAGATGTCGTGAATGAGACCGACGAAGTCCGCCTCCTCGGCCGCCGTCGCATGGTAGTGACGGTTGCGGGCAGCGAGCTCGGTCACGATGATCCCCACCACGAAAAGACATATGGCGGTCTCAATGTCGGGCCGGTGGGTGATGGCGAGCCTCTCGTAAGGGCGGGTGAGGAAGTAGTCGAACCAGATGGTGGCAGAGACCGTCGCCACGAACCCAGAAATCCGGTTGCCCAAAGCCGCGACCGCCACGATGACCGCGACGAGAATCAGCGCCGCCGCCGTCGCCGCGAAACTCGAGCGGAAGGGGACGAGGATCACTGCCACCGCGAGTGGCAAAACGACAGCAGCGACGAGAGCTATCTGGTCTCGGTGCAGTCGGATCCTCTCCATGGCCACCTCACTTCGGTCTGCTCTCCAGTTTTCCACGACCTAACGCCGTCCGCCCCAGTGCCCGATCACCGATTCCATGACGCCGGCACCCCATGTGCAGGCGACGGCGACCATCAACACGGCGCAAGTGAAGACGAACTGCGACATGGTGCCCCAGATACCGTCAGGGAGGGCTAACAGGAAGGCAAGTCCGACAGCCAATGCTCCGGCCTGGGCAGTCGCTACCTGCCGAGCGCTGAAGAGCGCGCAGCAAGGACCGACCATGAGCAAGGCGATGAGGATGACACGGGGCCCGAGGAGCGCGTCGGCGGCAGTAATGACCAACATCATCGCGACGCTCAACCTCCAAGCGTACTTCGAGGCCCAACCCCACACCCTTGATCCAACTGTGCCACCCTCGGGGGGCTGAGCACTCTCGGCACCGAAAGTGTCTCCGTCACGTTCCTCATCAGACGACGACATGCAGACCTCGGCGTCGGCGGCACGCAGGACACGGCCGGCCCCTACGGGTACTCACGAACCCATGACGCTACTTCGGTGTTAGCCAAGGGACTTACTTGACACCGAAAGAGTTCCAGCATGCTCCGGTTCGAGCCGTGGAAGCGTGGGCCGAGGGCGAACCGCCCGCCTACAGTCATTGTATGCCTACAATGACTGTATGTCGCCCATGACCAGCCGACGCGCGAGCGTTTCGGCAACGCACTCTGCTGAACTCGCCGATGCTGTCCTCACCGCCAGCCGGGTTCTGGTCGCCGTCGCCGCCCGCTCCCTGGCCGAGCACGAGTCCGAGGTTTCCCTGCCTCAGTACCGGGCCCTCGTCGTCCTCGCCTCCCGCGGGCCCCAACGCCCAGTCGACCTCGCCCAGGCCCTCGGTGTCGATCCCTCGACGGCCACGCGCATGTGCGACCGCCTGGCCCGCAAGAAGCTCATCGCCCGTCGCCGCGACGTCACCGATCGCCGAGTCGTCATGCTGAGCCTGAGCGCTTCGGGTCGCCGGCTGGTCGAGCGAGTCACGCAGCGTCGACGCCGCGAGATCGAACAGATCCTCGACGCGGTGGATCCCACCGAGCAGGCCAACTTGGTGCGCGCATTCGCGGTATTCGGCGATGCGGCTGGAGAGGCGCCCGAGAGCGACTGGCAACGCAGCTGGGAACTCTGATGACCACGCTGCAGGCTCGCTTGCGTCCGTTGCGCGCCCGAGCTGCGCATGGAGTTGCCACCGCGTCCTACCTGCGCAAGTGGGTTGTCCTCGGCGGTGCCATCGGTGCCATCGCCGGCCTCGGAGCAGTCGCGTTCTTCGAGGCGCTCAAGGCGGCCACCTACCTCTTCCTTCACCTCCTCGCCGCCTTCGACCCTCCCCACACCGTGGCCGAAGGGGCGGGTCTCGGCTCCTCCGGCTTCAGCCGCCCCTGGGCGCTACCACTCGTCGTCGGACTGGGCGGGCTGTTGTCCGGGCTCCTCGTCTACCGCCTGGCCCCCGAAGCCGAGGGGCACGGCACCGATGCTGCCATCCATGCGGTGCACGACAACCCGCGCGGCATCCGGATCCGCACCGTACTCGTCAAGCTCGTCGCTTCGGCTCTCACCATCGGCTCGGGCGGCTCAGGGGGGCGCGAAGGCCCGACCGCACAGATCAGCGCCGGCTTCGGGTCCCTGCTGGCCCGGATGCTGAACCTCTCTCCGGCCGACGGCCGCATCGCCGTCTCGGTGGGCATCGGGTCGGGGATCGGAGCCATCTTCAAGGCACCCCTCGGTGGGGCGGTGCTCGCAGCCGAGATCGTCTACCGCGACGACATCGAGGTCGAGGCGCTGCTCCCTGCCATCGTCGCCTCGGTCATCTCCTACGCAGTGTTCGGCGCCTTCGAGGGCTACACGCCGATCTTCGGCTACGTGCACGCCCCAGGACTGAGCCACCCGCTCGAGTTGGCCTGGTTCGCTCTCATCGGTATCTGCTGCGGCTTCGTCGGGCTCCTCTACGCCCGGGGCTTCTACGGCCTCGGCGATCTCTTCGGGCGACTCCCCACGACGCGCTATGTGAAGCCGGCCATCGGGGGGCTGCTGGTGGGCACGATGGCCCTCGGCATCCCCCAGGTGCTCGGTACCGGCTACGGCTGGGTCCAGATCGCCCTCGGGCGCACGAGCTTGCTGCACATGTCGCTGGCGATCGTTCTGCTCCTGCCCTTTGCCAGGATCGTGGCCACCGGGTTCTCCATCGGTTCCGGCGGCTCGGGTGGCATCTTCGGGCCGGGACTCGTGATCGGAGGGTTCGTGGGCGCTGGGCTCTGGCGCCTGCTCGAACCCATCGCACCGGTGCCCCATGACCCTGCCAGCTTCGTGATTGTCGGGATGATGGCCTGCTTCGGGAGCATCTCGCGTGCGCCGATCGCGGTGATGTTGATGGTGGCCGAGATGACCGGGTCTCTCCAGGTCCTTGCTCCGGCCATGCTGGCGGTCGGGCTGGCGACCTTGATCGTCCGTCACAGCGACGCCACCATCTACCGCAGCCAGCTGCGCACCCGCCGCGATTCACCGGCCCACCGACTCCAGGCGGGGCTCCCGTTGCTCGCCAGCGTCACCGTGTCCGAGGTCATGGCACCGCTGCGTGTCGTCCTCCGTACTGACGAGCCGGTCGACGAGGCCATGAGCCGGCTCGCCGACAGGCGCCTTCCCGGCGCCCCCGTCGTCGACGGTGCCGGCGTCTACCTCGGCATCGTGACGGCCCACTCGCTCGAGTCGTCCCCATCGGAAGACGCCGGAGCGCTGGTCGGCCGACTCGTCGACGTCACAGCTGCGAGCGTCCAACAAGGCGCCTCCGTCGATGTCGCCCTCGAGGCGCTCGGCACCACTCCCGAGACCTGGGTGACCGTCACCGACTCTTCCGACCACGCGGTCGGGATCTTCACCACAAGCAAGGTGATCTCCGGATACCGCAAGGCGTTGGAGTCCAGTACGCAGCGCCTGTCCAAGCTGGCCGGCAATGCCGTCCCGGTCGAGGCCCGTGTCGGCGCCGGCGCCGAGGCGGCTGGCCGGGCCATTCGCGATGCCGCCCTGCCTCCGGGAACCATCGTGGTCACCATCGAGCGCGACGGCGGCCTTCTCTTCGCCGACGGCGACACCTTGCTCGAGCCCGGGGACCTTGTGAGCGCGCTGGCCCATCCCGACGCGCTCGACGCAGTACTGCGAGTCCTCGAGGGTGACGAACGTGCCGAGGCTGCCACATGACCTGTGCCATCGAGACGATCGGGTTGACCAAAATGTTCGGTGCCATCAGGGGCATCGAAGCGCTCGACCTCCGCGTCGAGCCCGGTGAGATCTTCGGCTTCCTGGGCCCCAATGGGGCCGGCAAGACCACGACCATCCGGGCCCTCCTCGACTTGCAACGGCCCACGGCAGGCACCGCACTCGTTCTCGGTCTCGACGCCCATCGCGACAGCGTCGCCATCCACTCTCGAGTCGGCTACCTCCCGGGCGACCTGGCCCTGTTCTCTCGGATGACAGCGGGCGATCACTTCGCCTGGTTTGCCCGGGCGCGTGGCTTCACCAACTATCGATCCGCTAGCGCGCTGGCCGCACGGTTCGACCTTCCCCTTGACCGGCGGGTAAAGGAGCTCTCGAAGGGCAACCGGCAGAAGGTGGGCATCGTGCTCGCGTTCATGCACGAACCCGAACTGCTGATCCTCGACGAGCCGACCTCGGGGCTCGATCCCCTCATGAAGGACGAGTTCGAGCGCCTCTTGCGTGAGACCACGGCGAGCGGGCGCACCGTGTTCCTCTCCTCGCACGAGCTCGACGAGGTCCAGCGGGTGGCCGATCGGGTGGGGATCATCAAGGACGGGCGACTCGTCCGCACCGACACCGTCGAGGGCCTGCGTCGCGACGCCCCCACGACGCTCGAGCTGCGATTCCGTTACCCCGTGGACCCGGCTATCTTCCGCATCGACGGGGTGCGGGTCCTCGAATCGTCCGGCGCCCACGTCACCTTGGAGGTCACCGGCGCTCTCGGTCCGGTGCTGCGCATCGCCGCCGACCTCGACCCCATCGGCCTGGTGTCGCGCCAGGCGGACCTCGACGAGCTTTTCCTGGACTTTTACCGCGACGACATTGAGATCCCCGATGCGCACTGACGTCACACGCCTTGACCTCGTCGGGCGCCGCCGTGCCGTGCTCGGCTACAGCGTCGGCGCCGCGCTCTACGCCTTCGTCATCGTTGCCCTCTACCCTTCGTTCGAGCACTCGACGGGCCTGGACAACCTCACCAAGAACTCCCCCACGATCGCCGCCCTCCTCGGCGCCGTCGGCTCGATCACCTCGCCGGCGGGCTGGCTGAGCGTGAACCTCTACGCCAACTTCTTCCCGCTGCTGGTCCTCCTCGCCACCATCGGTTACGGCGCATCGTCGCTGGCGGGACAGGACGAGGAGGGGACACTCGCGACGGTGGTGACCTTGCCGATTCGACGTCGCCGGATCACGGTCGAGAAGGCGGTGGCGATGGGTGCTCAAGCGACGGCCATCGTCGTGGTGACCACGGCGGTCCTTGCGCTCGGGCACTTCTTCGACATCACCGTGAGCGCGGCCCACCTGTGGGGCTCATCGCTCGGGGTGCTCCTCCTCGGCATCGACCTGGGCCTGGTCGCCCTCGCTGTAGGCGCAGCAACCGGGCGGCGCGGAACGGCGCTCGGCGTGGCGTCTGGCCTGGCCGCCGCCTCGTACCTGATCAGCTCCCTGGCACCTGTGGTGGCGTGGATCCGCCCGGCCCGTTTCGCTTCGCTCTTCTACTGGTCGGTCGGCGACAACCAGTTGAGCTCCGGGCTCAGCGCGGGCGAGTTGGGTGTGCTCGTCGCCGCCGGCCTCGTCTTCGGCGGCCTCGCGATCGCCGCCTTCGAGCGCCTGGACCTGCACTGAGTCGCGCCGGCGGGCACCGCAGTCAGCGGACCGCGGCCGCCCTCGCGGTTTCGGAACGATCTGCCGACTTTCATTCGCTTCCCGCTCTCCGAGCACAGTTCGCCGAGGAGGAGGCGCGCCTGTCCGTCGCCATCCGGGAGGCCCAACGGGAGACGGAGGCGGCGCAGGCCGACGTGGCCCGCTCCGACGACATCGCACACCATTTCGACGACGTCGCTCGACTGCTCGCAAACCTCGACGTCGACAAGACGTGGAAGGCCGCGACGGAGGTCGAGCGACGCGTCCTCATCGACGAGTTCATCGAGGAGATTTCGGTGTTACCGGATTACCTCGACGTGAAAGTGCACGGAGCGCCTCCGCTGCACGTCCGCTACCAGGAGGTCGGCATGAAGGAGTCGGGTTTTGATCGTGTCGGAGGGCCGGATTACGCGAATTCCGACTGGCGGATCCGGCCCTGGGACCAGCAACGATAGGTCTTGGAGGGTGCGGACCCTGTAACACAGCACCCTCAAACAGCATCAGAATTCTCACTGCGCGCTTGCCACAGTTGCATGCGCCTCAAACGGCTGCACATATGGGGCAGGATAAGGCACCCGAACCGCAAGATGGGCGGGGCACGCCAGGATCTAACGGAACTGTGCCGCCTGACGAACCTCGGGATCGACATCCAAGCTCGCGAGGACACTGTCAGTCGATTGGCGAACCACAGTCAGAGGATCATCTTGGTCGGAATCCCAATGGACGTCGTAAGGGTCGAAGAGTGACGTTCGCTCGTCGAACGAGAGATCGGGACGTTCCTCTGAAAACCGATGGAAGGCAACGGTCTCCCTCACGCCCGTCATCCCGACCTCGTAGCTCTCCACCTTGACCACCCAACTGCATTCCGCGAGCGGCAACGTGACGGCGCTCACAAAGCCATAACGGTCGTCACCTGGTCCGACGATTCGGATGAGGGTCTGGACGACGGGCACCGGCGTCTCGTGGCGAACGGCAAGGTGCAACAGGAGCGGCGTTCGGCCCTCGACGCCGGGTTGCGCTTCGAGCGCCGCATCGTACGTGGCACGAATCTCGTGTTCATCAAGGCTAGGGAAGTCCGGAGGAATAGAGAACCAGTTCTCCGAAAGCAGCAGGTTTTGACCTAGCCAATACCGACTATCCGGTTCCTCATCTGGCTCTCGGGCTAGGCCGAGGGTGTCAAATCGAATGCTGTCGAGGCCAAAGGCCGTTCCGTCGGGACTCCCACCTCTCTTCCGAAACAGTTGCACGGATCACATCGTAGATTCTTGGTACCTACCTAACCATCAACCGTGCCCCCGTCCGCCGGGTCGTACGCACCTCACGGCAGGTGCAAACTAGCCTTTCCGACGGATGGTCAACGACGATATACCGGACCAGCGGACTCTCTATTCGGAGCGTGTAGATGCTGCTCGACGTAGAGCCATCAGGACGAATCCCTGGTATCCCCTGATCCTTGGACTCGTCCTTCTCCCAATCGGATTCGCCTCTGCGGTTTGGGGCGCGATAGAGGTCGCGCGGTTGTCTCCGGGCGCGCTCTTCGCCGTCGCCCTTCTTGCCGCGTGCCTTGCTCCTCTCGTGTGGGCCTGGTGGCTATTCCGGCACCGCGGCGATGTTGATCCTGGGATCACGGTTGTCCGCTTGTGGAGCGCCACAGGGGGAGCAGCCGGCAGATCCGCAGTCACCGTCGACGACTCGAACGTGGTGATCTATGCGCCGAAGGTCCTTTCGAGAGAATGGGTGATCCCCAAGCGAGACGTGGCCTTCATATCCGGGGACGGAACGGCAACAAACCCTCCTGCCGTCTTCCCGCGGCTCGTACCCGTGGTGGTCAATCCAGAGTTCCCGCTGAATACGCTGCTGTTCTTCCTCACACCTCAGCGCATCGTCCCCCTGAAAGCAGCCGGCGGGGGTATGCCATTTGGGGTTAGAGAAACCGCCTTGGGTGTCTGGGCCGATGGCTGCATCTTGGGCTTGGAGAGCCGTAAGAGCGGGCGCGCAGCTCTGCTCGAGAGCGGCCTACGGTGTTTTGGGTCCCTTACTGAAGCGGCTGCTAATGCCTACGGCACGGTGGAGAACCCGCACGACCCCAATCGGTTCCAATTGCTCACGGAGGACTCTTCCGATGAGGTGCTCACCGGTCCTGGGGACTTCTGGCGCCACGCGGAGCCCGTCCGCCGCTTGCGCAGGTAGCCAACGCCCGGCTCTCCTGCTCGGGGGATTGAACGTCTGCAGTCAGGTAGACAGGAAGTAGCCCATATCGCCGGCCTGGGGTCACAAGATGCTTAGCGAAATTGGTCATGCGCTTGCTGCCGCTAGCACTTCAACCTGGTGATTCGGACGCCTGTTAGAGCTCTCCCAGGAGCATTATCAAAACAAGCGGATCGATTGGAGATTCCACGAATCCGTAGTGCATGTAGAAGCTCTTCGCTTCGTCGTCCTTGGCGTGGATGAGCAGAACCAGAACTCCGACGGATTGGGCCACCTCGAGGGCCTTGAGCATGAAGTGCTTCAGGAGAGCAGCACCGAGCCCATGACGCGCATGGCGTGCATCGACTGCCATGCGGGCCAGGAGGATGGCTGGCATCTCTTCCGGCTGATTCCGCTGCATCCTTCTCGGTGCCGACGATCGGAGAACCGAAGCTGTCGCCGAGGCATAGAAAGCGACGACGTCATGAGAGCCAGCTTCGACGACGACCCAAGTGCGGCTGGTGCCGCTCGCCTGGTTGTTGAGCGCCCGACGGATCAACCACTCGTTGAGGGCCGGTTTTCCGCAGTCGAACCCCTCGAGGAGATGCTCGCCGGTCAGCAACTCCGGACCGGCGTAGGCCACTAAGCAGGTCGCTCGAGGACTGAAGGATTCGAGAGCAGCTTGACCATTGCGGCCGGGAGAGCCGGCGGAGCCGAGAGAAGATCCTGCAGTCGGTTCCAAGCGGCATCGTCGACGACGAAAACGCGCCGATCAGCGAGTTCCATCTCGGCCGCCTCGACAGCATGGCGAAGAACGAAGTCGTTCGCCGATTCGCCACGTGCTTCGGCGGCCCGCCGCAGGACGGCGTCCTGCTCGGGGGTGAGTCTCAGGCTCAGTCGCTCGGTCTTGGATGCCATACACAAAGTGTACGTCGTATGACGTACAAAGTCATCACTCCGGACATACAGGACCAGTCCAGGCCGGCGCAGCCGCCCGGAGGGGAAGCCTTGACGGGTCCGGGCGGATCCCGTGGTCACAATGGCTTCGGCCGCCCGATGGGTGGCCTACCTGCGCTTTTGCTCCGTCCACGCTCGGTTGTCGCAACCGTGCGACAAACTCTGCCCATGACCGAAGACCCCGATTTCCGTAGCGACAAGAGCGAGAGCACCGAGGGCGGTCGTGTGGCCGTGGCCCGCTGGGCCGGCTACCACCACAACCTCGACGAAGACGTCATCGCCCAGGCCTTCTCCACTCCGGCGCAGAGGATGGAGGACCTCGACCCCGAGATCCGCGACGACATCGCCGCCGAAGCTCTCGAGCGCTCCGAGCTCATCGGCTTTTGGGTGGCCTGGCACCTCGCCGGCGGGTTCGACAACCTCGAGCGGGGCGGCTGGCACCGGGCCACCATCTTCCGCAAGGTGCGGCGCTTCCGGGCCACTTACGGCACCCACCCCGACGAATTCGTCTTCCCCTGGCTACAGCTCGACCTCGAGACGGCCTGGTCCGAGCAGATCGACCGGCAGATCAGGGCAGCCCACGATCGCGGCTTCTTCAGCTGAGCCAGCAGTCATGTCCGAGTCCGCCCCTCTGTCCGACCGGATAGTCGCAAATATGCATGTTGGGCCCGAGGGAGTCCGGGAGCTGGCCTCGGGCATCGACGCCCTCTACCTCTCGGCCCGGGCCGACCTGCCGGCGGACCTCGTGTCGTACCTCGAGCTCTGCCGGGAGTGGGCAACCGAGATGCGCCGCCCGGCGCCGTGCGAGATCGGCGGCACCTACTTCGGCATGGCCAGACACGGGTGGGGCAAGTACCGCTTCTGCCTCGACCACCCCATGGCGCGCATCGGTTTCTCGACCAGCCGCCACCTCCCCGCCCTGCGGGTCCAACCCCGGGCCGAGTACCTCCATGCCGAAGGCCCCGAAGCCGTCGTGGCGACGATGCGCGCACTCTTGAAGTCGGACCTCGGCGACGTGCACTTCTCGGTGAGCCGGGTCGACCTGTTCGCCGACTGGCAGGGCTGGGCGCTCGCCCTCGACGACGCCCATAGCTTTGTCTGCCGGGCCGACACCCGGCGGACCTACGAGGTCGGTGGGACCCTCACGGGCTTCGAGTTCGGCAGCCGCAAGACGAAGACGTTCTCGGCCCGCCTCTACGACAAGACGGCCGACGTCGCCGTCAAGGGCAGTGACTGGTGGCTCGAGATCTGGGGCGAGCGGTACCTGCCCGGTCTGCCCGTCCATCGGCTCGAGTTCGAGGTCGGTCGCCAGGCTCTGGTCGAGTTCGACCTCGACACGCCGGCCTCGGTCCTCGCTACCTCGGGCGACCTGTGGAAGTACTGCACCGGGGACTGGCTGACCTACCGCTCCCCCACTGCCGACGCCACCCGTTCCCGTTGGCCCCTGGCCCCCGAGTGGCTCGCCGTGCGGCAGGCCACGCTCACCCACCGAACCGTGGGCATCGACCGGCTGCGCTGCGTCCGCCGGAGCACGTCGGTGGCCAAGCTCCTGCCCGGTCTGACCGGTTACCTGGCCTCCCTGGCCGCCCTGATCGGCACCGAGGGCATCGACGACACCCTCGGTGCCGTCGGGCAACATCTGGAGAACTACGAGATCATCAGCCGGACGGCCTTCGCCGAACGGGTGGCCGGCCGCCGCAGCGAATTGGAGTTGCGGTGAGCTCGGCCGGACCCGACTACGAGCGGGTGGCCGCCGTGCTGGTAGGCATCGGGTTGCGGATGGTCCACGAGGACAGCGAGCAAGGAGAACAGGAGGGCCCAGATGTTGACGGTGGCCTACTGCAGGGTGTCGACGGAGGAGCAGGCGGCCGAGGGCTTCTCGATCGCCGGGCAGGCTGACAAGCTCCGCGTCTACGCCGAGCTGCACGACCTCGGCGACGTGACGGTCATCGCCGACCCCGGGCTCTCGGGCAAGAACCTCGAGCGACCGGGACTGCAGCAGCTGCTGCGCATGGTCGACGAGGGTCACGTGGCCAACGTGCTCACCTGGCGCCTCGACCGGTTGTCTCGCAACCTCGGCGACCTCATCATGCTGGCCGACCGCTTCGGCCAGGCCGGCGTGGCCCTGCACTCGTTCACCGAGAAGATCGACCTGTCGTCGGCGACGGGCCGAATGTTCTACAACATCCTCGGTTCCTTCGCCCAGTTCTACCGGGAGCAGCTGGCCGAGAACGTGCGCATGGGCATGCAGCAGGCCGTGCGGCAAGGCAAGTGGATCAACCGTCCGAAGACCGGCTATGACCTTATCGACGGCGAGCTCCTCCCCAACGCAATGGCGCCCGTCGTGCGGCGCATCTTCACCCTGCGGGCGGAGGGCCGGAGCCAGGGCTACATCGGCAAGGACACCGGCATCAACTACTCGACCGTGCTGAGCATCCTCGACTCCCGTATCTACCTCGGCGAGGTCCAG
>CAVSSK010000013.1:0-26324 GCA_963730395.1 uncultured Acidimicrobiaceae bacterium | reverse complement strand
ACGGGGGCGGTCCTGGGACCGGCAGGGTCTATTCAGGTCACCGTCTGTGTGACTCGCCGCCCCGGGTAGGCGAGGCGAGGCCGTTCACCCGACAGGAGGGATCACGCCGAAGCGTCTTCACGCAGCCTTCCCGCCATCAAATGGATGAGAACTCCGATCTCGTGGACCGCCTCCTCGACTCGATCCTGTGTCCTCATCAACTCGATGAGCAGCTCATCTGGCGACATGGCCTCCAGCTCGTTCAGACCGCACGGCCAGTCCGATTGCGTAGGCGTCTCGGTTGTTGCCATCATTCCTCCTTCTGGCACCGTCAGGAGGGTCGGCAGGTCGCACAGGGTCCCCGTTTCGGGGAACCGCTTACCATCGCCCAAGTCGGCTTACATCCTGTCAGGTGCCGGGGCACGGCGTCCGACAGCCACCGGGGGGCTCTTTGTTGTCACGGCTGACGCTACGCCCTGGCGGCCCGATTGACAATGCCCGGACCGCGGCAGCGGCGTCGGTGTGCGCATACGCGATGTACCCGGCGGTGGTCGACGGGTCCGACTGACCGAGGAGTTCCCGCGTCACCCAATTGGGCCCCGTCGTGCTTGAATGGCCAGCGTCGAGAAGAAGCGGGCGGACGGCTACGACCAAGGGGAGGAGGGCCGGATATGGATGACGCGACCATGCTCGCCGAACTCCAACCGACCGCAGAGCGCCTGGTCGACCGGCATCTGGGCATGGCCAAAGAGTGGTTTCCCCACGACCTCGTCGAGTGGCGGCCGCCACCAGAAGTGGCATGCGCCGAACCCCTGCCCGATGGTGTGGCCAGTGCCGTGTTCGTCAACGTGCTGACCGAGGACAACCTGCCGTACTACTTCGCTTCGATCGACAATCTCTTCGGCCGGGACGGCGCCTGGGGCTATTGGACCCGGCGGTGGACGGCTGAAGAAGGGCGACACTCGATCGTCCTACGGGACTACTTGATCATGAGCGGGCACATCGACCCCGTCAACCTAGAGCGGGCTCGGATGGCCCAGGTCACCGGCGGCGTTTCCCCTCATGCCGTGACCGTCGCTGACGCGTTCGTCTATCTCGCCCTCCAGGAGTTGGCGACCCGAATCGCCCACCACAACACCGGGAAGGCGTTGCCCGACGCTGAGGGCTACGCGGTCATGAAACGAGTGGCGGCAGATGAGAATCTCCACTACCTCTTCTACCGAGATCTGGTGTCGGCCGCGCTGGAGATCGATCCTTCGGGGATGATGGAGGCCATCAAGCGTCAAGTGCTGAGCTTCGAGATGCCCGGCACCGGCATACCGGACTTCGCCCAGCACGCAAAGGCCATTGCCCGAGCTGGGATCTACGACCTGGGCGTGCACCATGACGCCATCCTCCGGCCGGTGGTTCTAGGCCATTGGGACGTGGCCGGCAGGCAGGGTCTGACCCCGTCGGCCGAGGCCGCCCGAAACCGACTTTTGCAGTTCATCACCCGGTTGGGCCGGGCGTCCGCCCGAGTCAAAGAGCCGCCAGGCGCGTTCGGTAACAGCTAATGCGACTCACTCCCGGCGTTCTGGGGCACTCTTGCCGTAGCTCGTATCCTCAAGCGAATGACGCGTTCCGAAAGCGATCGACCCCCTCCTCGCCTTCCTCCCGACCTGCCCTCGGAACCCGATCTCCATCTCACCGCCGGCTTAGAGATCAATCGCATTGCAATCCAGGGGGACTTCTCGGATGGCGACCTCGAGGGCTTACTCGTGGAGGACTCGCATATCGTCCATTCGTCGTTCACAGCCACTGATCTCAACCGCCTCCGCCTCATAGATGTCCTGGTGGAAGGAAGCGACTTTTCGGGCGCAGACATGGAAGAAGCCTGCTTCACCCGCGTGACGTTCACCGGTTGTCGTATGTCGGGCGCGCTCCTCCCTCGGGCCCAGATGCAAGATGTCACCTTCTCCGAAGTAACGCTTGATGGAGTCAATTTCCGAATGATCGAGGGCGAACGGGTTGTCTTCGATCATGTAAACCTCGAGCGAGGCGAGTTCTATTCAGCGCACTTGAAGACCGCACGCTTTTTCGACTGCGACCTGAGCGGGGCAGATGTGTCTCAGGTGAAGCTTCCAGGGGCCCGCTTTCACGGGTCGGTCCTCTCAGAAATCAAGGGCAGCGAATATCTTCGGGACGTGGTGATTGACAGCGCTCAGGTTCTCCCGCTGGCCAAGGGGGTCTTTGCTGGCCTGAACATTCGGGTCGAGGACGATCGGGAGACCGATGTTCGACTCTTGGCCAGAGATGCATCGCGGAAAACGTCGAAGCGTCCCACCTAGCCGGCGTTCTGGGGCACCTTATGGGCCCTGTGGGGTATCAGCGCTTTCAGCGCGTCACCTCTGAATACACAGTTCAGTGGATGGAGCTCGTCGATCTCCAATGCTTGTTGGGCGTTATGACTGGTCCATAGCGAAGGTGCTCGCATGGCGCCAGTGGGTGCTGGCTGGGCGCTGTTGCGTCAGGGCAGCCGGTGGGATCAGTGGCGGTGGATGTCGAGGACGTTGCTGAACCACTCCATGCGCGCTGGCTGAGGAGTGTTGAGGGCCTCGAACGCCGGTCCGAGCTGTGCGTGTAGGAAGGCCTCCTGGTCCGCCTTGGACTGCCAGACCTCAACGACGATCAACTTGTCGCCGAGCTCGCCCGAGATATGGCTCAGCATGCCCGCCGGCCACTTTTCTGAGGTGGGAGCGCCGTCCCAGCCGAGGTGGTGGTTCACCTTGTTGTAGATCTCGACTGCATTCGGGGCGGTGAACTCTATGACCACAACTTCAGCCATGCTTCCTCCTCAAGCGCTCACAAGCATTGTGCCAAGAGGCTATGGAGAGCGTTACAACGATGTCAACCGTGCTTGAAGTGCCGATCGTCTCGCAGCGAACCAATGGTGCCTTCAGTCGCCCGGGCGCGGGAATCTGGGCGCCGTCCTCGGGTTTGACCCGCCGGACCTCAACGCGCCCAGGTCCGGCGATCTGGGGCACTCGCTCCGCTTTCATCGTCAAGTGGGCAAGAATGCCCGCAATGGCATTTGGCCAACAGTCAGGTCCACCGGCCTCAGCAAAGCAGGTGCGAGAGCTGATGGACCTCCTCAAAGAGGCAGGACATTCCGACTTTCGCGATGCCCGTGGGCCAATGGGATTCACTCAGCGCCAGGCTGCTGGAAAGTTCACACGGGATGAAGCGACGGAGTTCATAGACCAGCTACTGGATGCGCAGTCTGTCGGGAGCATTGCCGCCGCTACGCCAACGTGGCGGCAATCCGCCCAGGAGCAAATGCTGAGCTCTCTGCCGTCGGAACAGCTTGCCGGGGAGCTTCGCCGTCGTGGATGGACTGCCATCGCGCCCTAGAGCCGGCAGCGAGGGGGGCAGCCCTCTCACCCTCGGAGAGGTGGATCGCCGGAGCGGTAAGTTGCGGGTCAAGGAGGCTCACGGTGGATACTCAGGAACTGAAGGAAGTCCAGGCTCCGCTGAAAGCTCGCTATCGCGAAGACCCGGACGCTGCGATGATCACCTTGGAGGCAGAGGGCCGTCTCGGGAGCGAAGAGGTGAGCTGTTCTGTAGCGACTGGTCGAGCAATGGTCGAGGCCGGTCTTCACCCGGCATCGGGGGGCGACGGTAGCTTCGCCTGTTCGGGAGACATGTTGCTCCAGGCGTTGGTGGCTTGTGCTGGCGTGACGCTTCGTTCCGTCGCCACAAACCGAGGCCTTCAGGTCGAAGGCCTTGTGCGAGCGGAAGGGGATCTCGATTTCCGCGGAACGTTGGGTGTCGATCGAGATTCTCCTGTTGGGTTCACGGCCATCCGCCTGCTGTTCGACCTCACGACCTCTGTGCCGGAGGAAGAACTCAATGCCCTCATCCAAACGACGGAGCGATACTGCGTAGTGCTTCAAACTCTGACCCGATCACCCGTGATCGAGGTCACCGCCAATCTTCTGTAGCACGGGCGGCCCCGTCGTGCGGAGCTGTCCCATCGTTCCATTGGCGGAGTGGGACTCACCCAAGCCATCCGGTTGCCGTCACCTTGCGAACGATCGAGTCAACCCTCGACGCGGAACAGTCGCCAAATCCCAGGGACGCCCTTCAGTTCGTGTTCGCCGCGATCTTCAAACTCGATGCCCGAGCCGACCACGTGGTCGGTCACCGTCCTCGTCACGAGCACCTCACCCGGTCCCGCCAGATCGCACACGCGCTTTGCGATGTTCACCGCCAAACCGGCTATATCCTCGCCTCGCATTTCGACCTCACCTGTGTGGATACCAGCCCGCAGGTCCAGGCCGATGTCCTTGGCGGAGGCCAGGATCTCAGCGGCGCAACGAATCGCTCCCCTGGTGCCGTCGAAGGTGGCCACGAAGCCATCTCCGGTCGTCCTTACCCAGCGCCCCCGGTGGCGGAGAAGCGCAGCGCGGATCAGTGCGTCGTGGTGGTCGGTCAACCTGGACCACTGGCTCGAGCCGATCCTGGCCTCGTGCTCGGTAGAGGCGACGATATCGGTGAAGAGGACGGTCATGGTTTTCAGATCGCCCTCGGACCCGCTCCGCACACCGGTCAAGAACTCCTCGATCTGGTCCGCCAGGGCGTCGGTGTCGCCCACGAAGACGAGGTGGTCGTCACCGGGGAGAATCACGAAACGTGCATCAGGGATGTGTTCTGCGAGGTATTGACCGGCGCCCAGGTGGATGTAGCGGTCGCCCTCACGGTGCACGACGAGAGTTGGGCAACAGATGGAGGGAAGAAGCTGGCGTACATCTCTTTCGAACGCGGCCCGGATGATGGCGGCGACCTGGTCAGGTCCCATGTCGACCCGCTGAGTCCGGGTAAACCAGGCCTTGAAGCGCTCGTCACCGACCCGGCTGGGAGCGAGGAGCTCCACGGGTGCGCTCCTGCCCCAGTGTGCATTGATGGTGGCCTGGAGATGATCGAGGCTCTCGGGAGGAGCGCCCCACGGGTAGTCGTCCTCGCGCACGTAGTAAGCACAGCTGTTGACCAAGACGAGAGCGCTTACTCGCTCTGGATAGTTGACCGAGAAGTGGATCGCCAGCCCGCCCCCTTCGCCGCCCATCACCAACACGGGTCGCTCGAAACCAGCCGCATCGAGCACGGCGGTGAGGTCGGCTGCGAAGACGTCTTCGATAATGGCGTCGCGGGGTTCACCTTCCGATGCGCCCCTACCCCGGGCGTCGAACCAGACGGTGCGGCTGAAGCTTGTGAGCCGCTTGCGCAGGCGGACGATCCCGGGTTCCTCAGCGGAGAGGTCGATCGGAATGCCGCCTAGCATGACCACCATCTCGAGTGGCCCGGCGCCGCTCACCTGGTAGGCGAGGTTGGTCCCGTCGGCCGTCTTGGCGTACCGGATGTCGGGAGCTTCGATCACCGGCCTCAGTATTGCCCGCCACCTGGGCGCCCGGAAACCGGACTGGACGCTCGATCGTTGAGTTCCTGCATCCGCATCGCGCTGCATTCGACCAAGCGGTACTGCGCGTGCCGATTACCGAGCGGAACTTCCTTGGCTCCCAGGACTATCCCCACGCAGCCGGTATGGGTCAGTCCCCCACCAGGTCACCACTCCCCCGCTCCGATCGAAGTTCAGAGCGACCTATGGCTCGGTGTTCTCGTCGTCCTGCTCGAGCAGCTCAGCCGCCGTCAGCATCCCCTTGATGATGGCTGCTGTGGCCTCGTCCTCGCGGCTCAGCGGGGGTGGCGCTCGGAGCACCTCCTCGAAGAGACGATCAGACTCGTTCAAAGAGACACGAAGACTAGGTTGTCATCGTTGTTCAGCCCCGAATGGCCCGCTCAGATACAGGCTCGAGCGATCGACCTCACATGACGCACATCGGTCCCACAACATCCACCCAGAACGTTGATCTGAGGCAACCGCTCGCGGATCTCCGCGTATTGACGACCCAGCTCCTCTGGATCCCCGTCATCTAACGTCTCGGCTTCGTCGAGTTCCGCATGACTGCAGCGCGAGGCATTTGCCCGAACCATCTTGATTCGGGTGGTCCATTCCTCTCCGGCATCCAATACAGCTAGGAAATGGCTCGGGTGGGCGCAGTTGATTCCGTAGTAGGCAGGGTACGAGTCAGTGGCGTCTTCCACCGCGGCAACGGCATCACCGAGCGACGACCCATCAGGAAGGGCCCCGTCTGTCTCCACCGTGAACGAGATCACGACGGGCATTCGGGCCCTTCGCGCGCCTCGGGCAATCCCGATCGCCTCGGCCGCGTAGGTGAGGGTCAAGGCGGTAACGAGATCGGCCTCCGTTCCCGCCAGCGTCTCAATCTGCGCCGAGTGGTACCTCTCCGCCTCATCTGCGCTCATGAGTTGCGCCGGGTTGTACGCATCATCGCGAGGCCCGATGAGCCCGCTGATCACCATGGGTCCTTGCATATCCCCTGCTTCGTCCCGAAGCTGGACCATGAGGTCAATCGCCCTGCGGTTCACGTCGGCAACTGCTGTCTCGTCGAGACCCAGTTGGCTTGCCCACGCGATGCTGGCCCGCCAGGTAGCGGCTTCGAAGAGGAATCCGACGTGGGCGTCTCGTGCCACCTGGATGTGGCGTCGGTAGTAGTTGCGAAGAGCGTCTGTCCTTGCCACGTCATCAAGCATGGTGAACGAGGCGAACAGGGGGAGGTCGAAGCCCTCGTGGAATATCAGATCCGTTTCCATCCCGCTGTCGCTGAGCATCACGGAGGGACTCTCGAGTTGGGGAAGATTCCCCCGATACGTGGCCATGTCAACCCCTATCCCCACATCGATGCCCGAGGTGTCTCCCGATCCGGTCCACGTAGCCTGCCATGAGGCGTCCCGGACTGCCACCGATCATGCTCGACTGTCCCGAGTGCGCCAAACTGCCCCACTGTCTGGGCGACAACTGTTCGGGGGCAGGTGGCTCCTTCTACTTCGGAGGCAGTGATCCAGCGAAGCGCATGCCGCGCTGAAGCCATTTCTCAAGGTCCTCATCCTCTGAAATGCCATCTTCGGAGACGAACACCATGCCCCGCATCGACCGGCCAGTGAAGTCCATTTCTCGCGCATGGGGGAGAGCCAGCGCCTCAGGGTAGGCATCCGGGCCGACCCGAACCATTAGTTCGCTTCCGACGACTCCAAAGCTCATGTTGCCGCTCAATAAGAAGCAGAGCCCGCCGAACATCTTGCGCTCCGACAATCCTTCCGTTGAGCTCACGAGATCTCGCACTCGCTCGGCCAATCCCTCATCGAAGGGCATGTTCAAGGCTAAGCCACAGGGTGGACTCATGCCGAGGTCCCTCCTCCATGGTCACCGAGTAAGGCGGCGTCGGGCTCTGGTCACGGGGGGTGATGGGGCCTCAGCCAAACGGTCAAGCTCGTTTCGGTGGATCGCGTGCCGCTACCACCTCGACGAGACAACGGGGCTGCGGCAGTTCAGTGACTAGCCCGACCCGTTGGCGCTCGGGGGCAGGGGCAAGCCCCAGAGGTCCGCCCAGGGCATTGCGGACCCGGTTCAGCATCGAGGAGTTGAGGGGCAGCGGTGACTGTCTCTCCTCCCGTTTGAGAGCAATCGCGCCACGCGGACTAGGGTCGGAACGTGGTCGGCTTCGAGACGGTGAGAATCGCAGCCGTGCAAGCGACCCCGGTGATACTTGATGCGGAAGCCACCATTGACAGGGTCGTCTCACGGCTATCCGAGGCGGTCGATGCCGGTGCTCAGTTCGTGGCATTCCCCGAGTGCTTCGTGTCGATCTACGCGAGCGGAGCCTGGGCGGCCGCGGCTGCTACTTGGGCCGATGGATGTGACGAGTTGTGGGAACGGATGTGGGCATCGAGCATCGACGTTGGCGGTCCACTCGTCGATCGGTTGTCGAAGGCATGCGCCGAGCGCAACGTTTATCTTGCCATCGGGGTCAATGAGCGGGAGGATGATCGGCCTGGCTCTCTGTACAGCACGCTCCTTGTCATCGGACCCGAGGGCCTCCTGCACCGGCACCGAAAGCTGATGCCAACGATGCACGAGCGGGTGTTTCACGGCGTAGGCGCTGGTGATGATCTGGACGTCGTCGCGATCCCCGGGGTAGGTAGGGTCGGCGGGCTCATCTGCTGGGAGAACCGCATGCCGCTGGCGCGGTGGGCGGTGTATCAGGGTGGCCCGCAGATCTGGCTGGCGCCGACCGCAGATGACAGCGAGGGCTGGATCACGTCGATGCGTCATATCGCCATCGAGGCTGGTGCGTTCGTTGTCAGCGTCCCCCAATACATCCCCGCGTCGGCCTTCCCAGAGGACTTCCCTTTGCCGCTCCCCCAAGATGTCGAGGTCTTCGGCCGAGGCGGCGCGTGCATCGTGTCACCCCTTGGCGACCTCCTCGCTGGACCGCTCTATGACGCCGAGGGCATCCTCACCGTTGACTGCGATCTGCGAGAGGCGCTTCACGCCAAAAGGTACTTCGATGTCGTCGGGCACTACGGCCGCGCAGACGTACTAGCGCCCCATCCGCACCGACCGGAAGCAGGCTGACAGCGCGCCAGCAGATCTGCCGACAGCAACGTTTCCACGCGCAGCGCACAGGGGGGAAGGGGAGGCGAAACGACCCGCTGAAACGTGGACGCATTCGCAGTCCTGTTGGCGCACAATCCCGGCGAATCGGGATGGACCTAGTTCTTAAGTACGAACAGGGGCCTGTGCGTGCCGAATACTCATCCGATCAGGTCACGCCACGAGCCGGTACTCGTGAATCAGTCCCCCGAGAACTTCGCTACGTCGTAGTCGCATAGGGTCGGGCTCGTCGATCGAATTCGACGGATCTCCCAGATAGAGCGGCGCCTGCTGGTCGAGAGCGCGATGCGGACGGTGCTTGAACTTCGTGTCTCGGTCTCGGATGAGGAACTCGGCTGATCGGGAGCGCTCAGTGAGGTCCAGGCTCAGGTTACGGGCCTGCTGGATGACCCACTCCCCCGCTGGGTTGGCGGTGACGCCTGATAGATGGACCTGACGGGTATCGAGCTCGATGAAGAAGAGGACGTAGAGACGGCGGAGCAGCACCGTGTCGACCGTGAAGAAGTCGCAGGCCAACAGCGTCGTCGCCTGTGCTCGCAGGAACTCGGCCCAGGTCGGGCCCGACCTGCAAGGAGTGGGCTCGATGCCATGCCGATGCAGGATTATCCACACGCTCGAGGGCGCGAGCCGGACGCCCATTGTGGCCAGCTCCCCGTGGATCCGCCGATAGCCCCAGGTCGGATTCTCATTCGCCAGACGAAGGACCAACGAAACCGTGCCAGCAGGAAGGCCCGGTCGTCCAGGTCGTCGGTGAGCGTGGGTCCACTGCTGTCGCGCCAGATCTCGATGCCAACGCAGCAGCGTCTCGGGCTGGACAAAGAACCGTCCTCGGCGAGCAGCCGACAGAATCCGGCTCAATCCAGCGAGTACTGCTCGATCCGCTGATTGCCGGGCCGGACGCACCACCTGTCGGCGCAGGACAGCGACCTCGTGGCGGAGCATGACGACCTCGACCGCCAGCTCCTGTTGGTCTCTACGGGAGAGGCGGACCAACTGGAGGAGACGGACGAAGGCCACGTAGAAGAAGGAGAGCGCCACGCTCCATCCTCGTCACTAGAACCTCCACCGATGAAAGTCCAGGTCGACGATTCCGGATGGCATTTTCGGCACCCACAGGCAACCCCATCAACCGGGACAAGTTCCGGGAGAACGTGATCCGTCCCGCCCTGCGATCCGCCAGACTCCCCGAGTCATTCCGCACCTACGACCTGCGCCATTCGCATGCCTCTCTGCTGATTGAGCTCGGAGCCAACCTGCTGGCCCTGGCGCAGCGCATGGGCCATAGCGACCCGGCCATCACCCTGCGGGTCTACGGACACCTCTTCGAGGGGACGCAGGAGGAGTTGAGCCTGCAACTCGACGGGCTGCGGGCGGCGACCGCGCCAGACAACGACAACGTGGTCCCGATTCGGCGACGGAGGGCAAAGGACGGGTCCTATCCCCTGCCCCCGTACGCACCATGGGGGCAGCCCTCAGGAGGCCACGAGGCGTACCGGCAGTTCCTCGTGACGGCGGACCATCAGGCTGTTCACCCATCTCGGTGGCCGTCGAGGATCGAGGGTGATGTCACTCGTTCGAGCAAGCAGAACGCTGAGCACGTTCCTCGCCTCGACCCGAGCAAGGGGCGCCCCGACACAGTGATGGATGCCTCGACCGAATGCCACATGTCGCCGTGGTGCCTCCCGGGTCAGATCGATGGACTCGGGGTGATCAAACATTGCGGCGTCACGGTTGGCCGCACCCCAGAGCAGTAGGACCGTTGCTCCGGCCGGGATCTCCACCCCACCGAGTGCTGGTGTCATTCGGCACGTACCGCATGTGATAGCGGAATGGTGGCTCCAACCTCAGGGCCTCCTCCACGAACATCGGGATCAACTCAGGACTCTCACGCAGTTGACTCTGAAGCTCTCGATCTTCAGCCAGGATACGGACAGCATTCCCGATCAGGCTTGTCGTGGATTCACCACCAGCGCTCAGCAAGGTGTGGAGGATGACGACGGCCTCGACCTCGGAGAACGCCTGACTCTTCGACACCTTCGGCGACGGCCCCGAGAAGGTCATGGGACGGCTCGCTCATGGCGGCTGAGAGCTGACGAGATACCCACTCCTCGATTTCACCCGTCCGGGCGATGTGGGCGACCAACTCATCGTAGGACAGGGTCGATCCCAGCATGGCGGTCGAGTCGAAGGCCGCACGCAGCAACTGGTCGAGGTCACTGTCGTGGAAACCGATGAGGCGGCTGATCATCGTGATGGGTACGACGTTGCCGATAGCGGCCATGAAGTCCACAGATCCTTCGTTGAGTGCTTGGCCCACGCACTCCTCGGCGATCTCTACCACGTCGGGTTCCAGAGCAGCCATACGCTTGGCCACGAGTTCAGGAAAGACGGTGCCTCTGTGCAGTGCGTGCATCGGAGGGTCCGCCGTGGCCAGCGCTTGGACTCCTGCATCGCCGAACGAGAACCGACAAGGCATTCCCTGGGCGTCTCTGTACAGGAGGCAGTTCAGATTCGAGGAAAAGTCCTCCACCCGGGCGGCGGCTTCGGCGAGGAGTTGGTATGTGGCCACCGTGAAGATCCCAGTGCCGGGTACTTCCCAGACCGGCGCATCAGATCGCAGCTCCTCGTAGAACCCGTACGGCTCAGCGATCACGGCGGGGTCGAGCAGGTGCTTTCCGGAGATCGTTTGGACCATGTCTGCAAGTTTGCCACTACTGCCTTTGGGTGCCCCGGTACGCATCGGGACGGTGGCTACAGCATCGACTCCAGTCGGCTCGCCATTTCCCGATAGCGATTGACCGGAATGAGGTGGACGCCGTCGAACACCTCAGACTCTCGAAGCTGCTCGATCAAGTCACACGCAATCGCTACCCCGGCATCTCGGTCGGCATCAAGTCTCCGGACGACCGGTTCAGGTACGGCCAACTGAGGCACTTCGGCTGAGAGCTTCCTCGCCATTGAGACACTCGGCAGAACCATGACACCGGCGAACACGTGACCGTCAAAGTCGAAGGTTGCGCGCCAACGGAGAAGATCCTCCACGGAGAACGAGACCTGAGCCAGCAAGAAATCCGCGTCGTGCTTCCAGGCCGGAATCGACCGCAGGCCGGTGGCAACACCGATGCGGAACCCCTCACCGACATCTTGACGATTGGCGAACCGTCGTGCCTCGGCGATCATGGAGCGAACCGTGAGATCGTCCGACCGAGCCCCAGTCTCCGGCCGGTCTCCGTAGACGAATAGGAATTCCTTGACTCCATATGCCGTTGCCGTCAGAAGGTCCCGGTGAAAGCCGAGCACGTTGCGGTCCCGAGCGTTGATGCACGCTACGGAGCGACCCCCCATGAGCTGAACCTCATGAGCGACCGCAATACTTGAGACGGTCGACCTTCCGATGTGATTGTCGGGGATCAAGAAAGCGCTCGCTACGGGACTCAGCACCCCAATCTGGTGGCGCACATGCGTGAGATCCGGCCGAGTGGCGGGCTCGATTTCACAGATGATCTCGAAGGTCTTGGGCACCGTCAGATGGTACTTCCGGTCAAGCGTAGGGTGCCCCATATCGGAGGTGCGCGTCCCGAGCGACGCGGAAATCGGGTTTGCGCTTATGTGTCGTGCTGGCTGCTCTGATGTTCGGAGGCAGCTCGCAGCGCTTGAAGGTCTCCGCAGACGAACCCGAATGCTAAAGCCGCGGCGAACAGCGAATCGCGTCTTCCAATCGACCGCAGTGCCGCCAGACTGACGACCGTGTCCAGCGCATCGCTCGCCAAAGTGGCCTTCACCCAACGGACAGGATCGGATTGATCATTTGATCGTGCCGCGGACAACGTCCCCAGACCGAGCACGAGATCCCGGATGCCTATCGTCCTCATCAGGAGGAGGGCGGCACCTGTCGGCGATTCGGTACCGGCCAGGCGCATGGGCGCGCCGGGTGCGACCATCAAAGCGAGACCCACCGACGCGCGGAGCCATCCCATCGTCCCTGTACTGATTGTCGGCACAACCAGAGCGTAGCGAGGCTATTTTCAACTGCCCCAATGCGCCGGGACTGGGCGCTGCCGACCGCCTGAATGGGTCAGAGCGCAGGGCTTGTCGCCCATGGGCCGATGCCACCAATTCGCGTGATCGAGTACCGTGCGATGAAGCCAGGCTCCGACCCCTCAGGAACGGTGACTTCAGCATCGGGCCGTGCGCAGCTCACGGCGAAGGCGCACCAGTTCGGCCCGCTCGTCGGTGTCGAGCCCCGCCCGGCGGCCACCGTCGATGTCGTCTTGTTTCATCCACCGCCGCAGGCACGACGTGGCGATGCCGAGATCGGCAGCCACCTTGGCCACGGGCTGGTCACCGGTTCGGGCCAGCTCGATCGCCCGCTGGCGGAACTCGTCTGGATAGCGCACTGGCATAGGGACATCCGTCCAAGAGACGCCTCTCGGCGTCTCACGTTCGGTGTCCGCCAAGGCGGGGGAAGCTCACCGCACGACATGCCGACCCGAGGACGACCACCATCTACGACCGCCGGCGGGAGAACTTCGACCGTCATGCCGCCTATGTCGTGGTGGCCTTCGTGGCCGGCGGTTAGGTTAGGAGCCCTCCAGGTCGATGCCCCGCCGCTCGGCCAGGTCGGTTGCGATGTCCTCGAGCGAACGTCCGGTCCGCTCGGCCGCCACCCGGCCGTAAAGCACCAGGGCGTAGAAGGCGTATGTCCACATGTCGTCGATGCCCCACCCGTGGGCTTCGTCGAGGAGGTCGGGATAGACCCCGGCTCGGATCATGGCGGCGGCCATGAGCGCGTAGTGGCTCTTGTGCTGCTGGGACTTGCCTCGGAAGTGGTACCCGGGGAGATGGCGGTCGCGGATCCCCTCGTATTGGATCGGCTCGACTGGTGACGCTCCGGACTCCTCGATGGCCTCGGCGGCCAGCTCGAGCAGGACCTCGGCTGGGAACGTGTTGTTGCGAGGGTGCAAGACGGCCAGCTGCTCCATGATGGAGTCCACATCCGCGTCCTCGCCTGCGGCCAGACCGAGCAGACCCAGGCGGACGGCATTGTCGTAGTCCTCGTCGCTCGGGCCACCCTCACGGGCCATGGCCGCAACGCTAGATCGACGAACGGCTGCCGGCATGACCCAATGCCGGCGATTTGGGGCAGTCTGTTCGTGCCCTTCTGGTTCAATTGGTCCTTGAGGCGAGAGGGATCGAATCCAGATGACTTCTGACACAGGCCCCGAACCAGTTCCTCCGTATCACGAACTGACCCCTGCTCCGCCACCATCAGGCTCGGAGAGAGAAAATTGGCCGGCGGTCCGAAAGGCTGCAGTGAAGCAGGCGGAAGCAGATTGGCTTCAGATTCTCTTCCAACTTCACTTCGCGGCTTCCAAGCTACGTCTTCACTTCGCGGCTTCCAAGCTCCGCCTCCTATCAAGGCAGCACCTATGAGTGGCGACGGGTCGGCAAGAGGAAGCTCCTTGCCAGCTCTCGAGTGAGGGACCTCGTCAATGTCAGAACGGGCTCGTTGGCGCTCCGGAGGAGTGGCGTTCATTTCAATGGTCATGCCGGCACCAAGATGGTCCTCGGTGAGAGGGAATTCACGTTTCCGATAAGAGGAGAAATCCCGTACAGGTTGATGTCGGCAGTAGATGGATCAGGCAATCGGATGGTCGAATACCGCCTGAAGGGACTATTCGGACCTCAGATCGATTTCGTCGTGTCTCCGCAAGCCCTCGCAGTTCCTCACGTTCACCTGCTTGCTGCGGTCTCATCACTACTCATCTGGGAGTACTACCAGACCGCGTAGCGCCTAGATCTTCGTTGTGACACTGGGTTCCAACCGTCGCTCAGATCTGACGTGCGCACCTATCCGGCAGCGAACGGGGACACCAGGGTTTCCCCCTGAAGTGGTCGCATCTCTCAACCTACGACGGAGTGTGACGCGCGAATCCTTGGTCGTCCTCGGTTGCTTCGGTGAATCGCTCAGTGAGCAGCTCAAGAGAGCTGTGCAGCTGAGCAAATACTCGCGGCCCCAAGATCCCGGCGATCTGCAGCTGGGCCGCCCCCGACTCGGCGTAGATTATCTGCTCCAGCTGCCGTCCCTTGGAAGTGAGTCGGATCGCGCGGGCTCTTCCGTCGGCCGGATCGGGCACGCGTCCGAGGTACCCGTGTCGTTCCAGGTGCCCGAGCAGGTCGTTGACCGACTGTTTCGTGATCCCCGCCAGGTCCGCAAGCTGGCTCGGACGTAGTCCGTCAAGGCCTGGATAGCGCCAGAGCCCGACATGTGCGGCGTTCAGATCGTCGTATCCCGCCGCAACGACACCCGCATACATCTGATCGCGGACCCACTGCCAGACGACGCGCAACATGGCGCCGACGTACCGGGGTAGCTCACCGCCGGGGTGTTCTCCAGCGAAAGAATCACTTGACATTAATCGTAAGGTTACCATACGATTAGATCGTAAGGAGCCCTGACTACCCGATCCGGGACGGGTTCTCGCAAGGAGGTGGTCGCCATGACCGCAGCAATTGTTGATTCCCCCAGCAACGAACAAGCGCAGGCGTGGTGGTTCCTCGACACCTTGGTCGTCGAACATCGCTGCGCGCCGGGCATGGACACCGTCGTGCTCGAAATGACCTTGCCGGTCGGCTCCGCACCCCCCTTGCATGTCCACGACGACCTCGACGACACCTGGTACATCCTCGATGGCGAGATGGTCGTGCGCTGTGGTGACGACGAGCTCGTCGTCGGAGCCGGTCACTGGGTCTCCATGCCCCGCGGTGTGCCGCATACATTCCGGGTGGTCGGTGACCGAGAGGCACGGATCCTGCTGGTGCACGATAACAGCAGCTTTCGCGACCTCATTCGCGATCTGGGCGCTCCGGCCACAGCGCGGTCGTTCCTAATCAACCGGCGTTCCCGCCGATGGACGAGCTCGCACGAATCGCCTCCTCACACGACCTCAGGCCGATCGGGCCGCCCATGAGCGTCGAAGACAGCGACAGCGTCTTGGCAGGCGCGCGTTGAGCGGCTTCGGAGCGAAGGAGTCATCGTGCAAGTACAGGCTCTCGGCCACGTCGTGCTCAAGGTCAGCGACCTGCACCGGTCCGAGGGGTTCTACTCGAGCCAGTTGGGAATGCGGATCATCTCGCGGAACTTGGACCCGCGCATGACCTTCTTCAACCTCGGGACACCGGGGATCCATCACGACTTCGCCCTCATGGAGCTCGGTCCGACTTCCCCTAAGCCAGAGCATGAAGCCACAGGGCTCGCTCACGTGGCGTTCAAGGTCGGTGAATCAGTCGAGACGCTCAGTCTCGTGAGGAAGGTGCTCCATGCCTCGGGAACGCCCGTCCTCTACGAGGCGGAGCGGACCTTTACGAAAAGCGTGCACGTCCTCGATCCGGACGGGAACGAGATCGAGCTGTACGTAGACATCTAAATGTGGCACCGTCCCGGCGTTCGGGGTCGCTGAGACAGTCAATCGTTTGAACGTCGGGCGGGTCGATTATGTGGTTCCGGAGTGGACTAAAGGACCGCCTCGGGGGCCTTTTTGAGGAAGGACAACCACTCTCCAAAGAGCGCGACACCGACGACGCATGCCAATTCGATCGATACGAGGAAGACGGTGCTCGCGACCCCAAAGGGCTCATTGTCGATGGTGCGAAAGGCGAGCCACGGAACGGCGAGGAGTGCGAGTGCGATCCCGTAATGCCATCGTCGAGCCACCAAGAAGATGGTTGAGCAAGAGATCACACTTCCGGCAACGTAGGGCGCGAATGTCCCGAATGCCCAGTAGAAATCTGGTCCACCGTACGAGGCTTCAGGGCTCAAAGCGGCAGTGGCCAGGAGCGAACCCAGCACCAGTCCACCCACCAACAGCGGGGGCGGACGGTGCCGGGGTCAGAACCCCAGCGGTTTATTCACCAAGATGGCGGTGATTCGGCCAGGGGCGATAGCCCTGTTGATGACGAGGAGGTTATTCACTCCGCTCGGAACGCCGTAGGCCTGCCTGGCCCGCCAATCCTCGAGAGGAAAGCAGTACTCATAGATTCGTCGCAGTCCTGTATTGAAGTCGGGAACGACCTTCTGTGCACCGACGACGAGTACCACATGACCCGCTCCGGAGACGATCGGACCGAGCTGGCTCCCGCTCGCGGATGCAATAAGAAGTGAACCCTCCTCCGTGAGGGCGTGGACGCTCCCGACGACCCAATCGGGCGTAGCTGACAGCTGTCGCATCTCACGACCCTGCATTTCGCGATCCATCTGGTACAGACGTGGGCGAAGCGGTTGATACTGACCGGATCGCTCGATGTCCTCGGCGACGCCGATGACTTCAAGCGTGCGGGAGGTGTTGTTGTAGACCTCGGCTCCGACCGGGAGGATGGTGCGTACGGCCTTTCTCGCCTCCTCGGCGGAGTCGACCACGGTGCAAGTGATTCCGTTGCGTTCGAGAGCGTTCGCTACAGCACGGATTTCCTCTCTAGGAGCCACTCGAGAGAACTCTGCCTCTGCTTCCTTGCTGGGACCCGCTAACGAGGGGTCCCCGGGTAGGGCTGCGACTGGTGGAGTACCCACGTCACTCACGACCGACTTCAGCGAGGCGCTGGTGGACCAACGCAACCGCCATGGACCCCTCGCCTATGGCGGCCGCACAGCGCTTGATCGACCCGCTCCTGACATCGCCAGCTGCGAACAGCCCTGGCAGACTTGTTTCGAGAGGTAAAGGTTGACGAGGTAACGACCACCCGTCAAGGGCGTTGGGTGATGAGTTGAGCTCGGTGCCAGTGCGCACGTATCCCGCGCCGTCGAGAGCAAGCCCCACGTTGGCCGCTCCTTGGGTGCGCGGCACCCCTCCGATGCAAACGAAGAGCGCGTCGGCGGACAATCGGGCCTCGGTACCCCCAGACGAGATAACTAATGCTTGCAGACGAGTATCCGATTCGAGACCGACTACTTCGGTGTTTGTCCGAACTTCGACGTTTCCCAATTCCATCACCTGACTGATCAAGTACTGGGACATCGATGCCGCAAGCGAGTGACCCCTGACCAGCAAGGTCACCCGCGAGGCGTAGCGCGAGAAGCGGATGACGGCCTGGCCCGCCGAGTTCCCTCCCCCGACAATGACCACTCGACACCCACTGCAGGTGACCGCCTCGCTCGGGCCGGCGCCGTAATACACACCGGAACCCAGGAGTTCATCGATGCCCGGCACCTCAAGACGACGCCAGTCGACACCGCTGGCTACCAGTAGGGCCCGTGACCTCAGGGCTGTGCCGTCGGAAAGGTCGGCGACATAGCCTGGGCCGTCCCTGGTGACGGCAACGAGACGTCGAGCGAGAAGAACTTCGGCCCCGAATCTCTTCGCCTGTGCAGTTGCCCGCGTCGCCAATTCGCTTCCACTGATCCCCTGGGGGAATCCGAGATAGTTCTCGATCATGGAGGTCGTTCCGGCCTGACCCCCAGGCGCCACGGCTTCGATGGCCAGGGCGCGCAAACCCTCAGAAGCGGCGTACACGGCGGCTGCCAGCCCGGCTGGTCCGGCGCCCACGATGGTTAGGTCGTACTCCGATAGTGACGGAGCCGACACCATCCCCAGTCCTGCCGCCACACCTTCCAGCGTGGCCGGAGCGAGCCGCATTCCGTTGGGGAGGACGCAGACAGGCAGCTGCTCAACTCCCCTCTCCTCTGCGGGCAACAAAGCTGCGACCCGCGCCGCGTCGTCCACATCAACCCACTCGTAGGGGACACCATTGCGACTGAGAAAGTCGCGGATGTTGTAACCGACGGAAGATGCCCGGTGTCCCACCAGCAGGACCTGAGGGGTTACGGGCCTCGCGTCGTAGTCGATCATCGACATCGCGCTCGAACCTCCTTCACGCCGTCAGGTTCGCACATCCACAGGCCGGAGCGATGCTCGTCACGTCAGCCCAGGCTCGCCACCGGATCGGCTCTCGGTCGCCCACCTCTGGCGCAGTGGGAGAATTCACCGACAAGCTATCCGTACGCGGCCGATGTGGATTCGAGCCTGCTCCTCCATTTTTGGGTCGACCTTCTCGACCTGGCCTTCAGACATGAGTTCGGTCAGGCCGCCTCGCTGGAGCACCAAGCCGGCAACCACGGCTCCGGCCACGAAGATCAAGGAGGACCACAAGAACGCGGTCGTGTAGCTGTGGAGCAGCGCTGCCTGGAGATTGGCCGGAGTCAGTGCCCTACCGACCAAGTAGGACGTCGCCGCACCAGCAGCCAGCGTGTTCAGCAACGCTGTGCCGATGGATCCTCCGACTTGTTGGGCCGTGTTGAGAGTTGCCGATCCTACGCCGGCGTCCTGGGGTGCCAACCCAATGGTGCCGGTACTGAAGGCGGAGGCGACGCTCAGCCCGAACCCGATTCCCAACACGACCAGATATGGGAGCACGTGGCTCACGTACGACGAATGCAGCCCGACCAGGTGGAGTCCGAACAGAGCCGCAGCACATGCGAGCAACCCGATGGGCACGATGGGCTTGGGTCCGAAACGAGGTAAAAGGAAGCGGTTGGACACTTGGGCCGTGGCGGCCAAGGCGGCCACCATGGGGAGGAACGCGACACCGCTCTTCACCGGACTGAATCCCAACGTGCCCTGTAGGTAGTAGCTCAAGAACAAGAACACGCCGAAGATCCCGATGCTGGCGAGCAGCAAGGCCAATAGAGATCCGCCCCGCGTTCGGTTGAGCACGACCCTGGGCGGCAACAGCGGGTACTTCGCCTTGGTCTCGACATAGGCGAATACAACAAGCAGGACCACCCCGGCCACCAGGAACCCGATCGTGAAGGGATTGCGCCACGCAGTGGTCTCGGCGTGCGAGAAACCGAACACGAGCGAGAACAGCCCACTGGCCACCAAGAAGAGGCCAGGCAGGTCCAGCGGGTCGTGGTCTGCGCCTTCGTCGTTTGACAACCAGAGCAGGGCGCCGATGATGGCGCTCACAGCGAACACGAGGTTGACATAGAGCGTCCACCGCCACGACGCATAGGAAGTGAGGATGCCGCCGAGCAGGAGTCCCAGCGCGCCGCCGGCGCCGGCGAGGGCGCCGTAGATCCCGAAGGCCCGTCCCCGCTCATCTGGATCGGTGAAAGTGGTGGTCAAGAGAGCCAACACCGATGGGGCGAGCAGGGCCCCGAAGGCGCCCTGGACGGTCCGGGCAATGACGAGCATCGAGAAGTTGACCGAAGCACCGCCAATGGCTGACGCCATAGCGAAGCCGACCAGTCCGATGACGAGCGCCCGCTTGCGTCCGATCATGTCGCCAATTCGGCCACCGAGGAGGAGCAAGCTTCCAAAGGCAAGCGAGTACGCGGTGACGACCCATTGACGATCGGCGTTGGAGAAGTGCAGATCGTGCTGAGCCGAGGGCAGCGCAATGTTGACGATGGTGCCGTCGAGAATGACCATCAACTGAGCAATACCCAACACACCGAGAATCCACCACCGCCGTTCGTAGTTGGACACATCAACTAGGGCCCCGTTTTCGCCCCTGTGCTCCAACGTCATCAATGTGGTCATCGGTTACTCCTTCTCTCCAGAGGGCTTCTCCGACTTCCCCCGATTCTGAGCGCGCTCTCATGTCGGCCGGTTCCGTCGCGGACAAGCGCCGTGATCTCGTGGTCGTGTTCTTGTAGCTCAGTGAGTACGTGCGATCCCACGAACCCCATGCACCGGTGAGTGCTACAACGTGCTACAAGCACGGTCTCTCCTCTTTCACTTTGGCTTTGTTCTTTTGGTTGAGAGTCAGTTGGGTGTATCAAGCAGACGAGCGATCGAAATGGCCCCAACACCCGGGATCGCTCCGCTTTCGTACGGTCCAGGCTGGTCCAGGTGGTCGATAAGAGAAGCGATTGCCGATGGCGAATCAGACCCCCGCGAGCAGCCGGGAGTTGAGGACGATGTCCACGACGTCGGGGACCGTCTCCGAGCGAGCCCAATCCCGCTGAAGCTCGCATGCCAAGGACACCCAGCTGATCGGCTGCGCTCCGGCTTGAACGATGCGCCTAAGACCGGCTCGATGTGCCTCTGGAGAAGTCCCTCCCACGGCGTCGACCACGGGGTAGACGTCATAGCCGTCTCGTAGTGCATCAAGAGACGGAAACGCGAGACAGACCTCGGTCCACAGCGCGGTCATGATCAACTTGTTGCGCCCGGTCGCTTCGACTGCCCGGCGGAACTCGACATCTTCCCAGGCGTTGATCTGCGTCCGATCGATCTCGACGTCGTCGAAAAGCACTTCCTTGAGCTCGGGGATGGTCGGGGGCTGCCCGTTGGCGGCCACGTTCACCGTCGAGAGCACGATCGGCAGCCTGTAGGTTTTGGCAAGCCGGGCGACCGTCACGATGTTTCGGATGAGGAGCTCGGTGTCGGTCGACGTCACGGTCTTGATCTGGCTCGGCTGGTAGTCGATGACCGCCAAGGCGCTGTTCGCCGGGGTCAACAGGTGGTCAGTAAGCGGGTCCCGCATCGGCTCGCTTGTCATTAACGTCTTCCTTTCCTTTCGTGGATGGTCAATTCTGCGAGCAAGCGGCCTTGATTGGCATCTAGGAAAGCCATAGTCCGAGTGCCGAGCTGGCTCGTCCTGGCCCTGTTGTCGTCCTGTTCACGGGTGAACCTGCGACGTGTAACCCAGGTCGAGGCGGATCGATTGAATGATCTGGAACGTGGTACCGGGAGTGAAGAGGTCTGCGGCCGCAAGAACCCCCGAGTACTTCTCGATGACCGGCGCCGCGGCGGCGGCGGTGGTCGCGTTCAGATACTCGCTCATTGCGGCCCAGGTGTCCTCGCCATGCTTGACGAAATACGGCGTGGGATCGACGGTGTCCAGCGCCTTTCGTGAGCTGTCCTCGATGTCCGCCATGTACCGCCGGTGCGTTGCAACGTCGTCGCGTGTCCCAAGCCGGCCCATGTGACCACCAATGAAGTGCTTCCACGGGTAGGTGAGCGCGTACTCTGCGGCCTCGATGAACCCGGGTACGTCGTTGGCCAGGTTGCTTTGGCAGACCGCCGCCCATCCTGGGTTCACTATGTCGACGAGTATGAGCGTGGCATGGCCGGGCAGATGGATAAAGATGTTGTCCGGCGAGTGATTGGAGCCGTGCCAGGCCAGCTCGATGAGCTCGCCCCCGATCTCGAGGGTGCGGCGGTCCTGGAAGGTTTCTTCTGGTGCGGGCCTCGCGGGGTCGTCGTCACGCAGCAATAGCTTTCGCGTCTCCTCGTGCCCGACGCGAGTGGTGTTCCGGTCAAACAATGAGGACGCCCCGGCGTGATCGGCGTGGTGATGCGAATAGATGAGATACGTCACCTTGTTGCTGATGCCGTTGGCGGTGGCGATCTCATCTACGGCCCGTTGGATGTTGTGACCGATGGTGGGAGGCGCATCGAACAGGACCACGCCGTCGCATGTCGTCATGAATGCACATTGGTAGGTCCCGTCCGTGACCCGGTAGAGGTTCCCCTCGACCCGCCCGACGTAATAGCCCTTCTCGCCGACCGTGGGGCCGAACGCCGGCCCTCGGATCGGCGCACCGACATGATGCGCCTCTGCGGTCATGGGGCGCGCTCCGCGAATGCCTCAGGCGTCGTGCCAGCTCGGCCCACCGAGCGCTCGCCCCTGTGGCCACTCTCCACGTGTGGGACCGTAACGCTACTGCCAGGTGTTCGAATCCTTGAATTCCCTAGTCGTGGAATTCCTTCGGCACGCCTGAACACCCGTTTCTCAGCCATGATGTCAGGCGAGATGAACGAAGGCCCGACACAGGTTTTCTCGCCAGGAGGGCAGTTGTTCGGCCGTGAACGCGAGCGAGAGATCCTCGACCGGTTACTAGACGGCGGGCGTGGCGGCGTGTTGGTCTTGCACGGCGAAGCAGGTGTCGGCAAGACCGCACTGCTCGACTACGCCGTCGGGGCCAGGCTCGAGTTTCGGGTCGCCAGGACATCCGGCGTCGAAGCGGAGATGGAGCTCCCGTTCGCGGCACTTCAGCAGCTGTGCTCCCCGTTCCTCGACCTCATGGACCGTCTCCCGCAGCCCCAGTATGAGGCGCTCGGCGTCGCATTTGGACTCAGTTCGGGGTCGGCGCCGAATCCGTTCCTGGTCGGGCTGGCGGTGCTTGGCCTCTTGTCTGAGGCGGCCGAGGAGCGGCCGCTCCTCGCTGTTGTTGATGACGCACATTGGCTGGACCACGCGTCTGCGCGGGCCCTTGCGTTCGTGGCTCGCCGCCTGTTGGCGGAGCAGATAGTCCTCCTCTTCGCCACGCGACAAGTCGACGACGCGCTCGGCGGCATACCAGAGCTTCTCATCGCTCCCTTGGGGCATCGAGATACGCGGGCACTGTTGGAGTCGGTCTTGCCGGCTCCGCTCGACGAGCCCGTCTTGGAGAGGATCGTTGTCGAGACCCATGGGAACCCTCTCGCGCTGCTGGAGTTGCCGAGGGGGCTGACCCCGACGGAGCTGGCGGGCGGATTTGGCCTGCCGGAGGTACCCCTGTCTGCCAGCATCGAGGGGAGTTTCACGCGGCGGCTGGGGGGTCTTCCTGACGATGCCCGTCGACTGTTGCTCCTGGCGGCGACCGATCCGGTCGGCGATCCAGCGCTCCTGTGGCGGGCGGCGGAGCGACTCGGGATCCCAGAGTCCGCTGCCGACACGGTCGAGTCCGAAGACTTGTTGGTTCTTGACCCGCGGGCGGTGTTCCGTCATCCGCTGGTTCGTTCGGCGGTTTACCGGGCAGCCACCCCGAACGATCGACGGGAGGCCCACCGCACCTCGCGGAGTCGACTGATCCCGAACTCGATCCGGATCGCCGAGCCTGGCATCGGGCGCAGGCGGCACAGAAGCCCGATGAGGAGATTGCCGCGGAGCTGGAGGAGTCTGCAGCCCGAGCGCAAGCTCGTGGAGGTTACACGGCCGCCGCGGCGTTCCTAGAGCGGGCCACGGCGTTGACACCCGAGGAGTCGCGAAGGTCAGGGGCGCGCTCTCGCCGGGGCGCAGGCGAAGGTGCAGGCCGGTGCGCTGGACGACGCCTTACGCTTGGTCGCAACGGCTGAGGCAGGGGTTCTCAGTGAGCTCGAGCAGGCAAGGACTGCACTGCTCCGCGGTCAGATTTCGTTCCTCGCGACGCGTAGCGGCGACGCTGCAACGTTGCTGCTCGATGCCGCTGAACGGTTCCGAGAAATCGACCCTGAGCGGGCCGCGAGACGTTCCTGGAGGCACTGACCGCGGCCATCTTTGCCGGGCCGCTGGCGGGGCCGGGCGCAAACCCACACGAGGTAGCAGCGGCTGCGAGTGCGGCGCCCCCAGCGCTGTATCCACGCGGACCGGACCTGCTGCTCGACGGTTTGGTGGCCATTCTCAGCGACGCCTACCCGGTCGCCGTGCCGATTCTGCGCCAGGCACAGAGCGCAATCGAGGGCACGATGTCGCATGCGGAGCAGTTGCATTGGATGTGGGGGGCGACCGTCGCAACACTGCATCTTTGGGATGACGAAGGCTGGGAGCGACTGTCAGACCTGCATCTTCGTTTGGTCCGCGAGACCGGAGCGCTGAGCGAACTGCCGATAGCACTCGATCACCGGGGACAGATGCACGTGTTCGCGGGCGAACTGGCGTTGGCTGCATCTCAGCAGGAGGCCATCCAAGAGGCAACGGAGCTGACCGGTAGCCCCCTCGCTCCGTACCACGGGGTGAGCCTCGCGGCGATGCGCGGTCGTGAGGCCGAAACGAGACAATTATTCGATATCGCTCGTGCCGAGGTGATCGGGCGTGGAGAGGGGGCTGGTCTGGCGTTCATGGATTGGGCGGAGTCCGTGCTCTACAACGGGCTCGGAAGGTACGCGGAGGCACTGGCGGCGGCACGCCGGGTGGTTGGTCACACGGAGCTGGTCCCCTCGAACTGGGCGATGCCCGAGCTGATCGAGGCAGCCGTGCGAGTTGGAGCTTTCGAGCTCGCCGCCGAGACCGATCGGCGGCTGACGTACAGGAGCAGGGCGAGCGGGACAGATTGGGCCCTGGGGATCGCCGCTCGCTCACACGCACTGCTCGTGGATGACGGGCGCGCCGATGACCTTTACGCCGAGGCCATCGAACGACTCGCGCGCACGCGGGTCGCTGTCGACCTGGCCCGTGCACACCTACTTTACGGTGAGTGGCTCCGACGTCAGCGTCGTCGCCTGGACGCTCGTAACGAGCTGCGAATCGCTCACGAGATGTTCACCGGCTTTGGAATGGAGGCGTTTGCCGAGCGAGCTCGGGTCGAGCTGCAGGCGAGCGGCGAAGCCCGGAAACGAACCGTAGATACGCTCGACCAACTCACCCCGCAGGAATCACAGGTCGCCCGCCTCGCGGCCCAGGGAAGGACAAACAGAGAGATCGCTGCCCAACTCTTCATCAGCCCGAGCACGGTCGAGTATCACCTGCACAAGGCGTTCCGGAAGCTAGGCGTCAAGTCACGGACACAGCTCGCGGAATTGAACTTGTAGCGGCGGGGGAAGATTCGCCGAAGCTCGCCGTCCGCCGGCTCTTTGGCCGACGGTTCCAGGTTGATAGTGGTCATCGGGTGACCTTGTCTCCACAGATAGACACCGTCATCCGTCTCGAGCGACAACTGCTCCGACCAACCGAGCGATCCCTCACATACCCGGTCCAGTGACTCTCAGGGCATCTCCGATGGCGGACCCGTAGTGCCTTGCCCCGCCCAATGACGACCGCAACTCGCTTTGACGCCACAACTCTATTCGCCGGCGAAGCGGAACTCCGACTGCCAGGGATCTTCCGAATGGACGACATCCCAATAGCGCTCGGCGATGTTTCCCGGGTCGAAGGCGGTACCAGCCACGATTTGCCCGTCGATGGTGAGGGTGGCCACGCGGATGCCGTCTGGTGCCAGATCCGCCCCGAGCATGGTCGTGGCAGAGCGAAGGGCCGCTTTGCCGAGGGAGATGGTCGCCAGAGCCGGGATCGGGTGATCGGCAAACCCGCCGCCGGTGACGATCATGGTGCCCGAGCCCGCGGCTCGCATAGTCAGGGCGGCGACCTGTGCGACGACGATGGCACCCACCACGTCGACCGCGTGCAGGCCTCCAGCAAATGGGCGACACTCGAGCTCAGCAGCCCGTCCGGAGCGCCCATGACCGCGTTGTACATGATCAGACCCCGTGCACCCCGGCCCCGGTAGAGCACACTCACTCGCTCTCCGAGGCCCTCGGGGTCGCTTGCATCAGCCGCGATGGTGTCGATCATGGTGCCCGTGTCGCTCAAGCTGTCAGCGAGTGCGCGAAGACCGTCCGTGCTGCGAGCCACCAAGGTCACCCCGTAGCCTTCGACGGCGAAACGGCGAGCGATGGCCATTCCGAGCCCGGGCCCGGCACCGACCAACAGCAAGTGACGCTCATCGATCGAGCCATCAGAATTGCCTTCTTGGGAGTCTGGCATGGATCTCTTTCCTTTCACATCGGCCGGCTTAGGCCGGCCCATCTGGGTGGTTTCATCGAGCCCCGCAGCATCGGGTGGCTGCTCCGACACAGTGCACACTGATCGACTCACTGGTGACGGCCCGTTCCGGTGATTGGAGCATGTCCACTCAATCTTTCGCCGGCTGGAGCAAACTCGCATCCTGGAAACCCTTAGTCACTAGGTCCCGCCCTATTCAACGGTCCCCGCTCTTTGGACCTCGGAGACGAGGGCATCTCCCAGGCGGACTGCCCGCACGGGGGACAACCCGAGAAGTCCTCGTTCGCCGACGATCTCGAGATGGATGTCATAGATG